>NZ_JBQQCC010000024.1:0-103879 GCF_052245635.1 Nonomuraea sp. KM88 | reverse complement strand
AACCCGGAAGTTAAGCTTCTCTGCGCCGATGGTACTGCACTCGGGAGGGTGTGGGAGAGTAGGTCACCGCCGGACAATCTTTGTGGAGGGGGTTCCGACGCCAAGCGCGTCGGGACCCCCTCTTTTTTGTGTTTTCCGTCAGGTGACGGCGTCTGCCAGGAGCGGTTCGATCCGGTGGGGAATCTGGGTGGACAGGGCGATGGTGGAGTCCGTGCGTTGCACCGCGGGGGACGTCAGGATGTGGGCGATGATTTCCTGCAGGTGTTCCGTGGTTCTGGCGACGACCCGGCACAGCAGGTCGTGTTGCCCGCTCGTCCCGTGCACCTCCAGGATGTGCGGTACGGCGCGCAGCGCTTCCACCGCCTCCTCCAGGCGCCCCTGCGCGATCTGCAGCCAGACGAACGCCAGGATCGGATAGCCGGCGTCGGCCGGTGAGACGGTGGGGCCGAAGTCCTCGATGACGCCTCTGGCGGTCAGCTTTTCGACCCTGGCCTGGACCGTGCCCCTGGCCACCCCGAGCAGGCGGGCGAGTTCGGTCAGGCCGACGCGAGGGTGGGCTCGCATGGTCACGAGCAGGCGGGCGTCTAGATCGTCCACGAGGGCATCCTCCGCGGCTGTGCGATTCGTCCAGGAAATGCGTGTTCTGGCATGCGAGAACTAGCGTATCGCCCAGTCAAGTTGGTCGCTCTTGCCAGTGAAAGCGGGACTTGTTGTCATGTGGGGCATGTTCGAGGAAGCGCAGTACTTCGCCCCAGTCGCGGCTCAGGCGGACGGCTCCGTGGTGGTTGAGTTGTCCGCCTCGCATCCGGGGTTCGCGGATCCGGTGTATCGGTCGCGGCGCAACGCCATCGCGGGATTGGCGGTCAACTATCAGCCGGGCACGCCCATCCCGATCGCCGAATACACCGAGCAGGAGCACGGGGTGTGGGCGACCGTCACCAGGGAACTGGGGATCAAACACGCCAAGTACGCCACGGCGGAATATCTCGACGGCGCCGCCAGGCTGGGGCTGCCTCAGGAGAGGATCCCGCAACTGGAAGAGGTGTCCCAGCTCCTGGAGCCGCTGACCGGTTTCCGCTATCTGCCGGCGGCCGGCCTGGTGCCGCTACGGGATTTCTACGGAGTGCTCGCGGACGGGTTCTTCCACTCGACGCAGTACATCCGGCATCACTCCGTGCCCTTCTACACGCCGGAGCCCGACGTCATCCACGAGGTGATCGGGCATGCCAATGCGCTCGCTCACCCCCGGTACGCCGCCCTCTACCGCCTGGCGGGCCAGGCCGCACGGCGCGTCGAGGGGGAGGAGGCGCTGGAGTTCGTGTCGAAGGTGTTCTGGTTCACCATGGAGTTCGGGGTCATGCAGGAGACCGGCGAGCTCAAGGCGTACGGGGCGGGCATCTTGTCGTCGTACGGGGAGATCGAGGAGTTCCGCGGGATGGACATCAGGCCGCTGGACCTGTCCGCCATGGGCACCACGCATTACGACATCACGAAATATCAGGATGTCTTGTTCCGGGCCGAGTCGGTCCAGCACTTGGAAGACGTCGTCGGGGACTTCTGGGACACGTGTGACGACGATTCCATCGCGAAGCTGGTCGCCGCTCGCGTCTAGCGCTCTGACCGAATGATCACGGGTTGGGGTGGTGGTCAGGCTTCGATGGTTGACCTCGCTCCGTTGCTGGCGGCGCGACGTCAATCGATGCTGGTGTTGCGGGGCCGGGGGTGCGCGTTCGGCGTGGCGGACGGTGCCCGGAGGGGCAGCCCGTCCGGCCTCGGTCGAAGTGCACGGCTGGGCCGTGTCCTGCCGGAGTGCAGCGATCAACGTCTCCCGCCGGCGAGATGTCGTCATGGGTGAACCGGTGGCCCGCACCGGTCGGGCACGACCACGGGGCGTCGTTCAGAGTGGGGTGGGAGCCAGAGGGTGTCGCCTGCGTCCGGGGTCTCAGGTGCCGGTGGTCATCGCCGGTCCGAGCCATCCGGTGCGGGCGGCAAAGGTCGCCGGTGCTGGTCGTCGCATCCGGTGCGGGTGGTAAAGGTCGCCGGTGCGGGTGGTCGCTCGCCGGTCACCTGTCGGAGACGAGCTCGGCCAGGTGGTGCAGCGAGTTGGCGAGATGGTCGGGGCCGAACGGCGGGAACTGGAGGTATGCCCGGGAGGAGTCGGGCACCGCCGACCAGTCGTAGGTGAGCGTGACCTCGGTCTTGGACGGACCGAGCGGCGTGAGGTCGTACCGCCAGATCCAGCCGCCGAACTCCAGTTGACCGTCGCCCTTGTCATGGCCCGTCAGCCAGCCGATGGCGCGCGGCGGGTCGAGCACCTGGACCTTGTTGACCACCTGGTAGTCACCATTCGATGGTCGGCGTGATGCATGTCCATCCGGAAGATCTGCCCCACCTCGGCGAGCGGCGCCTGGTTGACGGCTTCGTGAACCCAGCCGGTGCCGTCGATCGCGGCATGGCTCGCCGGGTCCGCCAGCACCGCGAACACCCTCGCGGCGGGCACGGCGACGGTCAGGGTGGCGCTGACGTCCTCCTGGTCCATGGTGTGCACGCTCCCTGCCGTCCCGTCCCCGGCCTCCCACAGGCCGCGGATGGGGACGTTCCCTACAGGCAGACGACGCGGCGAGGCGTAACTCGTCGGTCGTGTGGGCGGAACCCGCACCCATGCCGCCAACGGGTTGCGAGGTGGCCCGGGCGGGGATGTCCCTGGCTGGACCGCCGGGAAGTGATCAACACTATCCTGTGGCGGTCGCGGACCGGCGGGACGTCCTCGAGCGGTACGCTCCTTGGAGACCTGCTATGAGCGGTTCAAACGCTGGGCGTCATCGCTGCCTGTTCCCCCCTCCGGCGCGGGGCGAGGCGAGCTCACCAGGCACGGACCCGAGCGGGCCTGGTGCGGCGTCCAGCCCTGGCGGTGCGGATATCGAGTGCGAATACCTACCATCAGCGGGCGAAACGGCTCATGAGGGCTCGACGATCTGCTGGAACTTGTCGAGCACCGCACGAGGGTCGCCGCTGGGGCCGACGGCGGTGCCCAGTTCGGCGGCCACCGTGCCGCGCAGCTCGGCCCACACCGGCTGCGAGGTCGGGTCGAAGCGCGCCTTGGCCACCATGTCGACGATGGGGCTGACCTTCGGGTCCTCGCGCATGATCGCCGAGGCGGACGACGTGGTCGGCAGCAGGCCCTCGACCTTCAGGTATTCGGCGTAGTTGTCGGCCTGGTAGAAGTAGTCGAGGAACTCGCGGACGAGCTGCTGGTTGCCGTCCTTCTTGAAGGCCATCAGGTAGTCCTGGATGCCGTGGGTGGCCGGCTCGGCGCCGTGGTTGGTGGGATGCATCGCGGTGCCGTAGTCGACGCCCGACTTCTCCACCTGGTCGAGGAAGGCGCGGGTGCCGAAGGAGGCGTACACCATGGCCGCCTTGCCCTGGGCGAACAGCGGCCAGGTGCCGTCGGGGCGGTTGGTCTGGCCGGGGTTCGGCTGGGTGTAGCCGTCCTGGGTCAGCGACTTGAGGAACTGCAGGGTCTCGACGGCGCGCTCGTCGTTGACGGTCCACCGGTCACCGGTACGCCAGTCGCCGCCGTTGGCCCGCATCCAGGTGCCGAACTCGTAGTCGCCGGCCTCGGCGCCGAGCGCCATCGCATACGGCACGTAGCCGCCGGGTAGCGCCTTGATCGTCTTGACCGCAGCACGGAACTCCTCCCACGTGGCCGGGGGCTCGTCGAGACCGGCTTCCTTGAGGATCTTCTTGTTGTAGTACAGGCCGTTGACGGTCGCGACGAACGGCAGGCCGTACTGGACGCCGTCGAAGGAGGCGTTCTCGGCGAAGGACGGCAGGAAGTCCGACAGAACCTCCTTGGAGACCACCTCCTCGGCGCGGTACAGCAGTCCGGCCTCCGCGTAGTCGGCGAAGAGGTTGATGTTCAGGATGTCGGGGAACTGCTTGGTCTGCACCATGGTGTTCACCTGGCTCTGCAGGTTTCCCCAGTCGATCACTTGCAGGTCGACGTTCTTGCCCGGGTGCGCCGCCTCGAAGGAGGCGATCAGCTTGTCCCAGTAGGGGCGGGTGCCCTCGGTGTACTGGGCGACGACCAGCTTGATGGAATTTTGGCCGCCGGAGCCGCCGTCCGCGCCACCCGGCCCGCCGCCGCACCCGGCCAGCACGAGCACGAGACCTGCGAGCGCGACCAGAGCGCCGAGCCGTGGTCTGGTTCTGGAGGTCATCTCACACCGATCTTTCTCGTTGTCACTTGGTGCTGCCCGCGGTCAGGCCGCTCACCAGATGCTTCTCGATGAACGCGAACAGGATCACCGCCGGCACGATGGCCATCAGCGCCGCGGCGAAGAGATACTGGTAGTTGGTCTCGTACAGGCCGATGAACTGCTGGACGCCGACCGTGAGGGGCACACGCCCGCCGGCCGGGTCGTTGAAGAGCGTCAGGGCGATGACGAACTCGTTCCACACCTGGATGAAGGTGAAGATCATCACGGTGACGAGGCCGGGCGCGGCCAGCGGGAGGATCATGCGAAGCATGATCCAGAACTTGCCGAGACCGTCCATCATGGCGGCCTCGTCGATCTCGACGGGGATCGCGCTGAAGTGGGCGTGCAGGATCCACACGGCGAAGGCGAGGTTGAAGGCAGAGTTGATGGCGATGATCACGCCGTAGCTGTTGATCCCGTCGACGAACACCGCCTGCCGGTACAGCCCGATGAGCAGCGCGACGGCGGGGAACATCTGCGTCACCAGGATCACGCTGAGGAACGCGGTGCGTCCCCTGAACCTCATGCGGGCCAGCACGTACGCCGCCGGTGCGGCGAGGACCAGCACCAGTGCCGTGGAGGCCAGCGCGATCGTCAGGCTGACGCGGAAGAAGTCCGCCAGCGGGATGCGCCGCCACACGTCCGCGTAGTTGGACCACGCCCAGGTCTCGGGCAGGTAGTTCGCCGGCACGGCGAACAGTTCGGCGTCGGTCTTGAGCGAGCCGAACAACATCGCGGCGTAGGGCGCGATGAAGAACAGCGCCACCGCGAACCCGATCAACGGGAGCACGACGGGACGGATCCGCCGCCACCCGCGCCCCGCCCGCGCGAGCGCCGCCGGCCGTCCGCTCCGCCGCCCCGGCTCGGGGCTCCTGGGGAGCCCGGCGGGCGGACCCACCTGGCTCGCGACCGGCGCAGGCTCCGGGACGGCGGGCGACGGAGCGGAGGGCTCGCTGCTCGCCGAGGGATTGCGGTGCGGCCGCAGCACCAGCACGAAGGCCAGGATGAGCAGCAGCAGGAAGGCGACGTTGAGTACGCCGAGCGCCGCCGCCTCACCGGCGTCGAGCTGCGCGGTGAACGCGATCTTGTACAGCCACGTCACGGTCGTGTCGGCGTGGTTGCCGGCCGTCTTGCCCATGATCACCCAGATGACGGTGAACGCGTTGAAGACGTGCAGCATGTTGAGGACGAGAGCGATCATGATCGACGGCCGCAGGATCGGCAGCGTCACCCGTCGCCAGGTCGCCCACGCGCTCGCGCCGTCGATCCGCGCGGCCTCCAGCACGTCGTGCGGCACCGTCTGCAACCCGGACAACAGCACGTACGTGGTGAACGGCATCGAGGTGATGATGCCCACGGCCATCACCGAGTACAGCGCCGTGGCCGGATCCTTGTACCAGTCGACGGGCGCGGAGATGATCGACAGGTCCATCAGCATCCGGTTGAGCAGGCCGTTGCCGCCCTCGTAGATGAAGCGCCACACGGTCGCCGTCATCACCAGCGAGGTCGCCCACGGCACCACCAGCGCGAGCCGGACGAACTTGCGGCCGAAGAAGTCCTTGGCCAGGAACTGCGCCAGCGCGAGCGAGAGCAGCATGGTCAGCCCAACGACGATCACCAGCCACAGCAGCGTGTTGCCGACGACGAGGCTGAGGGCGTCCTCGCCGAGCAGGCGGGCGTAGTTGTCCAGCCCTGCCATCCCCGTGACCAGCCCGATCCTGCTGATGTCGAGGAAGGACATCCAGACCATGTAGAGGGCGGGGAATCCGATCACCCCCGCGATGAGCACCGTGCTCGGCGTCAGCCAGCGCCATGGCACGGTGCGCCGCCACAGGTCCGCGGCCCGGCCCGCCAGTCCGAGGGCCGCGCCGGAGCCCGCGCGGGGACCCGCCGTCCGGGTGCTCATCGGGGGTTTCTGAGATTGGCGGTCCAGGAGTCCAGCGTCGCCTGCCACTCCGCGGGCTCCTCCGGCCTGCCGGGCACCCCCGGTCGACGCTGCCAGGGCAGCGGGCCGGACTCGCGCCGGTACTCGACCCCGAT
Organism: Nonomuraea sp. KM88; assembly: GCF_052245635.1. Lineage (NCBI taxonomy): Bacteria > Bacillati > Actinomycetota > Actinomycetes > Streptosporangiales > Streptosporangiaceae > Nonomuraea > Nonomuraea sp. KM88. The sequence goes on along the minus strand of NZ_JBQQCC010000024.1, from coordinate 97,580 downwards.
CGCGTCCAGGCGCGGCAGGTGCGCCTCCAGGCGGCGGCGGAAGTCGGCCAGGTCCCGCTCGGGCCCCGACCAGACGGTCTCCGCGAAGGCCGCCAGCCGGGGGAATGCCATGTAGTCGGCGTGGCGGGTGGAGTCGATCAGCTCGGTCCAGATCCCGCACTGGGCGCCCAGGACACGTCCCGCGGCCGGGTCTCCGCGCAGCTCGGCGGGGACCGGCTCGAAGGCGTAGACGTCCTCAAGAGTGAGCACGGTCCTGAACGGCAGCGGCTCGTCCTCCAGCGGGCTCTGCCGGTAGTCGAGGTAGACGGCGGTGTTGGAGCAGTTGATGACGTCGTGACCGGCCCGGGCGGCGGCCACCGCGCCCACGTCGGCGCGCCAGGCGGCCACCACCGCGCCCGGCGCGAGCCCGCCCTCCAGGATCTCGTCCCAGCCGACCAGGCGCCGGCCGCGCTCGGCCAGGTAGGCGTCGAACTGGTGGATGAACCAGCTCTGCAGCTCGTCCTCGTCGCGCAGCCCCAGCTCGGCGATCCGGCGCTGGGCCGACGGGCTGGCCCGCCACTGGTCCTTGGGGCACTCGTCCCCGCCGACGCACACGTACGGGCTGGGGAACAGCTCCAGCACCTCGTCGAAGACGTTCTTGAAGAACGTGATCGTGGCGTCCTCGACGTTCAGCACGTTGGAGCCGACCCCCCACGTGGTGCCCACGCCCAGCGGGGTGTCCACGTTGCCCAGCTCCGGGTAAGCGGCGATGGCCGACTGGGTGTGGCCGGGCAGGTCGATCTCGGGCACGACCGAGATGTGGCGGCGCGCGGCGTAGGCGACGATCTCCCTGAGGTCGTCCTGGGTGTAGAAGCCGCCGTGCGGCCGGCCGTCCATCTCGCCCATCCAGCCGACCTGGCTCTCCTCGCGCCAGGAGCCGATCTCGGTCAGGCGCGGGTAGCGCTTGATCTCGATGCGCCAGCCCTGGTCGTCGGTCAGGTGCAGGTGCAGGACGTTCAGCTTGTGCAGGGCCATCAGGTCGATGAAGCGCAGCACGTCTGCCTTGGTCATGAAATGCCGGGCCACGTCGAGGATGGCGCCGCGCCAGGCGAAGCGGGGCTCGTCGGCCACGTGCACGGCGGGCAGCTCCAGCGCCTCGCCCGTCCCTGACCTGCGCAAGGCGTGGGGCGGCAGGAGCTGGCGCAGGGTCTGCGCCCCGTAGAAGGCCCCGGCCGCCGATCCGCCGTCGAGCGTGACCCCGCCAGGGTCGACGGTGAGCCGGTAGCCTTCCGGCGGCAGGCCGTCGCCGAGAGCGAGCCTGATCGCCGGCCCCGGGCCGCTCGACGGCAGCAGCTCGCCTCCGGTCACCGGGGCGAGTTCACCGCGCAGCCACGCCGCGACCGGGCCGAGCACCGGGTCGGCGGTAAGCGCGGTCTCCCTGTCGATGACGAAACGGCCGGGACGCGGCTCGTACCGCAAGGGCTTGGGGACGATCATCGACCGGTCCCCTCGGAACGGACCAGCGCCGGGACGCGGGCGCTTCCCGCCTTCCCCACGTGCACGAACGGCATCGGCTCCACCTCTCACATATTTACGAAGGAGCCTTTCATTATTAGCACCAGCCCAGATTGCGGGTCAATGCTCATTCCTGCGCAGATCTTGCGATCCTGGTCATCTTTGCGCACTCGGCTGCTGGCATAATGAAGCGACTTGCACAGGAAACCTGCGTTAGGACGGACGATGGCAGCCACACTCCGCGGCGGCGACCTGTCACGGCTCAGGCAGCTCAATGCCCTGGCCGCGATCGGAACGCTGCGCGGCGCCGGCCCTCTGACGCTGTCGGCCCTGGCCGAGCGCACCGGCCTGTCGCGTCCCTCCACGAAGGAGGTCGTGGACGAGCTCATGCGGCTCGGTTGGGTCGAGGAGACCCCGCCCGCCCAGGGCACGATCGGCCGGCCCGCCCGCCGCTACCGCTTCCGTGCGACGAGCGGTCACCTTGTGGGGCTCGACATAGGCGGCCACAACATCCGCGCCGCCCTGTCCGACCTGAACGGCGAGATCCTCGCCGAGACCCGCCAGCCCGTACAGCCGGACACCCCCCTGGACGAGCGGCTGGCCGCCATCGAGCGGACGGTCGCGAGCTGCCTGGCGCTGGGCGGCAAGACGATCGACGACGTGTGGATCGTCGCGGCGGGCACCATCGGCGTGGTCACCCCCGAGGGACGCATCCGCTACTGCGCCGCGATCCCCGCCTGGACCGGGCTCGACCTGGCCGGGCACCTGCGCGGGATGTTCCCCTGCGAGGTCCTCGTCGAGAACGACAGCCGCCTGGCCGCCAAGTCCGAGGCCGTGCGCGGCGCCGCGCGGGACGCGAGCGACGTGGTGTTCCTGCACGTCGGCCGGCGGATGGGAGCGGCGGTCATCATCGACGGCAAGGTCCACCGCGGCTTCGGCGCCGCGGCCGGGGAGATCGCGATGCTGCCGCAGGCGCAACTGTTCGACGCCTCGGAGCACCTGCAGAACTGCCCGGTCATCCCCGAGGACACCTCTCCGGCGGACGCCGCCGGCTTCACCCTGGCCGCCGCCCGCGCCGGCGACCCGGTGGCGCTCGCGGCGGTCGAACGGTACGTGGACGACCTGGCCGTGGGCACCAGCGCGATGGTCCTGCTGCTCGACCCGCAGGTCGTCGTGCTCGGCGGCGGCTTCTCCCGCTCGGCCGACGTCCTGCTGCCCAGGTTGCGCGAACGCCTGGAGCGCGCCTGCATCCGCCCGCCGGAGCTGCGCGCCTCGACGCTGGGGGACGAGTGCGTGGTCATGGGCGCCATCGACTACGCCGTCGCCCACATCGACGACCTGCACTTCACCCCGGACGTCCCCCTGCCCACCTCGCGCTGACCACGGATCTCCGGCACGGGCCTCCTGGGCGGAGTCTTCGGCCAGCCGGACCAGTAGCCGGGCTCAGGTGCCGTCCTGTTCCCGGCGCGCGACCCGCTCGTAGCAGGTCTAGCGGCGTGTTGTGATATGTCGTGATAATGCTCGGATGATCGCGCTTGGTGTGAGAGCGATACCACGACTGGTCATCATTCTCGCCCTGCTCCTGCCGCTGGTCCCGATGCCCCGGCCCGTGCCCGCGAGGATGCACGCCGCCCTGCCGGCCGTGCTGGACGTGACCACGTCCTCCGAGGTGCACCGGGAAGCGCGGGGAAGGTTCGAGCGGAGCGCGCGCGAGGAGGCGCTGCCGCCGATTCCGGCCAAGGAGATCACCGAACGTCTCGACCGTTATCTGCGGGGCCGTCCGGGACCGGTCACGGCCATGGTCAAGGAGCTGGAGACCGGGCGGGTCTACCGCTACCGTCCCGGCGAGCGGCTGATCACGGCGAGCACCGCCAAGGTCCAGATCCTCATGGCGCTCCTGCTCGACACCTCCTGGACGAAGCTCCCCGCGGCCGTCAGGCACGACGCCGAACTGATGATCCGCTACAGCGACAACCACGCCGCCGACCGCCTCTGGCTGCGCATCGGCGGAGCGCCCGGGTTCACCAGGGCGGGAGAGAAGCTGGGGCTGAAACACACGCAGGGAGTTCCGGGGGACTGCCTCGACCTCTATTGCTGGGGAATCACCCGAACGTCCGTTGCGGACCAGATCCGCCTCATGCAGGCACTGGTGTCCGGCAAGAGCCCGCTCAGGGCCAAGGACCGGAAGCAGGTGCTCGACCTTATGGGCCGGGTCGTCGACGGCCAGGCCTGGGGGATCAGCGCCGCGACGTGCGAGGGTGAGCGCGCGGCGCTGAAGAACGGGTGGCTCAGGCGCGTGTCGACCAAGCGCTGGGCCACGATCAGCGTGGGGCTGATCAGGGGTGACGGCCGCGACTACGCCGTTGCCGTGCTCACCGAGGGGAGCCCGGAGGTGTGGCACGGCATCGCGACCGTCGAAGGCGTCACCGAGCGCATCATGCGGGATTTCCGGAGATGCTCGGAGTGACGAGGCGGTAGCCCACGCCGCGTACGGTCTGGATGAGCTGGTCGTCCTCGTCACCCAGGCGCGCACGCAGGCGTTTGACGTGCACTGCGATCGTGTTGGTCGACGTGGACGCCGCGGCGTTCCACACGTGACGCATGATCTGCTCGCGGGTGACCGTACGGTCGGCGTTGCGCATCAGATACTGCAGCAGCTCGAACTCCCGCAGCGGCAGGTGCACGGTGCGTCCGGCCACGCGCACCTGGTAGGCCTGTACGTCCAGCTCGACCCCACCCACCGCCAGCACCTTGTGCGAATCGGGGGAGGCGGCCTGGATGAACGGCAGCAGTTCGGGCACCCGGTAGGGTCTGGCCACGCAGGCGGCCGCCCCGGCCGCGAGCGCGCGTACGGCCTGCTCGGCGTGCCCCTCGCCGACGCCGAGCAGCACCGGTACGGCCCGCGCGAGGCGTACGGCGCGAACGAAGTCCACGGCGTCGATGACCGGCAGCGTGGCCGAGACGAGCACCACGTCAGGCTGCAGGGCACCGGCCTGCAGCAGCCCCTGGGCGCCGTCAGGCGCGCCCGTGACGGCCACGCCCTCACGTTCGAGGGCGGCCGCCAGGGCGTCCACGACGGCGCCGTCAGGGTCGGCGATGAGCAGTACGGGTTTGGTCCTCGTGTCCCCGTTCATCGTGGATGCCGTCTGCTGTCGGTTCATCAACCGAAGCGTCCCGTGATGTAGTCCTCGGTGGCCTTCTGGGACGGATTGGTGAACATGCGGGACGTCTCGTCCATCTCGATGACCTTGCCGGGCTTGCCCTGCTCGGCCAGGTTGAAGAAGGCGGTCCTGTCGCTGACCCGGGCGGCCTGCTGCATGTTGTGGGTGACGATGACGATCGTGTACTCGTCCTTCAGCTTGGCCATGAGGTCTTCGATGGCCAGCGTCGAGATGGGGTCGAGCGCCGAGCACGGCTCGTCCATCAGCAGCACCTGTGGTTTGACCGCGATGGCCCGCGCGATGCAGAGCCGCTGCTGCTGCCCGCCGGACAGGCCGGCGCCGGGTTTGCTGAGGCGGTCCTTGACCTCGTTCCAGAGGTTGGCGCCCTTCAGCGACTCCTCCACGGTGTCGTCGAGGTGCGCCTTGCTGACGCGGCCGTTGAGGCGGAGGCCGGCGGCGACGTTGTCGTAGATCGACATCGTGGGGAACGGGTTGGGGCGCTGGAAGACCATGCCGATCATCCGGCGTACGGAGACGGGTTCGACGTTGCTGCTGTACAGGTCGTCGCCGTCGAGCAGGACCTTGCCCTCGACCCGAGCGCCGGGGATCACCTCGTGCATGCGGTTGAGCGTGCGCAGGAACGTCGACTTGCCGCACCCGGACGGGCCGATGAACGCGGTGATCGAGCGCGGCTCGATGGTCATCGACACGTCTTCGATCGCCTTGTGCGACCCGTAGTACGCGTCGAGGCCCGAGACCTGGATCTGCTTGGACATATCTGCGGTTACCCCCTATCGGCGCCTGGCGGGTGAACGCCACCAGGCGATCAGACGCGCCACCAGGTTGAGCAGCATGACGATCAGGATGAGCGTGAGGGCGCCGGTCCACGCCCGGTCGATGGCGGTGTCGTTGGGACGTGCCGCCTGGTCGAAGACGTAGAGGGGCAGGCCCATCTGCGGCCCGTTGAACGGGTCGTTGTTGATGGAGTCGGTGAAGAACACCGTCAGGAGCAGCGGCGCCGTCTCGCCCGCGACCCTGGCCACGGCCAGCATGACGCCCGTCACGATGCCGGTGAACGCGGTCGGCAGCACGACCTTGAGGATCGTGCGCCACTTGGCCACGCCCAGCGCGTACGAAGCCTCACGGAGGTCGCCGGGCACCAGCCGCAGCATCTCCTCGGCGGACCTGACCACGGTCGGCATCATGAGGATCGACAGCGCCATGGCGCCGGCGAAGCCGGAGTAGGGCATGCCCAGGAACAGGATCCAGAACGCCAGCACGAACAGGCCGGCGACCACCGAGGGGATGCCGGTCATGACGTCGACGAAGAAGCTGATGGCCCGGCTCAGCCGGCCGCCGTTGCCGTACTCGACCAGGTAGATCGCGGTGAGCAACCCGATGGGGACGGAGATGAGCGAGGCGAGCAGGACCTGTTCCAGGGTGCCGATGATGGCGTGGTAGGCGCCGCCGCCCACGTCGCGCGCGCCGATTCCGCGCATCGAGTGGGTGAGGAACGTCATGTCGAAGCGCGCCAGGCCGTTGGAGACCACCAGCCAGAGCACGGACACGAGCGGCACCACGGCCAGCGCGAACGCCAGATAGACCAGCACCTGGACGATGCGGTCCTTGAGCCGGCGGCCGGTCGAGATGTGCTGGATGGTGGTCATGTGTCGGCCTTCATGAGCTCTTTGCGCCGGTTGATGATCATGCGGGCGGCCATGTTCACGAGCAGGGTGATGACGAACAGCACCAGGCCTGAGGCGATCAGCGCGCCACGGCCGATGTCGCCGGCCTCGCCGAACCCGTTGGCGATGTTGGCGGCGATGCTGTTGCCCTGCGGAGTGAGGATCTGGAAGCTGATGCCGAACGTCGCCGGGAAGATCAGCGCGACCGCGATGGTCTCGCCCATGGCCCGGCCCAGCCCGAGCATCGCGGCGCTGATCACGCCGGGGCGGCCGAACGGCAGCACCGCCATGCGGATCATCTCCCAGCGGGTGGCGCCGAGGGCCAGCGCGGCCTCCTCGTTCATCCTCGGGACCTGCAGGAACACCTCGCGCGAGATGGCCGCGATGATCGGCAGGATCATGATCGCGAGCACGATGCCGCCGGCGAGCATGGTCTTGCCGCCGATCGCGCCCTCGCCGGCGAACAGCGGGAACCAGCCGAAGTGCTCGTTCAGCCACTGCGACGGCTCCCTGAGCAGCGGCACCAGGAAGGCCACGCCCCACAGGCCGTAGATCACGCTGGGCACCGCGGCGAGCAGGTCGATCAGGTAACCGAGCAGGCCGGCCAGGCGGCGCGGCGCGTAGTGGGAGATGAACAGCGCCACGCCCACCGCGATGGGCATGGCGATGACGAGTGCGAGTGCCGAGCTGAGCACGGTGCCGAACGCCAGCGCGCCGATGCCGAACACCTGGCTGCTGTTCGGGTCCCAGGTCAGCTCGGTGAGGAAGTTGCCCTTGTCGGCCCGAAGCGCGGGGATGGCCTCCCCGATGAGGAAGACGGCGATGGCCGCCATGATCCCCAGCAGGAGGACGCCGGCCCCGGTGGACAGGAAGCGGAAGGGCGCTTCACCATGGCTGCGCCGCGAGGCGGACCGGCTCGTGGCCGGTCCGCCCTCACGGATTTCCGTTCTGGTGGTCATCAGCTCTTAGGAGATCGCCTCGACAGTGGAGCGGACCTTGGTGAGCAGTTCGCCGGACAGCGGGGCGTAGCCCAGGTCCTTCAGCGCCGCCTGGCCCTCGTCGCTGGCGGTGTAGGTGAGGAACGACTTGACCAGCTTCGACTCCTCGGCCGGCAGGCCCTTCTCGCAGGTGATCTCGTACGTCACCAGCACGATCGGGTAGGCGCCCGGCGTCTTGGTGGCGTAGTCGATCGACAGGGCGAGGTCGTTGCCGGTGCCCTTGATCTCGGCGGTCTCGACGGTCTTGGCCGCGCTCTCCGGGGTCAGCTCGACGAACTCGCCGGAGCCGTTGGCGACCTTGGCCTTCTGGAGCTGGGAGTTGTCGGCGTACGACATCTCGACGTAGCTGATCGCGCCCTCGGTGTCCTTGACCGAGGAGGCGATGCCGTCGGAGCCCTTGGCGCCCTGGCCCTTGGCCTCGGCGGGCCAGGCCTTGGCGGCCTCGTACGGCCAGTCGGCGGTGGCCTCGAGGAACTTGGTGAAGTTGTCGCTCGTGCCCGACTCGTCGGCCCGGTGGAAGGCCTGGATCGGCGTGGAGGGGAGCGTGGCATTGGGGTTGTCGGCCTTGATGGCCGGGTCGTCCCACTTGGTGATCTTGCTGTTGAAGATGCCGCCGAGCGTCTTGGGCGACAGCTGCAGGCCCTCGACGCCGGGCAGGTTGTACACGACCGCGACGGGGCCGGTCACCATGGGGATGTTGACGGCCTTGCCGGTCTTGCAGCGGGCGTCGGCCTTGGCGGGCTCGTCGTCCTTCAGGGCCGAGTCGGAACCCGCGAGCGCGACCGTGCCCTGGATGAACGCCTGGATGCCGGCACCGGACCCGCTGGGCTGGTAGTTGATGCTCACCCCGGAGTTCTTGGCCTGGAACTCCTTCTTCCACTGGTCGATCGCGTTGGCCTGGGCAGAGGAGCCCGCGGCGTTGATCGTGCCGCTCAGACCGCTGTCAGCCGCGGCCTCGGTGGCGGCGGTGGTGCCGGTGGCCCCGGTGTTGTTGTCTGTGCCGCACGCAGCGAGCGAGAGCGCGCCGACGAAGGCGACGGCGGCGAGCCGGCCTGCATACTTCACGGTTGGGTTTCCTCCCACTTGGTCCTTAGTCGCCATGAAGCTATGCAGCGAAGGTGACTCGGACCCCTAGCAAGGGTGAACGTTCGGTGAACGCACCAGGTCACCCTCATGATGGGAGCTATGACGTATCGCGTATGCCTCGTGTGCATGGGGAACATCTGCCGCTCTCCGATGGCGGAGGTGGTGCTCCGCCAGACGCTCGCCGGTCGCGGGCTGGGGGACCGGGTCACCGTCGACAGCGCCGGGACCGGCGAGTGGCACGTGGGGGATCCCATGGATGAGCGGGCACTCGACCTCCTGGCGCGGCACGGGTACGACGGCTCGGTGCACCGGGCGCGGCAGTTCGCGGGCGACTGGTTCGCCCGTTATGACCTGGTTCTGGCCATGGATCGGGACAACCTGTCCACTTTGCGGCGGATGGCGCCGTACGAGGTGGAGGTGCGGTTGTTCCGTTCCTTTGACCCCGCCGCGCCGGAGGGTGCCGAGGTGCCCGATCCGTACTACGGGGGCACCGAGGGGTTCGAGGAGGTGCTCGCGCTGGTCAAGGCGGCATCCGAGGGCGTGGCCAAGCACATCGCCGATGAGCTCGGCGATGAGACTGGCTGAGGACCTCGGCTCGTCGCACGGCTGGCGGCTCCAGCGGGGCGTGCTGGACGACGGGCGCGAGGTGTTCGTGAAGAGCGGCCCGATCTCCGAGGCTTCCGTGGCGGGCGGCCAGGGCGGCCAGGACGGACGGCGCCGCTCCGAGGTGTTCACCTCCGAGGCCGCCGGGCTGCGCTGGCTGGGCGAGGCGATCGCGGTGCCCGAGGTGATCGAGGCCGGGCCGGACCGGCTCGTGTTGTCATGGGTGCGACAGGAGCCGCCCGGCGCCGCGGCGGCCGAGCGGTTCGGGCGTGAGCTGGCCCGGCTGCACCGCGAGGGCGCGGACAATTTCGGGGCGCCGTGGCCGGGATTCATCGCCGAGTTGCCGATGGACAACACCCCCGCGGCCGACTGGCCGTCGTTCTACGCCTCGCGGCGGGTGCTGCCGTTCCTGCGGCGGGCCCGGCTGCCGGCGCGGGACGTCCGCCTGGTCGAGCGGGCGGTGGACCGGTTCGCCGAGGTGGCTGGGCCGGCCGGGCCGCCCGCGCGCATCCACGGTGACCTGTGGAGCGGGAACGTGTTGTGGTCGGGCGGGTCGGGGGTGCTGGTCGATCCGGCCGCCCATGGCGGGCACAGGGAGACCGATCTGGCCATGCTCGACCTGTTCGGGCTGCCGTACCTCGACCGGGTGCTGGGGGCCTACCGGGAGGAGTGGCCGCTCGCGGAGGGGTGGCGGGATCGGGTGCCGCTGCACCAGCTGCATCCGCTGCTCGTGCACGTGGTGCTCTTCGGGGGCGGCTACCGGGACGCCCTGATGGACGCGGCGCGGCGGGTGCTGGCGCTCTAACCGCTCCTGCGTCTGCGGTAGGCGCGCTGTTGGCAGGCGCGTGAGCAGTAGACGCGGGGGCGGCCGGACGGGGCCGGCTCCAGCGGGCCGCCGCATTCCGTACACATTCCATCACGCATTTCATCACGCTTCCGGACGAGAACCTCGACGCCGTCGAGCAGGCGGCGCAGGCCGAAGTCGAAGGAGTCCTCGGGGTGGTCCCAGCCGCCCGCGGTCCACAGGTGGGAGAGCGTCGGATAGCGGTCGAGGCGTTCGTAGAGCGAGTCGCGCGAGCCCCACCACTCCTCCTCCGACACCCCGCTGCGCCGCTCCTCCCGCCGGGTCTCGACCAGGACGAGGGCCTCGGCGTCGACGAACCGGCCGACCATGCCCACGACCGCGATGACCTCCGAGGGGCGCAGCGCCGTGCCGGCGAGCGTGCTCAGCATGTAGTCGTAGTGGGCGACGGCGTTGGGACCGGGGACGTGGCGGCTGCCGCGCACCTCGGCCAGCCACGGGTGCCGCTTGCGGATTTCCCACGCGTGCCTGGCCACGGCCTCCAGCCGGGCCCGCCAGCCGCCCGCCTCCATGGGCTGCGGGTGCTCGCCGAGAACCTCGTCGAGCATCAGGTCGACGAGCTGGCCGCGGCCGGGCACGTGGCGGTAGAGCGACATGGTCGTGAAGCCGAGCCGGTCGGCGACCTTCCGCATCGACAGGCCCGCCAGGCCTTCCTCGTCGGCGAGCTCGACGGCGGCGCGCACGATTCTGGGCAGGCTGAGGCCCTGCCTCGGCTCGCGGTCGCCGGCCCGCCACAGCAGCTCGACACCGTGGTCGGGGTCGTCGGCCCTGCCCCTCGCCATGTGCGCCCTCCCTCGTTTATGGTGTACTACTTCGTGTACGGCATAAACAGCAAAGGTGGTTCAGATGTTCCAGTTCCATGTCGCGCCCTCCGGCGACGACTCCTGGCCCGGATCGGCAGAGCGCCCCTTCGCCACCCTCGACCGCGCCAGGGCCGCGGCCCGCGAGGCCGGCGGCGACGCCGTCGTACACCTTAAGGGTGGCGTGCACACGCTCGCGCGGCCGCTCGAGCTCACCGGTGCCGACTCGGGGATCACCTTCCAGGCGTACGGCTACGGCACCCCCGAGCAGGAGGAGCCCGTGATCAGCGGCGGCCGGGTCATCACGGGTTGGCAGGAACACGACGGCGTCTGGGTGGCCGAGGTCGGCGAGCTCGACACCCGCCAGCTCTACGTCGACGGGCGCAGGGCCGAGCGGGCCGCCCTCCCCGGGCTGCCCGGCGAGGTCCGCGTGACCGCCACCGGCTACGTCACCGGCGGCGGCGAGCCGCTCGGCTGGCGCAGCCCCGCGGACGTCGAGTTCGTCTTCCGTGGCGTCTACCCCTGGACGGAGGCCCGCTGCGGGGTCGCGGGAGTCTCCGGCGACGGCGACGAGACGGTGATCACCATGGCACAGCCCGCCTTCGGATGGGCCGGAGAGCTGTACAACTCGACGTGGGAGGGTCAGTCGTCGAGCGGGCCCGGCCTGCCCACCCGCATCGAGAACGACGCCGCCTTCCTGGCCGAGCCGGGCACCTTCGTGCTCGACCGGTCGCGTCCGGGGCGGCACGTGCTGATGTACCTGCCCCGCCCCGGGGAGCACCCCTCTCGTACGCGGGTCGTCGCACCCGTCCTGGAGCGCCTGGTGAGCGTCGCAGGAGCGCGGGACGTGTCGTTCTGGGGCCTGGTGTTCGCCGAGGCCACCTGGCTGCGCCCGAGCGCGGCCGAGGGGTTCCTGCACTACCACGGCACCGGCTACTACGAGGGCGGCGGCGTCGAGACGGCGGTCATCGGGGAAGGGGCGTCCGTGACGTATCCCGCGGCTTCCGTCACGATCCCCGCCTGCGTCACCTTCGACGCCACCGAGAACGTGGCGATCGAGGGGTGCCGGTTCACCCGGCTCGGCGCCTCCGGGCTGGGCGTCACCGGCGGCGCCGGTCTCGCGGTGCGCCGCTGCGCGTTCGACACGTTGTCCGGCGCCGGCATCGAGGTCTCCGGCAGCCAGGCCACCTCGATCGAGGACAACCGCGTGCACCACATCGGGCTCGAGTTCAGCGGCGCGCCGGGCATCTCCGTGTCGGGCACGCGCGACTGCGTGGTCGCGCACAACGAGGTGGCCCACGTGCCCCACTGCGGGATCGTCGTGGGTTCCGGGCAGGGTGCCCGCATCCTGCGCAACCTCGCGGCGGACACCATGGAGGTGCTGGCCGACGGGGGCGGCGTCTACCTGTCGGGGCCGCAGGGCGACTCCCCGGACAACCAGGCGCTCGTCCAGGGAAACGTCATCAAGGACACGCACACGCCGTACAACTTCGGGCTCTACACCGACTACGGGGCCTCGTGGGTGACGGTGGAGGGCAACGTCGTCCTGCGGGCGGACAACACGGCCGTCCTCGTGGTGGGGCCGCCGCTGGAGAACGTGGTCTACCGGGGGAACTTCTGGGACCAGGATCCGCTGGGACATGACAATCCGCCCAGCGGTGTCACGTATGGCGGAAATGTGACGTACGAGGATGAACGGGAGCTGAACGCCGCAACCGCCGGCATCCAGTCCGAGGCCGGTCCTAGGCGTTGAGCCGGCGGACGACCTCGTCGTGGAGGGTGCCGTTCGTGCAGACGAGGCTGCCGCCCTCCAGACCCTTCACGCCCGCCACGTCGGTCCACACGCCGCCGGCCTCCTCGACGATCACGGTGAGCGCCGCCATGTCCCACGGCGACAACTCGGGCTCCGCGGACACGTCCACCGAACCCTCCGCGACCATCATGTGGGACCAGAAGTCGCCGTACGCCCTCGTACGCCAGCAGGCGCGGCCGAGGTCGAGGAAGTTGTCGAGCCGGCCCGTCTTCTCCCAGCCGCCGAAGCTGGAGTAGGAGAACGACGCGTCCTCCAGGGTCGAGACCGACGACACGGTCATCCTGGACGCCTTGGTCAGGCTCTTGCCGGTCCACGCGCCGCCCCCGGCGGCCGCCCACCAGCGTCTGCCGAGGGCGGGGGCCGACACGAGGCCGACGACGACCTCGCCGTACTCCATGAGCGCGATCAGGGTCGCCCACACGGGCACGCCCCGCACGTAGTTCTTGGTGCCGTCGATGGGGTCGATGATCCACGACCGGGCGCCCCACCCGGTCTTGCCGAACTCCTCTCCCACGACCGCGTCGCGCGGCCTGGCACGGCGCAGCGTGCCCCGGATGGCCTCCTCCACGGCGCGGTCGGCGTCGCTGACCGGCGTCAGATCGGGCTTGGTGTCGACCTTCAGATCGACCGCCTTGAACCGCCGCATGGTCAGGTCATCGGCGGCGTCCGCCATGACATGCGCGAGGCGAAGATCATCGTTGTAACCCTGCACGGTCGCCCACGCTACCGTGAGTCGTATACCGAACATCAGTCACCAACGTCTCTTTTCTGGTAACCGGTATCCCTTTTCCCTGTCAGCGGTAAGTACGTCATGTCGAGAGATATCGCTGATCTTCCCTGGCAATCCGTACTTTTTGCCCGTCCATTGACCGCCGAAAAGGCAGCACGCAAGGGCACGTGAAAAGGGTCAGGGAGCGTCGTCGGGTGAGCCCTCGCGGCTGGACAGGAGGCGACGGAGCGACTCCAGGCGGGCGGGGTCGGCATTGCCGGCGGCCACCCACGCGTCCAGGGCGCAACCGTCGCCCAGGTGTGTGCAGCCCTTCGGGCAGTCGACCGTGCCCTCCACCAGGTCGGGGAACCCGGCCAGCACCGTCTCCACCGACACGTGGGCCAGGCCGAAACTGCGCACTCCTGGGGTGTCGATGATCCAGCCGCCCTCCGGCAGCTCCAGGGCGACGGCCGAGGTGGAGGTGTGGCGGCCGCGGCCCGTGACGGCGTTGACCTGGGAGACCGCGCGGTTGGCGTCGGGGACCAGGGCGTTGACCAGGGTGGACTTGCCGACGCCCGAGTGGCCGACCAGAACGCTGATGCGCCCCGTCAGGTGGTCGCGCAGCTCGTCGAGCGAGCCGCCCTTGCGCACGACGACGTGCGAGACGCCCAGCGGTTCGTACAGGGCGACCAGGGAGTCGGGCGGGGCGAGATCCGACTTGGTGAGGCAGAGCAGAGCCTCGATCTCGGCGTCGAACGCGGCCACCAGCATGCGGTCGATCATGCGAGGGCGGGGCGGCGGATCGGCCAGGGCGGTCACGATGACGAGCTGGTCGGCGTTGGCGACGACCGGGCGTTCGATGCCGTCGGTGTCATCGGTGTCGTCGGCCGAGCGGCGCAACATCGAGCTGCGCGGCTCCACGCGGACGACCCTCGCCAGGGTGTCGGGACGGCCGGAGACGTCGCCGACCAGGGCGACCCGGTCGCCCACGACGATGCCCTTGCGGCCGAGCTCGCGGGCCTTCATGGCGACCACCAGGCGGCGCTGAGGCTGGTGCCTGCGTTTCTGGGCCGACCCCTTCGGGCGTTCCGGCTCGACCAGGACGGTGTAGCGGCCCCGGTCGACGGCCACCACGAACCCTCCGACGGCGTCCTCGTGCGCAGGACGGATCCGGGTGCGCGGCCGTGACCCCTTGCCCGGCCTGACCCGTACGTCGTCCTCGTCGTACTCCCGCTTTCTCAGCGGTCCGCTCCCATACGCTCGCTTCCCCTCTGCGGTCGGTGACAGGGTGCTCGGTGACGCGGGCCGGGTACGGCGGGTGGGTGCGGGCAGCGCGCGGTCACGTCTCGCCCTTCTCCGACGTGCCCGGGGCTTCCCCCATGAAACCAGCGGCGGGCAGCGGCCGGAAGGCCGTCGTCATCGGGAGTCCAGCATCGCCGCCCACATCTGGACGAACTCCGGCAGGGTCTTGGCGGTCGTCGCGATGTTCTCCACCCGCACTCCCGGGACCGCGAGCCCGATCATCGCTCCAGCGGTGGCCATGCGGTGGTCGTCGTAGCTGTGGAAGGTGCCGCCGCGCAGCGGGCGGGGTCGGATGACCAGGCCGTCGTCCGTCTCCTCGGCGTCGCCGCCGAGGCGGTTGATCTCGGTGGCCAGCGCGGCCAGGCGGTCGGTCTCGTGGCCGCGCAGGTGGCTCACGCCCCGGATGCGGCTCGGGGTGCGCGCGAGCGCGGCCAGCGCGGCGATCGTCGGGGTCAGCTCGCCGACCTCGTGCAGGTCTGCGTCGATGCCGGTGATCTCGCCCGTGCCCGTGACGACCAGGTCGGCCGTGCGGGTGACCGTGGCGCCCATGGAGGTGAGCAGACCCCGCAGGGCGTCGCCGGGCTGGGTGGTCTCGGCGGGCCATGCCGGGATGGTGACCGTGCCGCCCGTGACCAGTGCGGCGGCCAGGAACGGGGCCGCGTTGGACAGGTCGGGCTCGACCGTGACGTCTCTCGCCGCGATCGGGCCCGGCTCGACGCGCCACACGTCGCGCTCGCCGTCGTCGACCGTGACGCCGGCCGCCCTGAGCATCTGCACCGTCATCTCGATGTGCGGCTGCGAGGGCACGGGCGGGCCCACGTGGCGAATCGTGACGCCCTTCTCGAAGCGCGCGGCCGCCAGCAGCAACCCCGAGACGAACTGGGACGAGCCCGACGCGTCCAGCGTCACCTCGCCGCCCGTGACGGGCCCGATGATCGTGAACGGCAGCGCGTCGTTGTCGACCCGCGCGTTCAGCGAGCGCAGCGCGTCGAGGATGGGCCCCATCGGGCGCTTGCGCGCGTGCGGGTCGCCGTCGAAGTGGACCGGGCCGTCGGCCAGCGCGGCCATCGGTGGTACGAACCGCATGACCGTGCCCGCCAGGCCGGCGTCGATGCTCACGCCGCCGCGGACCGGGCCCGGCGTCACGTGCCAGTCGACCCCCGCGGCGCTCTCACCTCCGGCCACCAGCGTGGTGCCGAGCGCCCGCAGCGCGGCCGCCATCAGGTCCGCGTCGCGGCTGCGCAGCGCACCGCGCACGACGCCGGGGCCGTCGGCGAGCGCGGCGAGCAGGAGCGCGCGGTTGGTCACCGACTTGGAGCCGGGCAGCGAGACGGTGGCGCTGACGGGGGTCGTCGCCGTCGGTGCGGGCCAGAGCGGAGCGGGCATGGTCAAAGAGTACTGGGAGTGGCGGTACGCGGTCGAAGTCCGCGCGCCGCCGCCGGGCGGACACGCGAGTGGGGGAAGGACATGGCAGTGTGGTGTCATGTGCGGTAGATATGCCTCGGCGCGCAAGAAGCACGAGCTGCTCGAGGAGTTCCAGATCGAGCAGGACGGCGACCCCGACAAGGAGCTCGGCCCCGACTACAACGTGGCGCCGACCAAGAACGTCTACGCCGTCCTGAGCCGCGTGCCCCACGAGGCCGAGCGGGCGGTCCGCCAGCTGAGGATCCTCAAGTGGGGCCTGGTCCCCGCCTGGGCGAAGGACCCGTCGATCGGCTCGCGGC
Source organism: Nonomuraea sp. KM88 (assembly GCF_052245635.1). Lineage (NCBI taxonomy): Bacteria > Bacillati > Actinomycetota > Actinomycetes > Streptosporangiales > Streptosporangiaceae > Nonomuraea > Nonomuraea sp. KM88. The sequence continues at coordinate 81,343 of NZ_JBQQCC010000024.1, read as the reverse complement.
TGATCAACGCCAGGGCCGAGACGCTGGCGGAGAAGCCGTCCTACCGCCGGGCGTTCGCCAAGCGCAGATGCCTGCTCCCGGCCGACGGCTATTTCGAGTGGATGCCGGTCGAGCCGGACCGCACGAGCCCGGACGGAGAGAGCGAGGGCCGAAGCGGGCGCGGCCAAAAGCAGGGGAAGAAGAAACAGCCGTACTTCATCCATCCCGCGGACGGCGGGGTGCTGGCCATGGCCGGCCTGTACGAGTTCTGGAAGGATCCGTCGCGCGCCGACGACGACCCGCTCCAGTGGCTCGTCAGCTGCACCGTCATCACGACCGACGCCGAAGACCACCTCGGCCGCATCCACGACAGGATGCCCATGATGATCGAGCGCGACCGCTGGGCCGAATGGCTCGACCCCGAACTCACCGACACCGGGCGGGCCTCCGAGTTGCTGGTGCCCGCCGAGTCGGGGCGGCTCACGGCGTACGCGGTCGCCACGGACGTGAACAACGTCAGGAACAACGGCCCCCACCTCATCGAACCGCTCCCCGAGGCGGGGGAGTCCGCGCTGTTCTAAAGGTGTAAGAAGCGCGGTAAGTGGGCATTCGGTGAGGAAAGCGATGCAACCGTTCACTCGGTGTCACCGCCACATAGGCCCCCATTGATCGCGCCGGCGGGGACATCCGGGGAGTCCTGGCCGCAGGCTTCCCTCATTCACCCGGAGGTGCGGATTCGTGGACGTCACGACCGCTCGTGAGCGGCTGAAGGACATGCTCGCCGAACTGGACCGCTCGATCGGGGTCCTCAGAGGCGACCCCGTCGCGGTGCGGGAATACTCCGCGGCCGACGCGGGCTCCGACCTGACCGACGCCGACCGCGCGCAGGCCATGCTGACCGTGGCCACCGCGCAGCGCCGCGCGGTGGTGGAGGCGATCGGGCGCATCGACGAAGGCGTCTACGGCAGGTGCGTCGACTGCGGCAAGCCCGTGCCGGAGGGCCGGCTGGAGGCCCGCCCGGAGGCCGCGCGGTGCGTGCAGTGCCAGGGGAAGCGGGAGCGCCGCCGCTGACCGCGCCGGGGCCGCCGGCAGGCGCTCAGCGCTTGCGGGCGCTGGCCACCAGGTGGATGCCGACGGTGTCGTCGTCGTCGGGATGGGCCTCGAGCTCCGTACGCACCAGATAGGAAAGGGCGCGCGCGTCGGACGAGAGCACGTGGTCGACCGTGGACGGCGACAACACCGTGCGAGGCCGCATCCACTCCACCTCCAGCCCGGTGCCCGCCAGCAACTCGCGCAGCTGCCCGCTGCTGAAGCAGCGCGTGATGCTGCCGTCGGGCCACGGCACGAGCATGACCTCGCCGGTCTGGCGCAGGTGCTGCCACTGGCCCTGCTCGGCCAGGATCGCCATGCCCAGCACGAGCGAGTCGACGCACACCAGCGCCCGGCCGCCGGGGCGCAACACCCTGGCCACGTCGCTCATCGCCGACTCGGCCATCAGCTCGACCGACATCGCGCGCTCTTCTGCGAGGACGGCGTCCACGCTCTCGTCGGGCAGGAACGACAGATCGTCGGCGCGCACGTGGCGGACGCGGTCGGCGTCGCGCAATCGGGACTGCGCGTCGACCGTGCGGCGGAAGTCGAGCACCTCGATCACCCGGTGCCCGGCCCTGGCCGCCTGGCCGGACCACCGGCCGCGGCCGCCGGACAGGTCGAGGATCACGGAGGGCTGGCTGGGAAGCCATCGGTTCAGTTGCTCGGCGGCGACGGCGCGATAGAAGGTCCAGTACGGCCCGAGCGTCCCTGAGCCGTTCAGTTCCTCGGCCGGAATGGGCAGCACACGCGACTCCTGGGTTACGGAAAAAGGGCTACCAGCCGGTACGTTATGACGTTCCCCGCACCGGGTCCTTCGTACCTTCTATCTTGCGGGAACAGACGAGGGCGCGGGTGTGTTGCGACGAGCATGCTCACATTGCTCAGCCCCCAACCCGCTGACCAGGAGGTCACGGGCCAGCGGGTATCCTCCCCTGAGTACGGTGTTCCGCCACGGTCGGCCACCGGTGATCTTAGGGGGGTGGGTCCGGTGCCCGCGACAGGCGCGGAGACGCTGGAGCAGCGGAGCGAGCGATTCGAGCGCGATGTCATGCCGTATCTCGAGCAGCTCTACTCCGCGGCGCTCCGGATGACCCGAAATCCCGCGGACGCGGAGGACCTGCTGCAGGAGACCTTCGCCAAGGCGTTCGCGTCGTTCCACCAGTTCCAGCAGGGCACCAACCTCAAGGCGTGGCTCTACCGGATCCTGACCAACACCTTCATCAACAGTTACCGCAAGAAGCAGCGCGAGCCGAAGCAGTCGGGCGCCGAGGAGATCGAGGACTGGCAGCTCGCGCGGGCCGAGTCCCACACGTCGAGCGGGCTGAAGTCGGCCGAGGTCGAGGCGCTCGAGCACCTGCCCGACGGCGACATCAAGGAGGCGCTGGCGGCCCTGCCCGAGGAGTTCAGGATCGCCGTCTACCTGGCTGATGTCGAGGGCTTCCCCTACAAGGAGATCGCCGACATCATGGGCACTCCGATCGGCACCGTGATGTCGAGGCTGCACAGGGGACGCAGGCAGTTGCGGGGCCTCCTTGAGGACTATGCTCGCGAGCGTGGCCTGGTCCCGGCGGAGGGATCGAAATGAGCTGTGGCAACCCGCATGACACCGACTGTCGCGAGGTGCTCGACAAGGTTTACGCCTATCTCGACGGCGAGCTGACCGAGAGCGACGTCGCAGACATCCGCGTGCATCTCGACGAGTGCAGCCCGTGCCTGCAGGAATATGATCTGGACAAAGCGGTCAAGGCGCTTGTGCACAAACACTGCGGCTGCGATCCGGTCCCGGCAGACCTGCGATCCAAGGTCCTGGCCCGCATCGCGCAAGTGAGGTCGGAGCTGGCCGACTAGGATCGACCGCATGCGCGCGTTGGTCACCGGGGGTGCCGGGTTCATCGGTTCGAATCTCGTCGATCGTCTGCTGGGCGACGGGCATGAGGTCGACGTCGTCGACGACCTGTCCTCAGGGCGCCGGGACAACCTGGCGCAGGCGAGCGGGAGCGACCGCTTCCGGCTGCACCAGATCGACGTGCGCGATCCCGCGCTGATCGCCCTGGTCGCCGACCTGCAACCCGAGGTCATCTGCCACCTCGCCGCGCAGATCAGCGTTCGCAAGAGCGTCGCCGACCCGGTGCACGACGCGGGCGTCAACGTCGCGGGCACGGCGTCCGTGCTGGCCGCGGCCCACGAAGGGCGCACCCGCAAGGTGGTGTTCGCCTCGTCGGTGGCGGTCTACGGCAGGCCGTCGGCGATCCCGGTGCCCGGCGACGCGCCGACCGACCCGCGTTCCCCTTACGCCGCGTCCAAGCTGAGCGGCGAGACCTACCTCGCCACGTTCCGGGCCCTCTACGGTCTCGAATACACCACGTTGGTGCTCTCCAACGTCTACGGTCCGCGCCAGTCGCCCGAGGGCGAGGCCGGTGTGGTCGCCATCTTCACCGACGCCCTGCTGTCGGGCACGCCCACGGTCCTCTACGGCGACGGCACCCAGACCCGCGACTACATCTACGTCGACGACGTGGTCGACGGCTTCGTCAGGGCGTGCGGGGCGGAGGGCAACGGCCGCAGGTTCAACCTCGGCACCGGCATCCAGACCAGCGACCGCCGGCTGCACTCGCTCATCGCCGACGCGGCGGGCGCCCAGGACAAGCCGGGGTTCGCGCAGCCGCGCGTGGGCGACCTGCCGGCGATGGCGGTCGACCCGGTGCCGGCCCACGACGGGCTCGGCTGGCAGCCGCGCACCGACCTGTCGACCGGCGTGAAGAAGACCGTGGAGTGGGCCGCCGCACATCGCGTCTCGTAGTGGCTTGATTACGCTTTGCTTGCTATTTCACACTCGGGCGGTGCGACCACGCCCTCTTCTGTAGCGTGAAACTCCACAAGTCGACCGTGGAGGCATGCGTATGTTGAAGGCTATGGTCGCCCGGCTGTTCATGGCCGCCGTGCTGGCCGCTCCGATGGTCATGGTGTTCGGGGGCGTGTTCGAGGGAGCGATCCCACCCGGGGTTTCCTGGACCTGACCGCCGTGGGGGGCCGCAATGCGTGATCTGCCGTGGCCCGCAAGGGCCTATCTGGTCGCTGTGATCGGGGTGGCGGCCGCTCTCATCGTTCGCGGCGTCGTGGTCTCCGGCGCGCCCGTGGCTCCGGAGGACCTCGACATCCTGCTCGTGCTCGCGCTGCTGTTCCTGGTGTGCGAGTCGATGCCGACGCTGCTCAACGTGGAGCAGTTCGCCGTCTCGGTGAGCTTCTCGGCCTCGCTGGCCGCCGTGGTGCTGCTCGGTCCCGAGGGGGCGGCGCTGGTGGGGCTGACCGCGATCGTGAGCGTGCGGCCGGGGCTGCCGTTGATCAAACGTCTGTTCAACGGCGCCCAGTTCGCCATCTGCGGCTTCGCGGCCGGGTGGCTCTACGTCGCGCTCGACGGGCAGGTCGGCGTGCCTCAGGTCAACGCGTTCGACGACCTGATCGGCCCCTACGTCGCGGCCACGGCGGTCTTCGTGCCGCTCAACATCGTCCTCACCCTCACCGTGATCGCGCTGGCCACGGGGTCGCGCGCCACCGAGGTGCCGATGCGCGGCATGGTCCAGTTCCTGCTGTCCTATCTGGGCTACGGCACGTTCGGGCTGCTGGTGGCGGGGCTGTGGGCCACCGTGGCGTCGATCTCGGCGGTGCTGGTGCTGGTGCCGCTCTTCGTGGCGCGGTGGGCGTTCGGCCAGTATCACGCGCAGCAGCGCTCCTACGACGCCACCATCGCCGCGCTCTGCCAGGCGGTCGAGACGAAGGACTATTACACGCGCGGCCACTGCACGCGGGTCTCGCACGCCTCCTCGATGATCGCCCAGGAGATCGGCATGGGGGTCGAGCGGGTGCGGGCGATCCGCTACGCCGGCATGCTCCACGACGTGGGCAAGCTCGGCGTGCCCACCAAGGTGCTGCAGAAGGACGGGCCGCTCACCGAGGAGGAGTTCGCCGCGATCCAGCTGCATCCGATGCGCGGGCTGGAGATCGTGCGCGGCATCGGGTTCCTCGACGAGGCCTACGCCGGCATCATGCACCACCACGAGCGCCACGACGGCACGGGCTACCCGATGGGGCTGGCCGGTGACGAGATCCCCGAGTTCGCGAAGGTCATCGCGGTGGCCGACGCGTTCGACTCGATGACCTCCGACCGTTCCTACCGCGGCGCCAGGCCGGTGCCGGTGGCCGTGGAAGAGCTGCGCAAATGCGCCGGCACCCATTTCGACCCGGTCATGGTCGCGGCCTTCATCAGAGCGCTCGACCGCGAGCCGTGGCAGCCGCCGCGCCGCGTCGACCCGCCGCCCCCCGAGGCCGCCGAGTCCCCGATCAAGGACCACGACGACCCGACCATGCCCATCGAGGTCGTGACCGGTCAATGATCACCACAGCACGTCCCCGGCGGCGGGCCGAGCGGTCCGTGGGCACGGTGCTGCGCCGGCTCGACTCGGGGCAGCTCCTGCTCATCTGCGTGGCCGGGCTGGTCGCGGTGGCGGGGGTCGGCTACACCGCCGCCGCCGGGCTCGAACGCCCGGAGGTCGCGGTCGGGTTCGGCGCGCTGATCGCGGTCGGCGAGCTGGCCAGGCTCACCATGCCGGGCAACAGGGAGGTCGCGCCCATCGGGGCCGCCGCGGCGCTCGGCTACACGTTGCTGCTCGACCTCAGCCAGAACCCGCTGCGCCATCCCGCGCTGCAGGTGGTCGCCGTGATCGCGGTCGGCATGACGGCGGGAGCGCTGCCGCACCTGGCCGTCGGCCGCCCGCCGCGGCTCGACGCGATGGCCAGGCGGCTGCTCATCGGCGCGTTGCCGGCGTTCGCGTTCCGGCCGCTGGCCGACCCGCTCCACGAGCTCACCAAGCCGCCGACCAGCACGTGGTGGCCGGCGCTGGCGGCGATGGCCACGCTCATCACGATCACCTTGCTGATCGACGTGCTGATCGCGGCCCTGCTCAGGGCGGAGCAGGTGCGCACCGCGTTCCGGGTGGCGGTGCGCGACGAGATCAACATAGCGTTCCCGCTGGGCGCCGCCGTGGGCTCGTCGGGCGTGCTGCTGGCGCTGGCCACGCACAGCATGGACCTGGTGGCGCTGCTGGTGTTCGCCGCCCCGCTGCTGGTCACCCAGGTCGCTTTCAGGAAATACGCCGGCATCCGCGCCACCTATCTGCAGACCGTGCGCGCCCTGTCCCGGGTGACGGAGGTCGGCGGCTACGTCGAGCCCGGGCATTCGCGCCGGGTGAGCCGGCTGGCCGTGGCCATCGGCAGAGAGCTGGGCATGGCCGAGCCCGAGCTGCTGGAGCTGGAATACGCGGCGCTGATGCACGACATCGGCCAGCTGTCGCTGAGCGATCCCATCCCCGGCGGCGCCACCGTGCTCACCGAGCCCGAGCAGGCCCGCCGCATCGCCGAGCTGGGCGCCGAGGTGATCCGGCAGACGGGCGTGCTCGACCGCGTGGCGGAGGTGGTCAGACGGCAGTGCGACCCGATCACCGAGGACCCGCCGCTGTCGAGCCGCATCATCAAGGTCGCCAACGCCTACGACGACCTGGTGGGGCCCTCCACCGACCGCGACCGCGCCGGGGCGGCGCTGGAGCGCGTCCGGCAGTCTCCTGGCGGCTCCTACGACCCCCACGCGATCGAGGCGCTAGGGCGTGTGATCGACCGCGGCCGCGTCTAAGCTGTTGTCGCCCGCACGCAGCCACCGGCCCGTGGAGCGCTCCTGATTGTGGGGTTCCTACAGATCGTGCTGGCCGCTTCGGTGGTTTCGGGGGAAAGGGGTCAAGCCTGTGACGGCCATAAGGTGGTCGGCGTGCTTACTGAGACGCTCGGACCCGTTCTGGTCGCCAACCGAGGTGAGATCGCGCGGCGGATCATCCGCACGGTCAGACGGATGGGCCTGCGTGCCGTCGCCGTGCACTCCGAGGCCGACGCCGACCTGCCGTTCGTCCGCGAGGCCGACGAGGCGGTGCTGATCGGCCCGGCCAACCCCGCGCAGAGCTACCTTGACGCCGGCAAGGTGCTGGAGGCGGCGCGGGCGACGGGCGCGCGGTCCGTGCACCCGGGCTACGGGTTCCTCGCCGAGAACGCCGCGTTCGCCAGGGCCGTGATCGAGGCGGGGATGGTGTGGATCGGGCCCGCGCCCGAGGCCATCGACCGGATGGGCGACAAGATCAACGCCAGGAACCTCATGGAGGCCGCGGGCGTTCCCGTCGCCGCGGGCACCCGCGAGCCGGTCACCGACCTGTCGCTGGCGCTGCGGGCCGCGGAGTCCATCGGCTATCCGGTCATGGTCAAGACCGCGGCCGGTGGCGGTGGCATCGGCATGAGCGTGGCCTACGACGACGAGGGCCTGAGCAAGGCGTACGACCAGGCGGCCAGGGCGGCGGCGAGGTTCGCCGGGAGCGCGGGCGACGCGCTCGACGGGCCCGCCGTCCTGCTCGAGCGCTATATCGAGCGGGCCCGCCACGTCGAGGTGCAGATCTTCGGCCTGCCCGACGGCCGGGTCGTGGCGCTGGGCGAGCGCGACTGCTCGGTGCAGCGCCGCCACCAGAAGGTCGTCGAGGAGTCGCCGTCCCCCGGCATCACGCCGGAGTTGCGCGAGCGCATGCTCGCCGCCGCCGTGCGGGCCGGCGAGGCCGTCGGCTATGCCGGTGCGGGCACCGTCGAGTGCCTGGTCGACGCCGACCGGCAGGATTTCGTGTTCCTGGAGATGAACACCAGGCTGCAGGTGGAGCACCCGGTCACCGAGCTGGTCACCGGTGTCGACCTGGTCGAGCTGCAGCTGCGTGTCGCGGCGGGCGAGAGCCCCGAGGTGCCGGCCGAGCCGACCGGGCACGCGATAGAGTTCCGCGTCTACGCGGAGGACCCGAAGCGGTTCTTCCCCGGTCCTGGCACGATCTCGGCGTGGGAGGAGCCGGTCGCCGACGGCGTGCGGGTCGACTCCGGCTATGAGATGGGCAACACGGTCACCCCGTTCTACGACCCGCTGATGGCCAAGCTCTGCGTCCGCGGCGAGAGCCGCGCCGACGCGCTGGAGAAGGGCCGCAAGGCGGTGGCGGCGTTCACCGTAGAGGGACCGAAGAACAATCTGCCATTCTGTGCGGAGCTGCTGGAGAACGCGGAGTTCGTCGCCGGCGACTACGACACCGGTCTGGTCGCGCGCATGCGCGCCTAGGTCGTGAACATTATCGGATCATGGAAAGAGGGGAGTCGCGGTGGCTGAGGTACGCGCCGAGATGGTGGCCAACGTGTGGAAGGTCGTCGTCCGCGAGGGCGACACCGTCTCCGAAGGTGACACGCTCGTCATTCTCGAGTCGATGAAGATGGAGATCCCGGTGCTCGCCGAGGACGACGGCACGGTGGCCCAGCTCAAGGTGGCCGAGGGCGACGTGATCCAGGAAGGCGACCTGATCGCCGTCATCGACGACTAGCGGCCCTCACGTCGTGCGCCGTTCGCTCGCGGCCAGGAATCTGGCGCGGTCGACGAGGACGCGCTCGATCGTGCCCTTGCCCACGACAGAGTGCTCGTCGTGGGCCTCGAAGGCGAAGGTCAGGCGACGGCCGTCGACCCGCGTCAGCTCGACGCCGAGTTGCACGCGCGTGCCGAGCGGGCTGGCGGCCACGTGTTCCAGCTCGACCCGGGTGCCGACGGACGTCTGGCCCGGCGCGAGGTGCCGCTCGACGGCGCGCACGGTCGCCGCCTCGGCCAGCGCGAGCAGCCGGGGCGTGGCCAGCACGGGCACGTCTCCGCTGCCCACGCTCTTGGCGGTGTCGTCCATCTCGACCACGATGAGTGACTGGGCGCGAAGCCCAGGTGCGAGCGTCATGGGATCAGCCTAGCGATCCGGCTGTTGAGTTCCGCGAAACGCGGACAAGGCCCGTCGTGAGGCCGCAGGATAGAGTTTGTACGGCTTGAGGCATTTGAGTGGCATGTGGGACAGGTGAGTCGTACACTCTCTGACTTCCGTGACCACTGTGTTACCTTACCGCGATGAAAGTTCGCTTTGTTGGAGACTCGCGGGGTGGGAGAGGTTACTGAAGTAGGGGGGTAACGGGGGCGTCATGGTGGCACAAGGGACGACGCTGGCGGGGCGGTATCGATTGGATACCCGCATCGGCGCCGGCGGCATGGGCGAGGTGTGGCGGGGCGAGGATATCGTCCTGGCCCGCACCGTCGCCGTCAAAGTGCTGCTGCCAGGCCGTATGGAGGACCCGGGGTTCGTCGCTCGCTTCCAGGGGGAGGCGCGGGCGATGGCCACGATCAACCACAGCGGCGTGGTCGACGTCTACGACTACGGCGTCAGCGGCGACACCGTCTACCTGGTCATGAAGTTCGTCGACGGCGAGCCGCTCGACCGCTTACTGTCCAGGCTGGGCCGGATCGCGCCGCAGCAGGCCATGGACCTGATCGCCCAGGCCGCCTCGGCGTTGCAGGCCGTGCACGACCAGGGCATCGTGCACCGCGACGTCAAGCCGGGCAACCTGCTCGTGCAGCGCGACGGCACGCTCGTGCTGACCGACTTCGGCATCGCCAGGTCCGATCTGGCCAACCGGCTCACCGACGCCGGCATGGTGCTGGGCACGGCCGCCTACTGCGCCCCCGAGCAGGCCGAGGGTGCGCCTGTCACGCCCGCGGTCGACATCTACGCGCTCGGCGTGGTCGCGTACGAGTGCCTGATGGGGCAGCGTCCGTTCGACGGTGACAGCGCGGTCACGATCGCGCTCAAGCACATCCGCGAGGCCCCGCCGCCGCTCCCCGCCGAGATCCCCCAGGCGGTGCGCACGCTGGTCGAGGTCGCGCTGTCGAAGGACCCGGCCAGGCGCTACCCGTCGGCCAAGGCCATGAGCGAGGCGGCCCGCGCGGCCGCCAGCGGGCAGCCCTCGCCCGTGCCCGAGCCGGTTCACGCGCCCCCCACCGGGACGGGCACGGCCGCTCCGCCGATGGAGGCGTACCAGACCGGTGCGCACCAGCAGGCATCCCAGGACACGAACGTGTCCGAGCGCCGTGGCGGCAGCCGGCGGGCGGCGAAGGCGCCGCGCAGGACCGGCCTGATCACGGGCATCGCGGTCGCGGTGGTGCTCGGCGCGGGCGCCGGCGCGGTCGCTCTGACGGGCATGACCCCCGGCGAGCCGCAGGTCACCGAGACCGCTGTTCCGCGGGGCGACACGTCGTCCATCCATTCCCCTCGCGCGACGAAGACCACCAGGCCGCCGAGGCCCGACCCGACGACCTCCGAGCCCAGGGCGACCACCAGGCCGCCCAGGCCCGACCCGACGACCCCGGAGCCCAAGCCGACCAGGACCCCCACCCGCACGCCGACGCCCACCACGACGCCCACCACCACGCCGTCGGGCTCTCCCACGCCCACCGCCGGCAAGAAGCGCGTGCCCAAGGTGGTCGGGATGAGGTTCCTCGAGGCGCAGGACATCCTCCTGGCGATGGGCTTCGAGGTGGACCTCGACGACCAGACCACCACCACCGCCGGCCTGCGCTGCGGCACCGTCAAGGCCATGAACCCCAAGGGCGGCACCCAGGCGGACGAAGGGGCGAAGATCACGCTGGTCGTCGTCGACAGCCCCTGCACGACCGGCAGCCCGAACCCCACCCCGTCGGCCAGCCCGAAGCAGTAGCGTCACACCCCCGTCGTGTTGCGCGGGTAGGCGATCTGCGGGTCGGTGGCGATGTTCACCATGTAGGGGATGCCCGAGTCGAACGCCCTGCGCAGCGCGGGGCCGATCTCGGACGGCTCGGTGACGAGCTCGCCGCCGCCGCCGAGTGCGGTCACGACCTGGTCGTAGCGGCACTGGGGTTGCAGTTCGGCCGCCACGTCGTAGCCGTACAACATCTGCATGGGGTGCTTCTCCAGGCCCCAGATGCCGTTGTTGCCGCAGACCATGACGACCGGCAGCCGGTGGCGTACGAGGGTGTCGACGTCCATCAGGGAGAACCCGGCGGCGCCGTCGCCGAGCAGCAGCACCACCTGTGAGGACGGCCTGGCCAGGCGGGCGGCGATGGAGTAGCCGAGGCCGGTGCCGAGACAACCGTACGGGCCCGGGTCGAGCCAGTTGCCCGGCTGCCGGGGCTCGACGTATTTGCCCGCGTAGGAGACGAAGTCGCCGCCGTCGCCGATGACCACGGCGTCGTCGGCGAGGATCTTGCCCAGCTCGCCGTAGATGCGCATGGGGTGGATCGGGTCGGAGTCGGAGGCCAGCAACTCGGCGTCGCCGGCGATGGCCGCGGCGGCCGTGTCGGACAACCTCGTCACCCAGGGGGCGTAGGCGTCGGGTTTGACGCCCGCGTCGCCACAGGCGGCGCCGAGGCCCCAGAACACCACCGACAGGTCGCCCGCGGCGGACGCGGCCGGCTGCATGTGCGTGGCCAGTTGCGACGGCGCGTCGGCGATGTGGACCACGCGGGCCAGCGGCGCGCCGTCCTTGCCGCCGAACCAGCCGTAGCCGAGGCGGAAGTCGAGCGGGGTGCCGACCACGATCACCAGGTCGGCCTGGGAGAAGGCGAGCCCGCGCGCCCGGGTGACGAGCAGCTCGTGCCCGGACGGCAGGATGCCGCGGCCCTGGCCGTTGGGGATGACCGGCAGCCGCCACGTCTCGGCGAAGTCGCGGGCGGCCTCCTCGGCGCGCTCCATCCACACGTCGGACCCGTACACCAGCACGGGCCGCTCGGCCTCGGCCAGCAGCCGTGCGATGCCGGCCAGGTCGCCGGGGTCGGGCTCCAGCGGCGACGGCGTCTGCGTCTGCACGTCGTGCACCGGCGACGGAGAGAACAGGTGGTCCATGTAGAAGTCGAGGAACACCGGGCCGCGATGGGAGGCGACCGCCGTGCGGAAGGCCATCTCGACCTCGTGGCCGACCGACTCGGCGCCGCTCGCCGTGAACGACAGCTTGGTGATCGGGTCGAGCAGCGGCGGGTGGTCCATCTCCTGCAGCGCGCCGCTGCCCCAGCGCGACTGCGGCGCCCGGCCGCCCATGACGACCACGGGGGAGCCGTTGAAGTGGGCGGTCGCGACGCCGCTGACGCCGTTGGTGATGCCGGGGCCGGCGGTCAGCACGGCCAGCCCGGGCTTCCTGGTCAGCCGGGCCGTGGCTTCCGCGGCGAAGACCGCGCTCTGCTCGTGGCGTACGTCGAGGATGCGCATCTCCTCGTGCACGGCGCCGTCGTAGAGCGGAAAGACGTGCCCCCCCGACAGGGTGAACATGGTCTCGACGCCATAGGCCTTGGACACGGCGACGGCGGCGTCACCGGCGTGCTTCGCAGACTCCATGCCGGGAACTTACCAACCAGTCACAAGAGTAAACAGACCTTAAGGCCCGGACACGGGTGATCTTCAGCGGCAGCACAGGGTGACGTTGCCGTCCGGCGCCCTCGCGCTGATCTTCCGCGGCGAGCTGGGGTCCTTGCCGATGTTCAGGGTGCTGTTGCGGGCGACCACCGAGACGTCGTACGAGCCCTCGCGCACGTGCACCTGCACGTCGCCGGACGTCCTGACGACGGCCTTCACGGTCGCCGGAGGGTTGACGAACGACAGGCTCACGTTTCCCGCCCCGACCTCCACATCGGTCTCCTCGGAGTTGAGCGCGTCGGCGTGCACGCTGCCGGTGCCGACCCTGGCCCAGAGGGAGCCGGCGACGTCGTCGACGCGCACGTCGCCGGTGACGGAGGTCAGGCGCACGTCGCCGTACACGTCGCCGACGCTGAGCCGGCCACCGGTCGTGCCGGCCTCGATGTCGGTCTCCGGCGGCACGAAGAGCACGTAGTCGGCCATGCAGAGGGGCCCGTCCGGCTGGTCGGCGCCGGGGCAGGCCGCCTCGAGCCGCAGGGTGCTCGTACGCGCGTCCCAGTCCTCCGTGACGGCGGGCCGGTCACGCGTCCACCGCAGGGACCTGTGGATGAACACCTCGCCGGCGTCGCCCGGCAGGATGGACACGTGCACGTCGCCCCTGGCGGCGTTGATCTGGATCCTGCGCTCCGTGAACGGGATGGACCGTAGCTTGACCTCCTCGGGCATCCTGGCCTTGGCGAACACGTGCCAGAGCATGGCCGTGGACCCCAGCAACGCCACCGTGGTCGTCAGCGCGCCCACGATCAGCCAGGCCGCTCTCATGGCAGGCTCCTGATCCTGAGGAAGCGCAGCACGGCGAGCACTCGCCGGTGGTCGCCCTCGGCGGGTGACAGGTCGAGCTTGGTGAAGATGTTGCCGATGTGCTTGCCGACCGCCCCTTCACTGAGCACCAGCGCCTGGCCGATGCCCGCGTTCGACCGGCCTTCCGCCATCAACTGCAGCACCTCGTGCTCGCGCGGCGTCAGGCGCTCCAGCGGGTCGCTGTTGCCACGTAGCAGCAGCTGGGCGACCACCTCGGGGTCGAGGGCGGTGCCGCCGGAGGCCACCCTGCGCAGCGCGTCGATGAACTCGGCCACGTCGGCCACCCGGTCCTTGAGGAGGTAGCCGACGCCGCCGGTCGCGGCCGAGGCCAGCAGCTGGGCTGCGTAGCGCTCCTCGACGTACTGGGAGAGCACGAGGACCGCGAGGCCCGGCTGCTGGCGGCGCAGCAGGAGTGCGGCCCGCAGCCCTTCGTCGGTGTGCGTGGGCGGCATCCTGACGTCGGTGATGACCAGTTCGGGCCGGTGTTCCTCGGCCGCCCGCAGCAGCCCCTCGGCCTCGTCCACGGCCGCCACCACGTCCATGCCGGAGGCGTCGAGGAGCCGGATCAGGCCCTCCCGCAGCAGCACGGAGTCTTCGGCCAGCACTACTCGCACGGCAGTTCCACCTCGATCGTCGTCGGGCCGCCCAGCGGGCTGGACAACCGGAGCGACCCGTCGACCGCGTCGATCCGCTGGGCCAGGCCGCGCAGCCCGGTGCCTCCGTCCAGCGTGGCGCCGCCGCAACCGTCATCGTAGACCTCCACGTGCAGGCGGTCGCGCTCACGCCGCACGTTCACCTCGGCCTTGGTGGCCGAGGCGTGTTTGGCGATGTTGGTCAGTGCTTCGGACACGATGAAGAATGCCACCGCCTCGATGGTCGGACTCGTACGCCGCTCGATGTCGACCCGGAGTTTGACCGGCACGGGCGCTCGGGCGGCGACTCCGGACAGCGCCGCGTCCAGGCCCTGGTCGTTGAGCACGGCAGGGTGCAGGCCCCTGACGAAGTCGCGCAGCTCCTTGAGCGCCTGCTTGGCCTCCTCGTGAGCCTGCTCGATCGCCTGGCGGGCCGGCTCGGGCAGGTCGGTCAGGGTGGCCCTGGCCAGGCCGAGGTTCATGGCGAGCGAGACGAGCCGCTGCTGCGCGCCGTCGTGCAGGTCACGCTCGATCCTGCGGCGTTCGGCGTCGGCCGCGTCGATGACGCCGGCCCGGCTCTCGGTCAGCGTCTCGATCCGCTGCCCCAGCTCCGAGCGGCTGGGCCCGAGAAGCGTACGCGCCACCACCAGGTCGAGCGCCGCCATGCCGCGTGCCAGGAAGGGAGCGAGGACGAGCAGCGCGAGCCCCACCCCCATGAAGATCCCCAGCACGCGCCCGTCGCGCAGGTTGAACTCGAACACCATGGGCGCGGGCACCAGCCGCGGCGGCAGGAACGACAGCAGCCCCACGAACGATCCGCCCCACACCACGGCCACCAGGAACGCCGCGGCGGCGCCCACGAACGGCGACAGCAGGTGGTAGGCGATCTGCCGCCACGCCGTGGGGCTCCGCCATCCCGCCAGGGGCGGTGTGGGCGGGATGCGCACCCCCTGGAACGCCGCGAACCGGGAGCACTGCACCCGGGTGAACCACGGCAGGGCCTGCCACAGCAGGCGAGGGACCACGGCCAGCAGGACGGTCAGCCCGCCGAGCAGCACGGCGACCGGCAGGCCGGTCATGACGTGAGCCGTGTCGAGCCAGGCCCGTGCCGACCACGGACGGGGGACTGTCATGCCCCAACGGTATTGACCGGCGGGGAAGCCGCGAAATGGGCCTGGTGTGCTGGTGCGTGGTGGGGCTAGCCCCACCCTTGTCAGAGGACCTGCCGCCGGAAGGCCGCGGGGTCGAACGTGCCGCCCAGCGTGGCGCCCAGCCCTTTGCGCGCCACCTCGGCGAACGCCTGCCTGTCCAGGTCGCCCGCGCCGTCGGGCAGCGCCCCGGCCAGCGGCCGCGCGGCCAGCATCTCGAGGTCGGCCACGCCGCTGCGCGCGGCGGTCCCCGGCCGCCGCGGCCACCGGCCGATGACCAGGCCGGCCAGGTCGAGCCCGCGGTGGGCCAGCGCCTCCAGGGTGAGCGCGGTGTGGTTGACCGCGGCGCCCCCGGCCCCGGCCACGACGAGCACCTGCGCGTTGAGGGAGCGCGCGAGGTCGGCGACGGTGGCGCCGTCCTCGTCGAAGCGCTCCAGCAGCCCTCCGGTGCCCTCCACGACCACCAGCCGGTTGCTCTCACCCAGCTCCCGCACCAGCGTGGCAGCCCCGGCCAGCGACACGGGCGGCATGCCCGCCGCCCTCGCCGCGGCGGCGGGGGAGAGCGGGTCGGTGAACCGGCGCAGCTCGAAGGTGGTGGCCACCCCGGACAGCCGGATCACGTGGTCGACGTCGCCCGGCTCACCGGGGGCCACGCCGGTCTGGGCGGGCTTGACCACGGCGGTCGCCGCCCCGCGCGCCAGCGACAACACGGCCACGGCCGCCGTCACCACGGTCTTGCCCACCCCGGCGCCGGTGCCGGTGACGACGAGAATGCTCATGGACGTCAGCCTAGGAGTCAGTGAAGAACACGGCCCGCGGCGCGCTCGTCACGGCGAGTGCCCCGTGAGCCTTCACGACCGGCGCTCGACGGAGGCGAGCCGGCGTCGGCGGGTCCGGGCAGGGTGGCCTGCCGTAACGCATGAGGTTCTTCACGGACGGCGCAGGCGCGTGACGAACTTGTACCGGTCGCCGCGATAGAGCGACTGGGCCCACTCGACGGGGTTGCCGTCGGCGTCGAAGGCGTGGCGCGTGAGCAGCAGCATCGGCAGGCCGACGTCGACGCCCAGGGCCTTGGCGTCGTAGGGGGTGGCCAGCACCGTCTCGATGATCTCCTCGGCGTCGGTGAGCCGCACGTTGTAGGCGTTGTGCAGGGTCTCGTACAGCGACGCGTGCACCTCCAGCTCGCGCCGCAGCCGGGGGAAGCGGCGGGCGGACAGGTGGGTCGTGTCGATGGAGACCGGCTCGCCGTTGGCCAGCCTGAGGCGGTGGATGCGCAGCACGCGCCCGCCGGGGTTGATGGCCAGGCGCCGGGCCAGGGCCTCGTCGGCGGTGATGTAGCCGATCTCCAGGATCTTGGTGTCCGGCTCCAGACCGGCCGTGCGCAGGTCGCCGATGTAGGAGGTGAGCTGGAGAACCTGGGCCACCTTCGGCTGGGCCACGAACGTGCCCTTGCCCTGGATGCGCAGCAGCCTGCCCTCCACCACCAGCTCGGTCAGCGCCTGCCGGACCGTGGTGCGGGAGGTCTCGAAGCGTACGGCGAGCGTGCGCTCGGGCGGCAGCGCCGTGCCCGGCGAGAGGCTCTTGGTGAGCTCGAGCAGGCTCCGTTTCACGTCGTAGTACTTCGGAACGCGGGGGCTGTCGTCAGTCACGCTCTCACCTTCACTTCTGCCACGGCGGTGAGGGCGTGTCTGGTCACCGCGAGATCATCGGAACTCACTTCGGCCCGAGCGGTCAACCGCGGGCCGGAGCCGCCGACCGGCGCCGAGCGCGTACGACAGCTGGCACGCACGGATCCGGGCTGCTCAGGTTGATGGTGAAGGATATCCACAGCGATGTGCGCGATCGCAACCGAGGCCGGTCCGCCAGCCGTGTCGCGGAGGAACCACCCGCCCGTGCGGATCACCTCCGGCTGGTGGCGCGCAGCCCTTTTCCTGCAGCTGAGCGGTGGCGGCTGTGTGATGCTTCTCACCATGTGAGATTTCACGAAACGGTCACCAGGGGGCACGGTGCCAGCACTGTACGAGGATGGCGTGGTACGCCCGCACTCGTACGGAGTTGTGCCCGAGTACCGGCTATGCGGTCAAATGCCCACCTCAGCGCGCCCGCCGCCCGACGGCCGGTTTGGCTGTTGCGGGGGAAAGCACGCATGATGCACTCGTGCCGACACTGAGCGACCTCGTAGCCCGCCACACAGCGCTGGACGAGGCGGATCTCGACTGGCTGCACTCGCTGGTCTCCGACTGGCAGTTGCTGGCCGACCTGTCCTTCGCCGACCTCGTCCTGTGGGCGCCGCTGCTGGGGGAGAACGGCTGGATCGCGATCGCCCAGATGCGGCCGACGACCGGCCCGACCGTCTACCACGACGACATCGTCGGCACCGTGGCGGCCAAGGGCGAGCGCTACCTCATCGACACCGCCTGGAACGAACGCCGCATCTGCCGCGAGGGAGATCCCGACTGGTCCACCGGCGTGCCCGTCAGGGAGGAGACGATCCCCGTGCGGCGCGCCGTCGAGGGCGGCGAGGCCCGCTTCCTCGCGGTGATCCAGCGCTCCACCAACCTCTCCTCCGCCCGCACGCCCTCCCGGCTGGAGCTGACCTACCTCCAGAGCGCCTCCGACCTGGCGCAGATGGTGGCGGAGGGCCGGTTCCCGTTCTCCGGCGACGAGCCGATCCTGGTCCGCTCGCCGCGCGTGGGCGACGGCCTGCTCCGGCTCGACCGGGCGGGGCGCGTCACGTACGCCTCGCCCAACGCCCTGTCCGCCTACCGGCGGCTGGGCCTGCACGCCGACCTGGTGGGGGCGGAGCTGGGGCGGGTCACCGCGCAGTTGTGCTACTCCGACGAGCCCATCAACGAAGACCTCATGATCGTGGCCAGCGGGCGGGCGGCGAAGGGCACCGAGGTCGAGTCCGGCGGCACGATCGTGCAGCTCAGAGCCATCCCGCTGATCGTGGGCGGCGGCCGCATCGGCGCGCTGGTGCTCATCAGGGACGTCACGGAGCTGCGCCGGCGCGAGCGCGAGCTGATGACCAAGGACGCCACGATCCGCGAGATCCACCACCGGGTGAAGAACAACCTGCAGACCGTCGCCGCCCTGCTCCGGCTGCAGGCCAGGCGGCTGCAGGTGCCGGAGGGCAGGGAGGCGCTCGAGGAGGCGGTACGCAGGGTCGGGTCGATCGCGATCGTGCACGAGACGCTTTCTCATGCGCCGGAGGAGTTCGTCGACTTCGACGAGATCGCCGACCGGGTGATCGCGATGGCGGGTGAGGTGTCGGCGGCGGAGGCGGCCGTGACACCGCGGCGCGTCGGAGGTTTCGGCGTGCTGCCGTCGCTCATCGCCACGCCGCTGGCCATGGCGCTGACCGAGCTGTTGCAGAACGCGTTGCAACACGGGAGGCCCAAGCGGCTGGAGGTGGTGGTGGAACCGGAGCACGACCGGCTCAATCTCACGGTCTGGGACGACGGGGGCGGGCTGCCCAGCGGGTTCGACCTCGACAGCTCCACCAGCCTGGGGCTGCAGATCGTACGCACGCTCGTGGTGGGGGAGCTGTCGGGCCGGCTGTCGATCCAGCCACGGCTGGAAGGCGGCACGGAGGTGGTGATGTCGATCCCGCTCCCGCCGAGCTGACCCGGGCGAATCCGCGTCCGAGCTGCCGGCGGGCACATCCTGTGCGGACGCACCGGAGCAGGGGGGGTGTGATCGGGTCAGGCGGAGAGCCGGGCGCGGGCGCGGGCGGAGCGGCGCTTGAGGGCGCGGCGCTCGTCCTCGCTCAGTCCGCCCCAGACGCCGGCGTCCTGTCCGGACTCCAGCGCCCACTTCAGGCAGGCCTCGACGGCGGGGCAGGACCGGCAGACCTGCTTGGCCTCCTCGATCTGCAGGAGGGCGGGGCCGGTGTTGCCGATCGGGAAGAAGAGCTCGGGGTCCACGTCACGGCAGGCAGCTCGGTGGCGCCAGTCCATGCGTCACTCCTTAGTAGATGGAGCCTCTAGGTCGGCTCCGTGCGGCTACTACTTTGTGAAGAGTTTCACTAACTCGCGCGAACGATCACCCGGGATCCTGTTGAGGACCGGGGGCCGCCCGCTTGACGCCCGGAGGACCTCTGGGTTGCGAAAGGTCCTACGTTCCGACGTCAGTGTTGAGCCTTTCAGTCACTTTCAGTGCACGCAAGAGGGTTGACGCGAAGTTTTGGCTGTTATGGATGTCGGATGCGTCACACAATGACCGAATGTAACCAACTAGACCAGAACCTGTAATGCGTTCGGCGTGGACCGGAACGTCACGGTTTCGCGTTCGCCCAGGTAGTCGCCGTCCAGCTCGAAGGCCACCGGGCGGCCCGCGGTGAGCGTGAACTCGGGCTCGTCGTGCAGCTGGACGAGGTGCCGGCCCGACGGAAGGACGTCACTCTCCGTGAGGATATGCCGGATCACCGGCGCGAGCGCGATCGGGCTCATGCGCCGCAGCCCGAGCAGATCGAGCCCGGTCTCGAAGGAGGCCCACGGGGTGGGCGTCACGGGTCGCGTGCCGACGTACGTCCACGGCGAGGTGTTGGAGATGATCGCCATGAACACTCCCTCGGTGGCAGGGATGCCGGGGCCGGTCAGCGTCATCGCGGGATGCCGCTTGTCCGTGGCCAGATAGTGCCGCAGAGCCGTGTTCACATACCGCGTGGGGGTAGCCTTCCTCCCGGCGCCTCTCAGGCCCTCCACGGCCCGCACAACCTCCGCGTCATATCCCATGCCCGAGCAGAAGGTGAAGTAGCGGCTCTGCCCCTCCCAGAGGGCCTGCCCGAGCCCCACGGTCCTGCGCCGCCCCTCCCTGAGCGCTTCCAGCACCGCGCCCGTCGACTCGACCGGATCGTTCGGCAGCCCCAGGGCACGGGCGAAGACGTTCGCGCTGCCCCCGGGGATGACGATCAGGCCGGGGCGGCCGGTGCTGGGGTCGTCCGCCGCCGGCTCGCCGTCCACCGGGTTCAGCAGGCCGTTGACGGTCTCGTTGATCGTGCCGTCGCCTCCGAGCACCGCCACCAGGTCGTAGCCCTTGGCCCGTGCCGTGGACGCCAGCGAAGCCGCGTGGCCGCGGTAGCGGGTCTCCTCGACAGCGAGGTCGACGGCCGCGCCGAGCGCGCGGATCAGCACGTCACGCGTGCGAGCGTTGGTGGTGGTGGCCTTGGGGTTGACCAGCAGCATGGCGCGCATATCGCCAGCGTAGCCGGTTAAGCTCGTCCGCTTTGTGGGCCTAACGTCCTATTTCTCGGACCGTACGGCCCTGGCGGTAGGGTACGGACGTGAACGGTCGCCCGCTTACCCTTCTCATCGCCGCCGCCGTCGTCGCCCTGGAAGGGCTCGTCGCACTGGGGCTCGGCGTGCTCGTCGCGGTGCAGACGCTGACGGGAGCGCCGGCCAACGTGACGACGGCCCTGGCGGAGTCGGGGTTCGCGCTGCTGGTGGCCGCCGGGCTGCTCTGGGTGGCCCTGGGCGGTCTGTTCAGGATGGAGCGGTGGGGGAGGTCACCGGCCGTGCTGACGCAGATCTTCATGCTGGTCATCGCCGTCACGCTCATCCAGTCGGACCAGCCGCAGCTCGGCATCCCGCTGATCGTGGTCGCCGTGACAGGGCTCGTGACCCTGCTGGCGCCCCCCACCACCCACGCTCTCTACGGAGACGGTTAGTCGTCGGCGGTCAGGCCCTCGCGCAGCTGGGCCAGCGTGCGGGCGAGCAGGCGCGAGACGTGCATCTGCGAGATGCCCAGCTCGGTCGCGATCTGCGACTGTGTCATGTTGCCGAAGAAGCGCAGCAGCAGGATACGTTTTTCCCGCGGCGGCAGCCGCTCCAGCAGTGGTTTGAGCGACTCGCGATATTCGACGCCCTCCAGCGACTCGTCGACGATGCCGAGGGAGTCGGACACCGCGGGAGCGTCGTCGTCGCCGGAGTCGGGGGCGTCGAGCGACACGGTCGAGTAGGCGTTGGCCGACTCGAGGCCCTCGAGCACCTCCTCCTCGGTCATCTTCAGGTAGGAGGCCAGCTCGGACACCGTCGGCGCCCGGCCCTCGCGCTGCGACAGATCGCTGATGGCCTTGGTGAGCGAGAGCTTCAGCTCCTGCAGGCGGCGCGGCACGCGCACCGCCCAGCCCTTGTCGCGGAAGTGCCGCTTGATCTCGCCGACGATCGTGGGCGTCGCGTAGGTGGAGAACTCGACGCCTCGGTTGAGGTCGAACCGGTCGATCGACTTGATCAGGCCGATGGTGGCGACCTGGGTGAGGTCGTCGAGCCACTCGCCCCTGTTGCGGAAGCGGCGCGCCAGGTATTCCACCAGAGGAAGGTGGAGCTCGACCAGCTCATCCCTGATGCGCTGGCGGCGCGGCTCCTCAGGACCCAGCTCGGCCAGCTCGGCGAAGAGCCTGCGGGCACGGACCCTGTCGGGCACGGCGTGTTCGCTGGTGGCCATGGCTCCAGTCCTTTCCGTCACGCCGGCCCCGCCGTTCTCTGGGCCGCGCCTCGGCGCTTACGCAGGACGATCGCCATGCGATCGGGGAAGCCCTGGGAAGGTGCCACGGCGTCCACGTCATCGGCCAGGGCCGTCAGCACCATCCAGGCGAAGTCGTCACGCTTGGGAGCGGAGCTGCCGACGGTCGCCACCTCGACCCTGACCTGCATCTCCTGGCCGGTCAGCTCGAACTCGGCGGTCAGGTCGGTGCCGGGCACCGCCTCGCTCAGCAGCATGGCGCACGCCTCGTCGACCGCGATCCGCAGATCCTCGATCTCGTCCAGCGTGAAGTCGAGCCGCGCCGCGAGCCCGGCGGTGGCCGTGCGCAGCACGGACAAGTAGGCACTGGCGGCGGGGAGCCTGATGCTCACCACGTCGCGAATGCCGGCCACGCCCTCCGCGCGGGTCTCGGTTTCCTCGGTCACGTTCCTCCTCGCGTACGTGGGAACCGCCACGTGGCGGGCCGCTGACCGCGACCCACCGTATCCGACGCCAACTGCAACTTACCGTCCCTGAGCGGTGCTTGGACGCTTCAGACTC
The DNA here is from genome assembly GCF_052245635.1 of Nonomuraea sp. KM88. Classification (NCBI taxonomy): domain Bacteria; kingdom Bacillati; phylum Actinomycetota; class Actinomycetes; order Streptosporangiales; family Streptosporangiaceae; genus Nonomuraea; species Nonomuraea sp. KM88. Next base: position 59,305 of record NZ_JBQQCC010000024.1, on the reverse strand, counting down.
GCCATCAATGGAAAAGGCTCTGCGCGGCCGCTGACCGCGCAGAGCCTTAGGTGCCGTTTTAGGCGGCCTTGGTCTCCCAGAAGATCTTCGAGATCTCGTCGATCTTGCCCAGCAGATCCTCGGCCTTGCCGACGTCGACCGTGCCCTTGGCGCCGGCGGCGCCCGCGAGCTTTGTCGCGTCCCAGAACAGCTGGTGAAGCTGCGGGTACTGCTCGAGGTGCGGCGGCTTGAAGTAGTCGGTCCAGAGCACCCAGAGGTGGTGCTTGACCAGCTCGGCGCGCTCCTCCTTGATGGTCACCGCGCGGGCCCGGAAGACCGGGTCCTCGTTGGCCGCGTACTTCTCCATGATCGCCTTGACCGACTCGGCCTCGATGCGGGCCTGAGCGGGGTCGTAGACCCCGCAGGGCAGGTCGCAGTGTGCGGATGCGACATGCTTGGGTCGTAGCAGTCGTGCGAGCATCGGAAAGTCCTTCCTTGATGCTGAATCAGCTTGGTCCACAACCGACCTTACTCGGGTCCCAGTGCCCGTGGAGTAGGGGGTCGCAGCCCATGAGAGTGCGTGTCGAAGGCGATTCGATGCGTCCGGCGCTGGCGCCGGGAGACTGGCTTCTCGTCCGGCGCGGCGCGACCGTGCGCCCGGGGGACCTCGTGGTGGCCAGGCTCCCCGGCGACCCCGAACGCCTCATCGTGAAACGGGCGCGGTGGCACGGGGCGGACGGGTGGTGGCTGGAGAGCGACAACCAGCGGGCCGGCGGCCGGCGCGACAGCTGGGACTTCGGCCCCGTCCACGACATCGTCGGCCGGGTGGTGCTGCGCTACTGGCCACTGGTGCGCCGGGCACGCTCGCCGGTGCGGTGAGTCAGAAGGCGTTCTTGCGGCGGGCGCGGAAGGCGGCCACGTTCGCGCGGCTGGCGCAGCGGGCCGAGCAGTAGCGGCGCGAGCGGTTGGACGAGGTGTCGAGGAACGCCTTGCCGCAGCGCGGATCGAGGCACCGGCCGAGCCGGTCGACGCCCAGCTCGGCCACGACCGCGGCCAGGCCCATCACGGCGCAGGCGGCGTAGTCGTCGGCCAGGTGGAGATGCCAGGGCCGGCCGTCGTGGTCGGAGAGCTGAGGGCGCACGGGATAGCGCACGAGCAGGGTGTTGAGCAGCGCGACCACCCGCCGGTCGTCGCCGGCCGCGTCGAACACGGCGGCCAGCTCGTCGCGCAGGCGAGCGAGGTCGGGCGGCGGGGCGGGATCGTCGGCCAGCCGGACAGCCCACTCGGCGTAAGAGGTCAGGTCCATTCTGGTTCATTACACCATGGCCGCCGGTGCGGCGGGGCGGCTCGGGGAGACGCCCCGCCGGCCGCGGCTATCCCTCGGGGTGCAGCACCCGGTGCAGGAACGCCTTGGTGCGCTCGTGCCGCGGGTCGCCGATGACCTGGGACGGAGGGCCGTCCTCGACGACCACGCCGCCGTCCATGAACACCACCCGGTCGGCCACCTCGCGGGCGAAGCCCATCTCGTGGGTGACCACGAGCATGGTCATCCCCTCCTCGGCCAGCTTGCGCATGACGGTCAACACGTCGCCGACCAGCTCGGGGTCGAGCGCCGAGGTCGGCTCGTCGAACAACATCAGGCTGGGGTCCATGGCCAGCGCCCTCGCGATGGCCACCCGCTGCTGCTGCCCGCCCGAGAGCTGGCCGGGCAGCGAGTCGCACTTCTCGCCGACGCCGACCTTGTCGAGGTTCTCTTTGGCGGCGACCTCGGCCTCGCGCTTGCCGCGCTTCAGCACCCGCTGCTGGGCGATCATCACGTTCTGCAGCGCGGTCATGTGGGGGAAGAGGTTGAACTGCTGGAAGACCATGCCGATGCGGCGGCGTACGGCGTCGATGTCGACGTCGGGGTCGGTGACCTCGGTGCCCTCCACGAACACCTTGCCCTTGGTGGGCTGCTCCAGCAGGTTGACGCAGCGCAGCAGGGTGGACTTGCCCGATCCCGAGGGGCCGATCACGCAGACCACCTGCCCGGGCTCGACCGTCATGTCGATGCCCTTGAGCACTTCGTTCTTGCCGAAGTATTTGTGCAGGTCCTTGAGCTCGATGGCGTGCGTCATCGGTTCCTCCCCTTACGTCCCTCCAGCCGGGACGCGAGGTATCCCAGCGGGATCGTGACGATCAGGTACGTCACGCCCGCCACCATGATGGGCGTGGCGTTGGCGTACTGGGAGGCCAGGTCGTTGCCGAACTTGGCCAGCTCGACATATTCGCCGGAGACGCCCAGGAACAACACCAGCGACGAGTCCTTGAGCAGGGAGACGAACTGGTTGGTCGTCGGCGGGATGACCATGCGCACGGCCTGGGGGATCACCACCGTGACCTGTGCCCTGGTCGCCGACATGCCGAGCGACCTGGCGGCCTCGGTCTGGCCCTTGGGCACGGCCTGCAGTCCGGCGCGGAACACCTCCGCCTGGTAGGCGGCGCCGACCAGGCCGAGCCCGAGGATGCCCTGGCCGTAGGTGCCGAACGGCACCTCGAACCCGGGCAGCGCCAGCGGCAGGAAGGTGATCATCAGGAAGATCAGCAGCGCGGGCAGGCCGCGGAAGATCTCGATGTAGAGGATCGCGATCCACCGGTAGGGCTTGACCTGGGAGAGCCGCATGAGCGCGAGCACCAGGCCCAGCACGAACGCGAAGACGAACCCTCCGACGGCGTAGATGATCGTGTTGCGCAGCGCGATGGTGAAGAGGTCTGGCAGCGCCTGCTCGGCCACCTGAACCTTGGCGAAGTTCTCGGCGAGGCTGCCCCAGTCGGCGTACAGCGCCACGGCGACGAGCGCCACGACCAGGATGGCGTACTGGACGCCGCGGCTGATCTGCTGTTTTCTCCGGGGGCTGAACCTGGCGCGTACAGGCTCAGCCGTCGTCGGCTGGTCGGCCATGGATCAGCTCAGCTCGCCCGGCTTCTTGTCGAACCACTTCACGAAGATCTTCTCGTATGTGCCGTCCTGCTTGGCCTTGGCGATCTCTTCATTGATCGTCTTGAGGAGCACCGGGTCGGCGTCCTTCTTCAGGCCGATGCCGTACTGCTCGCCGGTGTCGAGGCTGGCGATCATCTCGAACTTGGCCGCGATCTCGGGCTTCTTCAGCCAGGTGAGCACGACGGGCAGGTCCTGGACGATCACGTCGGCCTGGCCGGCCTGCAGGGCGAGCAGTTCCTTGGACGAGTCGGCGTACTCGGTCGGGTTGTGGCCGTGCTTCTTGACGTAGTCGAGGCCGGTGGTGCTGGCCTGCGCGCCCAGCTTGAGCCCCTTGGCCTTGACGTCCTCCAGCGACGTGGCGCCCGTGCCCTTCTTGGCCAGCAGCGCCTGCGTGGCGTCGAAGTAAGGGTCGGAGAAGGTGATGTTCTGCTGGCGCTCCGGGGTGATGGTCATGCCGGCGGCGGCCACGTCGCACTTCTTGGCGGCCATGGCGGCGCCGCTCTTGATCACCGCGAAGTCGATGTCGACGATGTTCTGCTCCACGCCGAGCTTCTTCGCGGCGAGGTCGACGATGTCCACGTCGAACCCGACGATCTTGCCGGTGTCGTCCTTGAACTGGAAGGGTTCGTACGGGATGTTGGTGCAGACGGTGAGCTTGCCCGGCTGGACGAGCTGGGCGCCACCGGCTGCGGAGGCGCTGGCGCTCGTGGTGCCGGAGCTCGAGCCGGATTCGCTGCCGCACGCTGTCAGCACGAGAGCGGCGGTCAGGGCGAGCGCGCCGGCGGCGTAGCCACGGCGGCCTTTGAGGCTGAGGGCCATGAACGGCCTCCTAGGAGTGAAAAGCCACGAAACTTGCGTTTTGTGCAGTTTAAATGGGGTTTTGTGCAGGTACGTCATCTGTGATTTAACAATGCGTCAACGGAACGACGTCGGCGCCGACACCATCTCACCATGTGGCAAGATGGGCACACGGGTGACCCCCGTACCCCCTCCGAGACGACCGACGAGGGGATCCTGGCAGCTACCGAGGCCAGCCCGCTCGCGCTCGTCCGCCGAAGGTCTCTTCCGCTACCGATCACACAGGGGTCGTTGTGGCTGCCAAGCCCGCTTCTTCTTCTCTTGACACGCTCGACGCCGATCCTGCTTTCGCGCTGCATCGCGGGGGCAAGCTCGAGGTCCGTTCCACCGTTCCCGTCCGTGACGCCGACGACCTGTCGCTGGCCTACACGCCCGGCGTCGCCCGGGTCTGCACCGCGATCGCCGAGAATCCCGCGCTGGTCGGTGACTACACCTGGGTCCCCAACGTGGTCGCCGTCGTCTCCGACGGCACCGCCGTGCTCGGCCTGGGCGACATCGGCCCCTCGGCCGCCATGCCGGTCATGGAGGGCAAGGCCCTGCTGTTCAAGGAGTTCGCCGGCGTCGACGCCGTGCCGATCTGCCTCGACTGCACCGACGTCGACGCGCTGGTCGAGACCGTGGTGCGGCTCGCGCCCTCGTTCGGAGGCATCAACCTCGAGGACATCAGCGCCCCGCGCTGCTTCGAGGTCGAAGACCGGCTGCGCGACCTGCTCGACATCCCCGTCTTCCACGACGACCAGCACGGCACCGCCATCGTGGTGCTCGCCGCGCTCCAGAACGCCGCCCGCCTGACCGGCCGCGCGCTCGGCGACCTGCGCGCCGTGGTGGCCGGCGCGGGCGCCTCCGGCGTCGCGGTCACCAAGATCCTCCTGGAGGCGGGTGTCGGTGACATCGCCGTCGCCGACTCCAAGGGCATGATCTACGAGGGCCGGGAGGGCCTCAACCCGGTCAAGGAGGCGCTCGCCCGCCAGACCAACCGGGCCGGGCACGCCGGGTCGACGGAGGACGCCCTCGCGGGCGCCGACGTGTTCATCGGGCTGTCGGGGTCGACGGTGCCGGAGCAGGCCATCGCGTCCATGGCTCCCGAGGCCGTCGTGTTCGCCCTGTCCAACCCGACGCCCGAGGTCGAGCCCGACGTGGCCGCCAAACACGTCGCCGTCGTCGCCACCGGGCGCTCCGACCACCCCAACCAGATCAACAACGTGCTGGCCTTCCCCGGCGTCTTCCGCGGCGCCCTCGACGTGCGGGCCACGACCATCACGGAGAACATGAAGGTGGCCGCGGCCACCGCCCTCGCGACCGTCGTCAGTGACGACCTGTCGGCGACGTACGTCATCCCGAGCCCGTTCGACGACCGGGTCGCGCCCGCCGTGACGGCCGCCGTGGCCGCCCAGGCCCGCGCCGACGGCGTCGCCCGCGCCTGACCTGCGGTAACTCCTGAGAGCGGGGGCCCGACGGCCCTCGCTCTCTTCTTGCCGTGGTTATCTCCCGCGACTGCGGGTAGTGGCGGATCTTCTCCATGAGGGGGGATCGCCGACGGCCGGGTGCGGGACGGAGTCTGGTTGAGGTCAGCGAACTCCCATAAAATCTTTACGCTAGGTGCTATAACTGTAGCTCTCTGTAAAGATTGTGGGCGCCGGCTCCTGCAACGAGGAGAGCGATGGAACGCGAGCCTAACCGTCTGCTGCAGCAACTCATCGCGGAGGCGGGGTTCTCCCATAAGGGACTGGCCAGACGTCTCAACGATCTGGGAGCCGCGCGCGGGACACCAGGCCTCAAGTACGACCACAGTTCCGTGCTGCGCTGGATCAGCGGCCAGAAGCCGCGCGATCCCGTGCCGAGTCTGCTCACCGAGATCTTCGCGCTACGGCTGGGCAGGCGGGTCACCTCTGACGACCTGGGCATGCCGGCCATCTCCCCCCTCGATCTCGGACAGGAGTTCACGCACACCTGGCAGGAGGGGGTCGCGACCGTGACGGCGCTATGGCGTGCCGATGTAGAGCGACGAAGGTTCCTGATCGACTCGACATTCGCGATCGGAGCCGGCTCCGTAGGAGCCATACGCTGGCTGACGTCCCCCACCGAGGGGCGCCCGAGCGGCATGGGCGCGCGGCGGGTGGGCCGCGCGGACATCGTCGCCATCCGCGAGGTCACCCGATCGTTCGGTGAGCTCGACAACCGCTTCGGCAGCGGCCGCGTCCGCTCGTCCGTGGTGAGATACCTCGACAACGCCGTCTCGCCGCTGCTCAAGGACGGCTCCTACGACGACGCCACCGGCAAGCAGCTGGCCTCCGCGGCCGCCGAGCTGACCCGGCTGGCCGGGTGGATGGCCTACGACATGGAGCAGCACGGCCTCGCCCAGCGCTACCTCATCCAGGCCCTGCGCCTGGCCAGGGGAGCCGACGACCAGACCCTGGGCGGCGAGATCCTGGCCGGCATGGCCCACCAGGCCATCTACATGGGCCAGCCGGCGCACGCACTCGACCTGGCCAGGGCCGCCCAGATGGCGGCTCGCAACGCCGGCGTCAAAACCCTGCTGGCCTCCTCCCAGGTCCTGGAGGCCCACGCCCACGCCGGCATGGGCGACACCCGCTCCTGCTCCGCCTCGCTCAACGAGGCGGAGCGCGCCTTCGACGCCCGCAGGCCCGCCGACGAGCCCCCGTGGCTGAGCTACTTCGACGAGGCCTACCTGTCGGCCAAGTTCGCCCACTGCTTTCGCGACCTGGGAGAGGGCGAGCAGGTCGTCCGCCACGCGCACCGCTCGCTCGACATGGACTCCCGCTACGTGCGAGGGCGGATGTTCAACCTGTCGCTGCTGGCCGCCGGGCTGCTGCAGTCGGGCGAGCTGGAGGAGGCCTGCAAGGTCGCGTCCAGCGCGCTGGCGTTGTCGGGCGAGCTGCAGTCGGCCAGGTCCCGTTCCTACGCCGGCGACCTCCAGCGGCGCCTGAAGCCCCACCGCAACGAGCGGCCCGTGCGGGCGCTGCGCGAGCGCGAGCTGTCCACCGCCGTCTAGACCCGCAGTTCTCACAGTGCCGTCCGGACACGGAACGGCCCGGACCGCCCTCACGGGCGATCCGGGCCGTCGCGCTGGACCTCTTACTTGAGAAGCTCGCCGTTCGGGCCGACGATCTTCTTGGTGGTCGCGTAGTTGGCCTTGTTGTACACGTCGGCCGTCTCGCTGTCGAAGAGGGCCGAGCTGATGTGGTCGATCCGGCCGTTCTTGTCGGTGTCGTGGAACATGCTCGTCACGCCGTTGACGTAGCCCACGCGCTTGGCGTTGCTGTACTTCATGAGCCACGGGCCGCCATCGGCGCCGGGGGTCATCGAGCACTTGAGCGTCTGGTGCGTGTCGACCCTGAACATGTTGACCTGGGTCGTCTTGGTGCCGGTCTTGCCGTAGCAGTGCTTCGGCGTCACACCCGTGAAGGGCTTGTCGCCGTCGGGGTGCGGGGCGGAGGGGTAGCCGAAGGCCATGACCTTCTGGTTCAGCGGCTGGTTCCAGGAGAAGCCCTGACCGCCGACGGTGTCGCCGAGCCGGCCCATGTCCCTGGCGATGCCGATGATGAACTGCGCCTCGTAGTACTTACGGGACGTGCCGGGCTTGACCCACTTCTGCACGTAGTAGTGGGTGATCTTGTAGTTGCCGAGGGCGTCGGGGCCCTTGCCCTTGTCGCCGGGGCCGTTGTAGGCGGCCCACTTGGGCTTGGTGACGTGCTCGACGACGGGCTCACCGAACTTGAAGCCCTGGCCCTTGCCGACCCTGGCGGCCTTGTACTTGGCCGCGCTGACCTCGACCTTCTCGAGGACGGCGCCGGGGTAGTCGGGGCCGACCAGGTCGGCGGGCGTGGTCTTGCCCTCGGACCAGCACTCGCCGAGGTTCAGCACGCACTTGAGGTACTCCTCGCGGCTGATCTCGCGCGGCTTGACCCACTTGTCGCCGGCCCAGGCCTTGAACTCCTTGAAGGAGACGGCCTTGTCCGGGCCCAGGGAGAAGCCGTTGTGCACGGCGACGAAGGCGTAGTCGCCGTCGTAGTCGTCGTAGGTGTCCAGGTCGTACGCCGTGTAGGCGTACGCGCCGACGTAGACGCCCCAGGGAGCCTTGCCCTGGTAGTAGCCCGGGACGAAGATCCACTTGTCGTAGACGTCGTCCTTGCCGTTCTCGAACACGCAGTGCCCGGCGGTGGCGACCAGGTTGCGGTTCCTGGACTGGATGGACGTGGCCGTGCACCAGCGGTAGCGGCCGGCCTTGTCGAGGAAGAAGACCTTCCCGACGGTCTTGGGCAGGTTGACGTTCGAGACCTTGGCGGAACTCTTGGTCGTGCCGGTGGGGGCGGTGCTCCCGGGCTTGCCGTTGTCCGTGGTGCCGCTGCCGCCCGACGTCACCATCTTCGGCACGGACTTGGTGTCCAGGGTGTACTGGGTGGCCTTCTTCAGCGCGGCTCCGTTGGAGTCGAGCCAGAAGAAGGCGGCGCCGTAGGCGTCGGCGGGCTTGGGCTGGAGGTCGTCGGACGCCCAGTGCGGCTGGGCGCTGGCGGGCGCGGCAAGGGTCACGGCGCTCAGGCCGGCGGCGGCTAGGGGGATGAGCAGGCGCTTCACGGGAGGCTCCACAGTTGTCAAAACGGGCGTAAGAACCCTATCGACCCTTGAGTCACTCTTGTAAGGGGAATCACGGTTTTCACGCTAATAAAGGGCAAAGGGCCCGGCTGGATGCCGAGCCCTCTGGTCGTGCTGGTGAACGAAGACAAGTCCTCGCTCAGGTACCGCAGCTCACTACGGGATGAGCTTGCCGGACCACGCGGCCGCAGCGGCCTTGTAGACCGTGTTGGCCTCACCGTCGAAGTACGCCGAGGTGATGGTGTCGTAGCGCTTGTTGTCGTCGCTGTCGACGATCAGGCTGGTGACACCGTTCACGTAGCCGAGACGCTTCGCGTTGCTGTACTTGGCCAGCCACGGGCCACCGGCGTAGCCACCGGTGACGGCGCACTTCAGCGCCACCTGCTCCTCGACCCGGTACTGGGCGATCTTGTAGCTGTTCTTGCTGGTCTTGCCGTAGCACCACTTCGGCGTAACGCCCGTGTAGGCCTTGTTGCCGTCGGGGTGCGCGCCCTGCGGGTAACCGAAGGTCCGGACCGTCTGGCCGGGCGCCTGGTTCCACGCGAAGCCCTGGCCGCCGACGTTGTCGCCGAGCTTGCCGACGCTCTTCACCTCGTGAACGATGATGAAGAAGTCAGTGCGGAAGTACTTCTTCTCCGCACCGGGCTTGTACCACGCCTGCACGTAGTAGTGCGTGATCGTGGAGTTGCCACGGCGGTCCAGCTTGACGGTGCCGGGGAACTTGCCCGGGTCCTTCTTCTGGTTCTGCAGGTAGGCGAAGGCCTCGTTGTAGGTCACGTTCTCGACGATGGGCTCGCCGAACTTGCGGTTGTTGCCCTTGCCGACCGGGGCGGCCTTGTACCGAGCCTCGCTGACCTCGACCTTGGCAACTTCCGCGCCAGGGTAGTCGGGGCCGGTGAGCTCGGCGTCGGTGCCCTTCTGACGCCAGTAGTAGTCAGAGGTCTTCGGGTCGAGCTTGCCCTTGCGGAACTCTTCCCTGCTGACCTCGACGTCCTTGGCCTCCTTCTCGCCCTTGTAGGCGTCGAACTCGGCCTTGGTGACCTGCTTCGGCTTGTTCAGCGTGCCGCCGATGCCGTCGTAGACGGTGACGAACGCGTAGTCGCGGTCGAAGTCCTCGTACACGTCGAAGTCGTAGTGGGTGAAGGCCTGCTTACCCACGTAGACGCCCCAAGGAGCCTTGCCCTGGTAGTAACCGGGGACGAAGACCCAGCGAGACACGGTCTCCTGGTTGGCCTTGATGTCGTACACGCAGTGACCGGCCGTGGCGACCAGGTTGCGGTACTTCGACTGGATCGAGGTGCCCGAGCACCAGTACAGCTTGCCGTCGCGACCCTCGAAGAACACCTTACCGATGGACTTCGGGAAGTTGACGTTCTGGGTCTTGGAGGAGGACTTCTTCTCCTCGCCGATCGGCGCGGTCGAACCGGGCTTGGTGTCCGCGGAATAACCGCCGCTGCTCTGGATCTTCTTGACCTCGAGGGAGTCGGGGCTGAACGCCACGGCACCCTTGAGGGCAGCGTTGTTGGACTTGGTCCAGAACTCGAGCGTCTCGGCCGCCTTCTGAGCGTTCGCCGCCAGAGCGTCGCTGGCGACGGTCTGGTCGGCGGCCTGAGCGGTGCCGGCCAGGCCGGCAGCCAGAAGACCGGTGGCCAGAACCACGCCACCAGCCGGGATGAGGATGCGCTTCACAATGACTCCTTGCGCTGTCGTGGAACGCCTCTTGCGTCCCATGCGTCAGTAAAGGGATAGCCAGGAACATACAGTGTCGATCTTGGTGACCGGTAGCCGCTTTGCCAGGAAAAGCTGCGACAAGTCGGGCGTGATCGTTTCGTGATGTTTAACTGGCTGAGTCGCAGGAGCTGAGCGAAGCTCATGTTGTTGTCGTTTGCCCTGATCAACATGAGTGCGTTGTCAGGGTGACCAGCGAGGCGTGAGGGCCGCACGGATCAAGGCCGCCGGGCCTGTGTGACACAGATCACAACGCATGTATGGCACCATCTCGCGGTCCCATGCGTCCAAACGCCTTCACTTCTGTGCCGGAAAAGCAGAAGGGCTCGGCAGATGCCGAGCCCTTCGCTTGTAACGCCTGACGAACGGTTTATGGCCGGTCGCTATGGGTTACTTAGACGACCTTGCCGGACCACGAGGCCGCAGCGGCCTTGTAGACGGTGTTGGTCTCGCCGTCGAAGTACGGCGACGAGATGTAGTCAACGCGGCCGTTGCCGTCCTGGTCGTTGAAGGTGCTGATGACACCGTTCACGTAGCCGAGACGCTTGGCGTTGCTGTACTTGTACAGCCACGGGCCACCGTCGGCGCCCTCGGTCATGGCGCACTTGAGGGCGACGTGCTCCTCGATCTTCTTGGCAGCGGAGCCGACCAGCTTCTTCGTGGTCTTGCCGTAGCACCACTTCGGAGTAATGCCGGTGTAGGCCTTGTTGCCGTCAGGGTGAGGAGCGGCCGGGTAGCCGAACACGCGGACGGCCTTGCCGGTGGGCTGGTTCCACGCGAAGCCCTGACCGCCGACGTTGTCACCGAGACGACCCGCGTCCTTGGCGAAGTCCTCGATGATGTAGAAGACGGTCTTGAAGAACTTGGCGTCCGTACCGGGCTTGTACCACGCCTGCACGTAGTAGTGCGTGATCGTGGAGTTGCCACGGCGGTCCAGCTTGACGGTGCCCGGGAACTTGCTCGGGTTCTCCTTCTGGTTCTTCAGGTAGGCGGCGGCCTCGTTGTAGGTCACGTTCTCGACGATGGGCTCGCCGAACTTGCGACCGTTGCCCTTGCCGACCCGGGCGGCCTTGTAGCGCTCCTGGGAAACCTCGACCTTGGACACCTCGGCGCCAGGGTAGTCAGGGCCGGTGAGCTCGGCCTTGCTGCCCTTCTGTCGCCAGTAGTAGTCAGAGGTATTCGGGTCGAGCTTGCCCTTGCGGAACTCCTCCCGGCTGACCTCGACGTCCTTGGCATCCTTGATGCCCTCGTACTTGTCCCACTCTGCCTTGGACACGTTCTTGGACTTGCTCGCGTCCAGCTTGACACCGTTGTACACGGTGACGAACGCGTAGTCGCGGTCGTAGTCCTCGTACACGTCGAAGTCGTAGTGGGTGAAGGCGGTCTTGCCGACGTAGATGCCCCACGGGGACTTGCCCTGGTAGTAACCCGGGACGAAGACCCACTTGTCCATGGTGGCGGAGTTGGTCGCGGTGTCGTACACGCAGTGACCGGCCGTGGCGACCAGGTTGCGGTACTTCGACTGGATCGAAGTGGCGGAGCACCACTTCTTCTCGCCCTTGCTGTTGACGAAGAACACCTTACCGATGGTCTTCGGGAAGTTGACGTTCTGCGTCTTCGACGAGGACTTCTTCTCCTGGCCGATCGGAGCGGTCGAACCCGGCTTGGTGTCCGAGCTGTAGCCGCCCTTGCTCTGCAGCTTGGCGACGTCGGACTTGGTCCAGACGTCGGACTGCTTGGCGGCCTTAAGGGCAGCGCCGTTGTTCTCCGCCCAGAAGTTCGCGATGGCCTTCGCGTTGGCCGCGCTGGTCGCCATGTTGTCCTTGGCGACGTCGCTGTCGGCCTGGGCCGTACCGGCGAGGCCGGCGGCGAGAAGACCGGTGGCGAGAACGGCACCGCCGGCGGGGATGAGAATGCGCTTCAAGGGAACTGCTCCTTGCTCTGTCGTGGGTCGCAACGTGCGTCCCATGCGTCAGTAAAGGGATAGCAAGGAACATAGCGTGGTGATCTCCGCAGGTGGAACCCGGTTTGGAACATCCGGAAGGCACCCTTGCCGCCGTTACCGGGCTGTTATCAGTCAGAGATCTTCGCGTATGGTGACCGAGAGGTTACGTCTTTGCAGGGTATGGGTGACATGTTGCTGCTGGAACGAAAGTTCCGTTAGTGCCCTGACACGTACTGTAGCCGGCAAAACGTGACTCAGATCACAGGAACCAGATCGGGGGGATGCCCCGTCTAAGATGCTTACCTCCTCTCAGGTGATCTTCAGGTTCTGGCCCAATGCATCCGCATTGGCCCCGTTTGTCGGGATTTCGTTGCCCGCGCAACGAGACGAGTTCCCCTCTATGGAGGTGTGGCCTGCCCGCCGTGCGCGACCTATACGGTCCTTCGGCCGACGACCTCCGCCAGGTGGGCGCGGAGCCGCGCCAGCACCGGATCGCTCGGAGTCGGTCTCTTGCGCCGAGGCGCCGGCGGCGGGACGGCGCGCAGCTTGGGGCGACGGCTCGAGGCGTCGCTGGGCGTCCGGGCGCTCGTGCCCTGAACGACTTCGATCGCGGACAACAACTGTTGCCAGGTCCCGTCCGTCGCCCAGCGCCGGTGACGCTTGTATATGGCGACCCAGCATCCGAACCGCTGTGGCAGATCTCGCCAGTGCTCCCCGGTGCGGGCCTGGTAGAGCATCCCGTTGATCGCCGCCCGATGGCCGGTCCGCGGACGCCCGCGTCTGTCGTCAAGGGGTAGCAGCTCTTCCGGGGGTAGCAGCGGCGCCAGCCGTTCCCATTCGGCGTTCGTCAGATCACCACGACGCATGCGCCCATAGTGACAAGGCAAACACGCTCTGTCAGTGGAACCAAGGAAGATCTTCCTAATGCCCTGGCCGATGCTGCCGTTCGGGTTCGAAGCAGGTGCTTCGCTACATTCTCGGCCTGTGGGACGCACATGGGGCGGCAACGCCGACGTTCCGCCCTGCCCGGCGGGCCCGAGGGCGTGGTAGCGCCCACCATGGCGCATGAGCCCTTGCCTTGCAGCAAACGGTTGGTGATCTCGTCGACTATCACGAGGAGGGACTTGTTCTATCGGACTCCAGTCCCCTGGCGTCATCGGGCGGGGAGTCTGTCGCGTCTTTGAGGCGGCACTTCTGGCGGCGTATGGCTGGACGCAAGCCTCGTCATAGAGTCCGTCTGGCAGCGGCCCAAGCTCAAGGCCGAGTCTATCCGCTGGAATCCTGCTCCGGCGAAGTGTTATTTCAGCCTTTGAGCTGCAATCTGACCGGAGCGTCACAGAATGCTACGCAAGCATCACTAATTTGATCTTGTTGTTAGTTTATGGGCATTTTATGCTTTGCCCGTTTGGTAACACGCTCCGAGCTGCACTGTCAGAGTGCTCAGCCTCTGCCGGGTGGGATGGAGCTTCGTCCGGTGCCCGAAGGGCGCCCCGCGTGGTTCGGAGTGTGACGGCGTATGCGCCGGCTGTTTCGCATGCCTCTTTGTCTAGACCAGCTCTGGCCATCATTGCCGCCGCACTACCTGGCTTACTCTCCTTTACGGTCACCCCACTCTCGCCACAAACGGAGATGGCCAGCAAGGTTGCCGCCGGCCAGGGGGATCTTGTCCTCCCCAAGCAGCAGTTGGGTTCTTCGGGGGTCGTGCCCAGTCTCGTGACCACCACATCGGTCGCGGGCGGGCGGACGTCTGAAGGGGACCCTCGAGTGCCGGGAGCCCTTCCTTTGGACAGGCGTGGCGAGGCGCTGGAGGTGGAGCAGTCCGAGTTGCCGCCCGGTGTCGAGCGCGTAGAACAGAGGGATCGGCAGGCTTTGCCGGCCGCGGCTCCGGCGATCAACCACGTGTATCCCGAGACGGGGTCGTTGGTCAGCACGACTCCGCTGCTGACTGTGCGCGCGACCAGTTTGGGCGGTGGGACGGAGGCGGATCTGAGCTTTAGGTTCAACATCTGCGAGAAGCCGGAGGAGGACGAGGACGAGTTTCCTGACCCGGGTGAGCCGGTCCCGACGCCGGAGTGCTGGCAGTCCAGCGTTCAGTCGGGTGTGAGTAGTTGGCGGGTGCCTGAGGACACGTTGGAATGGGGGCAGCCGTACGAGTGGTGGGTTCGCGTCGTGGATCCGGAGAGTAGTGATTCCGCCGTCAGCGACAGGCAGCTGGTCGTTACAGGTGCGCGTCAGCCGTTGAACAGTGCCCGTTTGGGTGAGCGCGCGAGCGAGGGCCCAGAGTTCTCGCCTATCGCCGGGAATTACACCACGAGCGCTGTGGACGCGCAGGTGGCGGCGGCGGGTCCGCCCTTGTCGGTGGTGCGGACGTACAACAGCCAGGATGCGCGCACGGACGGCATTTTCGGCGCCGGTTGGTCGTCGCCGTGGGACATGAAGGTCGTAGCGGAGCTGTCCGGAACGTCGACGACGAGCCTGTTGGTGAGCTATCCGAGTGGTCGGCGGGTGCGGTTCGCCGCCAAGGGTGACGGCACGTACCAGTCGCCGCCGGGGATGAAGGACGTGCTGGTGGAGGTGGAGGGCGGCGGATGGCGCCTGATGGACACCTCCTCCACCTCCTATCACTTCAACGCGTCGGGACGGCTGCTGAAGATCACGGACAGGCGTGGCCGGGCGCAGACACTGTCGTACGGAGACGGTGGCACGTTCAGCTCGGTGATGGGAGTTGGCGGCCGGGCGCTGCATTTCACCTGGAACGGGTCCCGCGTGGCCACCGTGTCGACTGACGAGGTGGATGGCAAAGCGCTGACGTGGACCTATAGCTATACGGGCGACAATCTGGCGTCGGTGTGCTCGCCGGCGGCCGCGCCGAACTGCACGACCTACACCTATGGGCAGGGCTCTCGGTACCAGGGCGTCGTTCTCGACGCCGAGCCGGTGGGCTATTGGCGCTTGGGCGACGCGGAGGACGAGCCCGCGGCCAACCTCGGCAGTGAGGGCGGCACGGGCATCTATTCCGGCGTCACCGTGGGCCAGCCGGGAGCGCTGGAGGCAAGCAGCGACACCGCCGCGGGCTTCACGAAGTCCACCATGGAACTTCCCTTCAACATGCTGGATCGCCTGCGGAACGAAGTCTCGATCGAAGGCTGGATCAAGACCACGCAGCACGGGGTCGTGCTCTCCGCTGATCAGCTCGGCCACCAGTTCGGCGGCACGGAACCCATTCTGTATGTCGGTACGGACGGGCGGTTGCGGGGCCAGTTGGGCGAGCTGTCGGGCTCTGGGTTCACCCCGATCACGTCGGCCGCTCCGGTCAACGATGGTCAGTGGCATCATGTCGTGCTCACGGTGGCGGGTGAGCAGCAGCAGCTCTATCTCGACGGTGAACTCGCCGGTGAGCTGAGCGGAACGACCGTGGCGAATTACCGTGCACGTGCGTTCGTCGGCAGCGGCTACCGTGCCAACTCCTGGTCGAACATTCCGGGAGGCCCGGCGGCTTCCGGCGCTTTCGCGTTCAACGGCACGATCGACGAGTTCGCGGTCTACGGCAAGCCATTGTCGCAGGCCACGATTCAGGCGCACTGGGCCGCCCGGGCTAAGGTCAGCAACAAGCTGACGCAGGTCACGCTGCCGTCCGGCCGGATCTGGGCCGAGAACACCTACGACACCGCGACAGACCGCCTCCTGACACACGTCGACAGGCACGGAGGCACGTGGAAGGTCGGCAAGCCCGACATGGACTGGGTCGAGCAGGTCAACACGGTCGAGGTGATCGATCCGCGTGATGGCAAGCAGACCTACGGCTACGACCGGGGACGTGCTGATCGACTGGTGTACGAGATCGACCAGCTCCAGTTCAAGACGAGCTACGAGTACGACACCGGCGGTTACCCGGCTAAGAGGATCGACCGCAACGGCAACGTTGTCCGCTGGTGGAACGACAAACGCGGGAACCCTATCCGCGGCAAGTCATGTCGTACGGACTCCAGTTGCCAATACGGCTACGCCGACTATCACGTCAACGAGGATGACGAGTTCGACCCGCGTAACGGCAAGATGGTCGTCCATCGGGATGCCCGCTCGCCGGACCTGGAGAGCGACACCTACGCGACAACGTGGGAGTACAACCAGTACGGCGAGCAGACCAAGCAGACCACCCCCGCCACGTCCGGCTTTCCCGACGGCCGCTCGGTCACGACCTCCTACACCGATGGCACGGAGCCGGCTGTCGGCGGCGGCACCACCCCGGCCGGGCTGGTCGCCTCCCAGACCGATCCCAGGGGCAACACGTGGACCTACCGCTACACCGCGGCCGGTGACCTGGCCGAGCAACGGGACCCCGAAGGACTGAAGGTCGAGCTGGCCTACGACGCGTTAGGCCGGCTCCGCGAGAGCTCGCAAGTGTCCCAAGCCCATCCCGACGGGGTGAAGACCGTCCTCACCTACGACGTGCTGGGCCGCCCGGCGACGCAGACCGAGCCGGGCGTGGAGAACGAGGTGTCCGGTGTCACGCACACCAGGCGCACCACGTACGCCTATGACCCGGACGGCGCGAAGCTGCGGGAGACCGTCAGCGACCTGACCGGCGGCGACGCCGAGCGCGCGACCGTCTACACCTACGACGATCATGGCAGGGTGGAGACGATCACCGACCCTGAGGGCGGTGTGGTGCGCCAGAGCTGGAACACCATCGGCAGGTTGGCCACGGTGACGGACGCCAGGGGCGCGGTGGTCGAGCACGCCTACAGCGAGCGCGGCGAGCTGGTCACCCAGACGTTGAAGGGCTGGACCGGCAGCCCGGTCGACCCGCAACCCGCCACGGACAAGGTGCTGGCGTCGTTCGGCTATGACGCGGCGGGCCGCCTGGTGGCCCAGTCGGACGCGATGGGCCGCAAAACCTCTTTCGAGTACTTCGGCGACAACCTGCTCGCCAAGAAGATCGCCGACAACGTGAAGCTGAACGGCTCCGCGACCGCACGGGACGTCGTGCTGGAGAAGCACACCTACGATGCGGCGGGCAACCAGATCAAGCTGGTGACCGGCGGCGAGAAGGAGGCGACGACCGAGTACGTCTACGACGCGGCCGGGTTCCTGACCTCGCAGACGTTCGACCCGGGCAGGCTGGACCGCAGGACCGCGTTCACCTACGACGCCAACGGCAACATCATCAAGACCACCCGCACCAGCGCCGAAAGCGACCGCATCGAGGTCACCGAACAGGCCTACACCACGACGAACCTCCCCACCAGGACGACCGTCGAGAACGGCGAGGAGGACCTCGTCACCACCGTCGACTATGACGACCGCGGTCTGGCCGTCGCCACGACCGAGCCGCGCGGCAATGTGGCCGGCGCCGACAAGGACGCGTACACCACCGAGATGCGCTACGACGCGCTCGGCCGCCTCACAGAAACCACCGGCCCCCAGGTCAAGGTCGAGAAGGCTGGCACGGCCGGCGACGCGCGCCCCACGGTGCGGTTCGGCTATGACGTGCTCGGCGCCAAGACGCACGAGACGGACGCCGAGGGCCGTACCGTCACCTCGGTCTTCGACAAGGCCGGCCGGCTGACCAGCCAGAAGGCGCCCAGCTACACCCCGCCCGGCGGCACCGCGCTCACCCCGGCCACCTCGCTCACCTACGATGCGGCCGGCCAGCTCACCTCCACCACCGACCCGCGCGGCCACACGACCACCTTCGAGTACGACAGGCTCGGTCGTCAGGTGCGTGTCACCGACCCCGCCCCGGATGGGCAGCAGGGTGGGACGTGGGTGACGGAGTACGACATGGCCGGGGAGAAGCTCGCCACGGTCGACCCGACCGGGGCGCGTACCGGGGCGACCTACGACGACCTCGGCCGGCAGATCACCGCCACGCAGATCGAGCGCAAGCCGTCCACGGCGTCCTACACCACCACCATGGAGTACGACGACGCCGGCCGGCTGGTCAAGCAGACCGCCCCGGGCGGCAAGGTCACCTCTTACGGGGTGAACGCGGCCGGTGAGGTCACCTCCGTGACCGACCCGAACAACAACACGACCAGCATGGCCTACGACCTGGCCGGACGCCTGATCAAGACCACCGACCCCAACGGCAACGCCACCACCGCCGACTATGACCTGGCCGGCCGGCAGATCGCCGCCAAAGACCTCGACGGCAGCGGCGACGTGCTGCGCACCTACCGTTTCGGCTACGACGCCGCAGGCAACCAGACCAACGTCACCTCCCCCGAGGGGCACGTCACCCAGCAGAGGTTCGACGCCCTGGGACGTCCCACCGAGCTCGTCGAGCCGGTCTCGGAGGAGGAGTCGATCACCACGAGTTTCGGCTACGACGCGAGCGGCGCCCGTACCCGGCTCACCGACGGGCGGGGCAACGCCACCTGGACCACCTACAACAGCCTCGGTTTGGCCGAATCGGTGACCGAACCGGCCACCGCGGCCCACCCGGACGCGGCCGACCGCACCTGGACCCACCTCTACGACGCGGCCGGCAACCCGGTCGCCACCCTCCAGCCCGGCGGCGTCCGCATCGACCGCACCTTCGACCACCTCGGCCGCCTCACCAAAGAGAACGGCGCGGGCGGCGGCGCCGCCACCGCTGAGCGCAGCTTCGGCTACGACCTGGCCAACCGCATGACCACCGCCGGGAACCTGACCGTCGACTACAACGACCGCGACCTGCCGTTGACGGTGACGCGCGGCAGCACCCAGGAGACCGCCTACAGCTACGATGCGCTGGGCAACCCCACCCAGCGCATCGACGCCGCCGGCACCGCCACCTTCACCTGGGACAACGCCAGCCGCCTGAAGACCGCCACCGACCCGGTCACCAACCGCACCCTCACCTACGGCTACGACCAGGCCAGCCGCCTGAAGACCGTCACCGCCACCAGCGGCCAGGCCAGCACCCAGACCTTCGACTACGACCCCATGGACTGCCTCACCGGTCAGACGCTCGAGAACGGCTCCGGCACCCAGCTAGCGAAAATCACCTACGGCTGGGACGCCGACGACAACCTCACCACCAAGACCACCGCGGGCACGGCAGGGGCAGGCACCAACACCTACGCCTACGACCACGCCGGACGCCTCACCTCCTGGACCGCCCCCGACGGCGCCACCACCGCTTATGAGTGGGACGCCGCCGGCAACCGCACCAAGGCCGGCGACAAGACCTTCACCTACGACGAACGCAACCGGCTGCTGACCGGTGACGGAAGCACCTACACCTACACCCCGCGCGGCACCCTGGCCACCGAGACCAAGGCCGGCACCACCACCGGCTACACCTTCGACGCCTTCGACCGGCTCATCGCCGACGGCGACAGCGTCTACGCCTACGACGCCCTCGACCGCCTCACCAGCCGGATCCGCGGCACCACCAAGCAGACCTTCGCCTATACAGGGCTCGGCAACGACCTGGCCGCCATCACCGACAGCAGCGGCGCCGTCCAGGCACGCTACGCCCGCGACGCCGGCGGCGCCCTGCTCGGACTCACCGAAGGCACCAGCGCAGCCGCGGCGGCGTTCACCGACCTGCACGGCGACCTCGTGGCCACCTACACCACCACCCTGCAGACCTCCACCGCCTACGACCCCTTCGGCGCCGTCACCGCCCAGACCGGAACCACAACCAACCTCGGCTACCAGGGCGAATACACCGACCCCGACACCGGCAAGGTCAACATGCACGCCCGCTGGTACCAACCCGGCACCGCAACCTTCACCAGCCGCGACACCATGACCCTGGACCCGAACCCCTCGATCCAGACCAACCGCTACACCTACGCCAACGCCTCACCACTCACCGGCACCGACCCCACCGGCCACAACACCGTCAGCACCGGGAGCGGGCACTACACACCAGACATCGGCTACCAATCAGCCACCGATATTTATGCCCAGAGCGGCATTGTCTACGGAGGGGCAGCAAGCGCGCTGTGTGTCGGCAGCTGTACATCTAGGGGTGACTTCGGCGGCGGAGCCATTGCATGCGACACGTACGGAAACTGCGCCAGCGTACAGATCGACGTCGGCGCAGATCCCGAGTGGTGGGCTGATTTCTGGTGGGAGATGAATAAGTGGCAGCTTCTCGGCGATGATGAGATCAAACGCCAAGGCTACAAGATTCGTCCAGATGGAAGGGAAGTCGACCAGCCCAACTTCTGGTTTGCCAGCAAAAAAGTCCAGATAAATTATATGAAGCGGTGGTCGCCGGAGTTGACCGATAAGGAACTTGCCTTCAACTGGGTGGCGGTGGGCGGTTTGGACAGCTGGAAGGCGATGGAAGATGCAGCCAAGAAAAACCAGACTGATTGGAGGCTGGGCGATTGGGGTAGCCTAATTGCTGCCAAGGCATCTACAGCCGCTCCAATGTATGCTGCCGGGCAGCAAGGTAGCAATCCATTTCCTTACTACGACAAGTACGCCATGCTTGTGAAGTACAGTAAGGCTATCCGTGCCGCCGCGAAAGAACACAAGGTTGACCGCAATGCCTTGGCGGCCGTCCTGATCTACGAGAATATGCACAGGGAACCGACGACTGGTATAGGTGGAAACATCGTCGGTATGGGTAGCTATTTTACGGATACGTTATCCGTCGGTATATCTCAGCTGGAGATATATAGGGCAATGAGATTGCTCGAGAAATATTATGGCGACGATAAGCGTCTGAGTCGAATTGCTAAAAGTAGGGTTGCGACCGCGAGCCTCCTGGTCAATGATCACAAAATGGCCATACGATTGGCTGCGGCGCGCATGAGATACCTGATGTCCACTATACTTGTGCCCGATGGCAATGGAGGGATGCGTCGTATCAACGACTGGGAGGCCACGCTGGCGTATTGTGGATGCTCGGGTAAGGGATCGGTGCAACGGATCTATCTGCTAGGCGGCAAGGCTCCGAACGATAGCGCAGCGGCTCGTCGGAAGTTCATGCGTGGTGAAGCGTATAGGATCGTGGATGAATATTGGCGATGCGTTGCGCAGCGCTGCGGGTGATAATGGCCCGCATATGTAGCTTCACCCGGCAAGCCGGCCAACAGGAGGCGGTGATTCCTGCAATGGTGTGGATCTCCAATGATAGGTCTTTGTTCTGGCGGCGTGGCCCTGCGGCTGTGCTGTCCCTGATCATACTTCTCTCGCTGGCTGGCTGCCGCTCAGAGTTCCTATCCAGAGAGCTCCGCGTGGATCGTGGAGTCGTGGACGACATGCGCAGCATCGGCAAGGTGATTGCGGAAGCAGAGGACAATTATTACTGGGATGGATTGACTGTTATCCAAACGGTTCTAGTGGTCGATGTAAGGGGCGAAAGTGTCGAAGAATCTCTTAGTAAGGCGAGCAGTTCTCTTCGCCGTCGTGGTTGGGTGAGCAGTGCTCGCGAAGACGGCTCGTGGGAGCAAATGGAGTCCAGTAAGTGGAATGATGTACTTGTGACATTCAGCGATACTTCTTTCGTCTTGGAATCGGGTGAGCTTGGTTCTCAGGTGATCAAGGCAATCGAGGGTGCACGTGCCCTTCCGGGATCAGAGGCGTTCGTGGTTCTCAGCGCACAGCGAACCGACGGGTGAACGAGGCTTCGCATATGCTGAGCTGAAGTGCGCGGTGATTGCTCAACTACTCGAAAGGTGGCGATCCGCGTACGTCAATTTTCGGACTCAGCCTCGACATCTTACGCGCCCACTCTCGAGCGGGCTTGATAGAAGGGCTTGTCGTCACTGCGCATCCCTCTGTTCTCCAGAAGCTGGCAAGCCACAAGAGCGTCCACGAGATGCGGCTAACCGATGTGTTACTCAACGTCCGACCGAATCCCAAGTCAAGTTACTGTTAGCGACGCGCACGCACCCCCTAGGCCGCTTTATTTATGACATGCTCGGTGCCCGCATGCACGAGACGAACGTCGATCGACGTACCATCACTTGGTGTTCGACGTGGCGGCGACTAGGCGTTGGCGCGGTATCCAACAGTGGTAGATGGGTGCTCTTCTATGCGGATAAGAGTGAGGGTTGAGCCTCTGGTTGAAGAGGCTGGCGATGGCTGTACCTGCTGACCTGGAAAGTCTGATCGGCGCTCCCGGAAAGCTGCTCCACACAACGACTGGGATTAATAGAACGAGTTCTAGGCTTGGCTAGCCCACAGACTATAAACAGCTGATAGGAAGATATGCCAATCTAGAGGCAGCTATATCTGACGGAAGTTTCTTGTAGCGGCACAATGGCGGTGTCGTAGACTTCCTGGTGAACGCCATCGGAGGAGCTCTCCGCTGCCCACTTCTGCCTGACAATGGCACGCTGGATCCCCTAATCCGAGAGTAGACAACGGCAGATCTGGATAGCCAGGCGTGCGAGGCTTCTTCCTCCTGTTGCCGTAGTCCGGGCACGAACTCGTAGTGCAGCACGCCGCCGGGCTCCCTCAACTGCAGCCCGCGGGCGACCACGTGGTGGCCTTCCACCAGTTCCCCGGGATCGACGTCGAAGACGATGCCGAGACGTGTCAGCCCACCCCTTCTGGAGAGGTAGGCGTCGGTGGCCGTGCGTGGCGGAATCTGGATCATGGCACCAGCATCGGGCAAGAACTGGGACTGGCCGACCATAGACGTCGCCACCGTCTGCGCAACCTCGCCGGTGAACCGGTCAAAAGTACGATCACGGATGCCGCTGACCCTGCTTTCGACCGATACCGTCCCCGCGGGCGTCCCTGTTGTATTCGGTTTCATGCCTCGCGAAGAGTTCCCCCGAGAACCGACCGGCCATCCCGGTCAGTGTCTTCCGCACGACGCCAATTCCTCTACCGTCGCGCCCGCGTCCGGCCAGCAGCCGACAGCCGCGCTCTCCTCCTCCGGCCGGCCCCGGATCATCGCGCTCGACGTGCTGCGCGGGTTCACGCTGTGCGAGATCCTGTTCGCCAACATCCAGTTGATCGCCAATCACGGCACCGCCGTCGTGACGCAGCCCATGGGCGACTGGGATCCGTGGCTCGGGTTACCGATCTTCTCCCTGCTGTTCGGCATCGGGTTCACGCTGTTGCTGGACTCCGCCGCCGACCGCGTCCTCCGCCCGCGGCTGGTCCTGCTGCGACGGCTTGTGGCGCTGCTCGCGATCGGGCTCGCGCACATGGTGTTGTGGCCGGGGGAGATCTTGACCAAGTACGCGGTGGTCGGCCTGCTGGTGCTGCTGCCCTCGTCCTGGCTGCCGCGTTGGGTCGTGGCCGGCCTCGCCGCCGTGCTCGTTCCGGTGGCGCTGTCCGGCGGGGGAGGGCCGCTGCTGATCGCCGGGTTGTTCCTCCTCGGCTCGGCACTGGTCCGGTACGGGGTGGTCGACCGGATCGAGCGTTCCGTTCGAGGGCCGCTCCTGGTGGGGGTGGTCTTCGCGGCGGGGGCGGCCGCTGCCCTGTGGGTGCACGCTCAGGTGAAGACTGGGGCTGACCCGATGCAGCCGTCGTTCCCGTCCAGCCTGGCCGACCTGCTGATCGCCGGCGTCGTCGTGTGCGCCCTGCTGGTCCTGCTCGGAACGCCCCTGCGGCCGGTGTTGCGGGCCGTCTTCGCGCCGCTGGGCCGGATGGCCCTGACCAACTACCTGACCGCCACACTGCTCGTCCTGGCGGCCAGTCGCATCCTCGGCCTGCCTGTCGGCCAGTCCTTGCACGTCGCGTTCCTGACCGCGGGGGCCATCCTCGCGGCCCAGTGGCTGCTGTCCGCCCTGTGGCTGCGCCGCTACCGCCAGGGCCCGCTCGAATGGCTCTGGCGCTGGGCCACCTGGGCCCGATCGCGGAAAGGCTGAGTGCACGCTCGTCGCCCCATGCGAGGGGATCTGTATCCGAATCGCACCGTTCGGTAATCCTTGTACACTCTTGACAGTCTTCGCGACAAGATCAACCGATCGTCGTTAACGCTTGCTGGGGTCGCAATCATGCTGGAAACCGCATTCTCTGCCAAACTCTGGATGGGAGCGGGAGGTGGCGTCCAGGACGCGGTGCGCGACCTGCGGATCGGTGTGGACGAGTTCTGCGACGCGATGGGCGAGCGGCCGTTCGGAAGTGACGATCTGGGCCGGGCCCTGTACGAGGGCGATCGGGCGCGGAAGGCGCCGGGTTTCGTGGGGCTGCGCGACGCCCTGTTGGAGAACCTGGTCGGTACGGTGAACCTGCTCCAGGGCATGGGAGCCGGAATGGTCAACGTCGGCATCGTCTACTGCGGCGCGAACAGCGCGACCATGGATGTCCTGACCGGACGGAGGTCCTCGCAGTCCCCGCCATCTGCGGCGTTGGAGGAGATCGAGGAGTATCGGCCGGCGATCGAGGGCGGCAGGCTGCCCTCGACGGTCCCGCCGCCCGGTTTCGTGCAGCAGGCGGCATGGTTCTTGCAGGCCATGGGTTTCGGGTGCGCCTACCCTGACGGCGACATCGGCAAGGTGAACGTGCTGCGCGAGGCCGCGCTGAGGATCGGCCGCGTCGTCGAGCGGGTGGCGGAGGAGGTCGATGAGCACGCGGGGCGGGTGATCACGTCCGGGGACGGGCCGAACACGGACGAGTTCAAGAAGGCCGTGAAGATGCTCACCGGCGAGAAAAGGCTGCTGGAGGAGCTGAAACGGCAGTCGGATGAGCTCGCCGAGTACTGCCGGACGGGGATGGACGCGATCTCCAAGGCGCAGTGGCACTACTGGGTGGCCGCCGCCTACGTGGTGACCTTGGTGTACGTGGCGATCGTCATCAACCCCTACCTCAACGCCGCGGCGGCGAGGGCCATCCGGCTGGAGGGGATGGCCCTGCAGATCACCTTGCGGATCATTCGCGAGGCGGTGCTGGGCATGGCCTTCGCCGGCGGGCTGAACGTGATCGACCAGCTGTTCGCCACCGGTGACGTCGACCTGAAGCAGCTGCTCCAGACGACATGGCACGGGGCGGTCGCCGGCGGCCTCATGGGCGGCGCGCACGGCGCCCTGCCCTCGCTTCTGCGCAGGGGCGGCCCGCTGCTGACCGGCCTGGCCGCGGCGATGGAGAAGCCGGGTTGGGAACGGGTCCTCTCCCGCCTCCTCGTCGGGGGAACGGTGAGCACCGGCGCCCTGGCGACGGCCGGATGGGCGAGCGGGTACGGCTGGGACTGGAAGCACGCCGCACAGGCCGGCTTCGGGATGGCCCTCCTCGGCACCGGCGCGGAACTGGCCGGCAAGACATTCATGGCCGGCCGGCAGCGTGTGTCTCCCGAGCTGGCGCTGCGCCTGCCACGGGAGCCCTTCCCCAAGAAGGGGATTCCGTGGCTGCGCAGCCCCGAGAAGAGGTGGATGGAGTTCAAATGGTCCATGGCGTTCATGCCGCTCGCCGCGCCCGTGGCCGGCTTCACGGCGTTGGTGAAATTCCTCGAGGATGGCAAGAGTCCCTTCATGACGCAGCAACGGCTCGGCAAAGATGGCGAACTTTTCAACATGTGGAAATTCCGCTCGATGAAGAGCGCCGATGGCATGGATTCCAGCCTGGGATCCGCAGATACCCGGATCACAGACTTCGGCAAAACCATGCGAGAGGCCGGTTGGGACGAACTCCTGCAGTTGCCGCAGGTCGCCATGGGGAGGATGTCGTTCATCGACCCCCGCGGCCTGGTGGAGGCGACACATCGAGAAATGGCGCGCGATCTGAGTCCGGAGGTCAACCACACGTGGACGACCGGCAAAAAGGCGGTCACTCCGGGGATGTGGAGCCACTTCGGGTACTACAAGGAATACTTCGGCTATGAGGCAGCTTCCCCGCAGTTCAACCAGCTACGAGGGAGGCTGGACAACTGGTATTTCCAGCACGCCAATGAGACGATCGACCGGGAGCATTTCCGCAAGGAATTCGGGAAGATGATGAAAGCCTGGGGCTCCGCGGTGACGGGGGGAGGGAAGGGCTGAGCCCGTTTCGCGTGCCCATATGCGAAGCGGAACCGCTCGGGGCGGTGTCAGGGAGGCGGCGGGATAGTTACCCGAGTTGTCGTCTCACTTCACCAGCGAACCCCGACAGGCCTGTCCGCTCCAGCGCGGTCATGAGGCCAAGTACGGTCCTGGGGTCGCGCTTGTAACTATCGGCCTGCTCGCGCAGCGTTCGCAGGACGATCCGAGGCATCGCGTCCAACAGGCCGAGCAGGAAAGTGTCGGGAGTGAGTAGTTCGATGTCGTATGGCTCGCGGGCGTGTGCAGGGAAATCCTTGACATTGAAAGTCACCACAGCGTTCGCCTGCGCGGAGACTGCGGCGGCCAGCACGTGGCGGTCCTTGTCGTCACAGGTCATCGTGGCGATAAGTGGCTTGTAGCCGATTACTTCGGCGTCGTCGAATGCGAACCTCATCTCGGCCACGAGTCGACTGACGGTCTGGGCTGGTATGCCGGCCTCGATGAGGTTGCGGTCTAGTTCGTCAAGAATGCCGCTTGACCACAGAGGTCGGAACAGACCTGTCTCTGCCAGGCGGAGCAGCGTGTCTCGCAGATAGGCCGGATACAAAACGCACGTGTCGAGTATGACACTGAAGGTCATCCTGCCCTCCGGTCATCTGGTCTTACGTGGGTCGGCCGTAACCTCGTACAGATCGGCTTCTTCGGAGATCTCTACCATCCGGTCCAGGGATGCCTGGCGTTGATGACGGCGGCGCTCCTGGTAGGCCAGCACATCGCGGAGCAGAAGCCTACGATGACGCCCGGGCTGCTCGAAGGGAATCTCACCGCGTTCCAGTAGCCGGACCACCGTAGGGCGGCTCACGCCTAGCAGGTCAGCTGCTTCCTGGGTGGTCATCGTCTGGTGGTGAGGGGCGATCGTCACCGCCTGCCCAGCGGCCATCGCCAGCACCACCAACTGGAGCACCTCGAACACCTCGTCAGGTAGGACGATTCGCTCTCCCCCCGCTCCTACCAACTCCGCATGGCCGCTGGACGAATGCCTGATCGCGTCGGCCAATTGATCGAGAGGGACTCCCGGCGGTAGGACCGTCCGCTCGGCAAGCTCAGTCGTCATGGGGCCTCCTCACACTCATCTCCACCCTACCAAGAAACGAACGAAACGAACATCTAGCGCCATCCGCGAGGGTGAGCGCAAGTCGCAGAGCGCATCCGCCGGTAGGCGGGCAAGGGGTGGATGGAGCGGGTGCCTGGGATCAGGCGACTTTGGAGATCGTGCGTACGGAGGCGGCGTGCCGGTAGACCTCGCCCGTGGTGGTGTCGAAGTACGGTGACGACACGGCGTCGTACCAGCCCTGGGCGTCCCGGTTCCAGGTGAGGCTGTTGACCCCGACCAGGGTGCCGAGCCCGCGGTTCTCGTTCCACCCGATCAGCCAGGGTCCGCCGCTCGCGCCGTGGCTGAAGTCGCACGGCTGGAGCTGTACGCCCTTCTGCAGGTCGAAGGCGGGGGCCACGGCTGCCCACAGGGTGGTGCCTCTCTCGCAGCTACGCAGCTTCTTGCCGTTGAACGGGTTGCTCCTGTCGGGTTGGGGGCCCGCCGGGTAGCCGAACGAGAACGCCGAGTAGGTGGACGGCTTCTTGTTGAGGTCGAGTCCCTGTCCGCCGACGTTGTCCTGGAGCCGGCCGATGTCCTTCATGGCGTAGGAGTTGTTCTTCTTCGTCCAGGTGAAGCCGCGGTGCACGGTCACGAAGGCGTAGTCGTAGTCGTAGTCGCCCTTGCCCGACCAGTCTTCGTGCATGCTGATGGCGGCGCCGACGTAGATGCCCTGGGATGCCTCGCCGTTGGGGCCGGGGTTGGGGACGAAGATCCAGGAGTCGGCGGCCCTGGCCTGGCGCGAGTCGTACGCGCAGTGGGCGGCCGTGGCGACGACGCTGCGGTTGCGGGCGGCGACGGCGCTGGCCGAGCACCAGTACTCCTTGTCGCCGAAGCGGAAATAGACCTTGCCCATGGTGGTGGCCGTCTTGCCCTTGCGCGGCATCGCGGACGCCACGCTCTGCGCGGCGAGGGTGCGCCTGATGGCGGCGACGGGGTTGCTCTGATCCGTGGCGGTCTGGGGCTCGGAGGTCGGGGCGGCCTTGGCGCCGGGCGTGGCCGGGCTGTAGTTGTCGGCCACCTTGAGCCGGTCGGGCTTCCAGTGCTCGGCGACCCTCTTCACGTCAGCCTGGGTCGTGGCCAGGGGGACGGCGTACACCTTGCTGTTGGCGGCGCGGTTGGCTGTGGCGTCGGCGATCCCCGTGAGGGCGGACAGCACGAGCAGCGCGCTGCTCAGTGCAGCGAGCGCGACGTGCCTGGCCCGGGGGATCATCTTTTGCCTTTCTTAGGGTCGTAAGGTGGGATTTTTCCAGATGTACAGACGGTATTGCAGCGAGGATAGAGATTCGTTACCTGATCAAGGGTGCACTTCGCACTATAAGGAACGTGTCAGGCATCCACTCTGGATACCTCTAAATGATCATTAATCGCAGCATTTCCCCAGGTCAGCATGGGTGTGCGGACTTGATGATGTGTCGGGAAATGTCGTCATTCAGGTGGCTTTCGGGGTCGATCGAGTGGCGCACGCCACGTCGCCGCCCGCCCCATTCCGCCGCCAGGGGAAGGCCCCGGATCCCACCCGGGAACCGGGGCCTGGGGTGCGGGCTCGATCACGGCATGTTGCCGGTCCAGCGGTTGGCGGCGGCCTTGTAGACCTTGTAGGTGTCGGTGTTGAAGTACGGCGACGAGATGTGGTCGTAGCGGTCGTTGCCGTCGGTGTCCCACGCGACGCTGTTGACACCGATCAGGTAGCCGGTGCGCGACGCGCTCTTGTAGGAGTAGAGGAGCGGCCCGCCGCTCGCTCCGGCGGTGAAGGAGCACTTGAGGCCGACGTGCTCCTGCAGGTTGTACTTCTTGGCCTCGGGCATCGGCTTGGTCTTGCCGTAGCACCACTTCATCGTGCGCCCGCTGAACGGCTTGTCGCCGTCAGGGTGCTCGCCGGCCGGGTAGCCGAAGGAGAACACGGTCGCCTTCGTGCTCCGGTTCCAGGTGAAGCCCTGCCCGCCGACGTTGTCGCCGAGGCGGCCGACGTTCTTGACCGACCACCTCCAGCGGCCCCTGTCCTTCGCCCAGTCGACCTTGATGCCGTTGTAGACGTTGACGAACGCGTAGTCGTAGTCGAAGTCCTCCTTCACCAGGAAATCGTCGTGCGCGTTGAACGTCTTGGCGGCGTAGATGCCGTAGGGCGCTTTGCCGTCCCAGACGCTCTTGCCGTCCCAGTACGACGGAATGAAGACCCAGTTGTCGTAGAAGGTGTTCTTCTTCGTGTCGTACACGCAGTGGGCGGAGGTCGCCACGAGGTTGCGGTACTTGCCCTGCACCGAACTGGCCGAGCAGTAACGCCAGTTCTTCGGGTTGCGCGGGTCGGCCTTGGGCAGCGTGAAGAACACGCGTCCGACGGTGTTCGGCAGGTTGACCTGCTTGCTCTTCTTGGTCTTCGTCTTCTTCTCCCCGCCGATCGGCGGAACGGATCCGGCGGGGCCGTCGGGGGTGCTGTTGCCGCCCCTGATGCCCTTGGTGGTCAGGTCGATGGTGTCGTCGTGGTCGGTCGCCCGCTTCACGCGGTCCGGCGTCCAGAACTGGATCGCCTGCTCGGCGGGGGTGGCCGCGTTCTTGGACACGACGTCTGAGGGTGCCGTCGCGCCGGCCGCGGCGCCGCTGACCGTTCCCGCGGCCAGTCCGACGGCCACCAGGCCGGCCAGCGGGATCGCGACGCGCCTTGCTCGGGAATTCATGGAGCTCCTTTCGGCTTTCGGCGGCCCAGAGCGGGGTGCTGCGCCCCGGGTGGGCCAGGAAAACGTTCGGAACGTTAATGAATGGCCGGACCGGCGGCCAGAAAACGACGGGAAAAAGCATGGCCCGGTTCCGTTCCGTTATAGAAATAGCGAGATCGCATGTATTCCTGATCGGCATTTCCGCAGGTGGAGGGTGCCGGTATTTCTTCTCCGGCAACAGTGGTAACTCGCTTTATCAGACACCACTGCTTATCAACCGAATATTATTCTGGTTAGATGGTTTCATGGATCCTCGCACGCCCTGCCTCATTGGCATCGCACAACGCACCGTTCGCGAGCAGCCCGGCCCGGAGCCGCTCGACCTGTGGGAGGAGGTGGCGCGCGCGGCCACCGCCGACGCCCGCCTCACCGCCGGGCGGCTCGACTCGATCCAGCTCGTCCACACCGACTCCTGGCAGTACGACTCCCCGGTGGGCCGCCTCGCCGAGCGCCTCGGCGCCGTGCCGCGCCACCGCGCCTACTCCAAGGTCAGCGGTACGGCTCCGCACCTGCTCATCGGCGAGGCCGCCGCGAGGATCGCGGCAGGGGAGATCGACTCGGCGCTGGTCGCCGGGGCTGAGGCGCTGGCGACGCGCCGGGCGTACCGGCAGGCGGGCGAGAGCGTGCCCTGGAGCCATCCGGCCGTGCCCAAACCCCCGTACGGATGGGAGCGGCCGCCGCATCCGGCGGCGCTGGCCCACGGGCTGTTCATGCCGGTGCACACGTACGCGATCATGGAGACGGCGCGGCGGGCGGCGCTCGGCCTCACGATCGAGGAGGAGATGCGCGAGCGAGGGCGCATGATGGCGCCGATGACCGAGGTGGCCGCCGCCAATCCGTACGCCTGGCGCAGGACCGCGCGCACCCCCGGCGAGCTGGTGCACGGCAACCGCTTCGTCGGCTGGCCCTACACCAGGAACACGGTCGCCGTCATGGAGGTGGACCAGGCGGCCGCCGTCGTCCTGGCCAGCTCGCGGCTGGCCGACCGGCTCGGGGTGCCCGCCGGCCGGCGCGTGTACCTGCGTGGGTGGGCGTACGCGGAGGACACCTGGGAGGTGGCGGCGCGGCCCGCGCTCGGTCGCTCGGAGGCCATCGGCAGGGCCGCGGAGGCCGCCTTCAAGCGCGCGGGGCTCGGGCCGGACGACGTGCACGCCCTCGACCTCTACAGCTGCTTCGCGATCGCGCTGCGGCAGGCGTGTGACGCCGTCGGGCTCGACCCGCTGGACCGGCGCGGGCTCACGGTGACCGGCGGGCTGCCGTACGCGGGCGGGCCGGCCAGCGGCTACGTGCTGCACTCGACGGCCACGATGGCGGGGCTGCTGCGCGCGCAGCCCGGGCACGGGCTGGTGACCGGGGTGGGGATGCACCTGACCAAGCACGCCTACGCCGTCTGGTCCACCGAGCCCGGCGGGCTGCCGGGCGGGCTGCTCGATGCGGCCGCGCCCGTGTTCGTGGCCGAGGAGGCGCCGATCGTGCCGGCCTTCTCGGGGGAGGCGGTCGTCGCCGGGTACACGGTGGCGCACGGGCGGGACGGCGCGCCCGAACGGGGGGTGCTCGTGGTGGACGTGCCCTCCGGCGGGCGGGCGTACGCGGTCGTGGCGCGGGACGAGCTGCTGGCCGACGCCGAGTCGCGCGAGCTGGTCGGGCAGGTGGTGCGGGTGGCCCACGACGGTGAGGTGAACGTGGCGACCTGGTGATCCTCTGAAGTGGATGCAAAGACTGTGACCGCTCGACTACCATCTGCTGTTGACATTTTTATGTCACTCGCCCACGCTGGAGTCATGCGGAGGACCACGGTGCGCATCGACGAGACGCTCCTCAACGAGGCGAAGGCATACGCGGCGAGAAACGGACGCAGTCTCAACTCAGTGATGG
Organism: Nonomuraea sp. KM88; assembly: GCF_052245635.1. Taxonomy (NCBI): domain Bacteria; kingdom Bacillati; phylum Actinomycetota; class Actinomycetes; order Streptosporangiales; family Streptosporangiaceae; genus Nonomuraea; species Nonomuraea sp. KM88. The sequence goes on along the minus strand of NZ_JBQQCC010000024.1, from coordinate 27,600 downwards.
AGGACGCCTTGCGGCAACTCATCAACCGCTCCACGGAAGTGGCGGAGCGCCCCCGGATCACCCTCCCGGTCTCCGGGGCGGCATCCGGTCCGAAGCTGACCTGGGCCGAGATCAAGGAGATCCTGGAGCAGGAGGACATCGAGCGTGCACTGGGGGCCGACCGTGCGGATGCTTGACACCAATGTCTTCTTCAACGCGCAGCGGCGTGACGCAGAGCACCACGAGCAGTGCCATGCCATGCTCGCGGACATCCTGCACGGCGACGAGGCCTACGCCGTCAGCGACTTCGCGCTCAACGGCTTCATCCGTGTGGTGACCAACAAGCGCGTCCCGGGCGCCACCTCGTTCGAAGACGCGCGAAAGTTCGCCGACATCGTGCGTCACCAGCCGCATGCGGTCGTGGTCCATGCCGGTCCCCGGCACTGGGAGATCTTCGTCAGGCTGTGCCGGGAGGCAGGGGCGTCGGGCAAGCTGGTCCCCGACGCCTACCTCGCGGCGCTCGCCATCGAGCACGGTTGTGAATTCGTGACCTGCGACAAGGATTTCGCCAGGTTCGAGGGCTTGCGCTGGCGGTCCCCCCTCAACTGAACTGGAGGAAAGGGCGTAAGCCAGGCTACTCGGCGAGGAACGTCGTGGCTGACCGGTTCGACGTCATCGAGTCAGGCGGCGAGCGCGGACGTCGCCGCTGGATCGGGCTGGCGGTGGTGCTGGCGCTCCTGCTGGTCCCTGCTGTCAGCCTGCTCGTCAGCCGGGAGCCCGAGCGCGGTCCCGAAGGTGAGGCCGTGCTGCCGCAGCCGGTCCCCGAGCCCATCAGGTCCTTACGGACGATCGACAACCCGCCCAACGTCCTGCACGCCCAGGCGACGGAGAAGGGCGGCGACGAGGTCATCGACGTGGTGTTCCCGCACGGGGCGCGCGCCGAGGTGCGCTATCCGGCCGACCTCGGCCTCGCCGAGATGGGCGTGCGACCGTTCCAGGGCGCCTGGGTGGAGGGAAACTACCGCCAGTTCGTCGCCCCGTACGGCGGCGAGACGCAGATCACCCAGGGCGGCGAGCCGATCAGGAACTACGCCCCCAACGTCACGCTCTGGCCGCGCCAGGCGGGCAGCGGCGGCTACGGGCAGGTGCTGATGTTCGCGTTCGGGCCGTGGCGGCTGGCGATGTACGACCGGGGGAGAGGGCTGTCGTTCGAGCAGCGCACGGCGCTCGCCGAAGGACTCCGCGGCAAGGTGACGAAGGGCGGCTACCTGGTGTTGTCGGCCGGCCGCTCGGCAGACGGCGTGCGGCTCGCCGAACCGGGAGACACCGTGCGGGGAGAGCCGGTGGGGCCGCAACTGTGGTTCGGCGGCGGGGCGGGGACGATGGTGGTGCTGGCGCCGGCGCCCGGCTGCAGGAGCACCACCGCGATCCCCGACGTCATCGACGGGCGCGGGCGGCCCGTCGACTCGGCGTGCCGCGGCGGGGTGCAGGTCACCGTCACCGGCCCTTCCACATTCCGCGACCAGGCCATCAAGGGCATCCGGATCGCGTTCGAGTAGGACGTGCGACGCGCGGCGGCAGGGTGGCGGGCCGTCGAGCGAAATCTTGTTAGTAGGGTGCGGCCATGTTCGCCGTAACCGCCACACAGACCGATCCCGACAATCCGCTCGCCGGGCTGACGCTCGGAGAGCACCCCGAGCCCAAGACGCCGGACGGCTGGACGACCGTCTCCGTGCGCGCCGCCGCGCTCAACCACCACGACCTGTGGACGCTCAAGGGCGTCGGCATCCGGCAGGACCGGTTGCCGATCGTGCTGGGCTGCGACGCCGCCGGCGTGGACGACGACGGCAACGAGGTCATCGTGCACGCGGTGATCGGCTCGGGCCCCGACGAGACGCTGGACCCCAGGCGCAGCCTGCTGTCGGAGACGTACGACGGCACGTTCGCCGAGCGGGTCGCCGTGCCGCGCCGCAACCTCGTGCCCAAGCCGGCCGCGCTCAGCTTCGAGCACGCCGCCTGCCTGCCGACGGCCTGGCTGACCGCGTACCGCATGTTGTTCGACAAGGCCGGGCTCCAGCCCGGGGCCACCGTGCTGGTGCAGGGCGCGGGCGGCGGCGTCGCCACCGCGCTGATCGCGCTCGGCCGGGCGGGCGGCTACCGCGTCTGGGCGACCAGCCGTACGGAGGCCAAGCGCGAGCGTGCCCGCGAGCTCGGCGCCGACCAGGTCTTCGAGACGGGAGCGCGGCTGCCCGAGCGGGTCGACGCCGTCATGGAGACCGTCGGGCAGGCGACCTGGGACCACTCGCTCAAGTCGCTCAAGCCTGGCGGCCGCATCGTCGTGTCCGGAGCCACCAGCGGCGCGGTCCCGCCCGCCGATCTCAACCGGGTGTTCTTCCTGCAGCTGTCCGTGGTCGGCTCGACGATGGGGACGCGCGACCAGCTGCAGCGGCTGGCGGTGTTCCTGGAGCAGACCGGCGTGCGCCCGGTCGTCGACCGTACGGTGCCGCTGGCCGAGGCGCGGGACGGGTTCGCGGCCATGGCGGCGGGAGAGATCTTCGGGAAGATCGTCTTTTCCGGATGAATAAGTAAATGGTTACTTCTGGTGCTCCTGGGTGATACAAGCAGAGAGAGCCGTATCACCCGGGAGGCCGTCAGCATGGACGTCGAACCCTTCGGCCCAGGTTCGCTGCACTGGGACACGGCCGGCGAATATCGCAACCTGCTCGTGGCCGGCAGCGCGCTGGTCCTCCAGACCATGCACCCGGCCGTGGGCGCGGCCGTCGCCGAGCACTCCACGTACAAGTCCGACCCGTGGGGGCGGCTCACCCGCACGCTCACTTCCGTCCAGACCTGGGTGTACGGCGGCCCCGGCGGCCCGGCGGAGGGCGAGCGGCTCAGAAGGCTGCACCGGGACATCAGCGGCGTGGACGAGCACGGCAGGCACTACCACGCGCTGAACGGCGAGGCGTGGGCCTGGGTGCACCTCTCCCTGTTCGAACGCTTCATCGCGCTCAACCGGTGGTTCGGCACCCCGTTCACCCATGAGCAGGAGGAGCGGTTCTACGCCGAGTCACGGCAGCTCGGCGCACTCCTGCGGGTGCCCGAGCGGGAGATGCCGGGCGATCTGGCGGCGTACCGGCGGTACTTCGACGACATGGTGGCCGACCGGCTCGAGCCGCATCCGACCGCGCTGGAGGTGCTGGCCGTCATGCGCGACACCCCGGCGCCGCCCGCTCTGCCCCGGCCGCTGCGCGGGCTGTGGGCGCCGGTCGGGGTGGGGTCGGGGGAGTTCAACCACTTCGTGACCGTCGGCACGCTGCCGCCGTCCGTACGCGGGAAGCTGGGGCTGCGATGGGCGGCCCGGGACGAGCGGCGGCTGCGGCAGGTCGGGCACGCGGTGGCGACGCTCACACCGCGCCTGCCCGAACGCCTGCGCTACATGCCCATCGCCTACCGTGCCCGCCGCGCCGCACGGAGGGCACGTCGTGTCGAGCGTCTCCTGCGTCCGGCCTGACGCCCGCGAGCCCGTCCGGCGCGGGACGTGTCAGCGTTCGAGGATGTCGCGGACGTTGCGGGCGGCGTCGTCGAGCGTCACGCGCAGTGCCGCCACCTTCTCCGGCGTCAGGCGCGTGCCCGACGCCTCCTCGCGCGTCTGGGCGACGAAGTCGGCCAGCAGCTCGCCCAGCTCGGCGTCGAGGTCGGCCCGGTTGGCCGGCGCACCCCCGAGCGTGGCCCAGACCTCCGACCAGATCCTGCGCCATTCCTTGCTGAGCCGCTCGCCTTCGCCCTGCCAGTGGTCGGCGTGCTCCATCCACTGGCGTTTCTGCTGCTCCTTGAGCCGCTTGAGGCCCTCCCTCTGCTTGTCGAGCAGGTCTCTGGCGTCGTCGTGGCCGCTGGTCCGCACGTCCTTGGCCATCCGGGTCAGCTCGTCGCGCAGCGACTTGACGGTGTCGCGGACGTCCTCCTTGACCTCGCGGGCGATGTCGCGCACGGAAGCGGAGATCTCCTCCTCCAGGTCGTCGAGCTCGTCGAGCCGGTCGTTCAGCTCCTCACGACCCCGGTCGGTGATCGAGAAGACCTTCTTGCCCTCGACCACCTCGTGGGTCACCAGGCCCTCCTCCTCCAGGCGGGCCAGGCGGGGGTAGATCGTTCCGGGCGAGGGCGAGTAGACGCCGAGGAACCGGTCCTGGAGCAGCCTGATGACCTCGTAGCCGTGGCGTGGGCTCTCGTCCAGCAGCTTGAGCAGGTACAGCCGGAGCCGGCCGTGACCGAAGACAGGGCTCATTCCTTCTCCCCCTTGAGCAGCGTGACCTCACCGGAGACCGTGATCGCCGAAAGCGAGGCCATGCCGCCACCCAGCCGCCCCGACAGCGCCTTGGAGCCGGGGCCTCCCGTGTTGGACAGTTCATCGAACGTGCTGACGAGCCTGCCCGAGGTGGATCTGAGGCTGACGTCCGCCTCGACGTTCTCCGGCAGCCTGACCAGGATGTCACCGGAGACGCTGTTGAGCGTCACGTGACCCGTGGGACGCAGCGCCAGGTCGGCCGTGAACCGGCCGGAGATCGTGGTGGCCTTCAGCCTGCGCGGAGAGCCGTCGGCCACCGTCAGGTCGCCGGAGACGCTCTTGAACGCCAGGTCGCCGGACATCGCACGGCTCTCGACAGGGCCCGACACGGTGTTGGCCAGCACGTCGCCGCTCACGGCGTCGAGCACGATCTCGCCCGACACGCTCTTGACGTGGGTCCTCGTCTCGAACCCGGCCACCACGGCCGGTGCGGTGACCACGCCGGCGTTGACCCTGCACGTCTTCGGCACGGTGATCGACAACACCGTCCTGCGGCGGTCGCGGCGCAGCCAGCCGAGCATGCCGTCCCACGTCAGGTCCTTGTAGGCGACGGTGAGTGACCGGGTGTGCTCGTCGTAGGTCACGATGAGCGGCGCCGCCGAGTCGACCTCGGCCACCTCCAGCGTGGGTGGGCCCTCGCTGGCGAGCACGGCCAGCCGGCCGGCCACGATGCGTACGTCCAGCGTCTCCACCTGGTCGAACGTGAGCTGCTCGGGTGCCTCGATCGCCCACTGTTGCATGATCCCTGCCCTTCTTGGCGACACGTCTCCTATGGACACGATATGTCGCGTCTGGCGAGATCTCAAGATGTATCGCGTTTGTGGGCGTCAGGAACGGGTCATTCGTCGTCCTCGTCGTCCAGCCGCGCCAGCCACGTGGCCAGCCGCTCGACGGGCGTCTCGAACTCGGGATTGAGGTCGACGAACTCGCGTAGCCGCTCGCCGAGCCACAGGAGGCTGACCTCCTCCTCGCCCCGGCGCTCGACCAGTTCCTCGATCCCCCGATCGGTGAAGTACATCGTCGTCCATTCCTTCCATCGGGCGAATCGCCCGGCTCAACCTGTCAGAACGCCAGTGAGCCCCCGGACGGGCCGGGGGCTCACCGTGCGGACCTGCTTCAGCCGAAGAGCTGCTCGACAATGGCCTCGAGCTCATGGTCGTGCGTGTTGTGCGAGCCCGTGGCCGGCGAACTGTTGGGGGTGCGCGACACCCGCTGCAGCCGCCGCCCGCCCAGGACCTGCGGGTCCTCGGCCAGCTTGAGCGTCAGGTAGGGCCACGGCCCCATGTTGACCGGCTCGTCCTGGGCCCAGACCAGCTCCGCCTGATCGCTGTAACGCGCCAGCTCGGCGGCCAGCTCGTCGGCAGGGAACGGGTAGAGGCGCTCCAGCCGGACGATGGCGACGTCGTCACGGCCCTTCTTGTCGCGCTGCGCGGCCAGGTCGTAGTAGAGCTTGCCGGAGCAGAGCACGACCTTGGTGACCTTGCCCGGGTCGGCCGTCGTGTCGCCGAGCACCGGCTGGAAGGTGCCCGAGGTGAAGTCGGACGCCTTCGACGTGGCCGCCTTGAGCCGCAGCAGCACCTTGGGCGTGAAGACCACCATCGGCTTGTGCCGCTTGGACTCCACCTGCCAGCGCAGCAGGTGGAAGTAGTTGGCCGGCGTGGTCGGCTGCGCGACCGTCATGTTGTCGAGCGCGCAGACCTGCAGGAACCGCTCGATGCGGGCCGAGGAGTGGTCGGGGCCCTGGCCCTCGTAGCCGTGCGGCAGCAGCAGCACGACCGAGGACCTCTGGCCCCACTTCTGCTCGCCCGACGAGATGAACTCGTCGATGATCGTCTGGGCGCCGTTGACGAAGTCGCCGAACTGCGCCTCCCAGGCGACCAGCGCGTCGGGCCGCACGACGCTGTAGCCGTATTCGAAGCCGAGCGCCGCGAACTCGCTGAGCAGCGAGTCGTAGACGTAGAACTTCGTCGTGCCGTGGTTGAACGTCTTGAGCGGCGTGTGGTCGGCACCGGTCATCCGGTCCACCAGGACGGCGTGGCGCTGGGTGAACGTGCCGCGCCGGGAGTCCTGGCCGACCAGGCGCACCGGGTGGCCGTCGATCAGCAGCGAGCCGTACGCCAGCGTCTCGCCCATCGCCCAGTCGATGGCGTCCTGCTCGACCATCTGGCCGCGACGCTGCAACACCGGCGCCAGGCGCGGGTGCGGCGTGAAGCCCTCGGGCAGGCTCAGCTGGGTGTCGACGATGCGCTTGAGCGTCTCGTCGCTGATCGCCGTCGGCGTGTCGTCGTGCGACCACTTGACCACCTCGGTCGGCGGCACCCGCATGGCGCCCGCCTCCAGCGGCTTCTTGGCCGCCTCGCGGGTCTCGGTGAACGCCTGCTCCAGCTTGGCCTGGTAGTCGCGCAGCGCCTGCTCGGCCTCCTCGACCGTGATGTCGCCCCGGCCGATCAGCGCCTCGGTGTAGAGCTTGCGGGTCGAGCGCTTGGCGTCGATCAGGTCGTACATCAGCGGCTGGGTGAAGGCCGGGTTGTCGCCCTCGTTGTGGCCGCGGCGGCGGTAGCAGATGAGGTCGATGACGACGTCCTTGCGGAACGCCTGGCGGTATTCGTAGGCCAGCTCGCCCACGCGCACCACGGCCTCGGGGTCGTCGCCGTTGACGTGGAAGATCGGCGCCTGGATCATCCGCGCCACGTCGGTCGCGTAGACCGACGAGCGGGACGAGGCGGGCGAGGTGGTGAAGCCCACCTGGTTGTTGACCACGACGTGCACGGTGCCGCCGGTGCGGTAGCCGCGCAGTTGCGACAGGTTGAGCGTCTCGGCCACGACACCCTGGCCGGCGAAGGCCGCGTCGCCGTGGACGAGGACGGGCAGGACGGTGAAGCCCTCCTCGCCGCGCTCCAGAAGGTCCTGCTTGGCGCGGACGACGCCCTCCAGGACCGGGTCGACCGCCTCCAGGTGGGAGGGGTTGGCGACCACCGACGCGGTGATCATCTTGCCACTCGGCGCGGTGAACTCGCCCGTCGCGCCCAGGTGGTATTTCACGTCGCCGGAGCCGTGCGCGGTGCGCGGGTCGATGTTGCCCTCGAACTCGCCGAAGATCTGCGCGTAGGACTTGCCGACGATGTTGGCCAGCACGTTGAGCCGGCCGCGGTGGGCCATGCCGATGACGACCTCGTCGAGGTCTTCGTCGGCGGCGTCGCTGATCACCGAGTCGAGCAGCGGGATCAGGGACTCGCCGCCCTCCAGCGAGAAGCGCTTCTGGCCGACGAACTTCGTCTGCAGGAACGTCTCGAACGCCTCGGCGGTGTTGAGCCGCGACAGGATGTTGAGCTGCTCGTCGCGCTCGGGCGACTTGTGCGGCTTCTCCACCCGCTCCTGGATCCAGGCCCGCTCCTCGGGGTTCTGGATGTGCATGTACTCGATGCCGACCGTGCGGCAGTAGGAGTCGCGCAGCACGCCCAGGATCTCGCGCAGCTTCATCAGCGGCCGGCCGCCGAACCCGCCGGTGGCGAACTCCCGCTCGAGGTCCCACAGCGTCAGGCCGTGCGACTGGATGTCGAGGTCGGGGTGCTTGCGCTGCTTGTATTCCAGCGGGTCGGTCTCGGCCATCAGGTGGCCGCGCACGCGGTAGGCGTGGATCAGCTCGAGCACCCGCGCCGACTTGGACACGTCGTCGTCGTGCGACGTCGACACGTCCTGGACCCAGCGGACCGGTTCGTACGGGATCCGCAGCGACTCGAAGACCTCGTCGTAGAAGCCGTCCTCGCCCAGCAGCAGCCGGTGGATCTGGCGCAGGAAGTCGCCCGACTGGGCGCCCTGGATGATCCGGTGGTCGTAGGTGCTGGTCAGCGTCATGACCTTGGAGACGGCCAGGCGCGAGAGCGTGTCGGGCGAGGCGCCCTGGTATTCGGCGGGGTATTCCATCGCGCCGACGCCGATGATCGTGCCCTGGCCGGGCATCAGGCGCGGCACGGAGTGCACGGTGCCGATGGTGCCGGGGTTGGTCAGCGAGATCGTGGTGCCGGCGAAGTCGTCGACGCCGAGCTTGCCGCCCCGCGCCTTGCGGACGACCTCTTCGTAGGCCATCCAGAACTGCCGGAAGTCCATCTCCTCCGCGCCCTTGATCGAGGGCACGAGGAGCTGGCGCTCGCCGTTGCTCTTCTGCACGTCGATCGCCAGGCCGAAGCCCACGTGCTCGGGCTTGACGAGCGTGGGCTTGCCGTCGATCTCCGTGTAGGAGTAGTTCATCTCCGGCATGGCGCGCAGCGCCTTGACGATCGCGAAGCCGATCAGGTGGGTGAAGGACACCTTGCCGCCGCGGCCCCGCTTGAGGTGATTGTTGATCACAATGCGGTTGTCGACCAGCAGCTTGGCCGGGATGGCGCGCACGCTGGTCGCGGTCGGCACCGACAGCGACTGCTCCATGTTGGCGGCCGTGCGGGCCGCGGCCCCGCGCAACTTCACCTCCTCGGCGCCCTTGGGCACCGGGGTGGCCGGTTGCTTCGGCTTCTCGGCCGCAGGTGGCGCCTTGGGCGCCGCCTTGGGAGGCGCGGGGGCGGTCACAGTGCCGTTCCCCGCCTCCTTGGCCGGGGACCGGCCCGGTCCGTAGTCAGGGTTGTAGTCAGCGAAGAAATTCCACCAAGCCTTGTCGACCGACTCGGGGTCTTGGAGGTATTTCTGGTACAGCTCGTCGACAAGCCACTCGTTCTGACCAAAGCTTGCCAGCGGGTTTGTCCGCGACGACTCAGACGACACGGCGGAAATCGCCCTCTTCCGCAGATCGGCGTTGATGTTAGAGAACCTTTCCAAGGCTACTCGCCCGGACTGGCAGCGCGCGCCTAGGTGGGCGTGCCGCCACGCACGATCCTCTCAGGACGGCGCGATGAGGTCACGACCCCCTAGTCAACCCGGGGGGTTGCGCGATTATCACTATTTGGTATCAACACCCTGTCCGGAGGTTTACTTCCCTCCAGACACCAATCTGCTGGCGATTCGCACCTGAGGGGACAACTCGGACAGTAGGTCGGCGAGCTCCTCGCCCGCCTGCTTGAGCTCCTCCAGCGAGATCGGCTCCAGGCGCTCGAGCAGGAAGATCGCGTTGGTGGTCTCCTCGGTGAGCCGGGTGCGCACCACCTGGCGCCAGTTCCACCTGCGGCAGGTCACTCCGAGGTCGTCGCGCCAGATCACCTCGCCGGGGTCGGGCGTGCCGAGCGCCTCCTCGGACGGCTCGTCACCAACCGCCCTGACCAGCCGCGCCGGGCCGGAATAGCGGTCGAGGTCTTCCCCGCCGATGGGCAGCGCGTGCTTCACGCTGATCGAGTTGTAGGCGTCGACGGCCTGGTTGATCTCCGGTAGCGGCATCCGGCGGGTGAGCGCGTCGACCGAGGGCCTGGTGCGCTGCGGCTTGGCCCCGAACGCGCGGTAGGCGTCCTTCCAGGCGTCGATCTTGTCGGTCTGGACGGAAACGGCCGAGGCCTCGGCGAGCCAGGCGCGTGAGCGCTCGTCGGTGGGCCCGTTGCGCAGGTCGCGGGCGGTCATGACGAGGACCGCGAAGTCGGGGCGCAGCGCGAAGACCGCGTCGTCCACCTGGATGTCGTCAAGCATCCCCACAGTTTATGAGCCGGGGAAATCGCCAAGCACACTTTGCAAAATTGTCTTTGCGGTCTACGGTGGGGGTATGGAGGAGCAGTACCAGATCAGTGACGCGCAGGTGCTCAAGGTCGTCGCCCACCCGCTGCGGGTGCGCCTGCTCGGCCTGCTGCGCAGCGACGGGCCGGCCACCGCGAGCGAGCTTGGCCGCAAGGTCGACGAGAGCTCCGGCTCGACCAGCTACCACCTGCGCGAGCTGTTCAAGTACGGCTTCATCGAGGAGGACCCCGACCGGCGCGACGGGCGCGAGCGCCGATGGCGGGCCCGCCACCGCTACACCTCGTGGGACGCCGTCGAGCTCTCCGGCACCGAGGAGGGCCGCGAGGCGGTCAAGGTCGTGCACCTGCGGCAGGCCGAGATGGTCGGGCGGCTGATGGAGGCGTTCGACCCCGGCGACTGGCCCGACGACTGGGTGGAGGCCGCCGGGATGAGCGACCACCTCCTCACGCTGCCGCCCGCGGCGATCCAGGAGTTGAAGAAGAGGATCGAGGAGCTGATGGGCGAGCTCTCCACCCGCTACGCCGCCGAACCGGCCGCCAGGCAGGTCACCGTCTGGTTCGGCGCGATCCCGCGCAACCGTGAGGAGCGGCGGGACGACCGATGACCGCGCGATCGGCGTTACACCGCTACATGCTCGTCAGCTTCCTGACCTGGCTGCCGGTCGGGCTCGCGATGGCCGCCCAGGTGCTGCTGATGACCGAGCGCGGTCTCGGCCTGGCGCAGATCGGGCTGGTGACGACGGTGTTCTCCATCGTGACCGTGAGCCTGGAACTGCCCACCGGCGGGCTGGCCGACGTCCTGGGGCGGCGCGTGGTGCTGGCGGCCTCGGCCGCGTTCACCGTCGCGGGCCTGGGGCTGATGAGCGTGTCCACGACGCTCGGGATGTTCCTGGCGGCCGGCGTGCTGAAAGGCGTGGCCAGAGCCCTGTCCAGCGGCCCCGCGACCTCCTGGTACGTCGACACGCTGCACGGCGTCGAGGGCCACGACGCCGACCTCAAGCCCGGCCTGGCCAGAGGCGGCGCGATGGAGTCCGTGGCCCTGTGCGTCGGCGTCCTGGCGGGCGGCGGCCTGCCGCTCGTCGTGCCGCCCACGCTGGTCCTCCCCCTGGCCGCGCCGTCGCTGCTGGGCGCGGTCGCGGCGGCGGCGCTGCTGCTCGTGGTCATGCTCGCGCTGCCCGAGCCGGCCCACCGGCGCCGCACGCTGTCGAGCGTCCTGCGCGAGGTGCCCGTGACGGTGGCGGGCGGCATCCGGCTGGCGGCGGGCCACGCGCTGCTGCGCAGGCTCATGATGGTCGCGGTGGCGACGGGCGTGGTGCTGATGACCATCGAGCTGCTCACCCCCGGACGGCTGGCCGAGCTGGCGGGCACGGCGGAAGAAGGCAGCCTGGCCTACGCCGTGGTCGCGGCGCTCGGCTTCGCGGGCGGCACGGTGGGCAACGCGCTCGCGCCCCGCGTGGCCCGGCTGGCCGGTGGCTCGGCCAGGGGAGCGGTCGCGGGGACGGTGCCGGCCGCGCTCTCCGTGGGCGCGCTGGCCGCGACGGCGGGCCTGGACGGCCTGCCGGGAATGCTGAGCGCGGGGCTGGCCTACGTCGTGCTGTTCGTCGGCCTCTCGCTGACGGGCGTGCTCTGCCTGGAGCTGACCCACAAGGCCGTCACCGCCTCCGAGCGGACCACGGTCACCTCGACGAGCTCGATCGCCCTGCAGTCCGGCGGGACCCTGGCCAACCTCACGCTCGCCGGCCTGGCCGCCCAGGCCGGCCTCGCCGCCGCCTGGGGTGTGGTGGCCGTGGTGACGCTGGCCTCGGCGCTGTTGTTCGTCCGGATGCCCGCGCCTACAGGCTCCAGTCCAGCTCGGGCCCTACCGGCACGATCCGGCTCGGGTTGATGTCGGTCTGGGTGATGTAGTAATGACGCTTGATCTGGTCGAAGTCGGTGGTTTCGCGGAAGGCCGGGAGAGCGTACAGCCTGCGTGCGTACGCCCACAGCGCCGGGTAGTCGGTCAGCCGCCTGATGGAGCACTTGAAGTGCGCGTGGTAGACGGGGTCGAACCTGGCGAGGGTCGTGTAGAGGCGCACGTCACTGTCCGTGAGCGTGTCGAAGAGGAACTCCGACTCGGCCAGGCGTACCTCCAGGAGGTCGAGGGTGGTGAAGACGCGGGTGACCGCCTCCTCGTACACCTGCTGGTCGCGGGCGAAGCCGGCCTCGTACACCGCGTTGTTGAGGCCGTGGTAGAGGCGGTCGTTCATGATGGCGATGTCCGGCCGCAGGCGCTCCGGGTAGAGGTTCGGCGAGGTGCCCCATGACGTCTCCAGATCGAGGGTGATCTGGGGGAAGTCGTTGGTGACGATGCGCTGGTCCTTCGTGTCCCAGACGCAGGGGACGGTGTAACGGCCCGTGTAGCCGGGGTCCGTCGCGTGGTAGAGCTCCGACAGATATTCCGGGTCGCCGCCGGGAACGCGCCAGCCCTTCTCGTCGCGGACGGGGTCGACGATCGTGACGCCCAGCAGGTCCTGCAGCCCGAGGAGTGACCGTACGATCAGCACGCGCTGCGCCCACGGGCAGGCGTAGGAGGCGTAGAGCCGGTACCGTCCCGGCTCGGGCGGGCCGAGCCGGTCCGTGAAACGGTTGGGCTGCCGGACGAAGCGGCCAGTGTCGGAAAGCTCGCGGCTCGGCTTCATGGTCCTAGTAGAACATGATTCGGATGCCGAACCCCGTTCGGGCACAATCGGGTCCATGACGAAATTCGTGGTGACCCCTGCCAATGTGGCACAGCGGGACGCGTGGGCAGGCGGGGCGATCCCCGAGGTCGAACGGGTGCGCCCGGGGTTGTGGTCCGTGCCGGTGCCGATTCCGGTCAATCCCCTGCGGTACGTGCTGGTCTACGTCCTGGAGCTACCCGACGGGGTGGCGATCATCGACGCCGGGTGGAACACCGACGAGGCGTACGACGCGCTCGTCGACGGCCTGGCCGTGGCCGGCTACGCGATCACCGACGTCAAGGGCGTGCTGGTCACCCACATCCACCCTGACCACTACGGGCTGGCCGGGCGCGTCCGCGAGATGTCGGGCGCGTGGATCGCGCTGCACCCGGCCGACGCGCGGCTGGTCCGCGAGCGTTACGACGACGCGGCCATCGACTCCCTGGTGGAACGGGAGCGCGAGCTGCTACGCCGCTGCGGGGTGCCCGAGCTGACGCTTGACGAGCTGGCCGGGGCCTCGATGATGATCCGGCACGTGGTCACCATGGCCAAGCCCGACCGGCTGGTGGAGGACGGCGACGAGCTCGGGCTGCCGGGCTGGGACCTGCGGGCCGTCTGGACGCCTGGCCACTCGCCCGGGCACCTGTGCTTCGTCTCGCCCGCGCGCAGGGTGCTGTTCTCCGGCGACCACGTGCTGGCCAAGATCACGCCGATCGTGGCCGTGCACCCGCAGTCGGGCCCCAACCCGCTGGCCGACTACCTCGACTCGCTGGCCGCCGTGCGCAAGCTGGACGTCGAGGAGGTGCTGCCCGCCCACGAATACCGTTTCCTGGAGCTGGCCGAGCGGGTCGACACCGTGATGGCGCACCACGACGAGCGGCTGGCCGAGATCGAGCGCGTGGTGGGCTCGCTCGACGGCGCCGCATGCTGGGACCTGGCCACCCGGCTGACCTGGTCGCGGCCGTGGGAGACGATCCCGCCGTTCATGCGGCGCGCGGCCAACAACGAGACGCTCGCGCACCTGGCCTGGCTGGAGGCCAGGGGACGGGTGCGCCGGGTGGCGGGCGAGCAGGACCTGTGGTTCCCGGCCTGACCCGGGGCGCTGGAGCGGTTCGCGGCCTGACCGGGGTCGCTGGGACGGAGGCTCCCGGGCGTGGGCGGGCGCTGGAACTGAGGGCGGGTTATCGTACTCGTACTAGAATGTTGTTCTCCTGCCTGGGAGGTTCGATGCTTCGGTTCGATGACAGGGTCGCGATCATCACGGGGGCGGGGCACGGCCTCGGCAGGTCGCACGCGTTGCTGCTGGCCGAGCGCGGGGCCAAGGTCGTGGTCAACGACCTCGGGGGCGCGCTCGACGGCACCGGCGCCTCAGCGGGGCCGGCCGCCGAGGTGGCCGAGCTCATCACGAAGAACGGCGGCCAGGCCGTCGCCAGCACCGACAACGTCGCCACGCCCGAGGGCGCCAGGGCCATCGTGAGCACCGCCGTCGACGCGTTCGGCAAGGTCGACATCGTCGTCAACAACGCGGGCATCCTGCGCGACAAGTCGTTCGGCAAGATGACGGTCGAGGACTTCGACGGCGTGCTCGCCGTGCACGTACGCGGCTCCTACCTGGTCACCCAGGCCGCCTACCCGCTGATGAAGGCGGCGGGCTACGGCCGCATCGTCAACACCTCCAGCCCGGCCGGCCTGTTCGGCAACTTCGGCCAGGCCAACTACTCGACCGCGAAGATGGGCCTGGTCGGCCTGACCAAGACCCTGGGCATCGAGGGCGCGCGCAACGGCATCAAGGCCAACGCCATCGCCCCCATCGCGTGGACCCGGATGACCGAGGCGCTGCTGCCTGCCGAGTTCGAGGCCAAGTTCACGCCCGAGCGGGTGAGCGCGCTGGTGGCTTATCTCGTGCACGACTCGTGCGAGGCCAGCGGCGAGGTGTTCAGCGTCGGCGGCGGCCGGGTGGCGCGGGTGTTCGTGGCCGAGGGGCCCGGCTGGAAGACCGACGACCTCACGCCCGAGACGATCGCCGGCAACTGGGAGACGATCATGGCCGAGCAGCCGTACGTGCTCACGGCGGGTGACTCGATGAAGGCCATGTTGTAAAGCGGCGGCCTCCCGAGCCGGTCCTCGCCTGGGGCGCGGGCCGGTTCCGTCGTTCCGGGGTCATCAGACGACTGGCTAAATGTCAAGCAATGGGGGGAATGTCGGGAATTGGCTGGGCTTTGTTCGATCTTCGGCGGAAGTTGGGGGAGTTTGGGCGATCCATACTCTTGATTCGCCGTATGAGTGATCTTATTGTCGCCACATGACCCCCCAGCCGGGCTCAGCCGGCGACGTGCTGACGCTGATCAGCGCCGGATCGGCGACGACCCGTTCCGATCTCGCGCGGCTCACCGGCCTGGCCAGATCGACGATCTCGCAGCGGGTCGACGCGCTGATCGAACGCGGCCTGGTGGAGGAGACCGAGAGCGGCGAGTCCACCGGAGGGCGGCCGCCGCGGCAACTGCGCCTGCACACCGAGGACCACGCCTTCGCCGGCGTCGACCTGGGCGCCACCCACTGCCGCGTCGCACTGATGGACATCTCCGGCAACGTGCTCGCCGAGTGCGAGGACTCGATGCTGATCAGCGACGGCCCCGAGAAGGTGCTCGCCCACGTCGACCAGCGGCTCGACCGGCTGCTCGGCACGGCGGGACGGCCCAGGTCCGCTCTGCGCGCCGTCGGCATCGGAGTTCCAGGACCCGTCGAGTTCGCCACCGGGCGGCCGAACAACCCGCCGATCATGCCCGGCTGGAACGACTACCCCGTTCCCGACTACTTCGACGGGGTGGAGGTGCTGGTCGACAACGACGTCAACGTGATGGCGCTCGGCGAGCACCGCACCTCCTTCGCCGACGCCGGCCACCTGCTGTTCATCAAGGTCGGCACCGGCATCGGCTGCGGCATCGTGGCCCAGGGCAGGCTGCACAGGGGCGCGCAGGGTTCGGCGGGCGACATCGGCCACATCAGGGTCAGCGGCCACGAGGACGCCGGCTGCCGGTGCGGCAACAGCGCCTGCCTGGAGGCCGTGGCCGGCGGCGCCGCGATCGCCAGGCGGCTGGCCGAGCTGGGCCTGCCCGCCGAGACCGGGGCCGACGTCGTCGCGCTGGTGCAGGCAGGCAACACGCAGGCGCTGCGGCTGGTCAGGGAGGCGGGCCGGCTCATCGGCGAGGTGCTGGCCAGCCTGGTCAACTTCTTCAACCCCGAGGTCATCGTCATCGGCGGGGCGCTGTCGCGCGTGCACGAGCACCTGCTCGCCGGGATCAGGGAGGCGGTCTACCGCAGATCCCTCCCGCTGGCCACCCACCACCTGTCGATCACGCCCAGCCGTACGGGCATCAACGCCGCCGTGCTCGGCGCCGGGATGCTCGCCATCGAGCACTACCTGTCCCCCGACAACATCAACCGCATCGTCAACGCCTGAGCAGAACGCCCGGCAAGAACGCTGGAAGGGATCTCCGATGCTGGTCATGAAGGGCATCGTCAAGCAGTTCCCCGGCGTGCGCGCGCTGGACGGCGTCGACCTGGACGTGCGGGCGGGCGAGGTGCACTGCCTGCTCGGCCAGAACGGCGCCGGCAAGTCCACGTTGATCAAGGTGCTGGCCGGAGTGCACCAGCCCGACGAGGGCACGATCGTGTTCAACGGCGCCGAGGTCCGCCCGAGCAGCCCGATCGACGCCATCAGGCTCGGCTTCGCCACCATCTACCAGGAGCTCGACCTGGTCGACGGGCTCAGCGTGGCCGAGAACATCTTCCTCGGCCACGAGCACGCCCGCTTCGGCTTCGTGAACAGGCCGGCCGCCCGGCGCGCCGCCCGCGAGGTGCTCGAACGGCTCGGCCACGGCGAGATCCGCCCGTCGGCCGAGGTCGGCCGGCTGTCGCCGGCGGCCAAGCAGGTCGTCTCGATGGCCCGCGCGCTCTCCCACGACGCCCGCCTGATCATCATGGACGAGCCGTCGGCGGCGCTCGCCCACGACGAGGTCGCCAACCTCTTCCGCATCATCCGCGAGCTCACCGCCCAGGGCGTGGCCGTGGTCTACATCTCGCACCGCCTGGAGGAGATCCGCGAGATCGGCGACCGGGTCACCGTGCTGAAGGACGGCCGCACGGTCGCCGTCGGCCTGTCCGCCCGCGACACCCCCACCACGCAGATCGTCTCCCTCATGACCGGCAGGAACGTCGAATACGTCTTCCCCGCCAAGGCGGGCAGGTCGCCGGGCGAGGAGGTGCTGGAGGTCGAAGGGCTGAGCTCGCCGGGCGTCTTCTCCGACGTCTCGTTCTCCGTGCGCGCGGGCGAGATCGTCGGGCTGGCCGGCCTCGTCGGCTCCGGGCGTTCGGAGATCCTCGAAGCGGTGTACGGCGCGCGCCCGGCCACCGGCCGCGTGCTGCTCGCCGGCCGGCCGGTACGCCGCAGCGTCGTCGGCACGGTGCGCCGCGGCATGGGCCTGGCGCCCGAGGAGCGCAAGGCCCAGGCGCTGCTCCTCGACCAGAGCGTCACCGCGAACATCACGCTGGGCAGCCTGCCGGGATTCGCCCGGTTCGGCTGGCTCGACCGTAAACGCGAGCGGGAGGAGGCCAAGCGGTTGGCGGAGATGCTGGACATCCGGCCGCCCGACCCAGAACGCCCGATCAGGACCCTGTCGGGCGGCAACCAGCAGAAGGCCGTGCTCGCCCGCTGGCTGCTCGGCAGCCGCAAACTCCTCCTGCTGGACGAGCCCACCAGAGGCGTGGACGTGGGCGCCAGGGCCGAACTGTACGCGGTGATCCGCGACCTGGCCGAGCAGGGCATCGGCGTGCTGCTGGTCTCCAGCGAGGTGCCCGAGGTGCTCGGCATGGCCGACCGCGTGCTGGTGCTGCGCGAGGGGAGCATCATCCACGAGGGCGACGCCGCCGGGCTGGACGAGCACCGCGTACTCGACATGATCATGAATGGGAGGGCGGCGTGATGAGCGAGCCCACGAAAGCGCAGGCGCCGTCGGCCGCGGGAGGCGGCGGGCCGTCGCGCGGAGGCATACCCGGGCTGGGATCGCTGGGCGGCCTCGGCGAGATGCGGCATCTCGGCCTGCTCGGCGCGCTGGCGCTGCTGGTCGTCGTCGGCCTGGTCACCCGGCCGGACAACTTCGCCACCGCCTCCAACCTGGTCAGCATCCTGTCCCTGGCCGCCACGATCGGCGTGATCACGGTCGGGGCCACGTTTGTGATCATCGGTGGCGGCATCGACCTGTCGGTGGGCGCCGTCATGGCTCTGGCGTCGGTCTGGGCGACGACGGTGGCCACGCAGTCGTACGGGCCGGTGGTGATGGCGATCTGCGCGATCCTCGTCGGCACCGGGGCGGGACTGGTCAACGGGCTGCTCATCGCCTACGGGCGGCTCGTGCCGTTCATCGCCACGCTCGCCATGCTCGTCGCCGCCCGCGGCCTGGCCCAGCGCATGTCCGACCGCAAGACCCAGCTCATCGACGCCGACAACGCCGCCCTCGTGGAGTTGTCGACCACCCGCGTGCTGGGCATCCCGCTGCTGGTCTACATCTTCGCGCTGGTCGTGGTGCTCGGCTGGGTGGTGCTCAACCGCACGACGTTCGGGCGGCGGACGTACGCGGTCGGAGGCAACCCCGAGGCGGCCAGGCTCGCCGGGATCGACGTGCGCAGGCACACGATGCTGCTCTACGCCCTGTCGGGGATGTGCTGCGGCATCGCCGCCATCCTCATCATGGCCCGTACGACGACGGGCTCGTCCACCCACGGAGACCTGTACGAACTCGACGCCATCGCCGCCGTCATCATCGGCGGCACGCTGCTCACCGGGGGCCGGGGCACGATCATGGGCTCGATCCTGGGCCTGCTGATCTTCACGCTCATCACGAACCTGTTCATTCTCAACGGGCTCAACACCAGCGACCAGCTGATCGCGAAGGGCCTGATCATCGTCGCCGCCGTCCTTCTCCAGCGGCGGAACCTGAAGGAGAGAGCACCATGAGTGAGAACGTCGCGCGCAGGGGATTCCTCGTCGGCGGAGCCGTACTCTTAGCGGCGGGCTGCACCAGCAACGAGCCCGAGGCGGCGCCGACCAGCGCGGCCGCCGTGCCCGCCCCCGCGGCCAGCGGCAACGACGAGCCGGGCCAGAAGGTGGTGATCGGCTTCTCGGCGCCGGCGGCCGACCACGGGTGGATCGCGGCCATCGCCAAGAACGCCGAGGCCACCGCGAAGCAGTATTCCGACGTCGAGTTCAAGCCGGTCGAGCCGACGAACGACATCAACCAGCAGATCTCCGCGGTCGAGTC
Source organism: Nonomuraea sp. KM88 (assembly GCF_052245635.1). Lineage (NCBI taxonomy): Bacteria > Bacillati > Actinomycetota > Actinomycetes > Streptosporangiales > Streptosporangiaceae > Nonomuraea > Nonomuraea sp. KM88. Next base: position 8,612 of record NZ_JBQQCC010000024.1, on the reverse strand, counting down.
GCTCATCGCGGCCAAGGTGAACGTGCTGGTGATCCTGCCGAACGACGGCCAGCAGCTCAACCAGGTCGCGCTGCAGGCCACCGAGGCGGGCATCCCCGTCGTCAACCTCGACCGCGTCTTCCCCGACAAGCTGGCCTACCGGACGTGGGTCGGCGGCGACAACTACGGCATGGGCGTGGCGGCCGGGCACTTCATCGGCAAGCAGCTCAAGGACAAGGGCGTGTCGAACCCGGTGATCGTCGAGATCCAGGGCATCGCCACGCTGCCGCTGACCCAGGACCGCACCAAGGGCTTCGCCGACGCGCTCAAGACGTACGGGTTCAGCGTCACCGCCAAGCAGGACGCGCAGTTCACGGTGGAGACCGGCAACGAGGTGGCCACGTCGTTGCTGCAGGCGCACAAGAAGATCGACGCGCTGTGGAACCACGACGACGACCAGGGCGTCGGCGTGCTGGCCGCCATCAAGGAGGCCAACAGGAACGAGTTCATCATGGTCGGCGGGGCCGGCTCGCTGAACGCGATGAAGGAGATCCAGTCGGGCACCTCGGTGTTGCAGGCCACCGTCACCTACAGCCCGACGATGGCCTCCTCGGCGATCAAACTCGCGCGTCTGATAGCACAAGGTAAGGGCATGAGTGACCTGGTGGAGAACCAGGTTCCGCAGTCCATCACACTCGCGTCCGAGACCATCACCAAGGAGAACGTCGAGAAGTACCTGTCGCTCGGCTTCGAATCCTGATCGGGGGTTGCATGTCAGACAGAACCACCATCGGCGTGGGCATGGTCGGCTACGCCTTCATGGGCCGCGTCCACTCGCAGGCCTGGCGGAGCGTGGGGGCCTTCTTCGACCTCCCGCTGGCACCGCGCATGGCGGTGCTCGCGGGCAGGTCGAAGGAGCGCACCGAAGCGGCGGCCGCGCAGCTCGGCTGGGACGCCGTCGAGACGGACTGGAGAGAGCTGGTCAGGCGCGACGACGTGCAGATCGTCGACATCTGCACGCCGGGCGACTCGCACGCCGAGATCGCCGTGGCCGCGCTGGAGGCCGGCAAGCACGTTCTCTGCGAGAAGCCGCTGGCCAACACCGTCACCGAGGCCGAGGCCATGGTGCGGGCCGCCGCGGCCGCGCCGGGCAAGAGCCCAGGAAAGAGCATGGTGGCCTTCAACTACCGGCGGGTGCCCGCGGTCGCGCTCGCCCGCCGGTACGTCGAGGAGGGCAGGCTCGGCGAGATCAGGCACGTGCGGGCGCAGTACCTGCAGGACTGGATCGTCGACCCGGAGTTCCCGCTGGTCTGGCGGCTGCAGAAGGACAAGGCGGGGGCCGGCGCGCTCGGCGACATCGGCTCCCACATCGTAGACGCCGCCCAGTTCATCACCGGACAGAACGTGGTGGGCGTGTCCGCGCTGACGGAGACGTTCATCAAGGAGCGCCCGCTGGCGGCCGAGTCGGCCGGGCTCGGCGCGACCGGCACCTCCGCCACGGGCCAGGTCACCGTCGACGACGCCGCGCTGTTCATCGGCCGGCTCTCGGGCGGGGCGGTGGCCTCGTTCGAGGCGACCCGCTTCGCCACCGGACGCAAGAACGCCATGCGCATCGAGATCAACGGCTCGCTCGGCAGCCTCGCATTCGACTTCGAGGCCATGAACGAGCTGTGGTTCAGCGCGGGCGGAGGCGGTTTCGAGCGCATCCTCGTCACCGAGCCCGACCATCCCTACGTGGGCGCCTGGTGGCCGCCAGGGCACGGGCTCGGCTACGAGCACACCTTCACCCACGAGGTCAAGGACTTCCTGGAGGCGATCGCCACCGGAGCCGATCCCACGCCGTCGTTCGCCGACGGGCTGCGGGTGCAGCGGGTGCTGGCCGCGGTCGAGCAGAGCGCGGCTGAGGGCAGCCGCTACACGAACGTGGAGGACTGACACATGCGACCCGTCACGCTGTTCACCGGACAGTGGGCCGACCTGCCGTTCGAGGAGGTGTGCCGGCTGGCGGCGGAGTGGGGCTACGACGGCCTGGAGATCGCCTGCTCCGGTGACCACTTCGACGTCGCCCAGGCCGTGGCCGACCCGTCGTACGTCGAGCAGAAGCGCGCCCAGCTGGACAAGCACGGCCTCAAGGTGTGGACCATCTCCAACCACCTCGTCGGCCAGGCCGTCTGCGACCTCATCGACGAGCGTCACAAGGCCATCCTGCCCGCCCGCATCTGGGGTGAGGGTGACCCCGAGTCGGTGCGCCAGGCCGCCGCCGAGGAGATGAAGGACACCGCGCGGGCCGCCGCGCTGCTGGGCGTCGACACGGTGGTCGGCTTCACCGGCTCGTCGATCTGGCACACCGTCGCCATGTTCCCGCCGACGCCGACCTCGATGGTGGAGGCCGGCTACCAGGACTTCGCCGACCGCTGGAACCCGATCCTCGACGTCTTCGACGAGGCCGGCGTGCGTTTCGCGCACGAGATCCACCCGAGCGAGATCGCCTACGACTACTACACCACCCAGCGCACACTGGAGGCCATCGGCCACCGGCCGGCGTTCGGGCTCAACTGGGACCCGTCGCACATGGTCTGGCAGGACCTCGACCCGGTGGCGTTCATCCTCGACTTCAAGGACCGCATCTACCACGTCGACTGCAAGGACACCCGCATGCGCGTCGGCGACGGGCGCAAGGGCCGCATGTCCTCGCACCTGCCGTGGGCCGACATGCGGCGCGGCTGGGACTTCGTCTCCACGGGCCGGGGCGACGTGCCGTGGGAGGACTGCTTCCGCGCACTGAACTCCATCGGGTACGACGGCCCGATCTCGATCGAGTGGGAGGACGCCGGCATGGACCGGCTGGACGGGGCCCGGGAGGCGCTGAGCTACATCCGCACGCTCAACTCCATCACCCCGCCGGCCACGGCCTTCGACGCCGCCTTCTCCACCGAGTAGCCCCTCCGCGCGGCGCGCCACCGGTCTCGGCCGGCGCGCCGCGCTTGCCATTGGACGCGGAGCTCGTCCTTCCTCCAGGAACACGTCCACCCGTTCACCGGGCCACGGACCACACGGCTGTCACCCCGCGCCGCCGCTCCCGCGACTCCCACCGATCAATCTGGTGCCGCTCACCCGGTTGGAGGCCCACATCGGCGGCCTGGCCGTACACGCACGCCTGAGACCCCGGGCCGGAAGCGGCCTGCTGGGACACCGGGCTGTCCTAAAACGAGGCATTTTTGGCCTCGCATTCTGCCGTAGCGGTTCGCGCCTATCGGTAAGGTCTTTGTCACGCGCTGGTCATGACACCTGTCTGGACCGCGCGACCTCCGTGTCGGCATATCGGGATCAGGGCCGGCGGAATTTCCGCGATTCCCGAACGAAAAGCCTGGGTGATGCCCCGGCTGGCCTTTCGGCGTGCGCGCAGAACGGAAAGGGTGTTCATGAAGAAGGTTGTGGTCGGCTCTTTGCTGGCTGTGGTTGCCGTGGTGGGGGCTCCTGGGGTGGCGGCGGTGCACGCCGATTCCCGGTCGTCGTCGGCTGCGGGGTCCATCTGTCTTTACGAGCATGACAACTACAAGGGCGGCCGGGCCTGTTTCAGCAAGAGCGACAGTAACCTGGCGAACAACCGATGGGGCGGTACCTACCGGTCCGTCTATAACGGTGCCAGTTCCATGCGGAACAACACCGGAAAAAACGTCTACCTGTATAAATACCGGTTTCACACGGGCACGTCTTATCGGGCGAAGCCGTACTCCAGTGACGCCGACCTGACGAAGAACTCCGGCAACCCGTCGTTCGACAACACGGCCGAATCGTTGGAGATCGGCTAAGGGTCGTGTGGACCAGTGCGTGAAAGCGGGCCCGTTCCTTCCCCATCGAACGGGCCCGCTCCGGCGCCATCAAGGAGCTACGGATGCGTTGGCGTTCGGTGACGGTTGTCTGTTGTGCGCTGTTCCTCGCCGGGTGCGGTGACCAGAGCCGCGAGGGTGAGGCGGTGGCCGCTCTGCCCGCCGGTCCCGAGGCCAGGGCGCTGCGCCTGCCGCTGGACGCGTACAGGGTGAGCGCTGATGAGTCCGCCATGCTCGACCATGCCGCGGACACGCTGGTCGAGACCTGCATGCGCGGCAAGGGCGTGCCCTGGACCAGGTTGCCCCGTTTCCGCGTCGATGACGCTCCCAACCGCAGGAGGTACGGGGTCATCGAGGAGGAGGCGGCGAAGCGATTCGGCTACCACCCCGTGCATGACCCGGGGGAACTGCGGAAAGAGCAGGCCTGGCAGGCGCGCGACGACAGGCTCACCTCGGAGGAGCACGTCGCCGCCTACGGCGAGGACGGCAAGAGCGGTTGCATGAGGGACGGTTACGTCCGGGTCAACCAAGGAGCCGCCGAAGGAGAAAGCCGCGCGCTGAGAAGGCTCGACCAGGAGTCCTACGACACCTCCGCGAAGCATCCGGATGTGCTCTCCGCGTTTCGGAAGTGGAGCGCGTGCATGCGCGAGCAGGGATTCTCCTACTCCGATCCGGCCGAGGCGGTGGGTGACCCCCGGTGGCGGACTCCCGTTCCGACCGGCGACGAGATCCGCACCGCCAGTGCCGACGTACGGTGCAAGAAGCGCTCAAGCCTGGTCGCGGTCTGGTCAGGGGTGGAACGCGAGCTGCAGGAACGCGGCCTGCGAGAGCACCGCGATCAATTCGCGGCTCTCGCGGACGGGAAGTCCCGGTGGCTGGAGGACGCCGAGTCCATCATCTCCCGGCGCCTTCCGAGCCACGGGCCCTCCAGCGAGCGTGCCGGACAGGTCGGTCGATGACGACGATCCCCGTATCCTTTCGCTGAGGCAGCCTTGATGAAAGGATACAGATTATCCTTTCATAGCTAGAAGCTGCGTGAAAGGATAACCGCCGTGGCGGCATACCTGGAGGCATCGTGGCCCGCGGCATGGGGCGCTCCGAGTCGGCGAGACAGACGAGGCGGGGTCTACCGTCCTTCCCCAGCAGGTGGCCCTCGCTGAACTCGCGGCCCACGAGAGCGGCGGGGTGTTCAAGGGATTCACGGCGACGGCGGCCCTGGTCGCCAACAACGTCTCGACGCTTCGGCGGGCTGTGACCGAACTCGTCGCCGTCGACGCAGTTTCCATCGAGGACATCGTCGCCCTGCACGCGGTGCTGCTCCCCGAGGAGAAGCAGCACGGGCTCCGCGAGGTGCAGAACTGGGTGGGGGGCGGGCATTGGCAACCGCTGGACGCGGAGTTCGTTCCGCCTCCACCGGAATACGTCCGGCCGTTGATGGACGATTTCGTGTCGTACGTCAACCGGGCGGAGCACGCGCCCCTGATCCAGGCGGCCATGGCACATGCACAGTTCGAGACGATCCACCCGTTCACGGATGGCAACGGCAGGGTCGGCCGGGCAATGGTCCACACGGTTCTCACCCGGCGCGGCCTGACCCCCCGTGCGATCCTTCCGATCAGCCTGGTGCTCCTCACCCGATCGGACGCCTACATCGGCGGCCTGACGGCGTACAGGTACGCCGGAGACGCCGGGTCGCAAGAGGCCCGGCAGGGGGTCGACGCGTGGCTCCGCGTCTTCCTGACGGCGACCGTGACCGCTGCTGAGCAGGCCGAAAGGTTCGCGGACGAGCTTGAGGAGATGCGCGAAGAGTGGCATGAGCGGCACCGCCGTTTCCGCGAATCCCAAGGGCTGCGGCCGGTGCCCCGGGCTGACTCGGCCGTCGTGCGCCTGCTGGACCTCCTGCCCGCCGCGCCGCTCGTGACGGCCAGAACGGTGCAGGGCCTGCTCTCAGTCACGCACCCGGCCGCACGGCAGGCCCTGGAAGAACTCTCGGCGGCGGGCATCCTGCATTCGAAGCAGGTCGAGAGGAACACCAGGGGATATCTCGCTCGTGAGGTCTTCGACCTGCTCACGCTGACGGAGCGCCGCCTGGCGAGCACCCGCTGGGACACCCGCGAATCACCGCCGGCCCGCGTCGTGCCCGCCCGACCCCAGCGGTGAAGGGCCGTGCGGGGTCGTCAGTCCATGATGACGATCTGGCGCAGGACCTCGCCGCCGCGCAGGGCCGCGACCGCGTCGTTCAGGTCGGCCAGGCGGATGCGCGAGCTGATCATGGATTCCAGGTCGAGCTTGCCGGCCTTGTGGAGCTTGGCGAAATAGGGGAAGTCGTGGCGGACGTCCGCCTCGCCGTACAGGCTGGACAGCAGGTTCTTGCCCTCGAACAGCAGGCTGAACGCCGAGATCGACACCATGTCGTCCGTCGCGCCCGCGCCGACCACGACGACGTCGCCGCCCGCCCGCGTGACCTGCCAGGCGCTCTGGATGGTGGCCGACTTGCCGACGACCTCGAACCCGTAGTCGAAGCCCGCGCCGCCGGTGAGCTCGCCGACCGCCTCGGGGACCTGCTCGGGCGTCACCGCGTGCGTGGCCCCGACCTTCCTGGCCAGCTCGTGCTTGGACTCCAGCGGGTCGACCGCGAGGATCGTGCGCGCGCCGGAGAGCCGGGCGCCCTGGATGACGGACAGGCCGACGCCGCCGCAGCCGATCACCGCGACCGTGGAGCCGGGGCGGACCTTGGCGGTGTTGATCGCGGCGCCCACGCCGGTCGTGATGCCGCAGCCGATCAGCGCCGCCGCCTCCCACGACACGTCGTCGTCGATCTTGATGGCGCCCTGCCACGGCACGATGATCTCCTCGGCCCAGGTGCCGCACCCCGCCATCCCGAACACCGTCGCCTCGTCGCCGCCGAGCCGGAAGTTGCCCTTGCTGAAGGACTCGATCACGTACTTCATGCACAGGTACGGCTGGCCGCCCACGCACAGGTCGCACTCCTGGCAGGCCGGGCGCCAGCTGATGACGACGTGGTCGCCCGGCTTGACGGAGGTGACGTGCTCGCCCACCTCGACGACCTCGCCCGCGCCTTCGTGGCCGGGGACGAGCGGCACGGGCTGCGGGAGCACGCCGCTCATGGCCGACAGGTCCGAGTGGCAGACGCCCGTGGCCCTGACGCGCACGCGTACGTCCGACGGCCCGACGGGGGCCAGGGTGACGTCGTCGCGGATGTCGAGCTTGTCGTTGCCTACGGCGTGCAGGATCGCGGCGCGCATGTGGAGTCCTCCTCGGTGGGACGTGTGCGGGGTGCTGGGGGCGGTGAACCCCCATCGGGCTATTCCTCCAGCGAAAGGGCGGCCTTGGGGCAGGACCGCACCGCGTGGCGGACGCGGTCCTGCATCTCGGGCGGTGGTGCGGGCAACAGGATGTGCAGCCGGTCGTCGTCGTCCACCTCGAACACCTCGGGCGCGAGACCCATGCACACGGCGTTGGCCTCGCAGACCAGCTCATCGACGGTGATTCTCATGTGAGCCTCCTGTGATCCCATGAGACCACTTTGGTGCGCTCGACGACGTACGCGACCCGTTTGAGCCCGGTCTTCTCGACGTACGGGCGCAGCAGCTCGTCCGGCACGCCGGGTGCCGTCCTGCGGGCGACCGTCATGCCGACGTCCATGACGCGGTCGCGGTCGTCGAGGCGTTCGGCTCTGCCGTAGACCAGGACGCCGCGCAGCTCGTCGTAGGCGTCGCCGGTCTCGACGAGGCAGGTCACCCGGGGATCGCGGGCGAGGTTGCGGGCCTTCTGCGATTTGGCGTAGGTCCAGAAGGCGATCCGTCCCTCGGAGAGCCCGTAGAACATGGTCACCAGGTGCGGCGTGCCGTCCCTGTTGATGGTGGCCAGCTGCAGCTTGCTTGCGGCCTCCAGGAAGGCGGTGACGTCGTCGTCGGACATCGCGATGCGAGCGCGCTGATTCACGTTGCAAGTAGAACAGGTTGCAGAAGGACCGGGCAAGAGCCCGACGGAATGTTATTCGGTTCGGCTAGGGTGCATACCCATGACCATGCCGCAAGAGCTGCTCCGCGCGGCCGAGCACGCCAAGGGATTCATGCCGCCGGAAGAGGGGATCGCCCTCTTCGAGACGGCCCTCCGCTACGGCCCGCTCGGCCCCATCTGCGAGATCGGCACCTACTGCGGCAAGTCGGCGATCTACCTCGGCGCGGCGGCCAGGCAGGCGAGGTCCGTGGTCGTCACCGTCGACCACCACCGGGGCTCCGAGGAGATCCAGCCGGGCTGGGCCCACCACGACCCCACTCTGGTCGACCTCCGGTTCGGCAAGATGGACTCCCTGCCGACGTTCAGGGCCACGATCGCGGCGGCGGGCCTGGAGGACGAGGTGATCGCGGTGGTCGGGAGGTCGGAGCGGGTCGCCGGGCTCTGGAACACCCCGCTCGGCATGGTGTTCATCGACGGCGGCCACTCCGACGAGCCGGTGACCCTCGACTACGAGGGCTGGGCGCCGCACGTGATGGAGGGCGGCGCGCTGGCCTTCCATGACATCCATCCCGACCCGGCCGACGGCGGGCAGGGCCCCTACCGGGTCTACCGGCGGGCGCTGGCGTCGGGCGCGTTCGCCGAGGTGGCGGTGCACGGCTCGCTCCGCGTGCTGGAGCGCGTCGGCCAGGGCATCTAGGTCGTGTTTCATAAGGCACTGAGCCACTGGTTGATCGCAGCGATGATGACGACGGCTTCGTAGCGTACGGCGAGCTTGTCGTAACGGGTCGCCATGCCGCGGTTGCCTTTGAGCAGGTTGAT
>NZ_JBQQCC010000023.1:0-137998 GCF_052245635.1 Nonomuraea sp. KM88 | reverse complement strand
GGCGGGCGCCGCCGGCATCGGGGCTAGGCGCCGCGGGCGGCGTCGTAGCGGGCGATGACGTCGTTCCAGTTGATCAGGCCCCACAGCTTCTCGACGTAGTCGGGGCGCACGTTGCGGTACTGCAGGTAGTAGGCGTGCTCCCAGGCGTCGAACACCAGCAGCGGGGTGGTGTTCATGCCGACGTTGCCGTGGTGGTCGTAGACCTGCTCGACGACCAGGCGGCGGCCGAGCGGCTCCCAGGCCAGCACGCCCCAGCCGGAGCCCTGGACGGTGGCGGTGGCGGTGGTGAGCTGCTTCTTGAACGCGTCGAAGGAGCCGAAGTGCTCGGTGATCGCGTCGCCCAGCTCGCCGTCGGGGCGGTCGCCGCCGTCGGGGGACAGGTTCTGCCAGAAGATCGTGTGCAGGACGTGGCCGGACAGGTTGAAGGCGTACGTCTTCTCCAGGCCGACCAGGCCGCCGAACTCGCCCTTGTCCCTGGCCTCCGACAACCGGTCCAGGGTGTCGTTGGCGCCCTTGACGTAGGCGGCGTGGTGCTTGGCGTGGTGCAGCTCAAGAATCTCGCCGGTGATCGCGGGCTCCAGGGCCGCGTAGTCGTAGGGCATGTCCGGAAGGGTGTACTGACCCATGACGTCTATCCTCCAAAGCTCCTACTTGCATAGTCCTCGCAATAACCATAGCGCTGCAACTAGCTCACGTCTCGGACGTGGCCAGCCCGAACAGCGTCACCCCGCCGTGCTCGATGCTGATGATCTGCTCGCGTGCCTGGGGCTCGAGCGCCTGTCGCCCCGTAGCCCGGCCCTCCACCGGTCTCATCGTCTTCTGCGGCACCGGCGGTTCCCTGCGCCCCCATGACCTCGCCACAGCCGTGATGGCTCCGCGTGGCGGTTTCAGGGCTCGGTGTTGACCTGCTGGCTCTGCGTTCCGGTGGCGCCGCGGCGCCAGTGCGGCGGTTCGCTCTGCCGCGGGCCCGGCTCCACCGCGACCGCGGTGGTGTAGCGTCCAGGCGGCACCTCGTGCGAGAACGGTCCGCACGTAAGCGCCTGACCTGCTGCCAAGACACCGAGTTCGCACGTTCGGAGGGTTTTCGCCAGCGGTGCGCGGGATTTGACGTTGTGCAGCCAGATGTAGGCGACCGCGCCGTCGACCGCGCGGACCGTGCGCAGGTCGAGGGATGCGACCACGGCGCCGTCGGTCACCGCGACACACGGTTGCATCGATACCGGCACGCGCGCCGTCACGAGGGGCGTGCGGCACCGCGTGGGTATGTCTGGTACGGCATCGCCCGAGGCCCAGATGAACGCCGCGCCGGCCGTGACGAGTGCCAGCGCCGTACCGACGACCGCCGCGACCTTCCAGAGAGCGCGTGGCCTCGGCTCCTGGCCATGGGCTTCGTCCGCCACGGCTGGATCGCTGGGCACGGGTTGGCCGGCGGTCGGGGCATGCTGCTGGATCTGGCCGTCGAGTTCGTGCCAGCGCTGCTCCCACTCGGCCGTGTCCGTCACGCCGCAGGCGCGTACGTAATCGAGGGTCGCCGCCAGGCTGGGCAGCCGGAGCCCTTTCGCGGCTTCTGAGAGCTTGCTCGGCGAGCAACCGACCCGCGAGCCCATGATCCGGTAGGTCGGCTGCCCTGCCGCGACGCGCAGCTGGCGTAAGTCATGTGCGAAGTGTTCGACCAACCCGCTGTCAGGATCGAGTTTCCGTTCTGGCCTGCCCATTCGCCCTGCCTCGTTGATCAAACATCTGATCGGTGGTGATCAATCAAAGCGTGACAAGGATGAGCCGTACTGGGCAAGTCAGCCGTCTGAGGAGGCACACGAGTGAAGAGGATGTTCGCGGCAGTGGTTGCGGTCGCCATGGGGAGTTGCGTTGTCGCGGCGCCGGCACACGCCACCACGGGGGTGGCCTTCCGCGCATATTCCGGCGCGAGCCAGAGCGCGCACCAGGCCCATTTCGAGAGCCTGCGCAGCCGGGGTTACCGGCCGATCACGGTGAGCGTCTCGGAAGGGCCGAGATACGCGGCTGTCTGGGTCAAGGGCGGAGGCGGAGCCTGGGTCTCGCGGAGCGGGATGTCCGAAGCGGGCTTCAAGGCCCGGTTCGACGACTACCTCGCGCAGGGGTACCAGCCGATATCGGTGTCCGCGACGGGTCCGGCCGGCCGTGCGACGTTCGCCGCACTGTGGGAGAAGCGCTCCGAACGGTTCTTCTCCCGCATGGGGCTCACCGGGGCAGAGTTCGCCGCCCACAACCGGAAGGCCCACGCGGATGGGTACGTACCGGTCTCGATTGATATGTACGGTACGCCGTCGGACCCCCGGTACGTCGCGGTCTGGCGGCGGAGCCAGGGAGGCGGGTGGTACTACTCGTACGGAAAGTCGTCCGCCGGGCACAAGAAGTTCTTCGACGAGCGAACCGCCGAGGGGTTTCGCCCGACGGCGGTCGCGGTGGGCCCGGGAGGGGCGCGGTTCGCCGCGATCTACCGCAAGGACGGTGTCCGGCCCTGGTACCACCACATCGACACCTCCGGCTCCGCCTACCAGCGCAGGTTCGACAACCTGGTGGCGCGCGGCCTGCGCCCGGTGCAGGTGAATGTCGAGGACGGCGTGTACGCCTCGGTCTGGATCCGCTGACCATCGGGACAAGAACGCGGCTGGTACCGGGACGGGAGAGGAGACCGCTGTCCCTGGGACGGCGACAAGCGGGACCAGAAGGACGGCGGTGCCGGTCCCTTCGGCCTGAACCCGGCCGGCCCGGCCGCCCAAGCGGCGGCCGGATCAACCGGACCCGCGGCCACCTTCCGGAGACGCGGGTTGTGGCAGGTCGAGGATGCCGATCGCCTGCTCCTGCGCCGCCGCGCGGGGCGTGGTGGTGGTCAGCCCCTGCCTGACAGGGCCACGTGGGCGACGGCCTGGCGTTCGGCCTCCAGGCGTTCCGCGGTCTCCCGTTCGGCCACCACTTTTCTGTCGTACGCGGCGCGAGCGGCCGCGATGGCGTTCTGGTGCTCCTCGGTCCAGATGACGAGGGCGCTGATGGTGCTGTGCAGGGTCGCGCCCATCGGGGTCAGCTCGTAGTCAACACGTGGCGGGACGGTGGGATGCACGGTCCGGCTCACCAGCCCGTCGCGTTCCAGATGCCGCAGCGTACGGGTCAGCATGCGCTGGCTGACCCCATCGATCGCGCGGCTCAGCTCGCTGAAGCGCAGGCTCCGCTTGTCGAGCAGCGCGATGATCAGAAGCGACCACTTGTCGGCGATGCGGTCGAGAATATGCCGCACCTCACACTCCGCGCGCTGGTCCCACTGGAGAACGTCCTCGTCGATGCCGGTATCACCGCAGTAACCGAGGGACTTGAAAGTGCCGTCTTCCATGCTCATCGATAGTGCCTGACGATGCTGTCACTTACAAGAAGGAACCAAGAGGGCATTGGGGAACCGTCTGCGGATCGGTTCTCCGATGCAGAGAGGTTGGGCTCCGATGTCGGATTCCGTCAGCGGGCCCGCACGCATGACAGCGCGTGCGTGGGGCGTGTTGCTGGTGTTGTGCGCCGCGATCTTCCTGGAGGGGATCGACGTGGCGATGCTGAACGTGGCGCTGCCGTCGATCCGCGCCGACCTGGGGTTGTCCACCGGGATGCTCAGCGGCGTGGTCAGCGCCTACGTGCTCGGTTACGGCGGGTTCATGTTGCTGGGCGGCCGCGCCGCCGACCTGCTGGGACACCGGCGGATGTTCGTGGTGTGGCTGAGCGTCTTCCTGCTCTTCTCCGGGCTCGGCGGGTTCGCCACCGAAGGCTGGATGTTGCTGGCCGCGCGGTTCGTCACGGGGGTGGCGGCCGCGTTCATGGCGCCGGCCGGGCTGGCGCTGATCACCTCCAACTTCCCCGAGGGCCGCCTACGCACCAAGGCGCTGGGCGTGTACGCGGGGACGGCGGCGGGCGGGTTCTCGCTCGGGCTGGTCGCCGGCGGCGTGCTCACCTCGTTCGGCTGGCGGTGGGTGTTCTTCGCGCCGGTCATCCTGTCCGCGCTGATCCTGGTGGCGGCGCTGGCCCTGCTGCGCGACACCGGCGGCAAGCGGGCTCGGGGCAGCTTCGACCTGGCGGGGTCGCTGTCCATCACCGGGGCCATGTTGCTCCTGGTGTACGGCGTGGTCCGGCTGGAGCACCCCGGTGACGGGCCTCTCCTGACGGTTGCGACGTTCGTCGCAGGGCTGGCGCTGCTCGGGCAGTTCGTCGCGATCGAACGGCGATCGTCGTCACCGCTGGTGCGGCTGGGGATCCTGCGCAAGGCGTCGCTCGTGCGCGTCAACGTGGCGGCTCTGCTGTTCCTGGTGGCGTTCGCCGGCTTCCAGTTCCTGGCCACCCTGTACTTCCAGGAGGTGCGCGGCTGGAGCACGATGCAGACCGGCCTGGCCATGCTGGTGATCGGGATCGACACGGTGCTCGCGCCCACGCTGACGCCACGCCTGGTCAACCGCTTCGGAAACGCGCGAGTCCTGTTCGGCGGCATCGTGCTCGCGGCGGTCGCGTACGCGCTGTTTCTGCCCGTCGGCATGGACTGGGCCTACACCGCCATGCTCCCGGCGTTGCTCCTGCTCGGTCTGGCTTTCGCGCTGGCGTACGGCCCGCTGACCATGGCCGCGACCGAGGGCGTCGAGGAGGAGGAGCACGGTCTGGCGGGCGGTCTGCTCTACACGGCCATGCAGTTCGGCATGGCGCTCGGGCTGTCGGCCGTCACCGCGGTCAGCGTCTCCGCCGGGACCGGTCTGGACGCGCTGCGGACCGCACTGGTGGTCCCGCTGGTGGCGGCGTTGCTCGGCGCGGCAGTCATGGCCTTCGGCCTGCGGACCCGTGTCGCCTCCCCCGAACCGGCCCAAGAGTCCGCCCCCGCCACCGTTTGAGCAGCAGGGAGACGATGTTGAGCAACCACGTGACGTCGTTCGCCGAGATCAAGGGCCAGTTCGACGCCTACATCGGCGACATCGTGTACGCGACCATGACCACGGTCGACCAGAAGGGACGGCCCCGCGCACGAGTACTGATCCCCGTCTGGGAGAACGTCGACGGCCTGCCGCTGGGCTGGCTCGCCACCTACAGGACACCGGTCAAGGCCGCCCACCTGGCGGGCAACCCGCACAGCACGTTCTCCTACTGGACGCCCCGGCAGAACGCGGTGAGCGTCGACACCGTCGCCACCTGGGCCGACGACCTGGAGACCAAGTACCACGTGTGGGGCCTCTATCGGCGTACGAGCCCGCAGGGGGCCGGCTACGACCTGGGCAACTTCTGGCGCGACCCGGGCGACCCCAAGCTGCACGTGCTGCGGCTGGAGCCGTGGCGCGTGCAAGTGATCAGGGGCAGCGACCTGCACAGCAGAATCTGGTACGCGCCGGGGAAGCGCTGAACGACCTGGAGACATCGCCGAGCCGTCCTGTTCCGGAATCCGGGACAGGGCAGCTGGTCTGCAGCTGTGGTCGGTACAGCGGCTAATTGCGGAGGTGTGACCGGTTGCACTTCGCGTGCCATTTAGCCGGAGGGTCCTCACCGACCAGCCCGTCCACGGCCTCGCGGAGCAGGTCGGCATGCCCGGTGTGCCGCCCGTACTCCTCGATCAGGTCGCAGAGCAGCCGGCGCAGGCTCACATGGCGCCCGTCGGCGTGGGAGAGGTGGACGAGCTGGTCGAGTCCGCCGGTGGCCAGGGCCGCGTCGAGCCTCGCCCGGGACCGTTCGACGGTGGCGTCCCAGAGCGCGTAGAGGTCCTCGGGAGTGTCGTCGGCGGCCGAGTTGAAGTCCCAGTCGGGGTCGGCGTTCCAGTCTGCGGTGTCCCACGGCGCGCCGAGCGGAGCGCCGCTGAGTTTGGTGCTGAACATCTGCTCTTCGGCGCATGCGAGGTGCTTGAGCAGGCCGCCCAGAGTGAGCGACGAGGCGCCGATGCGGGTCTGCAGCCCGGCCGCGTCGAGGTCGGTCTTCCAGCGAAAGGTTGTGCGCAGGCGGTCGAGCGTACCGAGGAGGTGCTCGGCCTCGGTGCCGGCGAAGGGCGGTTCCCACCAGTAATCGCTGTGGGTCATGTCGCGACGGTAGACCCCGTTCCGGATGTTCCGCGTCCGGAAGGCGTCGCAGCTTGTGCGGCGTAGACGGCTTCGATCAGCACTACCGGGACCCTGCCTGCCACCATACGGTGTGCCCCTTGAGCCTTCTCCGATGGCGACCAGATCAGGAGACGAGCGCCCTGTGGCCGTGCTTTCAGGACAGGACGCCGTTCGCCGGTTCAGGAGGCCCTGCCGACCAGGGCGAGGGCCTTGGTCATGGTCGGATCGCGGCCGGTCGACAGGTCTGCGGCGGTCCGTGGAACGACGTGGTCGGGTGGCACGCCGATGCCATTGACGATCTCGCGGTTGGGCCCGAGGCCGTAGTGCGTGGGCAGGCGTAGCGTGCTGCCGTCGTCGAGGACGTACGGGTACGCGGCCCCCGACACCATCCCCGACGTACGCGTGCCGATCACCGGCCCGAGCTTGTGATGCTTGACCGCGCCGGTGAAGTGGTCGCAGGCGGAGGCGCAGAGGCCGTCGGTGAGCACGGCCAGGGGCAGCTTGATGAGGGCTTCCGCCGCCGAACTTGCGCAGCAGCTCCCACCGAACCTTCGCGCCGTCTTCCTCGACCACCCGCAACAGCAGCGCGTCCTAGCGCTTGGCGGGCAGAGCGCCGACCCAGGCGGCCAGGGCCTTTCGGTCGTGCTGTACGGATTGCACCGGCGGGCTGGCTTCGGCGGCTGCCGCGAGGAGGTCGTCGTCCAGGCACAGGAAGCCGGCCAGGGCCCGTTGCGGTGCGCTGAGCGAGCCCAGCCCAGCCCAGGCGGGACGGGCGGCTCCAGGCCGAACCGGCGACGGTGACCGGCCGCCCCGGCGCGGCTAGGGGATGTAGCGGTAGCCCATGCCCGGTTCGGTGATCAGATGGGCCGGGCGGGAGGGGTCGCGTTCGAGCTTCTTGCGGAGCTGGGCCATGTACTGGCGCAGGTAGTGGGTTTCCGTGGCGTAGTTGCTGCCCCATACCTCGTTGAGCAGGTAGCGCTGCGGGATGAGCTTGCCTGGGTTGCGCAGGAGGATCTCCAGGATGTGCCATTCCGTGGGCGTAAGCCGGATGCCGTGGGAAATGCTCTTGCCGGCCAGATCGACCGTGTGGTCTCCGACCTGGATCTGAGCGAGGTCGGCATCGTGGGCCGCAGTGCGCCGGGAGACGGCCCGGATGCGGGCCAGCAGCTCACCGATGCTGAACGGCTTGGTGACGTAGTCGTCGGCACCCGCGTCCAGGGCGTCGATCTTGTCCTGGTTTCCCGCCCGGCCGGACAGGACGACGATGGGGATCTCGGTCCAGCAGCGGAGGCCGTGAATGACCTCCACGCCGTCGATGTCGGGCAGACCGAGGTCGAGGACGATCAGGTCGGGATGCCAGTCGGCGGCCTGGCGCATCGCCTGGCCGCCGTCGGCGGCGACCGCGACCTCGTAGTGGCGGGCGGTCAGGTTGATGCGGAGCGTGCGCAGAATCTGGGCATCGTCGTCGACGACGAGGATCTTGGTCATGCCGTCACCGCTCGGGCCTGACCGGCATTCGGATGATCATGGTGAGTCCTCCCCCTGGCGTCTCTTCGGGAACAGATGCCGCCCATGGCCTCGGTGAGGCCGCGGGACAGGGCGAGCCCGAAGCCGACGCCGGAGTGATTGTCGCGGTCGCCGTACCTGACCCACTGAGCCAGGGCGGGGGCGTCGTTGGTGCCGTCGCCGGTCATCGCCACGAGGCGGCCGCCCTCCTGCTCCCGCTTGATCAGCGCCAGATTATCCTCAGGGGTCGCCTCGGCCAGGAAGTCGTCCACCCCGGCCTCGTCCACTCGAAGATGACGTCGGCCATCCCACTTCTCAATCGGGACATGTTCTTCGGATCGCGCCCAGCTGGCCGGGCGACTGCACCCCAAGCCAACACTGAGATTTGAGGGGTTTCGCCGCTCTTGACGGATTCCATACGGCTGCAACCCCAGTATTGACGCCATTTCTACGCCCCGGCTCGTCGACATCGCGCCATCGCTCGCCTGCGAACCGTCTGGACGCCGTCAAGATCGGGACCGGCGATGCGGCTGGAGAAACAGTCGTGAGCGACCTTGGAAGACTCTCCACCGGTACTGGCCAGTCTCCGATTCATACGTTTTCTTGACGCCCTCACCTCGTCCGCCGCCCTTACAGCCTGGGTAGCGTGCGATGCGTCTTCAAGGGGTCTTGATGAAGGGTGACCTTTATGGTGCTGGCGAAACGGTCGGCCGTAGGAGGCCCCGTTCGAAGCCGGTGGGTGCACGATCGAGCCCGCGTGCTCGGCATGTTCCCGATCAGAGTCGCAATGCCCTTGCCAACCCTTCTGAGCTGTGGCCTGTCCGTCCACGGGCACACTGCGGCGGCGTGCCTTGGTCGGCTCCGCGTACGTGAGCGTGCGGCATGAGACGGCGTCACGGGATCCTTGATCGGTTTCAGCACCCGACCCGGGTGATCGTTGCCGGGTTCGGGGCGGCAGTTCTGATCGGCACGGCCTTGCTCACCCTGCCGATCGCCACCGAGTCGGGGGAGTCGGCAGGTTGGCTGGCCGCTCTGTTCACCTCGACATCAGCGGTATGCGTCACCGGGTTGGTCGTCGTGGACACCGCATCGCACTGGTCGGTGTTCGGCGAGATCGTGATCGCCGGGCTGATCCAGGTCGGCGGGCTGGGGATCATGACCCTGGCGACACTGTTCACCGTCCTGGTGGCCGGCCGCCTCGGCCTGCGCGTAAGGATCTTCGCACAGGCCGAGACCAAGACGCTGAACATGACCGACGTGCGGCACGTGGTCCGCCGCGTGGTCGTCTTCAGCCTGGTCTGCGAGGCCATCGCCGCGGTGATCCTCACTGGCCGGTTCCTCCTCGGCTATGGCGAGCCGTTTGGCCGAGCCGTCTACCTGGGCATCTTTCACGCAATCTCGGCCTTCAACAACGCCGGGTTCGCCTTGTGGCCCGACAGCCTGATGCGCTTCGTCGCCGACCCCTGGATCTGCTTGACCATCGCGATCGCCGTGATCGTCGGCGGGCTCGGCTTCCCGGTCGTGTTCGAGTTACTGCGCACCTGGCGCCGACCCCGCCACTGGTCGGTCCTGACCAGGGTCACCGTCGGCGTCACTGCGGTCCTGCTGGTCGCCGGCATGCTGGTGTTCCTGGGCACCGAATGGCGAAACCCGGAGACGCTGGGCGCACTCGACGACCCCGGCAAGCTGCTGGCCGCCTTCTTCACCGCCGTCATGCCACGCACCGCGGGCTTCAACAGCATCGACGTCGCCGAGATGTATCCCACCAGTTGGCTGGCCACCGACCTGCTGATGTTCATCGGCGGTGGCAGCGCGGGTACGGCGGGCGGCATCAAGGTCACCACGTTCGGCATGCTCGCCTTCGTCATCTGGGCCGAGCTGCGCGGCGAGCGCGAGGTCAACATCGGCCATCGCCGCCTGCCGGAGGCGGCGCAGCGTCAAGCCGTCTCGATCAGCCTTGTGAGTGTGACGCTGGTCGCAGTGTCCACGTACGTGCTGCTGGCCCTGACTCCGCATACCCTGGATCAGGTGCTGTTCGAGGTGGTGTCGGCCTTCGGCACAGTGGGCCTGTCGACCGGCATCACCGCCGATGCCACACCGGCTGGTCACGTTCTGCTGACGCTGTTGATGTTCATCGGCAGGATCGGCCCGCTCACCCTGGGCTCCGCCCTCGCGCTGAAGGACCGCGCACGCCGCTACCAACTCCCCGAGGAGAGAGTCATCGTCGGCTGACAAGAACCCTGAGGCAGTGGCCATGATCGGACTGCGCCAAGGCACCGCCGGTCTCGCCTCGGCCTGCGGCTCCGACCCGCGGGCCCCGTCCTGCGGGCGTCGAAGGGAGGGTCACGGCACGCAGAGACGATCTTTCACCCCAGTGCCACCCTGAACGCGGAAGTCGCCCGGCGTGTCAGCAGAATTCGGCAACAGGGTCGACCGAGGGTGCAAATCCCGGCTCGTACGCCCGGGCGCCACGGGCGTGGTCCCGGAAGTCCACCTGCTCGTACGGGTCGGCCAAAGCGAGGCCGGGGAACCTTTGGAGCAGGAGGGGGAAGGCGATGCGCATCTTCATGCGAGCCAGCGGCGCCCCGAGACAGTGGTGCACGCCGTGGCCGAACGCGACATGACCGGCGTTGCCGGTCAGGAAGCAGCGGGCACGGGACTTGGCTCTGCGGGCTGTCGTGCGTACACCTCGATCTCGAACTTCATGCGTGGATCGGCCAGGCCGCACACGAGCATCGTCGCGGCAGGGCGGATGTCGCCGAAGCAGCGGCGCAGGGTCGGCCAGCACGGCTGGAAGTCCTCACGGTCGGGTAGCAGGTATCTGACCCGGACGACGTCGGCGAACGAGCAGCCCGCTTCGTCCAGTGCCGATCCAACGTTGCGCAGGGCCTGCTCGGCCTGCTCGACCACGTTGGCGGAGATTGTCATGGTCGTGTAGTCGAACCCGGTCGTCCCGGACACGTGCACCCAGTCGCCGTCGATCACCGCCCGCGCGTAGCCGATCTCCTCTTCGAAGGTGGATCCACTCAAGATCACGTGTCGCTCTGTCATGTGGCGAAAGGTAGGCAACCAGCAGCGATATGTCCAATACCTATCCGAGACTTATCTGATATTCCTGAAGATATGGATCGTCCTGAGCTCAGCCTTCAGCAGCTTCACGCCTTCGTGGTCCTCTCCGAGGAGCTCCACTTCGGGCGCGCAGCGGATCGGCTGGGCATCGCGCAACCGCCGCTCAGCCAGCAGATCCGCCGTCTGGAAGCGAAGGTTGGGCACCCGCTGTTCACCCGAGGACCCGGCGCGGTCACTCTCACCGCGGCAGGACAGCAACTCCTGCCCGTCGCTCGGCGTGCACTCGACGAGATTGCCGTCGGCCTGGACGCGGCCCGACGCACTGGCAGTGGCGAGGCCGGTCGCATCCGGATCGGCTTCTCCGCATCGCTCGCGCTGACCGTCCTGCCGGGCTTGTTGCGCGCCTACCGCGACCGGTTTCCCCAGGTGGATATGGAGATCCGTGAGATGACCACAGCGCCGCAGGTGTCCGCTCTGCACGAGCATGTGATCGACGTCGGGCTCCTGCGCGAGCCGCCGGGCGAGCCGGGGCTGGCGACCGAGACGATCTTGTCCGAGGAGTTCATCGCGGTCCTGCCGGCCGCCCACCACCTTGCGGCCCAGCGCGTCCTCCCGATCGAAGCACTCGCGGACGAACCGTTCGTGTTGCTGCCCCGTAGTGCCGGACCGATGTTTCATGATCGGATCCTCGACTTGTGCCGCAGCGCGGGTTTCGAACCCCGCCTCGGCCAGCAGGCGGTCGAATGGCAGACGGTCTGCGCGCTCGTCGAGGCAGGACTGGGCGTGTCACTCGCCCCGGCGAGCATCCGCCGGATCCGCCTCAACGGTGTCGCATACCGCCGGATCGAACCGAACAGCGCGCGCACCACCGTCGCAGTGGCCTGGCGTCGTGACGACCAGAACCCCCTGGTCACACGATTCCTTGAGGCCGCCCGCGGCGAACCCTGAATCCTTTCCTCCCTCTCCGCGCATCGACCAACACATCGGAGTCATGCGTTGAGACGGTGATCCACTCGGCGGCGGTGGTCACCTCTTCCAGCACGTCGGGCGTGACCACACGCACCAGCGGCACGCCCCGCGTCGTCTCGGTGCCGAACGACGGAACGGTGAGTCCAGCGGCATCGCGATCCGCCGCAGCTCCACCCCGGTGATCTTCATGCGTTCCTCTGCACCACGTAGTAGGTCTTGCGATGGAAGCCTGTCACCGTGGCACCCTCCTCCATGAGACCGCCCAGAACGTCGCGCATGGCGTGCCGCCACGCCTTGGCGGCACCGGTGTCCACCCCGCGCAGCCGCTCGATGCCCTCGGGGACCGCGACCAGCACCACGCGCCCGTCGGTACGGCACTCGACCGGGCGGCCGCCGTCGTCGCCCAGCCCGACCACGGCGTCCTCCGGCACCGCCGGCAGACACGGCACCCGCCGGACCGCCGCCTCGACCCGCGGCTCGGTCAGCGGCCACACGGCCAGGATCCGGTCGGACTCGTCGCCCTGGTTGATGGCATCGGCGCGGTCCAGCGCCCACTGCCGCTGGTGCAGCTTCAGTTCGAAGCCGATGCCCCGTCCCGCTGCCGCGCCCGTGTTGTGCGAGTGCAGGGTCGAGTCCTGCCCGAAGAAGCCCACCGACGCCCCGACCATCCGGTCGCCGTCGAAGGCACCGGAGACGTAGTTGCCCGCGTGGGTCAGCGCCCGCATCAGCCCGGCGGTGATCGGCCGGCTGTCCGGCTCGAATCCCCAGATCTGCTCGAACAACTCGTCGACCTGCTCGAACTGCTCGTTCGCATGGAGTTCCCTGATCACGGTCGAGGTCGTCATGGTCGAGGAGTCGCAACCGGTGGTTTCCGACACGTGCACGCGGTCGCTGTCGACGACGGCCCTGGCGTACCCGATCTGTTCCTCGAAGGTCGATCCGCTGAGGATCGCGCGTCGCTCCGTCACCCGACGAACGCTAGGAGGACCAGGGGTGATACGTCCAATACGCGTCGGTCGATGTAATGATATCGGTAAACGTATGGACCGTCCCCAGCTTCTCTGCCAGAACCTGGTCTGACCGGCCAGGACATGACAGGATGCAGCCGGTCCGGACGGCACGAGGCGCCTCGTCGATCGCCCTCCCCCTCTCTCTTAGTCTGACACCGCCCGGACCCGGCCCTGGCCGGCTTCCTGGCAACAGGCATCGGCGCGGCCTGAATCATCGGGCTGGACCCCCTCTTACGCAGTGCTGGCTGTCCAGGAGGGGAGGGTGAAAGGCATGACCCGGACGGCTCCGGCCCCGCAGTCGGCCACCGCGTTCCGAGCGCTGCGCGGGCGGCGGCAACTGCTCGGTGTCGTCGTCGCCACGCAGGAACTCCAGCGCCTCGTCCACGGCGGGGTGCGACAGTCGCGAACCCTGTACCACTGCCTCCGCCATCAAATAGTGGATGCGAGCTATCTTTCGGGTGGTTTCGACAGCGTGAAATGGGACCGATTGTCAGTCACTCTTGGGGCCATTTAGCGATCACTCAGCCATGATCTGAAGGCGAATCGTGGTACCACTCCGAAGCGGTCGTGGCTCTGGGCACGAGCACATGCGATCCCCAAGCGCCCCATGCCCCATGACTTCTGACGGCGGTCCAAGCGTCAGCGGGTGTCCTCGCAGACCTTCCAGCCTCGAGCCGGGGTGGACCTGCAACGGAACCATTTCGTGCGGTAAGTGCAAGCCGCGTTCGGGGGAGAAGGCCAGACGTCAGCTAGCGTTACCACCGTTGATGTCGAGTCCTGGGGGTGACAGTGATGGCGGCAGAGGAATCGAACTCCAGGGGCACAGCGGCGGCGCCGCGGCGCCGCCGTGACGCCGCAGCGACGCGGCAGGCGCTGCTGGAGGTGGCCCGCCAGCGGTTCGCCCGTGACCGCTTCGAGGCGGTCAGTGTCAGGGACATCGCCGCGGAGGTCGGCGTCAACGTCGCCCTGGTGTACCGCTACTTCGGGTCGAAGGCAGGGTTATTCGCCACGGCGGCGGCGGACTCGGCGATGTTCGGGCAGTTGGACGTACCGGCCGAGGAGCTGCCTGACCGGATGGCCGAGCTGCTGGCGTCAAGCGCGGCGCACTCGCCCGGCCTGGACGACCTGCTCACGGTCTGGCGGCTCATCGGGGAGACCGCCGATGAGGAGGGGCTGCCCGAGAAGGTGCGGGACTACGCCGAGAACAATGTCGTCGGGCCGTTCGCCACAGTCGCGGCCGGCGACGACCCGCGGCTGCGCGCGGAGCTGGCCGCCGCGCTTCTCGCTGGGATCAGGGTGCTGCGGTGGGCGTCCCCGCAGGGACGGCTGGCCACCGCGCCGCCCGAGCAGGTGGTCGAGTACGTCCGCCAGGGAGTGCGGGCACTGCTGCACGGCAGTGCCGGGGAAGGCAGTAAGTAAACGTATTTACTTACTAAACGGGCTGACGCTATCGTGCGGATGTAAACGTGTTTACTTCGTATGGAGCCTGCCATGAAGACACAGCGCACGCACTACGTCACCACCACCGACGGCGTCACCATCGGCGGAACCGTGCACGGCCAGGGACGGCCACTGGTGTTCCTGCATGGGGGCATCGGCGACGGCGACATCGACTGGAACCGACTGCTGGAGCACCTGACCGGCCGGTTCATCTGCCATCTGCCGAGCATGCGCGGCCGTCGCCTCAGCGGCGACCACCCCGACCTCAGCCCGGGCCGACAGGTCGACGACGTCCTCGCCTACCTCGACAGCATCGGGGGGCCGACCGGACTGGTGGGCTGGTCCGCCGGCGCCAACCTGGCACTCGGCGCGGCAGCGCGGTCCGACGCGGTGGACGCGGTGGTGCTCGTGGAGCCTCCGATACGGGGCCTGATGGACGAGCGGGAGCAAGCGGTTATCGGCGACGCCGTTGCCCGGATGGGAGAACTGGCCGCCGAAGGCGACTTGACGGCTGCCGTCCGCGCGTTCGCGGGCGGGCCCTTCAACGACAGGGAGATGGCTGTGGCCGAGGACGCCGGCTACTTCGAGGCCGCGGGCCGCTATGTCCCGCACCTGCTCAACATGCTCCAGCAAGTGGTGGCCTACGAAGGCCCCACCGCTGAGGATCCGGCCGTGCTCGGCGCGATCTCCGCTCCAGTGCTGGTGTTGCACGGATCCGACAGCATGCCCTTCTACCACGCCAGCGCGCGGCACGTGGCCGATCACGTCCCCCACGCACGGGTGCGCGAGATCCCCGGCGCCGGGCACGCCGCCCCGCTCACCCATCCCGAGACACTCGCCAAGACGTTCGCCGAGTTCTTCGTAGCTGCGCGGCCGTCTGGGCATGTTTCATAAGCGGGTTCCATTGCAGGTCCACCCCCGACTCGGTCCAGCGGCAGGCCAAGGAAGATGGTGTCAGCGCGGGTCTGAGCGCGACGGATCTCGTCTTTCATCTCACGCATCTGATCGCGAAGCTCGCGCATGTTCCGCGTAAGGACGGCAGTGCGCAGGCGGGTCTCCTCGAGCCGTTGCCGCAGACCCTCGACCTGCTCGCGCCAAAGGCTGCCAAAAGCGTGAGAAAGTCGGGACAGCCAAGAAGCTGATCACCGTTTGTCGGGATCTCCTTGAGTCCCGATGCTCTTCCTCGACACTGTGATGATCGCCGTTGTGCGTCCCGGGTCAAGATCGTTCGTCCTCGGCTTCGCCTCCGGGCGCTGCATCTTGACCCGCTCCTCCCAGCGGCGGACCAGGGCGTTGTCGAGGAAGGCCAGAAGAAGGGTCAGCCAGCGGCCTTGCTCCCGGCGTCGGTGTGAGCGCGGGTCTGAGCCAGCCGGTAGGACTCGGTGCCGGTCTCGATGATGTTGCCGCCGTAGGTGAGCCGGTCCACGATGGCGGCGCAGAGCCGCGGCTCGGTAAATGTCTTTGTCCATCCCGAAAACGACTCATTTGAGGCAATCGCGATACTGTTGGTCTCCTCCCTCTCGGTCAGAACCTGGAACAAAAGTTCGGCTCCGCGACGATCAAGCTCCATGTAGCCCAGCTCGTCCAGGCAGAGGAGATCGACGCGGCCGTAGCGGGCGATGGTCTTGGTCAGCACCTTCTCATCGGCGGCCTCGACCAGCTCGTTGACAAGCTTGGCGGCCAGGGTGTACTTGACCTTGAACCCGGCCATTGCGGCCTCGGTGCCCAGCGCGATGAGCAGATGCGACTTGCCCGTCCCCGAATCGCCGATCAAACACAGCGGCAGGTGCTTGCGCACCCAGCCGCAGCCGGACAGCGTGTTGATGACGGCCGGGTCGACGTGGGGGTTGGCGTCGAAGTCGAACTCGCGCAGCGACTTCTGCCGCGGGAAGTTCGCCATCTTGATCCGCCGATCGGAGGCTCTGCGGGCGCGGTAGTCGCATTCGGCCATCAGCAGCTCGGCCAGGAAGCCCAGGTAGCTCATCTGCTCGCGGGCGGCCTGAACGGCCAGGTCGGTGAACTGGCCGCGCATGGTCGGCAGCCTGAGTTTCTGGCAGGCCTGGTAGATGGCGGCCTCGGCGGCTTCCTCGGTCAGCCCGCGGCGGTGAAAGGTGGTCATGACTCTCTCCCTCGGATGCGGGCCGACCGCCGGGGCGACGGCGCAGCAGCTGGTCATAGACGGCCACCGACGGCAGCGGCCGGGTGTCGGGCGGCAGCTGGGCCAGCCGCCGGGTGGTCAGCGACACCACCGCGGGCTCATCCAGCCAGGCCAGCCACTCCGGCCGGGACGGGATCGGGCCCGGAACGGAATCGCCGTCGGACTGAGCGGCCTTGCGCGCCTCCAGTGCGACGGCGTCGGCGGTCAGCGCGCCCACCGTCAGAGCGGCCGCGATCCCGGCCACCACGTGCCGATGCTCCATGTGCCGGTGCAGCAGCAGCACCTCGATCAGCGCCCGGGTGCCAGCCGCGTCCCCATGCTTGCGACGCGCGGCCGCCCACCACACCTCGTGTGCAGCGGTGAAGGTGCCCGCAGCCCGAGCCTGCTCCAGCGCTGGATCTGAGCTTCGAAGGCGGGTCGGTCACCCTCCAGGTGATCGCTGACCTTCAGTTCACGATCACCTGGACGGGGTCATGGCCGCCCTGCTCACACCATCTTGGTGTTCATCTCGGGGAAGTGGCGGGCGGTCGGCGCCCACGGCCGTTGCCGCCTCCACGACCTGCCGCGCGCCTGCGCCTTCGGCCGAGCGGTGGGTGCGGCCGTGCCGCCGCGAACTTCTCGACCATGTAATTTTCGGCAGGCGCAGGACCATGCGCTGGAAGGGCCCTTGAACGCTTTCCAGGTCGTCTTGGAGGGCTGCCTTACCCCGGCCGGCCTCTGACCACTTCAATGGCAGGGCGTCAGAACTGCCAGGCGTCGTCGCGCAGGAGCACCACCTTCCCGCCGGGCCCCAGCCCGGTGACCGTGACGTCCGGGCCGCCGACCATGAAGTCGACGTGCACGCGCGAGGTGTTCACACCCGCCGCGTCCAGCCGTGCGGGATCGTCCGTACGCAGGTGGGCGGGCGCGCCAGGAGGCAGCCCGGCGCCCCAGGCCAGGTGGCAGGTGGCGTTCTCATCCAAAAGGGTCTCCAGGTAGGTGATGCCGCTTTCGCCCACCCGCGAGGAACGATCGACCAGAGCGAGCTCGCCCAGCCGGGCCGCTCCCGCGTCGGTGGCCTGGTGCGCGCGAACGACGTCAGCTCCGGTGCTCGCCCTGACACCGGTCACGACGCCATCGGCGAAGGTCAGCTCCAGGTCGCGGATGACGGTGCCGTCGAGGGACAGCGGCCGGGTGGCGCGGACCGTGCCGTCGACGCGCCGGTAGTCGGGGGTGGTGAACACCTCCTCGGTCGGCAGGTTGGCCTGGAACGGGCGGCCCTTGACGTCCTCCAGGCGGGCGGCGGTCCAGTGGGCGTCCGGGAGCAGGCCGATGGTCAGGTCGGTGCCGGGGCCCTCGAACCGCACGGCGTCCAGGCGCATCTCGGTGAGCCGTCGAGCGCGATCGAGCAGTTCGGCGATGCGCTGCCGCCACGCCGCGCGCGGATCGGGCTCGTCGAGACGGAGGATGTGGCGCAGGTGCCGCCACAGCCTGGCCTGGTCGGGTTCGCCGAAGACGGCACGGGCCCACTCGGGGGTGGCGTAGGGGACGATCGTCCAACGGACCAGGTTGTTGAGCTGGAGCCGCTGCCGTGAGGTCAGCGACGGCATGCGGTCCAGCCCGACGCGTACCGGGTCCAGCCCGGCCAGGAGGTCGGGGGCGGTGGCGCCGCGGATGTTGACGATGATGCCGCCGTGCCGTCCCAGCTCGTCGTTGCGGGCGTCGAGCCACGAGGGCACCTCGGCCAGGCTCGCGGTGTCGGCGTGCCGGACGCGAGATCGTTTGGCGTACGGGTCGAAGTACCAGATGTCGGCGTAGCGGGCGCCTCTGGCGTAGGCGGCCTCGGCCAGGGCGCGGGCGAGCTGGGCGTGCTCGATCTCGGCGTTGATCAGCACCCGGTCGTCCGCCAGCAGGGGCACGGCCACGTCGAACACGACGTCGGCATAGCCGGACAGGTCAGCGGGGGGAATGGTCAAGGGGGGCTCCTTCGCGTTCGTTGTGGCGCATGGGCAGGAACAGCAGCGCCCCGGCGGCGGACACGACGCCCGCGAGGGTGAAGCCGGCGGCCAGGCCGAACCGGTCGGCGAGGACGCCGAGGGCCAGGGCAGCGCTGAGGAATCCGACGTCGAAGAAGGCCGTCGTGGTGGCGACGGCGGATCCGCGCTCGCCGGCGGGCAGGCCGTGCACCGCCATCCTGAGGAAGGCGGGCAGCCCGAGGCTCTGCCCGGCGCCGATCAGCGCGATCGCGCACCATGTCCCGACCGGCGAGAGCCAGACGGCAAGCAGGATCGATCCCGTCCCGGTCAGCAGGAGGGAGGCGACGGCCAGGCGCGCCGGGGCGGCCTTGGCGAGCAGGGGATGTCCGGCCAGCCGGACGGCGACGAGGACGCCGCCGTAGACCAGGAAATGGAGGCCGCCGGAGCCGCCGCCGAGCGCGGCGACGTGCAGCGGCAGGAAGGCGCTGATGGCGGTGTAGCCCCACACGGAGGCCAGGTAGCCGAAGCCGGGTCGTAGAGCGGACGTGTGGTACAGCTGGGCCCGCCCGGATCCGGGATCCGGGCTCGCGCTCTCCGTGTCCGGGCTCATGGTCCTCGGCAGGGTGAGGCCGAGCGCCGCCGACCCCAGCGCCACGGCCGCGGCCGTGATCCAGACGGCGGCGAACCCGGATGCGGCGTACAGCGTCTCGGCGATGACGGGCCCCGCGAGCAGTCCGGCGTTGACGGCGACGGAGAAGTGGTTGATCGCCGCGCCGGGCCGCCGGTGGTCGCCGGCCAGAGCGGCGAGGCCGACGTAGGCCAGCGCCTCACCGGCGCCGGCGACGCCGCGCAGGACGAAGAAGAGCGGTAACTGTCCGGCGGCGAGCAGCGCGAGGGACGTGCCGGACAGCAGCAGCGCGCCCGCGCACAGGGCCGTGCGGCGTCCGGCCCTGTCGGCCACCCGTCCGGCCAGCGGGCGGGCGAGCACCCCGGCCGCCGCGGTGACGGCCAGCGAGACGCCCACCATGCCCGCCTGCTGGCCCAGCGGGCCGGTGAGGTATCGCGGAACCGCCGGGATGAGCAGCCCGATCGACAGGAACGCGCCGGCCGCGCAGAGGAGCAGGCGGCCGATCATCATTCGTCACGCAGTTCGAACAGGAGCGCGGTCATGCTGACCTTGACGCCGTCGTGCGGCGGTCCGGCCTTGTCGTGCAGGAGCGCCACGGCCTGGTCGATCAGGCCGACGATCTCCTCCCAGACGGGCCTGGCCAGCCATACCTCGGCGTCCATGGACGTGCGCTGGCGATCGGTCTCAGCCAGTCGCCTGGCCAGGTCAGTGCTCATCGCCTGGTGGAGGAGTTGCCGTCCCTCGGACCGGTCGAGGCGCTCGCCGCTGGACGGGTCGTAGCGGTAGCGCAGTTGCGGGCGGCCCTTGCCTGCCCGCGGCCGCTCGTCCGTCTGCTGGAGGAAGCCCGCTTTGGCCAGCTGGCGCAGGTGGTAGCTGGCCGAGGCGTGCGCGATGCCCAGTTCGTCGGCGACCTCGGTGGCCGACATCGACGCGCCGGTGAGCAGCGACACGATGCGGATGCGCAGCGGGTTGGCCAGGGCGCGCAGGGGGACAAGGTCATCCCGATTTTCCAAAGACACCTTGGGATAATAAGTTGTCCAACAACCATGGGGAAAGAGGTGGGTTCACGGATGTTGCTGACGATCCTCGGCGGATGCGGTGCGTGGCCGGCGGCAGGCCAGGCCTGCAGCGGTTACCTCGTGGAGCACGACGGGTTCAGGCTGCTCGTCGACCTTGGGTATGCGACGGTGCCGCGGTTGCTGGAACGGGTCAGCGCCGATCAGATCGATGCGGTGTTCGTCAGCCACGGACATCCCGACCACTGCGCCGACCTCAACCCGCTGTTGCGGGCACGCACAATGCGCGATGACCCGCCGGCGCCGTTGCCGGTGTACTCGCTGCCCGGCGCCCTGGATGCGGTGCTCGCGCTGGACCGCCCAGGGGTGCTGGCCGACGCCTATGTCCTGCACGAGTTCACCGTCGGCAGCAGATTCGACATCGGCCCGTTCCGCGCACAGACTCGTCTGCTGCCGCACTCGGTACCCAATGCCGGCATACGGCTGACAGCGGGCGGACGGGTGCTCGCGTACGCCGGCGACAGCGGCCCGGGTCCCGACAGGGTGGAACTGGCGCGTGGCGCTGACCTGCTACTGGCCGAGGCTACCTACGTGAGCCAGGTCCCGGAGGGCTCCCGACGTTACCTGACAAGCGCCCGGCAGGCAGGCCGGCAAGCCCTGGAAGCCGAGGCCCGGCGCCTGTTGCTGACGCACCTGCAGCCAGGCACGGACACCTCAGCCGCGCGAGCCGCCGCTGGGGCCACATACGACGGTGAGATCGGCATCGCCACGCCCGGTCTCGTCTTCGACCTTTCGTGAGCCACGGTTCCATCGATCGCTCGCGGCGTCCTCCTCGATCACCGGCAGCAGTAGCGCGTTCTTGCGCGCGGCGGGCAGAGCGCTGCGTCATGGGTGGCGATGCTGCGATCGCCAGGTCGGACGCCACGGCCTCCGCTGGCATCAGTTCAGGAACGAGCCTTCACGTGCCGGGGACGGCTTGGCGAGCGGACCCGCACCGGCCGGCCGCCTCGGCGATCAGCCTGTCCTGCATGGCCACCGGCAGGGGCCGGTCGCCGGACAAGCGGCGCGCAGGTCATCAGGCGCGCGCATCGATCAGACCCTTTCCGTCGCGCCTGCGATCACTTGACGGCGTCCGTCTGGGAAAGGTACCTTCGCCGTAAGTGGAGAAAATTTCTCCGATTACTGGAGGTTCCATGAGCGTTCTCAGCCGGCCCGCTTTCCCGATGCCCAGGTCGTGCCCCCTGTCGCCCCCTCCGGAGTACGCCCGGCTGCGTGCCGAGTGCCCGGTGTCGAAGGTCGTCCTTCCCGATGGCCGGACGACGTGGGTGATTACCTCGTATGCGCTGGCTCGCGAGTTCCTCGCCGACCCACGCGCGAGCAAGGACACCACACGTCCCGGCTATCCGAGTCCGGCTCCCGGTTTCCGGGCGGCCACGCAGGGTCTGGCCAGGGGGTTCGTCTTTCAGGATCCGCCAGAGCACACCCGGCACCGGCGCATGGTGGCTGACGAGTTCGCGGTCAAGCGGGTGCAGGCCATGCGGGCATACGTGCAAGAGGTGGTGGATGAGCGCATCGACGTGCTGATGGCAGGCGAGCGGCCGGCCGACCTCGTCCGGGAGCTGGCCCTGCCGGTGCCGTCGCTGGTGATCTGCGAGCTGCTCGGCGTCCCGTACGACGACCGGGAGTTCTTCCACAGCCGTACCGCAGCGGCCGTCTCGCGGTCGAGCCCGCCCGAAGAGCGCGTGGGCGTGCTCGGCCAACTGCGGGACTATCTGTCCGAACTCGTGGACCGCAAGGAACGCGAGCCCGCCGACGACCTGATCAGCCGCCTGATCGACAAATACCGGCGGTCGGGCGACTACGACCGCGAGCGGATCGTGGTCACCGCCACGATGCTGCTGGTGGCCGGCCACGAGACTACCGCGAACATGATCGCGCTCGGCACGGTGGCGCTGCTGGAGCATCCCGACCGGCTCGCCGAACTGGAGTCCGATTCAGCGATCATGCCGAAGGCGATCGAGGAGCTGCTGCGTTACTTCAGCATCGCCGACGTCGGCACCGCCCGGGTGGCGACGGCCGACATCGTGCTGGGCGACGCCGTCATCGGCGAGGGAGAGGGAGTGATCGCCCTGGGCGCCGCAGCCAACCATGACCCCGCCGCCTTCGACCACCCCGGCGAGCTCGACTTCCACCGCAGCGGCGCGCCGCACATGGCCTTCGGCTACGGCATCCACCAGTGCCTGGGCCAAAACCTCGCCCGGCTGGAGCTCGAGGTGGTGTTCACCGCGCTGTTCTCCCGGATTCCCGGGCTGCGGCTGGCGGTGCCGGCGCGTGAGCTGCCTTTCAAGGACGAGGCGAACATCTACGGCATCCACGAGGTGCCGGTCACATGGTGAGGGACAGCACGATGCGAGTGCGGATCGAAGAGGACAGATGCATCGGTGCCGGGCAGTGCGTGCTGGCCGCGCCGCAGGTGTTCGACCAGCGGGAGGAGGACGGGGTGGTAGTGCTTCTCGACCCGACGCCGCCCATCGAGAAGTCCAGGGCCGTACGCGAGGCGGCCACACTCTGCCCCGCGCTGGCCATCGCGCTGGAGAAGGACTGAACGCCATGCCCGGTGTGGTCATCGTCGGCGCCTCGGCCGCAGGGCTGTCCGCGGCTGAAGCCTTGCGCGAGGCGGGCTGCGACAGGCCGATCACTCTGATCGGCGCCGAGCCCCACCTCCCCTACGACCGGCCGCCGCTGTCGAAGCAGGTGCTCCTGGGCCAGTGGGACGCCGACCGGACCGTCCTACGCACCTGCGACCAGCTCGCCGGCCTCGACCTGCGGTTGTCCACCGAAGCGGTGGCCCTGGATCCGGACAGCCGCGAGATCACCCTCGTGGACGGGGAGCACATCGGCTACGAGCACCTCATCATCGCTACCGGCGCGCAACCCAGGCGCCTGCCGGGCGACGGCCAGGAGGGTGTGCACTATCTCCGCACCCTGGACGACGCCCTGGCCCTGCGCGATCGGCTGACAGCGGAATCCAGGCTGGTGGCGATCGGCGCCGGGTTCGTCGGTTCGGAAATCGCCGCCGCAGCGCGGGCCATAGGGGCGCACGTCACACTGATTGGCCAGGGCCCCGCCCCGATGTCCGAAGTCCTCGGACCCGTGCTCGGCGGGCTGATGGCCCGCACGCACGCCGACCACGGCGTCACCCTGCTCATGCGCGCCGAGGTCGCCGCCCTACTCCCGGAAGGCACCCGGGTCGGCGGCGTCGTATTGACCGATGGACGCACCGTGCCCGCCGATCTGGTGGTCGTGGGCATCGGCTCGGTGCCCTCCAGCGGCTGGCTGACCGGCAGCGGCCTGCCGGTCGACAGCGGCGTCCTTTGCGACCGCTACGGCAGCGCAGGCCCCGGTGTGTCCGCGGCCGGTGACGTAGCTGCCTGGTACCAACCCGTCCTCGGCTCCCAGGTCCGGATCGAACACCGGACGTCCGCCACCCAGCAGGCGAGGTGCGTGGCACACAACCTGCTCGGCGGCCGTACCGAACCTGGCATTCCGTATTTCTGGACCGACCAGTACGGCCTGCGCCTGCAGGTCTGGGGCTACCCGACCGGCGATGCCGCGTTCGCCGTCGTGGAAGGAGACCTCGAAGACCGCCGCTTCCTGGCCGTTTACGGTCGGGCCGGCCGCGTGATCGGGGTTGCAGGTATGGGCCTGCCACGTCAATTCCGCGAGGCCCGCGCTCTCATCGGCACCCCAATGCTCACAAAGAAAGGATGATCGATATGAAAGCCCTGGTAGCAAGGGCCTACGGCCCGCCGCAAACCCTCAGGATCGAGGACCTGCCGATCCCGGAGCCGGGACCCGGCCAGATCCAGGTCAAAGTGTCCGCGGCCTCGCTCAACCCCGCCGACCTCATGATGACCAGCGGAGACATCAGGGAAGCATTCGAAACCCGCTTCCCCTACGTCCCGGGATCGGACTTCGCCGGTACGGTCACAAGGCTCGGCACCGGAGTCGTCGCCTTCGCGGAAGGTGACGAGGTCTTCGGCTTCGGCGTCCCGCCCTCCTACGCCGAGCGATTCGGCCTGCCCGCGGTCACCTCGGGTGGCTTGGCCGAGTACGCGACCTTCCAAGCCAACGGCCCTTTCGTTGCGCACAGGCCCGCCGGCCTGGCCCCGGAGACGGCGGCGGCGCTCGCGAGCACCGGCATGACAGCCGCCGCTGCCATCCAGGACGGCGACTTCCAGCCGGGGGAGACAGTCCTGGTCATCGGCGCGACAGGAGGTGTGGGCAGCATCGTCGTCCAACTTCTGGTCAAGGAGCGCGAGGCGGAGGTCGTCGCCACCGCACTCCCCGAATACGCCGGCTATGCCCGCACTCTGGGCGCGACGCACACGATCGACTATCTGACCACCGACGTCGTCACCGCGACCCGCAGACTCCACCCGGACGGCGTGGACGCCATCGTCAACCTCGTCCTCGACGGAGACCGGCTGGCAGAGGCTGTCAAGGCGCTCAGACCAGGCGGTCGGGTGATCAGCACCACGTTCAGCTCGCTCGGCAGCGAAGACGTCACGGTGAAGATCGTCGACGGTCCCCCAAGCCTGCGTGCCGACACCTTCCCCACCCTCGCCGCTCGCGTGCTCGACGGCACGCTGGTGGACATGATCAGCCGCAGGTACCAGTTTGACCAGGCAGCCCAAGCCCTCGCCGACCTCGCCGCCGCTCCGAACACCCGGGGAAAATGGGTCATCTCAATGACGTGAGGGCCCGTCTTCCGGGTCCGCCCTCCACGACCCTCCTGCCTGCGGTTTTGCAGAAAGATCTCTGGCTTTCGGGGCGAGGGCCGAACGTTTTCCGACAGATGATCTTTCGCTCGCTTTTACGGATGGGTTGATGGGATGACCACGACCATGATCTTGATAGCCAATTGAGGAGTGACATGGGAGTCGAGCGAACGGATTCCGGCGTGTCGCGGCGTCAGGCGTTGCGCGCCTCACTGACCGCGGCCTCCGCCCTGGCGGCGACCCAGACGGTCGCGACACCGGCCCGGGCAGGCACGGAGGCGGCCCACGCGGGCGCGGACTCCGGGGTCAGTGCGGTCGTCCCCGGTCCGCGTGGCCAGTTCGCCCGCAACGTGGAGGTCGTCGGCTACACCGACATGGATCACCGGCCGGCCTTCAAGCTCGCCATCCGCCGTGTGGGCGATCGGTGGTATCTCTACACAGGTCACTTCTGGCACTCGGGCTGGAGCGTCGTGGACGTCACCGATCCGCGGCGGCCGGAGGTGGTGGCGTTCGTGCCGGGGCCTAAGGACACCTGGACCCTGCAGGTCGATCTGCACGGCGACATCATGGTGACCGCACTGGAGCAGATCTTCCCCAATTTCGGCGGTGACCCGGAGGCCTCCTTCGAGGAGGGCATCTACATCTGGGACATCAAGGACCCCGTACGCCCGCGACGGCTCGGCCACTACACGACCGGCGGCACCGGGACGCACCGCAACCTCTACCCGGGTGGACGCTACGTGCACGTGGCGGCGGGCGCGAAGGGATTCCGCGGCAACATCTACTCCATCGTCGACATCGCGAACCCGTCCCGGCCCAGGGAGGTGGGGCGTTGGTGGGTGCCGGGACAGCGGGACGGCGAGAAGGGCACGCCCGCCCCCGAGCTGCCGCACACACACGGCTTCTGCTGCGCGAACGGCGCGGACGTGTCCCTGCACGGGCCCCCGTACGTCACCGGCGACCTGGCCTACCTGCCCTACGGCGCGGCCGGGCTGGTCGTGCTGGACATCTCCGACGTGACCCAGCCGAAGCCGGTCGGCGGCCTGAACTTCAGCCCGCCCTTCCACTCCCGCTTCGGTGTGCACGGCGTGCTCCCGATCCCGGACAGGAAGATCGCCTTCGCGAACTCCGAGGACGTCTCCTACGGCAAGGGCGCCGCCCCGCACGCCTCCATCGTGGACATCTCCGATCCGGCCAACCCCTGGCTGTTGTCCCTGCTGCCCACCCCCGAACCGCCACCCGGAGCGCCGTACGAGGACTTCTCCGGCAGGGGCGGCTGGAGCGGGCCGCACAACATCAACCACCACCAGCACCACCCCGACGTGCAGAAACAAGGCGACCTGTTCTACGTCGCGCACTTCAACGCCGGGCTGCGGATCTATGACGTCTCCAACACCCGTCTGCCGCGCGAGGTCGGCTACTTCGTGCCTCCAGACCCCGTCCGCAGGTACGGCCCGATGCCTGAGGGGGAGTTGGTGGCCCAGACGGAGGACGTCGTGGTGGACACCCGCGGCAACATCTACGTCTCCGACAAGAACCAGGGCATATACATCCTCCGCTATACCGGCCGCGGCAGGGGCTGACGGAGCAGATCGAGGAACTGCGGTTATCGGGCTTCTTCCGCAAAGGAGGTGTTTCCGGCCTCTGGGCCGGCGGGGTCCCAGGTCACATGAGGCGAACCCGGCAGCGCAGTTGTGTCGAGGTACCTGGGCTCGAGGAGGCGCTCGGTGAACTTCCAGCCATCCGGGGTGCGCTGGTAGCGGTCGTGGAACAGGCCGTACATGAGGACCGACCTGCCGTCGCGCTGGCGACCGATCTCGAAGATGGATTCCCGGCCGGTCGCGGTGTCACCATCGAGTTGGATCGTGCCCGGGTGCACGTTCTGCACCCAGAACTCCCACGCACCCTGCAGCCGTTCGATACCGGCGCGGATCTCCTTCCGCCCGGTGAACTCGACGTCGGCGGGGGGTATCCGCCACACCGCGTCCCGGGTGAACAGCGACGCGAAACGGTCATAGTCGCCGATCATTGCCGCGTCGGCGTGGTCGCCCCGCAGCGCCTCGATCTCGACGCGGTCGGCGATGGCCTGCAGATCTCTCATCGGTTTCCTCTCTCCTGCGAACGTGATGGATGACGGCATCGGGCTCCTGCCGGAGGGTGCTGCCGGGTGCATCCGCGGGCGCGTGTTCTGCTGGTGGTGTCAGAATCCGATCCCAATCTGCCCCTATCCGCTTGCCGGCGTAGCGGGAGCGATCGTCCATGGTGATCTACTTGCCGCAGTGGCGGTTACAGATCATCGACGAATGGGGCCGGCGCGTCGGGACGGCCGGCGAACATGATGGGGATCACACTGCAGTGGCGAACGGAGAAGGAGGCCAAGGCCTCCCACTGCGACCACGACGACTTCTGACCCAGATCCCGGGCCCGGCGAATTGCGACGTCGTCCCGCAGCCGGTGGAGCGTCGAGCCCGCGTCTTAGGCCTCAGTCAACGGGGGTGTCAAGCCAGGAGCCGTTGAGCATGACGGTACGGCCGCTGAACTCCGCCAGAGAATTCCATGCGAGTATCCGCTTGGGGCAGAGGCGGATGTACAGGAACATGTCCGGAGTATCGCGTGGATCTGTCGATACCTCTGCGTACGCCTCGGCCGAGGCGACGTCGATGTCGGGTACGTCGAGCAGAATCGTGTAGGCGTCGATCAGGACGACGTCAGCGGTGTCTCCGATCGCCAACCGCGCCGTCGGCCTCGCCCGCAGGTTCGAGACCGTGCGACTGCGGCGGAAGGTCGCGGAAGTCAAGGTCGAGCCGTTCCAGACGTAGGCGACCGGGATCAGATGTGCCCCGTGACCGTCGCTGGCGGTGGCCAGCCACATCTGGAATCCGCTGCTCAGACGGTCAAGGGTGTCGGCTCGTCGCTGTGGGAGGTCACGCGCTGGCGGCAGGGTTGCTGAGGACATGTCTACTCCTTCATAGAGGCTCACATTCTGAAGACGAACGGGCGAGGGACAGCTTCGACGCTGCCCACGAATATGTGCAGTGGGCTGGCGGAACGCGACATGTCCACAATGCACCGGGGACTCCGTCGATCAGTGCCAGGGATGCGTGGAGGGCGCGGCCGGAGAGGGTCTCGGCGACCGCGGAGCGGCGCCGCTCCCCGGATGCGGCGCTGGGCTCGGCTGGCGAGCTTTGTGGCTGCGGTCGGCGTCCGGTACACGATGGGAGCGATCTCCTCGAACGGCACAGCGAAGATGTCATGCAGCACGAAGGCCAGGCGCTCGTTGGGAGCCAAGGTGTCCAGCACCACCAGCAGTGCGACCCTCTCTGCCAAGGTTTGTTGAGACAGTTGTGACTAGAGTTCATCTGAGTGATGAGGAGTAAGGATCTCAACGAACTGTGAGCACCACACTGGCCGGCCGCGCACTGCGGCAGATCGTCCATGATGGGACGGTGGGCTCGGCCAATCAGAACGAGGGACCGCGCGCGGATCGGCCGCGGCGGCGGACGTTCACGCCCGAGTACAAGCAGGCGATCCTGGCCGAGTACGACGCGTTGACCGAGCCGGGCGCGCGGGGCGCGCTGCTGCGGCGCGAGGGGCTGTACTCCTCGCACATCGCCGAGTGGCGACGCGCGGCCGAGGCCGGGGCGCTGGACGGGCTGGCCAGGAACACTGCGCGGGCTCGGAAGAGTGGCGAGCAGGCCGAGCTGGAACGGCTGCGGCGCAAGGTGGAGGCGCTGGAGGCCGAGCTGGCGCGCAAGGACGCGGCGCTGGACCTGGTGGGAAAAGCACATGCGCTCTTGGAGACGCTCTCCGGGAGCGCGGACACAAGGCCGCCGTCGAAGCGGCGATAGGCCAGGTCTTCGAGCAGGTGGAGGCGCTGACCTCGACGAGTGCGGCGTGTCGGCTGCTGGGCAAGTCCCGCGCCACCCTGTATCGCGAGCGCGTCCGGCTGGCCGGTCCCCAGCGCAAGCCCGGCCCCGTCGGGGCGCCGGCCAACGCGCTGTCGGCGGCCGAACGTGAGCAGGTGCTGGCGATCCTGACCGACGTGCGCTTCGCCGACAAGGCGGTGGCCCAAATCTGGGCCGAACTCCTGGATGAGGGCATCTACCTGGCCTCACAATCGACGCTGTACCGGATCTTGCGGGAGGAGAACCTGATCCGGGAACGCCGCCGGCTGGCCGCCCATCCGGCCAAGGTCAAGCCCGAACTGGTGGCCACCCAGCCCAACGACGTGTGGAGCTGGGACATCACCCGCCTGCCCGGGCCGGCACGCGGCATCTGGTATCAGCTGTATGTGATGCTCGACATCTTCAGCCGCTATCCGGTGGGCTGGCGGCTGGAGCCGGCCGAGGACGCCGAGATCGCCGAGCAGTGGATGGCCGACCTCATCGCCCTGCACGGACGGCCCGGCGCGATCCACGCCGACCGCGGCCCGTCGATGACCTCGAAGAACGTCGCCCAGCTGCTGGTCGACCTCGGCGTGCAGCGCTCCCACTCACGACCCCGTGTCTCCAACGACAACCCCTACTCCGAAGCCCAGTTCAAGACCCTGAAGTACCGCTTCGACTTCCCCGGGCACTTCGACTCGATCGAGCACGCCCGGGCCTTCTGCGAGGACTTCTTCGACTACTACCGGCACGAGCATCGCCATTCCGGGATCGGGCTGCACACCCCGGCCTCGGTCTACTTCGGTCAGGCCGCGCAGATCCAGCAGCAGCGGGCCAAGGTCCTGGCCGCTGCCTACGCCGCCAACCCCACCCGATTCGGCCGCCCACCCAGCCCGCCGGCACTCCCGACCGCCGCGTGGATCAACCCACCGACCCCACAAGCACTCATAGCGTCCAAATAGCAGGAAACTGTCTCAAAATTCTTGACAGGTACCGCGAGGCCGACCGAGTCGGACACGATCGCCTGATGCTCGGGATCGACCCTTGTGTCGTCTCTGCGTTGAGCCAGGTGCAGCGCGGGCACGTCCAAAGGTTCTTCGCTTCGGGCGGTGCGTGAGCGCAGCATGGTCAGCGCTACGCGGGCGACGACAGTGGTGAGCCACCCGCGCAGGTTCTCCACCTCGCTGGTGTAGGACCGGTTGAGCCGGAGCCAGGTTTCCTGGACGGCGCCGTCGGCCTCGGCCGCGGAGCCGAGGATCTGGTGGGCCACCGCCCGCAGATGCCTCCGGTGCTCCTCGAACCGGTCGGTCAGAAAGTCGTGCTCGTTCATCGGTCACATTCCTCCGGCGCGGCAAGTCATTGTCTATGACTCGCGAAACGTCGCGGGTGTGACCAGCAGAGTGACGACCGCGCTGGGCGGTGAGCCCTTGGTGCCGTTCATCGGCTGGCGTAGCTGTCCCATCGGAGGAAGAATCATGTCCGCACGCACCTCGTCTTGGCTGCGCACCGCCTTTTACTGGGTTCTAGCCGCAGAGTTCTTCGTCGGCTTCGCCACCAAGTTCTGGCCTGGCCCGACATTCTTTGGTCCGGCGTACGCGGTGAAGTTCGTCGATTGGGGGTTTCCCCCCTGGTTCAGATTCGTCGTTGGCGTCATCGAGCTGATCTGCGCGATCTTGCTGGTCATCCCATCCGAACGGTCCAGATTCATCGGCGCCGCAGGGCTGGTCTTCCTCCTTACCGCCGCGGTCACTACGCACCTCATCGATGATGCGCCCCTGTACGAAGAGGTCTCGGCCCCCATTCACCTGGTGCTCACGGCCATGGCCGCCCTGGCGAACTGGCCGTCTGACTGGAAAGACCTCATACGGCCGCAACGGGATAGCAGTGCCGCGCCGTCACGCGTACGAGGCGTGGAGCACAGCAACCGATGATCGGCGCCATCGACTCCATCAACCCGCGCGTATCCCGTGTACTGGGCCGCCACCCTGATCATCGCGGCCGAGTCGTTCGTGGGCGGCTTCTGGGACCTGCTGCGGACCGCTTACGTCCGCTCGGAAACCCTGGCCGCATGCAGGCCCTCGGCTGCCCCGCATACTTCCTGCTCATCATCGGATCTTGGAAGGTCCTGTCCGTCCCGGCCATACTCCCGCCGGGATCCACCCGGTTGAAGGAATGGGCCTACGCCGGTGCATTCTTCAACTTCTCCGGCGCGGTCATCTCCCACCTTGCGTCCGGCTCGGAGTGGTACCCGTCGGCTACACCTTCCAGTTCACCCTCTGCACACTCATCTCCTGGGTGCTACGCCCCAGCAACCGGGTCCTGGGCAACCTGTATCCGCACCTGGGAATGCGCCAATCTCCCGACGCCATCCTGCACACACACTCCAAAGAGCGCGCTTCGGCCACCCACCGGGTCGGTTGTCTTTAGTCGAGGCTGAAGCGCGCCCCCAGTGCGCCGGGGTCCAACCCCTACCATCCGCCATTCGCCGCCGGTACAGCTCGGCGACCCGCGGCCGGTCGATCCGCTCGCGGGCCTGCGATGACGCGATCGCGGACTATCTGGTGAGGTTGGTCGGCTCCCTGAGCCACGTCAGCTTCTGCGGGTTCGCCACCGCGTGGATCCGGCTCACCTGCCCGTTCTCAACCATCAGGCTCACCGCGGCCACTTGGCCGTCGGTCTCGATCCGGCCGGCGGGCGCGCCGTTGAGCCAGACGGCCGACACCGTCCGGTTCGGGCGCGCGAGGGACTCCGCTACGAGTTCGGGCCCATGGATCGGAGCTCGGGCTGCGGACGCGAGCCCGCCGCCGTCGACGATCAGGACCACGTCTGGCGCCAGGACCTCCATCAGCTCCTTCACCTGCCCGGTGCGCACCGCGGCCAGGAACCGTTCCACCACGATTTGTTGCTCCGACCGGCTCACCCGTACCCGGGGCTGACGGGCAGCGACACGGTCGCGGGCCCGCCGGGCGATCTGCCGCACCGTGGCCGCGGACTTCTCGACGGCCTCGGCGATCTCGCCATAGGGCATCTCGAAGACTTCGCGGAGCACGAACACCGCACGTTCCGTCGGAGCGAGCGTTTCCAGTACAGTCAACATCGCGATCGAGACCTTATCCACAAGGTCGATGTCCTCGGCGACGTCAGGGCTGGTCAGCAGCGGTTCCGGAAGCCACTCGCCGACGTAGTCCTCGCGGATGCGTGACAGCGTGCGCAGGCGGTTGAGCGCTTGCCGGGTGACGAGCCGGACGAGGTAGGCCCGCGGGGCGCTCACCTGCGCGTGATCGATACCGGCCCACCGCAGCCAGGACTCCTGCAGCACATCCTCCGCGTCGGTCGCCGATCCGAGCATCTCGTAGGCGACGGTGAACAGCAGGCTGCGGTGGGTCAGGAACGGGTCCTCGGCCATCGCGTCCCCGGTCACGCCGTCGACGCCGCGCCGGACTTCCCCGGGATCTTGGCCAGCGGAATCTCACAGGATTCGGAGAAGCCCTGCGAGGCGACCCCGTTCGCCACATTGGCCCTGGTCGCCAGGTTGACGTAGGCGATGTACGCGGTGAGCTCGACCATCGCCGCAGGGCCGAGCCGCTCCAGCAGACTCGCGTACTGCTCGTCGGTGACGGTCGGCGGTGTGTTCGACATGGCCTCGGCGTACCCCATCACGTCCCGCTCCAGCGGGGTGAACACATCCGAGGTCCGCCAGCGCGGCACCTGGCTGGCCTTGGCCAGGTCCAGATCGTCGTTCTGCGCCTGGAAGTACCCGGCGTCGAGGCACCAACTGCAACCGATCTGTGCCGCGACGGCCATGTGCGCGAACGACTTGAGGCTCGTGTCGGCCGCATTCCAAGCGCCTACTTTGCCGCCGAACTCCACGTTGTCACGAGCTAGTGCGGGGCTGTTCCACAACACCTCGACGTTCTCGGGCACGCTGCCGAATTGCCTGATCATGTTTTCCCTGAGGTCGGCGGGAAGCTCGGCCTTAGGAACGCGTAGCGCCATGATGTTCTCCTCTTAGGTGTGCGTTCTGGCTGTTCGACATGAAGACACCGCCGGGGCCGCCGAATGTGACAGCTTGTGATCTGCCGCCGCCGCGGCACCTGTCCCCAGGGCCCTCCTCGCGCCATAACCGGTTCCGCTCAGCCGCTCGGTGGAGGGGCTGAGCGTGATTTTTCGTTCCACTACTGCATCAGGGCCTTCGATGCCGGGCTTGCGAAAGGCGACCGAGGTGCCGGCGGGGGCGCCACCAGGCCGATTCTGTTCTGCGGTGATGTCGAATGCTGTCGAGCCCGTTCGTAGCCAAGGTGACACCGTCTCACTGTTGGTCGAGCCGGCTCCTGTCAATCGAGCTCAGGCGATCGGCGGCATCGGGGTCTGCTTCGCCGATGCGGTTCAGCAGGCGGTGCAGCAGGGCGCGGAGAGCCTCGAAGTCCTCGGGGCTTGTCAGTTCGGCCCACCGTTCCTCGATTCGGTCCCCTGCGCCGGCCGCCAGCGGCTGGACCGCTCTTCCCCGTTCGGTGAGCACGATCAGCCGCGACCTGGCGTCGCGGGGATTCGGGAGGCGTTCCAGGTAGCCCGCCCGTTCCAGCTGGTCGACCGATTGCGCCATGGTCTGTTTCCGCACACCGGCGCGAAGGGCCAGGTCACGGACCTGGATTCCCTCCGGCGGGACGAACGGGAACACCTTGGCATCCCCGGAGCGGATGTCGCCGAATCCCGCCTCGGCAAGGGCCGCCTCAATGCCGGCGGCGTACTCGCGGTGGAGCAGGCGCAGCAGCAGCGAGAATCGCAGCCGCTTCGTGGAGGAATCTCCGTTCATATTGACAGGTACCTGTCTAAATCTCATAGTGGTCAGATACCTGTCTAATATGCAGTCTTTCAGGGGAGCCTGCCATGCCCACCGCACATGTCCTGGACTCGACGATCTTCTACCGGGAGGTCGGCGCCGGGCCGACCACGACGGTCTTCCTGCACGGCAACCCCACGTCGTCGTATCTGTGGCGGCACATCCTGCCCGTCGCCGGAGCGTTCAGCCGGTGCCTGGCACCCGATCTGATCGGCATGGGGGAGTCCGGCAAGCCCGACATCGCCTACAGCTTCGCTGACCACGCCGAGTACCTCGACGCCTGGTTCGACGCCCTCGACCTCGACCGGGTCGTGCTGGTCGGCCATGACTGGGGCGGCGCGCTCGCCTTCGACTGGGCCGCCCGCCACCCCGGACGGGTGCGCGGCATCGCGTTCACCGAGACGATCGTGAAACCGATGTCGTGGGAGGAGTTCCCAGCTGGTGCCCGCCCGCTGTTCGAATCGATGCGCATGCCCGGTGTCGGTGAGGAACTGGTGCTGGACCAGAACGCCTTCATCGAGCAGGCGTTGCCGCGCACCGTCCCCGGGCTGAGCGAGGAGGACCTGGCGGTCTACGGCCAGCCGTACCCGACCCGGCAGTCCCGGGTTCCGTTGCTGCAATGGCCGCGGGCGATGCCGCTGGACGGGGAGCCCACCGAGGTCGTCGCCAGAATCGATGCCTACGGCCAGTGGCTGGCGGCAAGCGCGGACGTACCCAAACTCCTGCTCGCCTTCGACCCCGGCCCGGGCCTGATGATGAGCGCGCAGATCATCGACTGGTGCGCCGCCAACATGTCCGCTCTGCAGATCGAGACGCACGGAACGGCCGGCCACCACACCCCCGAGGACCAGCCTGAGGCCATCGCCGCCTCGCTCGTCGCATGGCTGGACAAGCACGACCTGCTTGCCGACGGAGAGGGCTGAGGGCGATGCGAGCGATCCGGCAGTATGCGTTCGGCGGCCCCGAGGAACTCCGGTTGGAGGAGGTGCCCGACCTCCACCCGGCCGGTGACCAGGTGCGGATCCGGGTCGAGTCGGCAGGTGTCCACCTGCTGGACACCATCATCCGCCAAGGCGGAGGCGGGCCGCGGGTCGCGCCCCGCCTTCCCATGACACCGGGCCGGGAGGTCGCCGGAACGATCGACGAGGTCGGCGCCGGCGCCGACGCCGCTCTCCTCGGTCGACGCGTCGTGGCTGATCTCGGTCTGGCCAGCGGCGGATACGCCGAACTGGCGCTGGCCCCAGCGGCGGCCGTCCACGTCTTGCCGGACGACGTCGACGCCGACTGCGCCGTGGCCATGGTCGGCACCGGCCGGACGACCATGGCGATCCTCGAACTCGCAGCGCCGACCGCCGCCGACGTCGTCCTGGTCACCGCGGCCGCCGGCGGAATCGGAACCCTGCTGGTCCAGGCATGCCGTTCGGCTGGCGCAACGGTCGTCGGCGTCGCGGGCGGTCCCGACAAGGTTGCGCTCGCCCGCCGGACAGGCGCGGACCACGCCATCGACTACACCTGCCCCGACTGGCCCCACGAGGTACGCCAAGCGGTGGCGGGCAGCCCGGTGAC
Source organism: Nonomuraea sp. KM88 (assembly GCF_052245635.1). Lineage (NCBI taxonomy): Bacteria > Bacillati > Actinomycetota > Actinomycetes > Streptosporangiales > Streptosporangiaceae > Nonomuraea > Nonomuraea sp. KM88. The sequence goes on along the minus strand of NZ_JBQQCC010000023.1, from coordinate 103,099 downwards.
GCTCGCCCTCGACGGGGTCGGCGGCCAGATCGGCCGAAGCGCCCTGGAACTGCTCGGCGTCACCGGGCGCCTGGTGATGTTCGGCTCGTCCTCGGGATCCCTGACCGAACTGTCGACCGGCGACCTGTTCAGCCGGGGCATCAGCGCCGCCTCCGCCATCGGCGCACGCATCCTCCAGCGCCCGGGCGGCACCCGGACACTCGAGCGCGACGCCCTTGAAGCGCTCACCCACAGACGACTCGTCCCGGTGATCGGCCAGCGGTTCGCCCTCACCGACGCGCCCGCCGCCCACATCGCCCTGCAATCCCGCGCCACCACCGGAAAAACGGTCCTGCGCCCATGACCCGCCACACCCCTCACCGAAACAGCAATGGCCGACGGCCGCGGCCGGAACCGGGCGTTCCGGGTCGTCGAAGAAGGGATCAGCATGGAACAACGTCGCCCGCTGGGCTATTGGCTGAAGCTCCTCGACCAGCTCATCGAGGAAAACCTCAACCGAGTGCTCGCGGCGATGGGGCTCCACCGTCGCCACTGGCAGACGATGAACCTGCTCGCCCCAGGGCCCGACTTCGACCGCGCGGGCCAGCGCGGGCCAGCTACGAGAGAGGCGATCGCACAGAGGCTTCGGCCATTCTGGTCCGGGAGTTCGGTCGACCTGGACCAGACGATCGAAGATCTGCAGCGGCGTAGCTGGATCACCGGCCGGGAGCCCTACAGCCTCACCCTCGAGGGGGAGGCCGCGCACGCCGCCCTGGCGCGGAAGGTCGAGCAGGCAGGTCGTCAGATCAGGGATGGAGTGACCGCGGAAAGGTATGCCGGCACCATCGAGGTGCTCCGTCACATGGTATTGAACGCTGAGAAGATGCGGCGAACCACGATCTGAACGCCCCCACCGCTAAGGCTCGGCCGTTGACGACCAGGTCGTCACGCCGGTTTCCTTGAGGATGCTCACCCCGATGCGGTTCGCGATGCCCGCGCCGACGATCTCGCGGTCGAAGTGAACGACGCTCTCTTTCGGGATCCCGTGCAGGTCTGCCGGATCCCGGCGTGTGATTTCGGTATGTGTGCCGGGTCGGCGAGCAACTGGGCCACCTTCTCCCGCGGCAGTGCGATCTCGATCGAGTTGGTGTACTTCATGGCGCGCATTCCTTCCAGGTGTGGGACAACATGCTGTAGTGCTGCTCGTCCCGCTCCTCGACGGAGGGGTCTGACACCCGTCTCGCGACTGACCATTCTCATCGGCGGTTCGAGCGCCAAGGATGCCGGTCAGCCCACCGCAGCGGGATGTCAGGTCGGGTCGGGTGCGTAGAACTTGGTGGTGGCCTCGACTGCGGCCGCGACGTGCTCTGGTTCGCCACCGGCGGCCAGGTGAGCCTCGCCCCAGGCCGCGGCGCTGCGCCGGATGAACTCGCGTCCTTCGGGCGACTGGCGCGCTGGACCGTCCGCATCCGGTGGGCCGCCATCACCACCGTCCGGCCAGCCATCAGGCGCTTGCCGTCCTCCGGGATCGGTGGATCGTCACGTCGATGCCCGCACGGGTGAGGTCACCGGCGAGCAGCAGGCCAGTCGGCCCGGCCCCGACCACGATCACCTCGGCGTCGAGCTCCGTCATTGACACCTCCTCCTGAGGCGGCCGGCCCGCCACGCCGCAACCTCCGCGAGGTAGGTCGGCCTCGAATTTCGGCATGCGGCCGCGCGACGCGAGCCCGGCGCCCGCGGCCACTGCCTCTTCAGGCGCGACGGTACGGCTGCGCGGCGGCCACCGAGTCCGTCAGCCGACGGGCGGCGACGCGACCATACGAGAAAGCCCGGGCGGGTGCCCGGGCTTGTCGGTGACGGCGGTCAGTGCCGCGGCTGGACGGCCCGGGGGTCGGCTGGCCTCCTGGTCGCGGGCAGGGCCCACAGCGCCAGGCAGCCGACCAGGATCCCGCCCACCCAGGCGGTCCAGGCAGCGGCGGCGAGCCCGGTGAAGGAAATGACCCACGGCGCGGCGATCGCCAGCACCGCCCAGATGACGTTGGTCCACTGACTGACCGCCGATGAAGGTTGCGCCAGTGCCCACAGCGCTGTGCAGACGATCAGCGCCCCCATCGTCACCAGAGCCGTCGCCGCACCGGGGTCGGTGTCCGTCCAGATGGGCGCCAGCGCCAGGTACAAGCCGACCGCGATGTTGGTCCAGTCCTGCCAGCGTGTCCATGGCTTCATGGGTTCCTCCTTTGGAATGAAGCCGATCTTTCGCCGGGTTCCTCGGTTAGAAGCACCTCGGTACTTCGAACGCTAGAAATCCCGGCAAGTTTCCGAATCCGTCAAGTGACGCGGCAGGTGACCAGTGCGTTCTCCCTTTCTCAACACGCGAGTGACCCAGGTCACGTTGAAATAAGGGATCGATTACTTATAAGTCAGAACATCAGCACCCGAAGGCCAGGCCGGCCACCCAAGTCCGCCGCGATGGACACCAAGAAGGTGCTGGTCGAGTCGGTACTGGAACTGTTCGCCAGACACAGCTTCGGCGGCACCTCCGTACGCGCGATCACCGAAGCGGCCGGGCTGAGCGAGAGCGTCCTCTACCGCCACTTCGACAACAAGCAGCAGATCTTCGACAAGGTGCTGCACCGGGCGGGGCCGGCCTGTTCGAGAGCGCACGCGACACAGTGGACCCCGAGCCGGCCCGATGGTCATCTAGGGTTGCCCGGACTCGTCACCAACCTCGCCGTCGCGATGGCCTACGGCCGCGACGGCGAGTTGTTCGTGTTCGCCACCGGCCTCGACCAGCGCATCTTCGTCAACCGCAAGCCCGCCGACGCCTGGCTGGGCTGGAAGCAGCCCTCCGCCTCCGACAAGACCACATGCACCGTGGCCGCCGGCCTGGGGCCGGGCGGCAACGTCCTGGTCTTCTACACCGGGCTGGACGGCAAGCTCACGCCGAGAGTCTCGAGTTCATGACGGCCGACAGCCGACGCCCACCGCAACGGCTGCCCGATAGCCGGAAGGCGGTAACTCCAGCACCGGCACCCAGGACTGCGGCCGGTGAGGCACCTCACGGCCGCGGCCACTGTCGCCGGACCGGAGCGCGGGACGGGTGAGAGAGATGGGGCCGATGAGACGGCGAGCAGCTTGGATTCCCCTTGTGTCAAACACGATGCAGTAATAATGCACCGGTCACATGACGGATTCGCGAGTGGATCCGCCCTTTTAGCCTGGCTACCGCCGTGTACGGAGAGCGAAGTCAGGAGTAGGAAATGAAAGCATTGGCCGCGGCCGCGCTTCTTGTCACTGCCGCTGTGGGGACCGCTGTTGTGGGGGCCGCCCCAGTGGTGCCCGCATATGCCGACGGCGCAGGGAGTTCAAGTGGCGGCGTCATCGAGAGCAACGCTCAGCAAGCCAATAAGGTCTACGTATGGCGCGCCAGAGGATGCACCGGGCCATGGGCGTCGATCTACATGCAGGACGCGGACCTGCGGAACAACTTCTTCACGGACGGGACCTCCGTCTACAATCGGATCAGCGGGTTCGCCAACGAGAACGACTATTACCTCGCCGTTTACGATGGGCTTAACTACCAAGGTGACAGTGACTATTTTCCGCGTAGATACACGGCCTGCGATATCTATACGTGGGATAATAGGATCTCGTCACTCAAGCTGCTGTGATGTGTGCACGGCTGCTTATCTGGACAGGCGTTTCCGCTCTCGTTGTAGCTGGTTGCGGCGTCCCCCTGGCACGACATTCCTCCGCCGGAGGAACGCGCGGCATGGAGGTCGGCATCGCGGTGGAGCCCTACTTCCGTACGCTACATCTGCCGTTTGACGCCTACCGGCCCAATTCCGCTGATCTGGTTCTCACCGACCGTGCGGCCGACGTCTTGACTAAGAGATGCATGGCGGCCAGGCGAGAAACGTGGCGCGAAATCACGGAAACCGATGTTGGCGATGTTCGCTATATCACCCACCGGAGGCGATACGGTCTCGCAGAAGATGAGGTGGCACGGCGCGTCGGCTATCACCTGCCGCAGGATCCGGGCGTGCTGTTTGTGCGAAGGTTGCGAGCGGAGCGTGACAGCGCCCTTCGCCCCACGGCCCGCGTCGCCGCCTATGGAAAAGACGGCAAGGGCGGATGTGTTAAGGAGGCGCTGGATTACGTGAACCGGTTCGCGCTCACCGAGGACCGGGCATTCGTGCACCGGCTCGGAACCCAAACATTTGATAGCGCCTGGACACGTCCTGCCGCAGAACGGGCGGTCGAACAGTGGAGCAGTTGCATGGCGATGGCGGGTTTCGCATACAAGGGCCCCGGAGAAGCGGGAATCATTTCCCGATGGGGCGGCCCGGCGAGCAAGCCCACCCCGCAGGAGATCGCCACAGCGACAGCTGATGTCACGTGCAAGAAGGCGACCAATCTGGTGCCGATTCTGGTCCGCGTGGAGTCGAAGCTTCAGGAGCAGGTTCTGCGTCAGGAGAAGGAGAAGTTCGCCGCCATCGCCGCGCGAATCGGCCAGATGAGGAGTCGGTTGACATCGATCGTCCAGGGCTCATCCTCCGGGGTCACGTTATGAGCTGTGTCTGGGTAAGTTTCGCGGTTCACATGGGGGAACAGACGTTCGGCCTGCTTGATGTCGTTATGGATTTGGTGTGCCCCGGTTGAGTGGCCTATGCCGTTTAGATGCTGATCTTGCTGGTTGAAGCGCCCCGGGTTCGGTGGAGAATCAAGGAAGCTCGGAAGATCCTTTACGGCGCTTCCGCTCCGAACCAGCCGGTGGCTCCGTCGAAGCCGAAAGCTGAACCGCTCACGGTGGTTCCGTTAGGCCTGTCGATCTCGGAGGTCGTCGAGCGCTAGAAGGAGCTTCAGGACCAGCACCCCGGATGCTGAGGTGCGGCGAGGACGAGCCAACCACTGGGAGCTCTGGCCTAGACCCTCAACGTCCTTCGGAGCGTGAAGCTGTCGGTGAGCTTCAGTTGTTCCGCTTTGCCAACCCCATCGCCGTGGTGGTCAGGCGGCACCGGTGTATGCGGCCATCTGACCAAGTCCGATGCGGAGTTGATGGAGACGTTGCGTCAGATGCCCCCTCCTTCGCGTCGACCCAGCTCAGCAGCCCCGGCTGAAGGAGATCCACGCCAACCTCATCGACCGCCTCGCCGAGGCCAAAGAACAGGGCTGGCTCGGCGAAATGGCTGCCATCGAAACCACCCTCGCTGCCGCCGGCCAGAAGCTCCAAGCCATGCAAGAAGCAACCATCCACACGACCGTCGTCAGCCTCGGCATGCCCGATATCCGCCGCTCCGTCGGACGCTCCACCGGGAGCGGAACATGACCAACCAGCATCCGACTGCACTGGTCCGAGAGCGCCCGCTACCTTGCTTATGTGACGATCAGGAAGATCAACGGCAGCTGGGTCGGAGACGACATCAATGACCTGGTCGCCTATTTCGGCGCCAATCCGAACGAATATGTCGCGCATCAGGTGGTTGTGGCACATTGCACTCACTGCACAGGTCAGGTCTTCGTCCTCGAGACCGACGAATCCTCGACATGCGTGCGCCGCACATGCGCCCAATGCGACCAGACCGCCTACATGCTCGACAGCGAGGAGCACTGGCCCACCACAGAGGAAGAGGCTGAGGCCAGCTACTTCGTCGAGTGCACCTGCGGCTCGGACCAGTTCGAGACGGCAGTCGGTTTCACCTTCTACGACGACACGCCGACCTCTGACATCCGCTGGGTCAGCATCGCGGTCCGATGCACGACCGACGGGCTCATCGGCTACTGCGCGAACTGGAAAATCGGCTATGGGCCCTCACATCAGCTGGTCGACTCGGTCTGAAACGCCGGCACCCGGGACACGCCCGACGCTCCAACTACACTCATCAGCCACCGTCACGTTCCGTCATCGACCCGGTCCTCATGGCTTTGAGCTCCAGCGAGATCAGTTCGGTTAAGCAGCTGTGCTTGTGAACGCATGGGGTGCCGAACGCGCGGCCGCAGGTCCCGGCCGCGACCTTTCTGAGCTCGAAATTTCTCTGCACTTTGCAAGTCGTGATGCCGTGGGATCATTCGCTCCGTGAGCGAGGGCGCTAGCGAAGTGCAGTCGTTGCCTGATCGGCTGGCGGCAGCGGTCCTGGCTGCGGCCGCTGAGATGATGAACGTGAGGCTGGTGGCCAGCGGAGTGAGCGCGGACGACGCCAAGCAGATCACCTGGATCGTGCAGCATCCGTTCGAGGTGCGTGGAGGTCGGCTGTATGGCCGATTGCCCGCGGATCATGCTACGCGAGTTCTTCGAGCGCCTGCTCGCAGCACATGGATACCTGAACGAGACCAAGCGGTGAAATATCCCGTAAGACCCACCTTGGCTAGTCAGCCGCCATCCTGGGAGCACACTGATCGGCATGTCGAATGCCGCCCGTGCCTCGCCCAAGCGAGCGCTAACACGGCTGAGCGCGTAGGGCCCGATGTGGAGCGCGTTGGTCACCGATCGCTGGTCAGTTGGTTTGCGCCTGCCGCCACGCTTTCTCGCGAAGCAGGCGTAGGCCGTTCAGGCCGACGATGACGGTCGAGCCCTCGTGTCCGGCCACTCCGAGGGGCAGCGGCAGCTCGCCCGTCAGGTCCCATATGACCAGGCCGGCGATGAACACCCCTGCGATGACCAGGTTCTGCACGATGAGGCGTCTGGCCTGGCGGGAGAGGGCCACCGCGGCCGGGATGGCGGCGAGTTCGTCCCGTACGACCACGGCGTCGGCGGTCTCCAGGGCGAGGTCGGAGCCGGCCCGGCCCATGGCGATGCCGCTGTGCGCGGTGGCCAGCGCGGGAGCGTCGTTGACGCCGTCGCCGACGACCAGCACCTTACGGCCGGCGTCCTGGAGCTGCCGTACGACGCCGACCTTGTCCTGTGGCAGCAGTCCGGCGCGTACGTCGGTGATGCCGACCTGGCCGGCCAAGTGGGCGGCCGCGCGTGCGTTGTCGCCGGTGACCAGCACCGGGGTGCTGCCGGTCAGGGTGGTGAGTGAGGCGACGGTGGCGGCGGCGTCGGGCCGCAGGCGGTCGGTGATGCCGAGCACCCCGACCGGTGAGCCGTCGCGGGTGACCAGGACGGTGGTGCGGCCCTGAGCCTTCAGGCCAGCGGCGTCCTGTTCGACCGGGTTGTGCGGCAGGCGGCCGGGGCTGCCGACCGTGACTTCGGCCCCGTCGACTGTGGCAGTCACGCCGAGGCCGGGGGTGGAGGTGAAGTTCTCCGCTTTCGCCACGTGGAGGCCGCGCTCGCATGCCGCGACGGTGATGGCGCGTCCGAGAGGGTGCTCGCTGGGGCGTTCGGCCGCGGCGGCCAGGGTGAGCACCTCGTCCACGTTCAGGTCGGCCGTCGGGCGGATGTCGACGACCTGCGGGACGCCTTCGGTGAGAGTGCCGGTCTTGTCCATGGCGACCGTGTCGATCTGGCCCAGGCGTTCCATGACGACAGCGGACTTGATCAGTACGCCGTGCCGTCCGGCGTTGGCGATCGCCGACAGCAGTGGCGGCATGGTCGCCAGCACCACCGCGCACGGCGATGCAACGATCATGAACGTCATCGCACGCAGCAGCGTGGATTCCAGGTCGGCGCCGAGCATCAGCGGCAGCGTGAACAACGTTACCGTGGCGATCACCATGCCGATGGAGTAGCGCTGCTCGACCTTCTCGATGAACAGCTGGGTGGGCGCCTTGGTTTTGGATGCCTCCTCGACCATGGCCACGATCCGGGCGATCGCTGAGTCCGAGGGCTCCCGTTCGATCCGTACGTGCAGGGCGCCGCTGCCGTTAAGGGTGCCGGCGAACACCTCGTCGCCTGCCTGTTTGGTCACGGGCAGCGGTTCTCCGGTGATGGTCGCCTGGTCGATCTCGCTGGCCCCGTCCAGTACGCGTCCGTCGGCGCCGACCCGTTCGCCGGGTCGGATCAGGATGACTTCGCCGATCGCGAGGTGGCTCGTGGGGATGGTTTCCTCGCCGCCTTCCTCGGTGATGCGGCAGGCCGTGGTGGGGGCCAGGTCGAGCAGGCTGCGTACGGAGTCCTCGGTGCGTTTGGTGGCCACCGCCTCAAGTGCGCCGGAGGTGGCGAAGATGACGATGAGCAGGGCACCGTCGAAGACCTGTCCGATCGCGGCGGCGCCGATGGCCGCCGCGACCATGAGGAGGTCCACGTCCAGTCGTGGTTCGCGCAACGCCCGCAGGCCCGCGAGTCCGGGCTCCCAGCCGCCGGCGGCGTAGCACGACAGGTAGAGGCTCCACCACAACCACGACGGCGTCCCAGCCAACTGGCAGAGGCCGCCTGCGGCGAACAGGGCGACGGCGATCGCGGCCCAGCGCACCTCCGGCAGCGACCACGTGCCGACGCTCCACGGTGCGGCGCGCCGGCGCTCGGGGGCGGCCTGGGCAGTGCTCAGATCGGTGATCACCACGCCATCGTATATGCGTATATATGCAGATATGCAAGCGGGTTAGGCTGGGGGCATGCACACGTCGCTGTCCGGCTTCGACATGCCGTCCGAAGAGCAGGTGCACCTGGCGGCCGAGTCGTTCCGGCTGCTGTCAGACCCCACCCGCATCAAGATCCTGTGGGCGCTCCTGCAGGGCGAGTCGTCGGTCGCCTGCCTGGCCGAACTCGCCGACGCGGCTCCCACCGCCGTCAGTCAGCACCTGGCCAAGCTCCGCCTGGCCGGCCTGGTCAAGGGGCGCCGGGAGGGCACGTTCGTCTACTACACCGCCGCCGACGAGCACGTACGCCGCCTGCTCACCCAGGGGCTGTATCACGCCGACCGCATCGACCGTGGCGACGATCATGAGCTGGCGCGGGAGGAATAGGGAAGCAGGGCCCCTGGCGGGCCAGTAGCTCTTCGTGCCGTCCCTGTTCGGCGACGCGGCCTTCGTCGAGGACGACGATGCGGTCCGCGGCGCGGACGGTGCTCAGCCGGTGCGCGATGACCAGGACGGTACGGTCGCGCGCGACCTCGCTGAGCGCGTCCTGGATGCGGGCCTCGTTCTCCGGGTCGGCGCTCGCGGTCGCCTCGTCGAGCACCAGCACCGGCCGGTCGGCCAGGATGGCGCGGGCGATGCACACCCGCTGCCGCTCGCCGCCGGACAGCTCCGCGTCCTCGCCGGCCACGGAGTCCAGGCCGCGCGGCAACTCGTCGAGGCGGTCGAGGATCTGCGCCTTGGCCGCCGCCGCGCGCACGGCCTCCTCGCTGGCGTCCGGGCGGGCCAGGCGGATGTTGTCGCGGATGCTCATCCGCAGCAGCGCCGAATCCTGGAAGACGAAGGCCACATGCCGGTACAGCTCGGCCGGATCGAGGTCGCGAAGGTCGACCCCGTACAGCTTCACCGAGCCTTCTTGCGGGTCGTCGAAGCGGGGCAGCAGCTTGGCCAGGATGGACTTGCCGGAGCCGGACGGGCCGACCAGCGCGGTGACCGTGCCCCGTTCCAGGTCGAGATCGACGCCGTCGAGCGCGACCGTGTCACCGTAGGCGAACCGGACGCCGCGCATGCGCACCACCGGGCCGAGAGCGTCAGGGTCGGGGACAACCGGGTTGGCCGGGACCGGCAGCTCCGGCGTTGCGAGCACCTCTCGGATGCCCCGCGCCACGCTGAGTGCCGTGACCAGCGGGTGGATCGACATCATGACTGACATCAGGCCCGCCGTGGTGACGGTGCCGAAGACCAGGAACGCGATGAAGCTGACCAGCGGCAACTGGCCGGCGGCGGTGAGGACCGATCTGCAGTTCCATCCTGGCGAGGTTCTGGCCGAGGCACTGGTGCGGGCCGTATCCGAAGGCGAGGTGGTGGCGGGCTCCGCGCTCGATGTCCAGTTCGGCCGGGTTCGTGAATGCCGCCGGGTCCCGGTTGGCTGACAGGGCCGAGACGATGACGCCTTCGCCGGCCTTGATGCTCACCCCGCCGGTCTCCACGTCTTCGGTGGCCACCCGGGCGGTGACCGTGTCGGTGATGGTGAAATAGCGCAGCAGTTCCTCCACGGCTCCGGGTGTCCTGCCCGGGTCGGCCCTGATCAGGGCCAGCTGCTCCGGGTGGGTGAGCAGGCCGAGCACACCGAGGGAGATCATGTTCGCGGTGGTCTCGTGTCCGGCGGTCAGCAGCAGGAAGGCCTGGCTCACCAGGGCCGTGTGGTCGAGGGCGCCTTCCTGGCGTTGCCGGGCGATCTGCCGGCCGAGCAGGTCGTCGCCGGGTTCGGACTCCTTGCGGGTGACCAGGTCGTCGAAGTAGGCGCGCAGTTCGGCGAAGGCTCGCAGGCGGTCTTCCTGCGAGGCCAGACTCACCATCATGGTGGTGCGGCTCTGGAAGAAGTCGTGGTCGGTGTAGGGGACGCCGAGCAGCTCGCAGATCACCAGGGAGGGCACAGGCAGGGACAGCGCCTGCACCAGGTCGACCGGCCGCTGGTCGGTGGCGAGCATGCCGTCGACGAAGTGGTCGACGATGTCCTGGATGCGCGGGCGCAGCGCGGCCAGCCGCTTCACGGTGAACTCGCCGATCACCGGGCGGCGGGCGCGGCGTGTTCCGCGCCGTCACCTGCACCCCATCGACCTAGCGCAGGTCGGCGTGGATGCGAGGCGCCCCGTAGATCGCCTCAGATGCCTGGTGGTGCCGGCGGATCCGCTCGGTCAGCACCTGGTCCTGCCGAGCCCGCTCCAAAGGGCCGCGACACTGCCGGGCCGCCCAGGCGGCTGATCGGTGTGGTCTCACATCGGGCTCGCCCAATCTGTGACATGACACACATCATGCGACCACGTTGTCACAAACGATCGGGTCGCCATCGTCCCGTTTTCATCCGTGTTCAACACCACGAGTGAGGACGATTCATGGAATCCCTATTCCACCTGTTGGACAGCACGACTGCCGCGAAGTTTGTCAAGCGGTTCTACAACGCTTGGTTAGCCCTGGACCGGTCGACGCTGCCGAAGCCTCTGCGGGAACAAGTCGAACTGCGCGTCAGCCAGATCAACGGCTGCGGTTTCTGCACCGACCTCCACACCAGGGAGGCCGCGGCGGCTGGCGAGTCATCGGTCCGGCTCAACCAGGTCGCTGCCTGGCGCGAGTCGACCGTGTTCGCGGAGGCCGAGCTATGTCATTGTGCGCAACCCAGGGGGTTCCTACCAGCCCGGCATGTTCGCCGCGCTGATTCAGGACTGATCGGAGATCATGAGCCCCGGCCCGGCCATGGTCGTTCGATCCGGGCCGGGCCCAGGGCGCTACGCACAAGCGCGATGGCCCGCGCCCGCGCCCGCATCGCCACCTGAGCGGTCTCGATTCCGCCCATGCACTTCGACGTACATCCACTGGAACTCATATGGAGGCAAAGCAATGGATCTGCACCTGACTAACAAGATCGCCGTCGTCACCGGCGCCAGCCGGGGGATCGGCCTCGCGATCGCCCGCGCGTTGGCCGCGGAAGGCGTCACGGTGATCGGGGCCGCCCGAACGATCACGGACGAATTGACCCGCAACAGCGCCGACGCCATCGCCGTCGACCTGTCGACCCCGACCGGACCCGGGGAGCTCGTCCAGTCCGTCCTCGACCGGCACGGCGACATCGACATCCTGGTCAACAACGTCGGCGGCGGCGATCCGGCCGACCTGCGCGGCTTCAACGACTACGACGACGCCATCTGGCAGCGGACGTTCGACCTCAACTTCTTTGCTGCCGTCCGCGCGTGCCGTGCCGCCTTGCCGAGCCTGCTGCGACGCCGAGGAGTGATCATCAACATCTCCTCGGCCGGCGCACGCCTGCCACACCTCGGCCCAGTCCCCTACAACGCCGCCAAGGCGGCACTCAACGCGTTCGGCAAGGCCCTCGCCCAGGAGTACGCCGACCGCGGCGTCCGGGCCGTCACCGTCTCCCCGGCCGGCACCCGAACCGAGCTCTGGACCGAACCCGGCGGCTTCGGCGCAACCCTCGCCGCTGCCCAGGGCATAAGTCACGAAGAACTGCTCAAGAACGCCGCGACGGCGGCAGGCATCAGCTCCGGGGAACTCATCGAGCCCGACCATGTGGCATCCATGGTGACGTACCTGGCATCGCCATTGGCCATCAGTGCTACCGGAAACAACTACCTCGTCGACGGGGGCGCGGTGAAAGCAGTCTGACCGGCAATCGCCTCTTCCACGCGCCCCAGCAGACAGGAGATCGACCGTGTACGACAGGAGCGCTGCTCTCAAGGTGATGCGGGTAAGGCCGAGATCGTGAATGTGCGTCTGGACGCGCCCGACAGTAGCGGCGTTCGAGCGACGAACTGGCTCGTGGTGGCGCTGTGCTTCCTCCCGATCGTCATGGACGGGTTCGACGCGACGGCGCTGTCGCTGGCGGTCCCCGCCCTCGCCGAGAGCTGGGGGCTGGCGCCGGCGGCCTTCACGGTTCCACTGGTGGCGACGAGCGTCGGCGTGTTCGCCGGCTACTTGGGGTCCGGATGGCTGGCGCAGCGGTTCGGCCGTCGCCGGTTGCTGATCGGCAGCGTCGGCCTGTTCTCACTCGGCACGATGATCATCGCGGTCGTCCTCCCCGCGCACTCGATCGAGGCGCTGGGGGTCGTTCGCCTGGTGACCGGGCTGGGGTTCGGCGGGGCGCTCCCGTCCGCGGTGGCGGTCGCGACGGACTTCAGCTCGAACCGGCGACGTGACGTCGTGTCCCTGCTGATGGCGCTCGGGGTCGCGTCGGGTGCCACCGCGGCGGGCTTCGTCTACCTGCCGCTGATCGCCTCGGTCGGCGTGACCGGGCTGTTCTGGCTGGCCGGAGCGGTCTCTGCGGTGCTGGTGCTCCCCATGGCGATGTTCCTGCCGCCGGAACCGGCCGCCCGACAGGTCGCCGGCGGCGCCCCGCGCGGCGAGCGCGTCGGGCAGCTGTTCGCCCGCGGCGTGCGGATCAACACGCTCCTGCTCTGGCTGTACGCATTCCTCGTGTTCACGGTGTCCACCGCGCTGTCGGTGTGGGCGCCCGTCCTGCTCACGGATCTTGGGGTCTCGGCGGCCGAGGCGCCGCTGGGGCTGGCGTTCATCTACCTCGGGGCGATCGTCGGCGGGGTGGCCATGATCCCGCTCGCGGCCTGGGCCGGTATCGGCCGGATGCTGATCGCGATGCCGGTGCTCACCGCGATGCTGATACCGGCGTCGGTCAGCCTGGGGCTCGGCGGCCTGGGGTTGCTGATCGCGCTGTGCGGGGTCGGTGCCGCGGTCAGCGCCAGCCAGAACGGCCAGCTGGCGATGGCCGTCGCGCTGTACCCGCGCGAGCAGCGGACGACCGGGATCGGGTGGTCCTCGGCCATGGGCCGGGCCGGTTCGGTCGCGGGACCGGGCCTGACCGGCACCCTGCTGGCGCTGGGGACCTCGGCCAGCACGATCTTCTACCTCGCCGCGGGCGCCATGGTCGTCGCGGTCGGCTGCGCCGCGCTGCTGCGAGCGAGCATGCGCAGCGGGGCACGAGCGTCCTGACCCGCCGCGCGGCCTCCTCAGCCCGGCAGCGGGCGGCCGGTGGACTCGCTAGCGCAGCACGGCAAGCGTGGACAGCAGCGCCGGCATCATCATGTAGAGCCCCGGCACCACTGCCGGCCTTCACGGTTCCGCTGGTGGTGACGAGCGTCGGCGCGATCCGGGCCGGGCCACGGCGTCCCGATCGAGCGGAGTCGCCTACCGCGCAGCACCATTTTGCGGTATTCAGGCTCCCACGCTGTCATAGCTCTGGGTCGCGTGGCGTCTCATGGCTAACTGGTCGGGTTCGTAAGTTCTTCGAGGGTTACGCGGCGCTCTCCAGCACGGCAAGCTGATCGGTGCAGTCAGCGGGCTGCATGACTACTTGGTGGCGTCTGGCCCGCGCGATTCGCGGACGGCGTCGATGAACACGGTTTCGGGGGTACCGGTGCGGCGGGCCGGCGCCTGGCGCTGTCCCAGGTCCCGACGTCGGCGCCCATGACGACGGAGAAGGGGTTGCCAAGCCCGTTATGCGGATCGCGGATGTCGACGAAGGCCGAGCCGAACACGACGGAGGTCCGGTGCGGCAGCGTCACCGGCTGGCCCATAGGCATCGCGGCCGGGGGACGACGTCGCATCGGGCAGGAGGCTCGATGTGTACGTGCGGCTCATAGGTTTGGCCAGAGGATGAAGAGGGGGTAGGCACGCCGGCTGGGCCGGTCGCCGATCTCTTTGATCGCCGTACGGATCTCGTGCAGGTGCCTGGTGGTCATCTGCAGTGGGGGCTCGTCGGGCTGGTAGGTGGTGCGGATCGGGTAGTCCACGCCTGGCTGTCTGGTCATCTCGATGTGGCAGCCCAGCACATGGGTGACCGGTCGGCGGTCGGAGAAGTCGATCAGGCGGTCGATGGTCCGGGCGAAGGCTGACCAGTCCTGGATGTAGAGGCGGCCCGGGTAGACCGTGTCGCCGGTGAGCAGGAACCCGGTCCACCGGTCGTAGAACGTAACCGCCGCCTCGTGGTGGCCCGGGGTGGCCAGGCACTCCAACACGCGGCCTCCCAGGTCGACCTGTGTCACGGCGTCGGAATCCTTGCTGAACCCGAAGTACTCCCAGGCGGTGGCCAGATCCGCGCCGACCACCGTGGTATCGGGGCGGTCGGTGAACTGATCGTCGCCCGCGATGTGGTCACCATGCGGGTGGGTGTGCAGCACCAGCAGGTGGTACCCCTCCCGGGGATGGTGGGCGAGCCAGCCGGCGACGAGCTCATCGACCACCCGGCGCAAGGGGAAGAACTCGGCGGATACCGTGGCGCCGGTGTCGATCAACACCGCCCGTGCGTTTCCGAACAGCAGGAACAAGAACGGCGCCTCGTAGTTGATCGCCATGTTCTGCCGCAAGATGAAGGTGTGCTCGTCGTACGCGTGGACCTGGATGTCCGGATCGGTGTTGTGCTTGGCCGACGGTGAACCGTGAATCCACCGGACATCCAGCGCACAAGGCTGTGGAGTCACTCCAGTGAAATCGATCAGGGGTATGCCCGCATCCATGACGTCTCCTTCGAGTGTGTCGTCTTAGCAGGCCGGGTACGGCGCACATCTCGTCCGGGGCGAGCACTTGCGGGCTTCCACGGCGACAGTACCACGACAGCGATCACCTAATCTTCGCCGCCGTGGATCGTCTGGGTGCCTGTCGCCGCGGCAAAGCAGCGTCGGAGGATGACTTGGGATCATGGTTCATCGGGTCGCCCGTCGGGTCGACCAGGTCCAGGCGATCGGGAGGATGAGGGCGGCCACGGCAGCTCCGCACTGAGCGAGAGAGCCGTAGCCACCCATCGCCATGACGGGCCCGGGATGACTCCACCTCCAGCGGCGGCCGTGCCTATGCCGACCTCCCCATAGCCCTCGAGTCGTGGGCGCTGCCGGCTGGGGACGCCGCCGCCGGTGAGCAAGGCGCTTCCCGCGATCAGGGCGAGGTTCCATCTCATCTCATCGCTACGGCCAGGACGGCTGGGGAGCGTGCAGCGGCTGCGGCTGGTTAGGTCATGAAGGGGCTCGTGTTCGAGGTCCACTCTCTCCGTCGTATCGACGTCGCTCGACTCCAGCCGTCGCGTCGCCTGCGTTGCACGGTCAGCGTAACTGCGCGCGACGCTCGCCGGGGTGCCCGGACTGCGGCGCAGCCTGCTGATGCGCCCGGCCAAGCCCGGCGACCCGTACGTGTCGACCATGGAGTTCGACTCGGCCGAGAAATTCCGCGCCTGGATGAAGTCCGACTCCTTCAAGGCCGCTCACTCCGACGTCGACGCGCCCGGCATGCAGGCCCTCTCAGCGATCGAACTGTTCGATGTCCTGGAGGACTTCTCAGCTTGAACCATGCCCTGGCGACTGCGACGGTTCTAACTGGATCTGGCCCAGATCTCGTGGTTGTTTCGACCCCTGGAACATCAGCTTCTGTGATCATGACCCAGGGCCGAAGCGTCACCGACCAATGAGGTCGTTTGCCGGGATGACGCGACTGACCCGACGCCCGCATCGCCCGCCTTGCCACGTTCGGCTGGGTCACCTGCTACAAGGCGATTCGACGACCTCAGCGCCGGGCTCAACATGTGCTAGGACTGGCCACGTGAGCGACATGCCGTGCCAGTGGTTGCCGGGCCTACGCGCTCAGGGTGGCGGGCATGCGGCTGCGGCCTCCAGCGCCACCCTGGCCCTCGCCCGTCAGACGCTGGGAGACGGGCCGACGGGATGGGCGGTGGAGACGGCGGTGTGGATGACGCAGCAGGTCATCGAGCAGGTACCGGCCTACGGCGGCGGCCGGACGCCGTTCGAGACGTTGCGGCGCTCGGTGGAGTCGAGTGTGCTGGCAGCGCTGTCCGGGCTCTTCCTGGACGCCCGTCCCTCGCCGGAGCTGGTGCCTGTGGAGGCGGTGGAAGGCAACGCGGACCTGGTACATCGGGGGGTGCCACTGGACCTGGTGTTGCGCGGGGTGCGGATCGGGCACGCGTGCCTGCACCAGCGGCTGATGGACGCCATCGACGCCGAGCCGGAGCCGGTGCGGGTGACGGAGAGCCATCGGGTCAGCGAGTTGTTGTTCTCCTACGCCGATGTGCATGCCAGCCGGATGGCCGAGGAGTACATCGCCGAGCGGAACCGCTGGCAGGCCAGCACCGAGGCGGCGCGGTACCGGATCGTGGACGACATCGTGGCGGGACGGCGTATCGACCAGAAGACAGCCCAGCGCACGCTGGGCTACGAACTGGCCCGCCACCACTTGGCGTTCGTGGTCGTCGCTGACGAGCTCGATACTCCGTCCGAGATGCTGCGGCGCTTCGCGGGGGAGGTGGCGCGGGCGATGGACGGGCAGGGCGTACTGACGGTGCAGGCAGGGCCGTCGGATGTGTGGGCGTGGACGGGACGGCTCTCGGGTTCTGCTCACGAAGCAGGCGTTGAGGTGCCGGTGGGGCTGCGGCTGGCCGTCGGCCCTGTCGCGTACGGGGTGGCCGGGTTCCGGCGCAGCCATGTGGGCGCCAGAGAGGCTCAGGGGTTTCTGGGAGAGACCAGGTTGTGCCGCTATGCCGATATCCGGGTGCGGTCGTTGCTGGCTTCGAGCGAGGAGCGGGCGCGCTGGTTCGCCGAGGAGATGTTGGGGAGGCTGGCCGGCGGTGATGCGCGGCGGGCGGAGCTGCGCGAGACGTTGCGCGTCTACCTGGCCGCCGGCCGTAGCCCGCAACGCGCCGGTGAGATGCTGCACGTCTCACGCAACACTGTGGGCTATCGGATCAAGCGGGCCGAAGAGCTCCTCGGCCACCCGCTGCCGGACGACCTGCTGGAGCTGCGGCTGGCGCTGGAGATCGTCCGCACTTCGCGCCGGGCCGACTGAGCCCGCCCAGAGCCCACATGTCAGCGAAAATTTGGGCTTCCGGCACAAGCGGCAGGCGGCAGAGGCTTCGTTAAATCGGCGTAACAACCCGCTGACGAAGGAAAGCCCATGCGTGTTGCCAACCTCGCCGGCCGAGCTGTGCTCCTGACCGGCGACGGCGCGATCGATATCGAGAAGGCCGGCGGTGGCCGCTTCCCCTCCGACCTGCAGGCCCTGTTCGAGCGCTGGGACGAGCTGCGTTCCTGGAAGACCGATGCCACGCCCGTCCCGTTCGACGAGGCGGACCTGGAGGCGCCTGCCCCCGCCCCGCGCCAGGTGTTCGCAATCGGCGTGAACTACCGCGACCACGCCGAGGAGTCGGACATCGAGCCAGGGGCGAGGCCGCCGGTCTTCACCAAGTTCGTCTCCTGCCTGACGGGCCAGGACGCCATGGTCGCGCTGCCGCAGGGCGGGCTGACCGACTGGGAGGTCGAGCTGGTCGTGGTGATCGGCCGGCGTGCTCACAGGGTGGCCGCAGCCGACGCCTGGGGCCACGTGGCCGGGCTGACAGTGGGGCAGGACCTGTCCGAGCGGATCACGCAACTGTCGCTGCCACAGGCGCAGCAGTTCTCCCTGGGCAAATCGTTTCCGGGCTTCGGCCCGATGGGACCGTGGCTGGTCACTCCGGACGAGTTCGCGAACCCCGACGACCTGGAGATCTCCTGCTACCTGGACGGTGAGCGCATGCAGCACGCCCGCACCAGCCAGATGATCTTCGGTGCGCCCGAGCTGATCGAGAAGCTCTCGGCCGTGACCCCGCTACTGCCCGGCGATGTGATCTTCACCGGCACCCCGGGCGGCATCGGCGGCACCCGCACTCCGGCCCGCTTCCTGGCGCCGGGTGAGCACCTGCACTCCACGATCGAGGGCATCGGCACACTCCGCACCACCTTCACGGGAGCCTGACATGGCGCTGCACCGCCTGACCCGCATCACCATCGGCGTCCCGAACATCGCCGAGACCGCCGCCTACTACGCCGACTTCGGTCTCGCACAGATCGGCGAGCACACCTTCGCCACCGCCGACGGCGGCGAGCAGCTGCAGCTAGTCCACGCGCCCACCCGCCGCCTGGTCGAGCTGGGCGTCGGCGTGGACGACCCCGACGACCTCGCCCGGATGAAGGCGAGCCTGGCCCGGCTGGACCTGGCGCTGGACGCCGACGGCCGGGTGAGCGACCCGGGCACGAACGTCCGCGTCCGAGTGTCGATCGCCGACCGGATCACCCGTCCGGCCGAGCCCGCCCCGGTCTACAACGGGCCCGGCCGCGCAGACCGGATCGACGCCCGCGCCCCGGGCGTGCTGCGCGAGCAGCCGGTACGCCCCCGCAAGCTCGGCCACGTGGTGCTCGGCTCCACCGACCAGGAGGCCAGCCAGCGCTTCTTCACCGAGGGCATCGGGTTCAAGGTCAGCGACGAGGTGCCCGGCATCGCCGCATTCCTGCGCTGCTCGACCGACCACCACAACGTGCTCGTCCAGCCGGCGCCCGTGCCGTACCTGCACCACACCTCCTGGGAGGTCGAGGACGTCGACGAGATCGGCCGCGGCGCCCACCACATGCTGGAAGGCCATCCCGAACGGCACGTGTGGGGGCTCGGGCGGCACCACATCGGCTCGAACTTCTTCTGGTACCTCAAGGACCCGGCGGGCAACTTCTCGGAGTACTACAGCGACCTGGACTGCGTGGTGGACGAGGCGATCTGGAAGCCCGAAGTGTTCTCCGACATGCGCATCCTCTACAGCTGGGGGCCGCCGGTGCCGCCGTCGTTCATCGAGCCCGAGGACCTGGCCGCACTGATGGCGGGAGCGCACAGCGCATGAGCCACCACACCGACGGCGACCGGCCGCTGGTGCTGGTCCCCGAAGACCTGCCGCTGGTGGAGGCGGTGCCGCTGACTGAGCGGAAACTGCCCGCCTCCACCTACCACCTCCTGGCCCGTACCGCCGCCGCCAACCCTGACGCCCCTGCCCTGCACCTGCTGGGCGAGGGCGCGGAGATGACGTGGAACTACGGTGAGTTGCTGCGACGCGTGCACCAGGCCGCGAATCTCTACGCGTCCCTGGGACTGACGCCCGGCGGGACGGTGGGTCTGCTGCTGCCCAACAGCGGCCACACCTACGCCGCGCTGCTGGGCGCCCAGGCCATCGGAGTGGCCAACCCGGTCAACCCGATGCTCGCCGATCACCGCATCATCGACATCTTCACCCTTACCCGTGCCGAGATCCTGGTGGTCGCCGGCTCGGCGATGCTGCCAGGACTGTGGGAGAAGACGCTACGCGTGGCCGAAGGGCTGCCGGGACTGCGGGCGCTGCTGATCGTGGGCGGTAACGCCTCCATCGACGCCGCCCACGCTCCGGCGAAGGTGCGGGGCGGCGACTTCGAGCGACTGGCCGCCGACCAGCCCGGCGACCGCCTGATCACCTCGCACCGGCCTCAGCCCCAGGATCTCGCCGCGTACTTCCACACCGGCGGCACCACCGGCACGCCCAAGGTCGCCCCGCACACGCACGCCATGGAGGTCTACATGGCCTGGGCGCTCGGCTGCTCGGGAGCCTACGCGGGCGGCGACGGGGTGGCGCTGGCGGGGCTGCCGCTGTTCCACGTCAACGCGGTGCACGTCACCGGGCTGGCGCCGTTCATGCACGGCGCCGCCGTGGTCAGCCTCGGCCCGCTCGGCTACCGCGACAAACAGCTCATGGCGGACTTCTGGCGGATCATCGAGCGCTACCGGGTCACCGCGTTCTCGGCCGTCCCGACTGTGTACGCGACCCTGCCACCGCTGCCCGACGGGGTGGACATCTCCAGCCTGCGCGCCGGCGCGGTCGGCGCCGCGCCGCTGCCCGCCCGGGTCCGCGCCGGATTCGAACAGGAGGTCAAGGTGCCCATGCTGGAGGGGTATGGGCTGACCGAGGCTACCTGCGCCAGCGCCGCCACCCCGGCCTTCGCGCCCCGGGCCGGGTCGGTCGGGCTGCGGCTGCCGTACCAGCGGATCAAGGCCGTCACCGTGGACGCCGCCGACCATCCCACCGGTGACTGCCCACCCGGCCAGGGCGGGGTGCTGGCCATCAGCGGCCCGGCCGTTTTCCCCGGCTACCTCGGCCCCGGCGGTCCCGACCCCACTGACAAGATCTTCGACGGCTGGCTGCTCACCGGCGACCTCGGCCACGTGGACGAAGAAGGCTACGTCTACCTGACCGGACGCGCCAAGGACCTCATCATCCGTGGCGGCCACAACCTCGACCCGCGGCCCATCGAGGAATCCCTGCTGGCGCACCCGCATGTCTCGGGCGCGGCCGTGGTCGGCCGCCCCGACGCGCATTCCGGTGAGGTGCCGGTCGCCTACGTCACAGTCACCGGCGTCGTCACCGAGGCCGATTTGCTGACCTGGGCGCGAGAGCACGCTTCTGAGCCCGCCGCCGCGCCCAAGGCCGTCCACGTCGTCGAATCGCTGCCGACGACCTCGGTCGGCAAGCTGTTCAAGCCCGAGCTGGTCGCCGACTCCATCCGCCGCCTCCTGGCCGGGATCGCTCCCGGCGCCCAGGCCGAGGTGGTGCTGGAGGATGGCCGGCCGACCGTGCTGATCGGCGCGGACCCGGAGTTGGCCGCCACCCTCGATCGCCACAACATCGCCCATCGGATGGTGTCCTCATGATCGACCAGCCCGTCCGCGATCTTCTCGACCGGCAACTCACCGGCGTCCTGGCCACCACCCGGCCCGACGGCACCGCTCGCCAATCAGTGGTCTACTTCGCCCTGGACGGTGACCGCCTGCTCATCTCCACTGAACCGGGTCGGGCCAAGGCCAGGGATGTGGCCCGCACCGGCCGCGCCTCGCTGTGCGTGATGGGCGGCGCGGCCCCCTATCCGTCGGCGACCTTGGAGGGCGGCGCACGCGTCCGCACCGAGGACATTGGTGGCGACACCGCTCTCGTCTGGTCCCGGATCGGCGACCGGCCGGTGGAGCCGGTGAGCGACTCGGACCTGGCCACCATGAACCGGGTGATCCTGGAGATCATCGTCGAGCGTGTGTACGGCACCAGTTACTTGGATCAGGGAGAAACAACGTGAGCGGTCGTATCGACGTCCATCAGCACATGGTTCATGAGCGGTACGCGCGCTGGCTGCGCTCGCACGGCGTCGACGCGCCGGGCGGTCGGCCATTGCCGTCGTGGAGTCCGCACGAGGCGCTCGAGTTCATGGACCGCCAGGGCATCGCCACCGGCATCCTGTCGCTGACGACGCCGGGGGCCTACCTCGATGACGGCGCCGACGCCGCCTACGTGGCCCGGGAATCCAACGAGTTCGTCGCCGGGGTGGTGAAGGAGCATCCCGGCAGGTTCGGGTTCTTAGCCACGCTCACCCTGCCGGGCGTGAGGGCCGCCATCATCGAGGCCGCCCACGCCTTGGATGAGCTGGCCGCCGACGGGGTAATGCTCCTGGCCAACAGCGATGGCGCCTACCTGGGCGATCCGGCCTTCGACCCGCTCATGGCCGCCCTCGACGAGCGCGCCGCCATCGTCTTCGTCCACCCTGCCCAACTGCCCGGCCCGCCGGTAGAAGGCATCCCGCCGTTCGCCGCCGACTTCCTGCTCGACACCACCCGCGCGGCGTTCAGCTTGGTCAAGCACGACGTGCCGCGGCGCTTCCCGCGCATCCGGTTCATCCTCTCCCACGCCGGCGGGTTCGTCCCCTACGCCGCCCACCGCCTGGCGCTTACCGTCTTCAACGACACCGGCCGCGACCCCAATCAGGTCCTTGAGGACCTGTCCGGCTTCTACTTCGACACCGCCCTGTCGGCCAGCCCTGCCGCGCTGCCCTCCCTGCTGGCCTTCGCCAAGCCCGGCCACGTCCTGTACGGCAGCGACTGGCCCTTCGCCCCCGAACTCGCCGTCGCCTACTTCAACACCTGGGCCACCGACGAGGCGATCAACCACGGCAACGCCCGCAGGCTGTTCCCCCGCCTGAAGGAGGCACCCCGTGCATGACGTGCTCATCGTGGGCGGCGGCGGTGCCGGCCTGACCGCCTCCATGCTGCTGTCCCAGCTCGGCGTCGACCACCTGCTCATCAGCGCGCTGCCGACCACCTCCGTGCTGCCCAAGGCGCACGTGCTCAACCAACGCACCATGGAGATCCTCGCCGACCTCGGCCTCGCCGAGACCATCTACCAGCGCGGCACCCCGCCCGAGCAGATGCGCTACTCCGGCTGGTACGCCGGCCTCGCAGGCCCTACGGAGGACTACGGCCGCCGCTTCGGCCTGGTCGAGTCGTGGGGCTGCGGCGGCCTGTCGGACGACTGGGCCGCCGCCAGCCCGCAGCGCCAGACCAACCTGCCCCAGATCCGGCTGGAGCCCATCCTCAAGGCCCGAGCCGAGGAACTCGCGCCCGGTCGCATCCGCTTCGGCCACGAACTGGTCACCTTCACCACCGACGCCGATGGCGTCACCGCCACCATCCTCGACCGAGACAGCGGCCAGACGTATGAGGTGCGCGCCCGCTACCTGCTGGCCTGCGACGGCGGCCGGACCATCGGCCGCCATCTGGGCATCGTCATGGAGGGCGCCCGCGACCTGGCCCGCATCGCCACCGTCCACCTGAGCGCCGACCTGTCCGCCTACGCCCGCGACCCCGAGGTACTCATCCGCTGGCTGACCCTCCCGCACACCGGCGGCGGCGCCACCATGGTGCCCATGGGCCCCGACCATTGGGGCCCCGACAGCGAAGAATGGGTCGTCCACCTCAATTACGCCACCGACGACCCGCGCGGCCTCGACGACAACCAGGTGATCACCGACCTGCGCACCGCCCTCGGCCTGCCCGACCACCCGCTCACCGTGCACCTGATCACCCGCTGGTCGATCGAGGGCGTGGTCGCTGACCGCTTCCGCGACGGGCGAGTCTTCCTGCTCGGCGACGCCGCCCACCGCCACCCGCCCACCGGTGGCCTCGGCCTGAACTCCGCCATCCAGGACGCGCACAACCTCGCCTGGAAGCTCGCCGCCGTCCTGCACGGCCACGCCCACGAGCGACTGCTGGACACCTACGAGCCCGAACGCAAGCCCGTCACCGCCCGCAACGTGCAACGCTCGGTCGAGAACGCCCTCAACCACATCGTCGCCACCCAGGCCGCAGGCATCACCCCCGGCGCCGACCCGGAGACGAACTGGCGGCAACTGCGCCGCCTGTGGAGCGGCCTGCCCGAGGACGCCGAGCACGCCCGCGCCGTCCACCGCGCCATCGCCAGCCAGTCCATGGAGTTCAACGAGCACAACATCGAGTACGGCTACACCTACCCCTCGGCCACCTCGGCCGCCGTCGTCGACGACGGCACCCCCGAACCCGCCAACCCCGATCCCATCCGCCTCTACCAGTCCTGCGCCCGGCCCGGCCACCCGCTGCCGCACGCCTGGCTGGAGGACGACCACGGACGGCGGCTGTCCACGCACGACCTGGTCCGGCCCGGCAGATTCCTGCTCATCGCGGGCGAGGACGGCCAGGACTGGTGTGACGCCGCCACCAAGCTCGCCGGCGCCTGGCCGCTCGACGTCGTCCACGTCGGCCACCTGGACGGCGACCTGCTCGACCCCCGCTCCACTTGGACCCGCCACCGCGGCCACGGACCGGCCGGCGCGGTTCTCATCCGCCCCGACCGATGCATCGCCTGGCGCGCTCAGCAACCCGCCGACGCGCCGGCCCAGCTGTCCCAAGCCCTGCAGTCGATCCTCGGAGGGGTCCGATGACCCGCCTCGGCTTCCCCTCGTAACGTGGAAACCGAACCGGGAGAGGTTTGGTCGTGGCTGGAACCACGAGGCGGCGCTTTGATCCGGAGTTCCGGGCCGGGGCGGTGAGGATTGTCAGGGAGACCGGCAAGGGATCTGGGTATCAACGAGTACACGCTGTACAACTGGGTGCAGATGGACCGGCTCGTCTTCTCCACATCCATCGGCACCCGCTGGAACCGGGGAACCTCAGTACTCGGTGGCGCAGGGCAAGGACAGAGGCCGGCCTCGACTGGTTGCGGCTGCACGATCTGCGGCACGCCTGCGCGTCCTACTTGCTGGCCTGCGGCGCCTCGCCTCGAACCGTCATGAAGACACTCGGCCACAGCCAGATCGCGCTGACCATGAACACGTACGCCCACGTGCTTTTCGACATCGAACGGGCGGCGGTCGACGCGGTCGCCAAGCAGTTCTTCGGATGACCTTCAGAACGACCAAGGGCCGGACTCCCATCAGCGGGATTCCGGCCCTCTCGGCTGTAAAAGCTGGCTGTACGACCCCAGTCAACAAGATCGACACAAGGTGTTTTGCCTGGTAGGGCGCCCGGGGCTCGAACCCGGAACCTACGGATTAAAAGTCCGCAGCTCTGCCAATTGAGCTAACGCCCCTAGCTACAGCAAGGGTACCGAGATTACCGTCCTGTCCGCGACGCCTCCATCATCGGTAGGCGGCCAGCCCGGTCAGCGCTTCCCCCAGCACCAGTGTGTGGATCTCCTGCGTCCCTTCGTACGTCAGCACACTCTCCAGGTTGTTCATGTGCCTGATCACAGGGTACTCCAGGGTGATCCCGTTCCCGCCCAGGATGGATCGGGCCTGGCGAGCGATGTCGAGGGCGGCGCGTACGTTGGCCAGCTTGCCGAAGCTGATCTGCCGGGGTTCGAGGCGGCCCGCGTCCTTCAGCTCGCCCAGGTGCAGGGCGGTGAGCTGGGCCTGGGCGGCGCCGACGTACATCCAGGCGAGTTTCTCCTGCGTCAGCTGGAACGCGCCGATCGGCTTGTCGAACTGGACGCGGGTCTTCGCGTAGTCGACGGCCGACTCGAGGCAGGCGCGGGCGGCGCCGACGACGCCCCAGACGATGCCGTAGCGGGCTTCCGAGAGGCACGACAGCGGGCCCTTGAGGCCGGTGACTCCGGGCAGGGCGGCGGAGGCGGGCAGGCGGAGGTCGTCGAAGTAGAGGGAGGAGGTGACGGAGGCTCTCAGGGAGAGCTTCTTGTGGATCTCGGGGGCGGTGAAGCCGGGGGTGGAGGTGGGGACGACGAAGCCGCGTACGCCTTCGTCGGTCTGGGCCCAGACCACGGCGACCTCGGCGATCGAGCCGTTGGTGATCCACATCTTGGAGCCGTTGAGGATCCAGTCGGATCCGTCCTTCTTGGCGTACGTGCGCATGTTGGCGGGGTCGGAGCCGTGGTCCGGTTCGGTGAGGCCGAAGCAGCCGATCGCCTCGCCGGCGGCCATCCGGGGCAGCCACTCCTCTTTCTGCTCTTCCGAGCCGTATCGCCAGATCGGGAACATCGCCAGCGAACCCTGGACGGACACGAACGATCGGAGCCCGGAGTCACCCGCTTCCAGCTCGCGGCAGGCCACGCCGTACGACACCGCGTCCGTGCCGGCGCAGCCGTAACCCTCCAGGTGCATGCCGAGCACGCCCAGCGATCCGAGCGCGGGCGCGAGCTCGCGCGCGGGGAAGGCGGCCTCCTCGAACCAGTCGCCCACGTGCGGGAGGACGCGGTCGGACACGAAGGACTTGACGGTGTCGCGGATCAGCCGCTGATCTGCGTTGAGCCGGTCGTCCAGGCGCAGCAGGTCGTCCATCGCAGAGGTCCTCTCGTCGCGTAAGGGACTACCAGGGTTCTACCAGGGAGAATCCGGATGTGCTATCACCGGCCCCCAGGGCAGTCTTGAGGCATGAGCGATTACGACAACGTCAAGAAGCTGCGCAGGACTCACAAGGGCCGGATCGTCGCGGGTGTCTGCGCGGGCGTCGGCGAGTACGTCGGGATCGACGCCAACATGGTACGGATCGCGCTGGCGATCGCGACGCTGTTCGGCGGGCTGGGCGTCGGCGTGTACGTGATCGGCTGGCTCCTCATCCCCGACGAGCAGGCCGAGACCTCGATCGTCCAGGACCTGGTCAACAAGCAGCAGAACCGGAGCACGCACACCGACTGGAACAGCGGCGAGCACAAGCCCCAGCCGTGATCATGACGGCGCGCGGGCCTTACCAAGAGACTCGGTCCAGACCATGGCGAGCACGGCGGCGCTGACCATCCCGGTCACCCCGGCCAGCGCGACCACCGGCTCGGGGCCGAGTCTCTCCGCCGCGAACCCGCCGACCAGAATTCCGATCCCCTGTACGGCCATCAACCCCGACTGGACGAGGCCGAACGCCTGGGCACGCCGTTCGGCCGGTACGTTCTGGACGAAAGCGGCGTTGGCCGCGAGCTGGTAGGCCCCGCCGATGCCCGACAACGCCCATGCCGCGAGGACCACGGCCAGCGGGGGTCGCAGCGCGGTCACGATCAGGGGTGCGCAGCTGAGCATGGCCATCCACCCCATGAGCCGCAGCCGCCGCGGCGGCGACACGAACCTGCTGAACAGGAACGCCCCCACGACGGTCCCGGCGGGCATGGCGGCCATCAGCAGCCCGGTGATCACCGGAATCGGCAGGGTTCCGGTGTGGAGCGTGGCCGCGTACGGTGCGGCGAGGCCCTCCGGCAGGATGTAGAAGCCGCACAACCAGGCGAACAGGACGATCGTCCGCAGTTTCTTCGACCCGAACACGAGCCGGGCTCCGGCCACGGTCATGGTCCACATGGACGGCTTGCCGCTCTCATCGTGGGCGGCGGGGCGGCGGTGCACGCCGGAGGCCAGGATCAACGCGGATCCGAGGAACGTCGCGGCGTCGAGGGCGAGCGCGCGGTAGGGGCCCATGGCCGCGATCATGGCTCCGCCGGCCGCGAAACCGAGCATCTGGACGGCCTGGTTCGTCATGTTCTGTAGGGCCGAGCCGATGACGTACATGTCGCCTTCGAGCACCTCGGGCAGCAGCGCCGCCCGCGCCGCCGAGAACGGCGCGCTGAGCAGCACCACGAGGAACACCAGCGCGCACAGCGCCCAGAACGGCATGCCGGGCACGGCCATCGCGGCCACCAGTGCGGCCCTGATCAGGTCGCAGGCCAGCATGACGCCTCTGCGTGCGAACCGGTCGGCCAGGCCGGCCAGCAGCGGCCCGCCTACGATCGAGGGCAGGTAGGTCAGCGCGTAGACGGCGGCGGTGGCCAGCGCCGATTGGGTGCGGTCGTAGACGAGCACCGCGAGCGCGACCTGGGCGAGCTGGTCTCCGAGGAGCGAAAGGCCCTGGCCGTACCAGAGTGCCCGGAATTCTTTGATCGCGATGACTTCGCGATAGGTGACTTGTCGTCCTTCGGCACGCCGATGTCGTCCTGGCAGTTGTCGCGCCCGCATGGCCCCCATTGGACTCCGCTGTGCCTGACTCACTGTGTTCGGTATGTCACCTAAGGTTGCCGAACGCAAGGGCAAGCCGCAACCCAAAGAAGTCAACCGGAAGCAAAGGGTTACCAGCCGAGCTCGTGCAGCCGCGCGTCGTCGATGCCGAAGTGGTGCCCGATCTCATGGACGACCGTGATGCGTACTTCGTCGATCACGTCCTCTTCCGTATCGCAGATCTGGCATATCGCATTGCGGTAGATCTCGATCCGGTCGGGAAGAACGGCCGAGTACCAGTCGCCACGTTCCGTCAGGGGGATCCCGGTGTACAGGCCGAGCAGGTTGGGCTCTGGTGGATCGTCGACGACCGTGACGACGACGTTGCTCATGGTGCGTGCGAGGTCTGAGGGGATCGTGTCCAATGCCTCGGCCACGAGTTCCTCGAACTTCTCCCGGGTTACCTCGATCACACTTGCCATTGTGCCCCGTCTGTCGGGTATGCAAGAAACGGTATGAAGTTCGTCCACTGGTCAAAGGCAGCCATCCGGTCGAGGGCCTCGAAAGCCGTCGCGGTGCTCTTTGTCGCCGCTGTGGGCGCCTGGCTGGGCATCTTCTTCAGTGGCACCGTACGCGCCGAGATCGGTCCCGTGGAAACGGGCATGTCGCTGCGGCCGGCGTGGAGCGGCGAGACGGTCGTGGACGCCAGCCCGCTCGGCACCCTCACGTTCCGTACGCACGCGGCCCCGCTCAGGCTGCGCATCACCCTCGAGAACATCGACCAGGACCGCGCCCGGGCCCTCCTCGAGGACCCCCGGCTGGCCGACCGCCTGCCGGCGCTGATCGAGTCCGACCTGCTGGACGGCGTGCGCGCGCTGGTCATCCGCTCCCTGCTGTGCGCGGGCGCGGGGGCGCTGGTGGCGGTCCTGATGGTGTTCAGGAGGCCCCGCGTGGCGCTCGTGGGGTTGCTGGCCGCCTCCGTGGCGCTCGCCGGCACGGGAGCGCTCGCCGCGCTCACCTTCCGCCCGAACTCGCTCGTCGAGCCGCGCTACTCGGGCCTGGTCGCCGCGGCGCCGTCCCTCGTGGGCAGCGCCGAGTCGATCGTGACGCGTTTCGAGTCGTACCGGTCGCAGCTCACAAAACTGGTGACGAACGTCTCCAAGCTCTACGACACGGTCTCAACCCTGCCGCTGTACGACGCTGACCCTAAAACCATTCGAGTCCTCCACGTCTCGGACATCCATATCAACCCCATCGCCTGGAACGTCATCAGGTCGCTCAAGGACCAGTTCGCCGTGGACATGATCATCGATACGGGCGACATCTCGGACCACGGCACCAAGGCCGAGAACAAATTCGTCAACGAGATCGGCCGGCTCGGGCTCCCGTACGTTTTCGTCCGCGGCAACCACGACTCGATGACCACCCAGAAGGCGGTCGCGAAGCAGAAGAACGCCATCGTCCTGGACGACAAGTCCAAAACCGTCGAAGGACTGACCATCTACGGCCTGGGCGATCCCCGCTTCACTCCGGACAAATCCGTGCCCGTCTCCGCGAAGCCCGGCACCCTCGACGAATATGCCCGCTCCCACCTGCCCAACGTCGGCGAGCCGGACCTGATCGCCGTACACGACCCCGATGTGGCCGAGGGCTTCTCCGGAGCCGCCCCCATGATCCTGGCCGGCCACACCCATGACCGCAGGACCAAGATGTTCCGCTCCGGCACCCGCATGCTCGTCCAGGGCTCCACGGGAGGCGCCGGCCTGCGCGCTCTCGAACACGCCCAGCCGACCCCGGTCCAGGCGTCGGTGCTGTACTTCGACAAGGAGACGAAACGCCTGCAAGCCTGGGACGACATCACGCTCGGCGGGCTGGGGGAGCAGTCGGTCTACATCCAACGTCACGTGGAGGCCGACCCAGACCGTATGATTTCTCCAGAGCCGACGAACGCCCCGTCGCCAACGGGATCCGTCACTGGCTCGCAGACGCCGACCGCCGGTTCGCCGCTTTGGCATCAGGGGCAATCGTCCCCTATGCTTCAGAGGTCTCCGACGGAAGGCGACAGGGAATCCTGAGCCCCCATCGTCTAGCGGCCTAGGACACCGCCCTTTCAAGGCGGCGGCACGGGTTCGAATCCCGTTGGGGGCACAGCGAGCGCCTGGCAACACCGGAAAAACGGCTGGTCGAGGATCACCGGAAAGCTGGTAAGCTAAGCGAGCGCAAACAGCAAGAAACGCAAGGTCCTGTAGAGCAGTTTGGAGTGCTCGCCACCCTGTCAAGGTGGAGGTCGCGGGTTCAAGTCCCGTCAGGACCGCTCTGGGTCAGGTAGCTCAGTTGGTACGAGCGTCCGCCTGAAAAGCGGAAGGTCGGCGGTTCGACCCCGCCCCTGACCACCTCACACGACCAGCAAGAATGCCCCGTAGCGATCATCGCTCCGGGGCGTTTTCATGTCCCCTGACGGCAACGTCGTCGTACGGTTCCCGTACCCGCGACTTCCAGGTTTCGCCGAGGCGTGGACACACTCTTACCGGTGCCCGACGGATCGGTCATTCGGCCGCCGGCCGACGTCGCCCCGGCGCATCGGAGTCATTGCCGTGTGCAAGCGAGGGCCATCGGTCCGCGGCCCACTCCGGCCAGCCCAGGCACCCCGGCGGCGGGTCGGGGATGTCACCGCCGCCGAGTTCGGCGGCATCTGGTGCCTGGAACTGCTTCCGCCATGCGTCGATGTCCGCCTCGCTCATCGGAAACGTCGTGTGCGGTGCGGTTGCCTGGCGGTGTGCGATCCGAGCGCGCTGGACGTCCTTGTCGGTGGGCAGGTAGACGACTTGGCAGGCTGCCCCGGACGATGTTGCCAGCCAGCGCAGTGCCGACCGTTCGTCGCGGCTCCAGAGCCCGAAGTCGAGCACGACGTTGGTGCCCACGTGCAGCGCTTGCAGGGCTAGTGCGATGAGCCGTCCTTCTAGGATGTCGCGCTTGCCGTTGGGCTGCGACCCGTCGAACAGGGAGATCATCCACTCGTCCGGGGTGAGCCGCAGTGCGCGGTGCGTCGCGGCGAGTTCTTCGGCGCGGGTGGTCTTTCCAGCGCCGGGGAGCCCGACCATCAGGAAAAGCTTGGCGGGTTCGGGCCGCACGTCGTGGTTCGGCTTCGCTTTCGCGGTGGCTGCGGCCAGCTTGTCGGTGACGGCGACGAGTGCCTCGGACGCGCGAGAGAAAGGATCTTGGCGCATGGGATGGAACTGCTGCGGCATGGATGTGCTCCTCGGATCACGCAGGACGATCCGGCAGCGCAGCGAGACACGCGATCGGCTGCCGGCGGGACTCTGATCCGGCGGTACGCCCTGGCACTGACCCCAGCGGGGGCAGGCAATGAGGCCGCGGTTCACGGCAACCGCGATACCGCCGCTAGGCGGCGGCGCGGATGTTCATAGCGGCGAAGCAACCCATGCCGCCACTATAGGCGACAGCGCCGGCATGGCCGTGGACCGCGGCTGACTTTGCCCCATAGCACGGGCTGAGGAGTGAGCTCAGCGCTTGGCGAGGTTGTACTGGATGGTGTACTGCCGCGCTCCGCAGCAGCCAGGGTGACTCGGGTTGGGAGTCCGGATCCAGAGCTGCCCGAAGGTGCTGCGGCTGCGTACTTTGACCGTCCTCATGACCGAATATGCCTTGGAACCGCCGTCGCAGATCTTGCCGTATCGGCCCCGCTGGGCCTTCCAGTCGTTCGCGTTCGCGAAGTATAGGTCAGGAAAGATGCATCCGCCCTTGGGGAAGCCGTTCTCGCGGATCACGATGGACCGCAGCTGCGCGGACTTGGAGGACTTGTAGGCCCAGGTGGTGGTCACCTTGATCGGGTACTTCCGGCCGCGGTGGTCCTTGATCGCGACATAGGTGATCACGGACTGGACCGGCCTGACCCGCTTGACGTAGCTGATTTTCTGGTCGGGTGCGGCGTGCGCGGCGGGCGCCATGAGCAGCCCCGCCCCGAGGGCGGTGGTGAGAGCCACTCCGATCGTGGGAACCCGGAGTCGCGTGAGGGGTCGCACTGATTCTCCTTCACCGTGCAAGGAATTTCTGCACGGACAATTATTGACCGATCGGAAGACACTATTGAGGAGTGCGGTCAGGCCGCCGGTCATGACGAATCATTTCTTTCGGGCGTTCATTGAGTTTTGCGCCGAAGAAACTCTATACGAGCTCGGTATATCCAGGGCACATGGCCGGCATACGGGCGCTGGATCCTGCGGGGGCCAGGCTTACGACAGTAGCCGTAGCGGTGAGGAAACGGAGCCTACGAGGCACCGCCGCGGCGAGAAGTGGCTCTATTAGGGAGCGCAAAAAATGCGCTTCAGCGCTTCGCCGCGCGACGCGACGTGATGGTCAGTTCCGCGTTAAAGCAGACCTATATCGAGCTCGTCTACCATCACGATCCATGCAGATGCCTCCGCCCCCAGGCCGCCCGCCGTACCCTCCGGGCCGGCAGGGCCAGCCAGTGCCGCCCCCGATGGGATGGTCACCACCACCTGCACCGACCCCTAACCGGACACTCGCCGGTTGTGCCCTGGTCTCGTCAGTCGTGGTCGCGGTCGGCGGCTTCCTTCCGTGGAGCCAGACCTATACGGGGTCTGAGGGGTTCGAGGATGTGACCGGATTCGACGCTGCCCATGCGGGGCCGTTCCTTGTCGCGTGGGTGGGTGCCATGTTCGCGGTCACGGCGCTGGTCGCGGGCAGGACGACGAACGAGGCCGAGATCGTACCTGGCGTGATCGGCGTGATGCTCTGCGGGATCAGCTGGATGGACACCGTCAGGAGTTCTGACGAGCTCATCGTCAGGTGGGTCAGCGACGGGCTCTTCATCTCCATGGCCGGCTCGATCGCGCTGATCGTCATCGGCGTCATGGCGCTCGTCGAGAGCCGCCGAGGTAGGGCAGCCACCACAGGGCCAGCCCGCCGATAAGGATGAGCATCTCGAGACCGGCGGCAGGATACGCGGAGACGGAGGTGTGCATGACGGCCAGTGGGCCAGCAGCGGTGCCCGGTCCACCGTGGTGAGCATCTCCCGCCATGGGACGGTCAGGTCGGCGTCGCCGTGCAGCTCATGCGTGACCTGTTCGGCGAGCGACTGGAGCCTACGGGGCCGGCGAAGCGGTCAGGGACGTGGCGCGCTGGTCGAAGAACAGGCGGGCGACCAGGTCACCCCGGGAACCGGTGCCGGACTTGGCGAAGATCGACTTCAGATGGTCCTGAACGGTGTAGGTCGTCATGTGAAGCCGGTTGGCGATCTGCCGTGTCGGCAGGCCTTGCGCGACGAGTTCGGTGACCCGTTTCTCCCGCTCCGTCAGGCCGTACATGTCGGCCAGTAGAGGCGCCATCTCTGCTGGTCGGGCCGCTTCGAGCAGCACGGCGACCGGCGCCAGCGGTCCCTCTCCCAGCAGGGACGCCCGGACGATCAGCCAACGGCCCGTACGGGTGCGGACGCGCGCCCGGGCCAGCCCGATGCCGGAGACCCGCATGCTGCCGTCGGCGATGGCACGAGCCTGGCCGGCGACGGAGCGGATCACGAGCGGCAGTCTGGTGCCGGCTCGTTCGCCGATGCCGAGTTCGTCGACCCAGTGTTCGGCCTCCCGATTGGCGAGGTCGACACCGTCGTCGGGATCCAGCACGAGCATCCCGGTGTCAGGGCGGTCGGCACAGGCATCATCCAGGAGGAGCGCCCGGCGCAGTCCGTCGGAGATCAACCCGGTCAGCGACGAGAGGAGCCGGACCTCAGGCAGCGAGAAGTGCGGGCTGCCCGTCTCGCGGAACACGGTGAGAGCGCCCCACGTACCGGTGCTGTTGGAGAGGACGATCCGGAGCTCGTCGGAATAGCCTCCGGGACGCCGGACCTCTCGCTGGCGGCGACTGAGGTCGAGATCGCCTGCGGTGGCCTCGCTCAGGCTCGCCGCCGCTGTGCGGGTGCGCGCCATGTCGACCCACTTGGTGTAATCCGGTTCGCGCAACTCGATGTCGACGAGCCGGCTGATCGAGTCCGCGGTCAGCCCGTTCTCGACGAACTCCGCCGTCGGCAGCATGGTGGCCGGGTCCATGGTCATCAGGCAGGTGCCCGCCGACGGCACCGCGACATCCAGGGCATCGCTCACCGCGCGCCAGTAGTGCTTCACGGACATGCCGCGATGAACCAGTTGTACGAGGTCGTCGCGGATCCGTCCGCGCATCGCCTGGTCGTGGACCATGGTCCAGCGTAGCCGGACCCCCAGAAATATGGGATACCCCCGAACACCGCGGTCGAGGAATGCTGGTCGCGTAAGCGGGAGGAGTCACGATGGAGACTTTGCACGTCGGGCTGCGAGTCGCAGACCTCAGGCGATCGCCGGCGTTCCACGAGGCGGCCGGGAGCGTGCCCCGGACGCCGATCACCATGTTCGACCTGCCGGACGAGAAAGGTGCCTGCGATGGCTGACGCGCCGCTCCGTCTGTACATGGCCATGTCCGTCGACGGTTTCATCGCCGGGCCGGACGACCGGGAGGGCCAGGAACTCGGGCGCGGTGGTGGGCGGCTGTTCAACTGGCTCGACGAGCGGAGGTCCGCCGGGGTCAACGGGCAGGTGTACCGCGAGGCTCTGGCCACCGGCGCCGTGATCTCGGGACGCCGTACGTTCGAGCTGGCGGGCAGGTGGCAAGGCGATCATCACGACGGCGTGCCGATCCACGTGCTGACCCACCACGTCGACGAGGGTGACGTGCCACCTGGCAGCGCGAAGTTCTACACCGACGTCAACGTGTGCGCCGCCGAGGCCAGGGAAGCCTCGCGAGGCCGTGCGGTCCTGGTGCACGGGGCGGGTGCCGCGCAGGCGTTGCTGGCGGCCGGTCAACTCGACGAGCTGGAGCTGCACCTTGTCCCCGTGCTGCTGGGAGGTGGCCGCCGGCTGTTCGAGGAGACGGGCCTCGGTCACATCGAGCTGGAGCCGGTCCGCCGGCTCGAAGGTCGCAACGCCACGCACTTGAGATACCGCATAGTTCGTTGAGAAGGAGATTCAGTGACGACCGTTGCTCTCGACAAGGTTCCCGCAGGGACCTGGACCATCGATCCGATGCACAGCACGGTCGGGTTCTCGATCCGTCATCTGATGGGCAAGGTGCGCGGAACCTTCGAGGAGTTCACCGGTTCCGTGACCACCGCCGCACGGCCGAGCGACTGCTCCGCGACCGCCACGGTCGCCATGAGCTCGGTGAACACCGGGGTCCGGATGCGTGACGACGACTTACGGTCCGCCAACTTCTTCGACATCGACCGGTTCCCCCATATGGTCTTCGAAGGTACCGGCCTGACCGAGAATGACGGGCTTTTCGAAATCTGCGGGAAGCTGACGATCCGCGGCGTCACGCGCGACATCGCCATGGGGGTCGAGTTTCTCGGTTTCGACGAGACCGGCCTGCAGGGCGAGCAGCGGATCGGCTTCTCGGCGGCGACGACGATCCGCCGCTCCGATTTCGGTGTGGGCGCCGTGGGGGAGGGCGAGAAGGTCGTCGTCGGCGACAAGGTCACCGTCCTGCTCGACATCCAGGCCGTACGCTGAATCACGGTCTGCCGTCGCCAGGCATGCCTTCCAGCGCGGTGGCTCTAGCCGAGCGAGAGTATCGAGATGAGGATCAGCAGGAACAGGAGCGCCAGCCCGCCCGCGACCACCAGCAGGGCGATCGTGCAGCCCTGGCCGTTCCACGGTTGGGGGGCGGGGCCGAGGGCGCCCCGGGCGTAGGCGAACACGGGGGCGCGGTATTCGATCTCGAACGCCATCCCGGGCTGGAGCCAGAGAGTGAAGTCCGCGGGGCCGATCTGTGCGGGAAGCAGGTAGGGCAGGTGGACGTGAAGGTGGTACTGGCCGGGCGGGAGCGGGATCACGTTGCGGCCCCACCGGCCCAGCATCGGCTGGCCGTTCAGGATGATCTTGGGGGTGATCATGGCGAGCATGAAGCCCATCCAGTGCCGCTTCACGTCGAGGACGAGCTGCGCTTGACCGCCATGAGGGCCTGCCGGAGGGCCCCCGTGAGGCACTCCATGAGGGGCGAGTGGAGGAGGCTGGTTCCACGGGTGGTGCGGGCCGGGCGGATGCATGGCGGCCATGCTAGTGCTCTCCGGACCTTTCATGATCTCCCTGCACAAGGTTGCGAAGCGTGGTGAGGAGTGCGGGCATGCAGGTCCTGGTGCTGTCCGGGCCTCCGGCGGCGGGCAAGAGCACGGTGGGGCGGCGGGTCGCGGGCACACGCGCCCGATGCGCCTTCATCGACGTGGACGACGTGCGCTCGCCGCCGGGATGGACGTCGTCATCGCCGACGTGCTGAACGAGGAGACGCTTGCGGTCTACCGGGCATCACTGCGGGACCTGCTGGTGGTGCGCCTGGAGGTGGCGTACGGGTGCGCGCGGGAGCGGGCCATGGGACGGCCGGTCCACCTCACCTGGGACGAGTTCGCGATGCTGCACCGGGAGCAGGAGTCGGTCGCCGGAGCGGATCTGTGGCTGGACAGCTGCTGGAGATGTGGGAGCCGGCGGGATAGCCGGTTCGCGGTGCGGCGGGAAGACGATCCTGGTTTGCGGCGAAGGATGGGTGACCTTTGTCCGCGACCCGGAGGCATGCTCATGACGGAGACGGCGACGTGACCGCCGACCTGGGCGAGCAAGTGACCGACGCCGAACTCGTCGCCCAGTACCGCAGGAACTCCGATCGGTTCACCGAGGTGCACGATCGGTACTTCCGTGACATCTACCTGTACGTGGCGGGCCGGCTGGACACGCAGGCCGCCGAGGACATAGCGGCCGAGACCTTTCTGCTGGCCTTCGACCAGCGGGACCGGTTCGACCCTGCACGCGGCGGGCTGCGGCCCTGGTTGTTCGGCATCGCCACCAACCTGGTCGCCAGGCACCGGCGC
The DNA here is from genome assembly GCF_052245635.1 of Nonomuraea sp. KM88. Taxonomy (NCBI): domain Bacteria; kingdom Bacillati; phylum Actinomycetota; class Actinomycetes; order Streptosporangiales; family Streptosporangiaceae; genus Nonomuraea; species Nonomuraea sp. KM88. The sequence goes on along the minus strand of NZ_JBQQCC010000023.1, from coordinate 66,613 downwards.
AAGGAGGCGCGTCACTACAGGGCGCTGTCCCGGATGGCGCCGGAGCCGGCGGCGGAGGGCCCCGAGAACAGCGTGGTCACCTCGGTCTCCGCGCAGCGTATGCAGCCCCGCCTGGCGCAGGCGCTGGCCACGCTGTCCAAGGGCGAGCGTGACGTTCTGCTGCTCGTGGCGCTGGGCCAGCTCGGCTACGACGAGGTGGCCCAGGCGCTCGGCATCTCCCCGGGCACGGTGGGTTCACGGCTCAGCCGGGCGCGTGCGAAGTTCCACGCCATCATCGACAAGGAGTCCGTCCATGGATGACGAATTGAGGCCGCTCGCCACCGTGCTGGCCAAGCCCGAGCCGCCCCGCGAGGTGGAGCTGCGCAGCAGGAACCGGCTGCTGGCGAGGATGGGCGAGAGCCCGCGCCGGCGCTACGGATGGCTCCTGCCGGGTTTCGGCATGGCCGCCGCCGCGGCGGTGATCGCGCTGGTGGTCGGGGTGGCGGTGGTCGGCACGACCTCCGCGCCGGGCTCGGGCAGGGAGGTTCTGCTCGTGGCGGCCACGAGTGCGGAAAGCGCGCCCGAGGGCTCAGGAAAGTACTGGTACACCAGAGCGGAGGCGGAAGGCAGCGACCTGGTCGTGGAGAACTGGGTCAGCCGCGACGGCGGGCGCTGGTCCAAGGGCACGCCTGCCAATCCCCACGAGGTGGGGCCCGACCGGCCGCAACTGTTCGTCCTGGGGGACGCGGAGCTGACGTGGGAGGAGCTCCAGGCGTTGCCGGCCGATCCCGGGAGGTTGACGACCTGGATCCGCGAGACCCATGAACGTGAGGAGCTCACCCCGGCGGCGGCCGAGGAGCTCGAGGATCTCGGCATGACGGCGGCCGATCAGGAGCGCTTCGCCGTCGTCCACAGGCTCGCTGCGCTGATCACGTCGATGCCGGCGCCTTCGGATGTGCGCGCGGCGGCATTCCGGGCGCTCGCCGACCTGCCGGGTGTCGAGAACCGGGGCGCGGTCGAGGGCGGCGAGGCCCTCTCGATCCCCACGAAGGTGGGGGAGATCAATCTGGTCGTGGATCCCGAGACCTCGCGGGTGAGCCGCGCCAACGTCGTCCAGGGCAACGACGGAAGCAGCCTGGGGAGCCGGAGCTCCTACCGGCTGACCGCCGAGTGGACGGATCACCTGCCCCGGTAGCGGAGGTACGCAAGCCCGACGCGGCCGGGTTCGTCTCCCTGCGGGCGGCGGTGACGAGTGCGGACGGCGCCGGGCTGACCCAGACGATCACCCGTGTCTACGCCGTCGGCTGACCGGCGTCACAGCGGCCCGGACGTGCAGACCGCTCCGTTGAGCTTGAAGACGGAGGGCAGCACGTTCGGGCCGCTGTAGTTGCCGACGAAGCCGATCGAGGTCGACGCGCCGGTGGCGAGCGTGCCGGCGCCGGGTTCGTTGACGACCTTGACCTCGCGCCCGTCCTCCGTCCAGACGCCGCCCCAGCCGCTGCCCAGGCTCTGCCACGACCTGGGCCAGGAGAAGGTCAGGGTCCAGCCGTTCACGGGGGCGCCGTTGTTGGTGATGTCGATGGCGCCTACGTAGCCGCTGGCCCAGTCGGACTGGACGCTCAGCCGCGCCGTGCAGGAGCCGGTGGCGGGCGTCGTGGTCGTGAACGTCAGCGGCGGGGATGACCAGGACAGGCCGCCGCCGCTGTCGCGGGCGATCACGTTGACCGTGTAGCGGGTGCCCGGTTCGAGGTTGTCCACGGTGAACGACGTGCCGCCGGTCTCGCCGAGCTGCTCGGTGACGGCGCCGTGCCGGCGGTGCAGCTCGTACTTGGCGATCGGGCGCGAGCCGGCTGTGGCGCGCGGCCAGGTGATGGTGGCGGTGGTGGCGGTCACGGCGGAGGCGGTGGGTTGCCCGGGCGCGCCGGGGCGGCCGGACTCGGGTGTCTCCGGGTGCAGGACGAGCGTGGTCAGCGAGAGGGGCGGGAGGGTCTGGGCGGTGGCGCTGCCCGTGGTCGTGGTGGTGATGGACGTGGCGCCGTTGGTGTGGGTCAGCACGGTGGGCGGCCCGGCGGCGGGCGTGTAGCCCTCGTAGTCGATGGTCACGGGGTGGGACGTGCCGGACGAGGTGTTGATCAGCAGGACGGCGAGGTCGCCGCCGGGCCGGCGGACGGCGTGCGCGGTGACGGCGGGCTCGTCGGTCGCCGCGCTGACGAACTGGTCGCCGGGCCGGGCGAACGCGCTCGTCATCCGCAGCGCGTGGTAGGGCGCGAAGGGCGTGTTCAGCGGCGGCTCGCAGACGCTCCCGTCGGACGTGCAGGCCGCGCTCGACAGCAGGCCGAAGTCGCCGTAGTCGGTGTGCCCCTCGACCTCGGTGACGGCGCCGATGCCGTTGTGGACGTTCCACCAGTCGACCGTGAACACCCCGTTCGCCAGCAGCGTCGCGTAGGAGTCGGCGGCGGCCAGCGCGCCGGGCTGGGTGTTGGTGCCGTTGCTGCTCGAACCGGTGTTGAACTCGGTCATCGCGATGCCGATCCGGCCCGCGTCCGGCCCCGCGTTCCGGGCGATCTGCTCGCGGGTGAGCTGGATCATGTCGGGTACGTGGCCCACCCGGTCGAGGGCGCCGGGATACCAGTGCAGGACCACGAAGTCGATCTTGGAGCCGGCGGCCGACAGGACGACCTCGTTCCAGCTGCCGGCGTCGCCCTCGGCCACGATCGCGTCGGGCCAGTTCGCGGGCGTGGTCAGCACCGCACCGATCTTGATGTCCGGGTCGACGGCCTTCATCGCGTCGGAGTAGGCGACGACGTGGCGGGCGTACTCGGCGGGGCTCTTGTCGGGGTGGTCGTCGGCCTCCCACGCGGCCCCGTAGTGGCCGTTGCCGTAGATCTCGTTGCCGATCTCCCAGTACGTGATGCCGTAGTCCTTGGTGACGTTGGCGTGCCGCACCCAGGCCGCGGCTTCTTCCGCCGTTCCCGTCCCGTAGTTGGCGGTCACCATCGCCTGGGCGCCGGTGCGCCGTACGCCGCGCATGAAGGTGTCGAAGTCGGTGTCAGGCGCGACGTAGCCGCCCGGGGCGGTGTGGTCGGCCCAGTGGTAGATGTCGGAGTAGGAGCCGCCGGGGTAGCGCAGCAGTTTCACGCCCGCGTCCTTCAACAGGTCGGCGGTCTCGTCGGAGCCCAGGTGGGTGTCCCAGATGGCATGGTTGGTGCCGATGCCCGTCTCGGGGACGCCGGCGAGGGCGGCGCGCGCGTTGACGGTCACCTCGACGGGTGCGGCGCCGGCGTACGCGGTGGGGGTGTTGAGCGCGGTCAGCGTCAGCAGGAGCGCGGACGCGGCCCGCAGCAGGGTGGTCGGCATCGGTGCACCTCGCCCGTGGACAGTGGTCATCACTCGACGCCTCCTCCTGACCAGGAGGCATCATGATCATGAGCGGCGGGCGGCGGGCTCGTCAACCGGCGATGAAACTTTCACTGGGCGAATGCACCATATGTGAGCATATGTGCCCTTTGGTGTGCATGTCATCATGGGGGACATGCTGGAGGTTGCCGGGCTGGGCGAGGTGGAGGAGCGGGCGTACCGGTTACTCGTACGGGCCGGCGAGGCGGATCTGACCGGGCTGGCCGAGGAACTGGACCTCACGCGGGAGGCCGCGGCCGCCGCGCTGGCGTCCATGGAGGGCATGGGGCTCGTCCGCGAGGTCGCGGGCGGCGCGGGCGGCGCGGGGCGCAGGTTCGCGCCGGTCGCGCCCGAGATCGCGCTCGGGCCGCGCCTGGTGCGGCAGCAGGAGACGATCGACTGGGCCCGGCAGGCGGTCGACCAGCTCGCCGAGGAATATCGCGCGAGCCTGCGCCGCAGCGACGCCGACCGGCTGATCGAGGTGCTGCCGAGCCGGGCCGCGCTGCGCGAGCAGGTACGCCACCTCCAGGACAGCGCCCGCGAGGAGGTCATGTACTTCTGCCGGGCCGGGCACGTCGTGATGCCGTCCACGGACAACACCGAGGAGCTCGAGGCGCTCGGCCGCGGCGTGGCCTACCGGGTCATCTACGAGCGGGCCCTGCTGGAGGAGCCCGGGATGGTGGCCAACGTGGCGTTCGGCATCAAGCTGGGCGAGCAGGCACGGGCCGTGCGCTTCCTGCCCGTGCGGATGATGATCGCCGACCGGTCCACCGCGCTGCTCCCCCTGGTGCAGTACGCCGGCCGGACCACCGAGCCGACCGCCGCCCTCGTGCGCGGGAGCAGCCTGCTGGAGGCGCTGATCGCGTTGTTCGAGGCCCAGTGGGAGCGGGCCACGCCGATCAGGTTCCTGGAGGACGGGCAGGTCACCGACAGCGCGCCCGGCTGCCCCCTGGACGCCGACGAGCTCTACCTGCTCTCGCTGCTGGTCGCCGGGGTACCGGAGAAGTCGATCGCCAGCCAGCTCGGGCTCAGCCTGCGTACGGTGCAGCGCCGCGTCTACCACCTGATGCGGCTCGCGGGCGCGCAGACCAGGATGCAACTTGCCTGGCATGCGGCCCGCGAGCGCTGGTTGTGACTACTTCACCCCGTACGCCCGGGTGACGGTCTGCTCGAACCGCTCGCCCGAGGCGCCGGTCGCGACGACCCTCAGCGACACCCCGGTTCCGGTCTTGCGATGCGAGACGAGCGCCTTGTACCGGCCCTGGCCGAGGGGGAGGAGCGGCAGCTTGCGCCAGGTCCTGCCGTCGTCATACGACATCTCCGCGGTCAGCTTCCTCGCGTCCCGCGCGGTGAAGCCCAGCGCGACCGGCAGCGCACGGTGCACCTTCCCTTCCAGGTCGGCGGGCACGTCGTAGTCCACGCCGAGCAGCGGCAGCCGCTGCTCGTCCGCCGGCCGGGCGGACCTGAACGTCCAGGAGCTCTCGGTGGCCGTGGCGTAGCGCCACTCCTCCGAGGTCCGGGTCGTGGACAGCTCCAGGCGGTACTCGGCGTCACCCTCCACGGCGGCGATGTCGCCCCGCAGGTTCTTGCGCTCCTCCACCAGCTCGCCGTCGCGGTAGACGCGGGCCGCGGTGGTGTCCTTGTCGTTGCTCCCGCCCGCGTTGCCGTAGTGGCCGTCGGCGTCGACGAACTCGGGCACCTGCACCGACAGCACGTCCCCCGTGCGGGTGGCGGCCGTCACGGCCGGGCGTACGACAGGGGCGAACCACCGTTCGCTGGCGATCTCGCCCGCCCGGTACGTCCTCGGCTGGTCGGTCAGGCCGCCGCGCAGCCGGCTGCTCGACTCCCAGGTGAGCGTGTGCTGGACCACGTGCTGCCACCGGGTGTCGCCCGAGCTGACGTACTCGGCCCTGCGCAGCGGGGTGCGCACCACACGCTGCGTCTCCATCTGCAGGCCCAGGTCGTACGTCTGCCACGGCCGCCAGCCGAACCGCTGGTCCTTGCCGTACGAGCCGCCGCCGGACTCCTGATAGCCGGCGTCGACCCTGGCGGTGTTGCGCCAGCTGACCTCGTGCACGATCCGCTCGGGCACCCGGCCGGAGGAGACCTGCATGACCTCGTACAGGTAGGGGGTCGCGAACTGGCCGGTCACGTCGAGCACGGCACGGCCGGCGCGCGTCCTGTCCAGCAGCGCCTGGCCGCGGTCGTGCGTGATCAGCAGCGTGGGCAGCGGGTCGCGGTCGCCTGCCGGCGTCCACGGCTGCCACATGGCCCGGCCGTCGGGCCCGACGACGACCACCGCCGCCGCGCCGGCCGCGGCGATGTCCTTCAGCTTGCTCGTCCAGTCGCCGAACGACGAGCTGGTGACGACGACCGCCTTGCCCTTGACGTCGATCCCGCTCACGTCGCCCGAGCCGCCGTCGACCAGCGGCCAGCGCTTCCTGCCGTCGATCTCCGGCGAGCGGATCGCAGGGCGGACCACCAGCGCGTCGCGGCCCAGCCGGGCGCTCACCCGGGGCGCGGCCAGCTGCCAGCGCGAGGAGAACTCGAAGGTGCCGTTGCGCACCGGCGCGGTGGGGGTGACCGCGAGCCCGTCGACCGAGGGGAAGTTCATCGAGGCCAGCGTGATCGTGCGGGAGCCGTACGTGCGGTGGGTGAAGTAGGTGGAGATGCCCTCCTGCATCACCTCCTGAGAGGTCCTGATCTCGATGGGCACGGCGGTCCTGGCGTCGAGCACGATCTCCATGTCCGACGTGACCGGCAGTTCGGGGTTGAGGACGAGGGAGTCGACGGGCAGCTCGTCGTTCGTCTCACCCATGATCGCCTGCATGTGGTACGTGCCCTCCGGCACCTCCGCCGTCCAGCCCTCCTGCTCGCGCAGGATGTAGCCCAAGGCGTCGTCCCTGGCGGCGGCGCCGTACATGGTGATCAGCGGCACGCGGGCGGGGCTGCCGTCCCGCTCGACGCCGGTGAAGTGCACCTTGTGAATCTTGCCGCGCCGGGTCAGCGCGAGCGTGGTGTGCGCGGCCACCGAGCCGTCCGCCGTGGTGGCGGTGACGTAGCCGACATGCCTGCCGTGCACCAGCTTGGTGAGGTCCACGGTGGTCTCGACGGTCGCGCTCGCCCCGGCGCCCACCGTGAGGGTCGTCGCCGACAGGTTCACGGCTCCCTCGCCTGGGGCGTCGCCGTCCAGGTTGCTCAGCGTGGCGGCGACCGTCAGCGAGACGGGCTCCTCACCGGTGTTGGTGTAGGTGATGGTGCCGCCGGGGGTGCCGGCGCCGCCGTCCTCGTGCACGCCCATGCTGAGCGACGCGGTGGCCGAGACCGCCTGCCGCACGGCGCGGGCCACGTCGAGGCGGCCACCGCCCTGCTCGTACGGCGTCTGTCCCTCGACGGTCTTCGCCGTGGACACCAGGGCGTCCTTGAGCTGCCCGGCCTTCCACTCCGGGTGGCGCTGGGCCAGCACCGCCGCCGCGCCCGCCACGTGCGGCGTGGCCATCGACGTGCCCGACAACTTCGTGTACCGGTCGTCGACCGGCGTGCCCAGCCCGGTGCCCGCCGCCCGCGCGGCGACGATGTCCACGCCCGGGGCGGTGATGTCCGGCTTGAGCGCCTCGTCCAGGCGCGGGCCGCGGCTGGAGAACGGCGCCAGCGCGTCGTTCCTGTCGACCGCGCCGACGGTCAGCGCCGAGGTGGCGGCTCCCGGCGAGCCCACCGAGTAGTCGTCGCCGTCGTTGCCCGCGGCGATGACGAACAGGCTGCCGGTCTCCTCGGTCAGCACGTCCACCGCCTTGCTGAGCGGGTCGGTGCCGTCGGTGGGGCCGCCGCCGAGGCTCATGTTGACGATGTCGGCGCCGTTCTCCCGCGCGGCCCACTCCATGCCCGCGAGGACCTGCGACTCCAAGCCGCGGCCGTCGGCGTCCAGCACCTTTCCGATGACCAGCTCCGCGCCGGGCGCGACGCCCTTGCGCAGCCCGCCGGACGCCTCGCCGGTGGCCGCGACCGTGGCGGCGACGTGGGTGCCGTGGCCGTGCTCGTCCTTGGCCGAGGGGTCGTCGGTGAAGTTGCGGGTCTCGGTGACCTTGGCCGCGACGTCGGGGTGGGCCTCGTCGATCCCGGTGTCCAGGACGGCGACCTTCACCCCCTTGCCGTCGTACCCGTCCTGCCAGGCCTGCGGCGCTCCCACCTGCGGGACGCTGTGCTCCAGCGACGCGGTGACCTTCCCGTCGAGCCAGATCTTGGCCAGCCCGTCGCGCAGCCGCGGCTCGCCTCCGCGAGCTCCGGCGCGCTCGGCTCCCCAGAGCACGGGCAGCGCGTCCTTGTCCGCCCGCAGGGTGCGCGCGTTGACGCTCTTCAGCGTGACGGCCTGCTTGCTCTCCTTGTACGCCAGAATCAGCGGCAGGACGTCGCTGCTCTCGTCGTCGTACCCCTGCTCGATCAGGTCGCCGACCGAGAACAGCCGTTGGTCCATGAGCCCCTGCGAGAGGTAGGGGACCATGTCGGCGGGGGTGACCACGAGGTCGCCGTTCTCCTCCTTGGTGAAGAACCTGACGTCCTCGCGGCCCTTGCCGGGCTGCACGGTCGCCGCGCGCTTGCCGCCCGCGAACTCCTGGACCGTCACCACGTCACCGGTGATCAACGTCACCCGGTGCGGGTCTGAGCCGGCCGCCGGCTCGGGTGCCGCGGCGTGCGCGGGCACCGGTACGGCAATCATCGCCAGGCCCGCGCCGACGGCGGCGAGGCGGGTGATCCATCGCATGAACGAACCGATCTGTCTGTGGGGGTGACCCGGGTTTCACTCGTTCATGAGAATGGAGCATCGCGCCTGTTCGCAGGGCATGTGCCGCGTGAGTAAACAACGACATGTCGTCAAAACGACATCCGAAGGGGTCAGGCGCACTCGGTGTTGCGCGGCGGGAGCTTGCGCGTGGTGACGTACGCGCTGACGTGGTCGATGACGCAGGCGTTCGCCATCGCGGCGAAGAGGTTGTGCCCCGGGCCGTCAAATTTGATCATCCGGCTGCCCCTGACCTGCTCGACCACCCGTGACGTCGGCGCGTAGTCCAGCCACGTCCCTGCCCCCAGCATCGGCGGCAGCTTCCGGGGCAGCGGCGACGGCGGGTTGGCGACCTGCGCGGGCCAGCCCGCGCAGGTGAGCGGCGCGTGCCAGGCCAGCGGGAACGCGGCCCCCATGCTCGGCGCGACCTTCCGCAGGCGCCTGATCGTGCGCGCCAGCTTCCGCTGGCTTTCCGGCCTGGGGAAGTCGAGGCACTCCTTCACCCCGCCGCCCATGAGGGCCGGGTACGGATCCCGCCCACCCGGCGCGAACCCCGAGGCGTCGCCGCCCTCCGCCGCCTTGATGGCCGCCAGCAGGCCCTCCCACTCGGCGGGACCGCGTTTCCCCTTCTGGGTGGCGAGCAGGCGCAACTGCGTGCCGTCGTAGCGGGCCTTCACCTTCGGGGCGGGGATCGGCTCCTTGGCGGCCCTGGCCACCAGCTCGCGCCAGCGCCGCTCCGTGCCCTTGGGCGCCCAGGCGAAGAACCGGTCCATCAGCCGCTCGTTGTCGCGGGCGATGGCGGTCAGCTCGCGCTCCCAGTCGCGGGTGCTGTGGTTGCCGGTGCCGTCGACGTACATGGTCCGCACCCGTTCGGGGAACTGCCGGGCGTACGCCTGGGCGATGGTGCCCCCGTACGAGGTGCCGATGAAGTTCATCGTGTCCTCGCCGAGGGCGCGCCGGATGGCCTCGGCGTCGCGGGCGTCGCTCGCGGAGTCCATGTGGTCGAAGAGCTCGGGATCCGTGTTCCGGCACCGGTCGCCTCTGGCCCTGTTCGCGGCGGCGAGTTCGTCCAGCCCGGCCTGGTCGTCGGGGAAGGCGGGGGTGCGCAGCGGGCCCCAGTCGCACTGGAGCACCGGCTTGCCGAGCCCGGGGTAGCCGCGCGGGTCCCACGTCACGACGTCCATCGACTTCCGGATCTCGGCGAAGATCTTCCCCCAGGACCGCATGATGGCGATCTGGTCACCCTGCGGGCCGCCGAAGTTGATCATTACGGTGCCCTTCTTCTCGCCGGTGGCGGGCAGCCGGGCCACCTTCAGGGTGAGCTTCCTGTCGCTGCCGGGGGCGATCGCGACGGGCAGGTCCGCGCATTGGAGCTCGGACTCGGTGTCCCCCGGGCAGGCGGCCCACTGGAGGTCCTGCGCGGCCGGGGCGGGTGTGGTGAGCACGGTGAGTGCCAGCAGAGTTCGGATCACGCCGGCACGCTACGGACCGTTCGGTCCGCCCGTCTGCCGCCGGAAGTCGCCGGACGTCGTTCTCCAAAGTTGACGAAAGCCGTCGGGTGCCGATGAGTAAGGTGAGGCGTATGGCCTGGGTTGTGGCGGTCGCGGCCGCCGATACGGCGCTGTTGTGGCTGGCCGGGACGGAGGGCTGGGTGCTGGCCGCGTTCGCTGCGGTGACGGGCCTGGCCATGGCGGTGTCCCCGCGCAGGCCACTCGCCGCGTTCCTGGCGGCCCTGAGCCTGGCGGTGCTCACCGGCGGTTCGTACGCCCTGCTCGTCTGCACCGGCTACCAGGCCGGGCGCCGCATGTCCGCGCGGCGGGAAACGATCGTGGCGTTCGCCGCGACCGTCGCCCACCTGGGCGCGATCCTGATGATCGCGCAGCGCACCGCGCTGGCGCCGGAGCCGTTCGTGGTGCTGGCCCGCGCCGGGGTACTGACGGCGCTACCGGTGCTGGCCGGTCGCTACCTCGCCCAGCAACGCGAGCACCAGCGCAGGGAACGGGAGCTCATCGCGGAGCGCGAACGGCTGCGCATCGCCCGCGACATGCACGACTCGCTCGGCCACCTCCTCGGCCTGGTCTCCGTGCAGGCAGCCGCGCTGGAGATCGCCGCTCTGCCCGCCGAGCAGCGCGGCGCCGTACGCAGCCTGGCGGGCACGGCCCGTACGGCCATGGCGGAGCTGCACGAGGTGGTCGGCGCGCTGCGCCACGCGGACCGGCCGGGCGTCGAGGGCATCGACGAACTCGTGGCCAGGGCCGCGGCCGCGGGGCTCGCGGTGACGGTCGAGCGGTCCGGTTCGGCCGCGCCGCTCGCGAAGCCGGACGCCGGGCACGCCGCCCACCGGGTCGTCCAGGAAGGGCTGACCAACGCGGCCAGGCACGCGCCCGGCGCGCCGATCCGCGTGTCGCTCGACTGGCAGCCCGACGCCCTCCTGGTCAGCGTGGCCAACCCGGCCGTCACCCGCACCGGGCAGGCGACGCCGGGCGGCGCCGGGCTGGCCGGGCTGTCCGAGCGGGTGCGCGCGGCGGGTGGGCTGCTGCGGGTGCACGCGGAGCCGCATGAGTTCCGGCTGGTCGCGATGTTGCCGCTGGCCCAGGACACGGTGGGGGCGCCGGCGTGATCAGGGTGCTGATCGCCGACGACGAGCCGCTCATCACGGCCGGCATCCGCGCCGTTCTGGAGTCGGCGGGCGACATCGAGGTGGTGGCGTGCGCGGGCGACGGGCGGGCGGCGGTGCTCGCCGCCCGCCGCCTGAACGTGGACGTGGCGCTGCTCGACATCGCGATGCCGGTGCTCGACGGGCTGGCCGCGGCGGCGGAATTGGGGGAGACGCGGGTGGTGATGCTGACCGCGTTCGGCGACGAGGAGAACGTACGGCTGGCGCTCCAGCGGAACGTTTCCGGATTCATCCTCAAAAATTGTGAGCCGGCGGAATTGATTAGGGCAGTCCGTGCCGCGCACGCGGGACAGGCGTACCTCTCACCCGAGGTGACGCGCCACGTTCTGGGCATGGTCGCGTTCGACGCGGGCGAGCGCGACCACGACGCCGAGCGGCGGCTGGCCGCGCTCACCCCGCGCGAGCTCGACGTGCTCAGGCAGGTGGCGGAAGGGCTGTCCAACGCCGAGGTCGGCAGGCGCGTCCACATGAGCGAGGCGACGGTCAAGACCTACGTGAGCCGCATCCTGACCAAGCTCGGCTGCGCGAACCGCGTCCAGGCGGCGCTGCTGCTCCGCGACGCCGCCTCCTGAAGTTTCATCCGTCGAACGGGCCCTTTCGGCAATTTCGGAAGGTCTTTCCGGCAAGCTTTCTTTTCGCCGGGGAAAGCGCGGAAAAAGCAGGCCACGAGGCCATCGCGCCTCGGGCCGAACCTGCTCCTCGCGTTGTGGCGAATCTGGCAGAGTTCACCCATGGCCTTCGATCACAATGATCACTATCACGGGATGCTCCTCCGCCTGGTCCCCCGTGAGAGCCGCACCGCGCTCGACGTCGGATGCGGCACAGGACGCTTCGCGCGGCGGCTCACGGAGATGGGCATGGAGGTCGACGCCGTCGACCCGTCGGCACGTGTGATCGAAACCGCCGTCGCGGGCTCGCGGGATCGTGGCGGGCCGCGTTTCCGCTGCGCCGACATCACGGAGACGCCGCTGCCCAAGGACCACTACGACTACATCTCGTGCCTGGCGAGCATCCACCACGTGCCGTTCGGCACCGTCGCCACGCTGCGCGACGCGCTCGCCCCCGGCGGCGTGCTGGCCATTCTGGGCTGCTACCGCGAGGCGACCCTCGCGGACCTGACCTGCAGCCTGGCCGCCGTCCCGGTCAACGCGGCGGCCAGGCTCGCCATGGCCGGCCGGGGCGAGCCGTCCCCCGCGCCGGTCACGCAGCCCCGGATGACGCTGGCGGAGATCCGGCAGGAGGCGGGCGTCCTGCTGCCCGGCTTCCGCCTGCGGCGGCTGCTGTTCTGGAGATACCTGCTCGCCTACCGCGAACCCTGACGCGGCAGGGCCAGGAGGACGAGCGCGTCGGCCAGGAGGAGGGCCTGCCGCTCGCAGCTCGCCTCGTCCGACGTTTCCGCGAACTCGAAGACCAGGCCGTCCATCCGGTGGATGAGGAACCGGGCCAGCTCGGGCACCGGCACGGCCGTGCGCACGCCGTCCCGCTCCGCTGCGGCGGTCAGGGCGGAGTCGATGAGGTCACCGCCGAGCGGGGCGTTGACCTTGGCCCAGACGTCCCGGCCGGGGAGGAGCGTCTCCTTGTTGCGGATCGCCCACATGAGCAGCTCCATCAGCGCGAGATGCAGCCCGTGGTGATCGCGGATCCACCGCCAGTACGTCGCCACGACCTCGCGCACGGTCGCCTCGAACCCGGCCCCCCGGTCGAGCTCCTCGAAGGCGGCCAGCATCGTGGCGCGGCCGCGTCCGAGGATGAGCATGTTGAGCTCGTCCTTGTTGCGGAAGCAGTAGTGCAGGGTGCCGAGCGGCACTCCCGCCTGCTCCGCGATGCGGCGGGTGGTCGCGCGGGCCAGGCCCTCGGTGGCGATCACGCGGACGGCGGCGTCGACGATGACGCGCCGCCGCTCGTCGGCGGACAGGTACGTCATCGCGGCGCCCCGCTGAACGCGGCCGGGAAGGTGGTCATGGCGCCTCGATGAACGCGGCCGCGGATCGTCATGGTGCCTCGATGAAGGCGCGCAGGAGCGCGAAGAACCGTTCGCCCTCCGTGTCGGCGATGAAGTGGCCCGACTCCTCGAAGATCTCCAGCCGTGCCCCCGCGGGCAGGCCGGTCATGATCTCCCGCATCGAGGCGAGCGGTGTGATCGGATCGCGCGCGCCCGCCGCCACCAGCGCAGGGCAGCGGACGTTGCGGAGCTCGCCCCGCAGGTCGAACCGCTCCCGCGACATGAACCTCATCGTCAGCTCCGGGTTGGGGATCATCCGCGTCATCGCCTGGATGTCCTCGAAGGACGGAAAGGCCGGATCCGGGCTGTAGGACGGCGCGCACAACCGCCCGAACTCCGCGAACGTCTCCGGCGTGCCTTCCGTGAGGAACGCCTTGGCCGCCAGCGCCGCCGCCTCGCCCGCCTCCGCGCGGAACCCCTCGACGACCTGGTCGACGTCCATGCGGGCCATCGTGCTCTGCAGGATCAGCTTCGCGGGATGATCGGGATGCCTGGCGGCGTAGTGCATGGCGACGATGCCGCCGAATGACCAGCCGAGCACGATCGGCTTGGTGATGCCGAGAGCGTCGCACAGGGCGGGGATGTCGTCGGCCCACTGGTCGAGGTGCCAGGTGGAAGGGTCGGAGTCCTGGCTGCGGCCGTTGCCGCGCTGGTCGACGTAGACGATCTGGACGAGGTCGGCCAGCCGCGCGTACGCCGGCCTGAAGATCGAGTGGTCGTGGCCGGGACCGCCGTGCAGCAGGAGAAGCGTGGGCTTGTCTCGCATCGTGTCACCGTCGGGCACGAGGGCGGGGCCCTCGACGTCCACGAACAACGACGTGCCGTTCACCGTGACGCGCATGGAGGCATCCTCTCCGCAAATGTTGGTCCTGTGACCAAGTCATGTGACCAACATAGCCGGTTCGGGTTGGATATGTGGTCATGGACCTTCTTCTCGACCGGCTTCGTAGGGCCGGATTCGACGCGGTGGCGGCGGAGGCCGCTCAGGGCGGGGTGGTGGCGCTGGCCGGGCTGGCGACCCTGCGCGACGGCTCCCGCGTGTTCGCCAAGACGTTGCGCGCCGACGCCCTCGACCTGTTCGAGGTCGAGGCGGAGGGGTTGCACGTGCTGCGTGCCATGGGCGGCGTCACCACGCCCGAGGTGCTGGCGGTCACGCCCCGCCTGCTCGTGCTGGAGCCGTTACCGCCGCGCCGCGACGACGACGGACGCTTCTGGGAAGAGCTGGCCCGCGCCGTCGCCCACCTGCACACCACCACGCGGAGCGACCGGTTCGGCTGGCACCGGGACGGCTGGCTCGGGCGCCTGCGGCAGGACAACACCTGGGACACCGACGGGCACGCCTTCTTCGCGCGGCGACGGATCCTGCGCTGGCTCCCGGAACCACTCGTGGAAGCGGCTTTCGACGCCGCCGAACGGCGGGCGCTCGAACGCCTCTGCGCCGCCCTGCCCGACCTGCTGCCGCCACGGCCGCCGGTGCTGACGCACGGCGACCTGTGGCGCGAGAACATCCTCTCCGGCCGGACCGGCGGCCCGGCGCTGATCGACCCGGCCGTCTCCTACAGCTGGGCGGAGGCCGACCTCAGCATGTTGTGGTGCTCGCCGCGCCCGCCCGCCTCCGACCGCTTCTTCGAGGTGTACGCGGACGCGGCGGGTCTCGACGACGGCTGGCGGGACCGCCTGCCCCTGTTCCACCTGCGGGAGCTGCTGAGCAGCATCGCGCACGACGACCACGCCGCCGAGTGCGCCGAGGCCGTGCGCGAGATCATCGCACCGTTCGCCTAGCGGCGGCTCACTTCGCCGGCCGCTGGACCGTGGAGACCAGCAGGAGCAGGAGCGCGCTCTGGGCGAGCATGCCGGGCGCGAGCGGGGGCGCGTTGCCGACCGACTTCGTCAGCGCCGACCACCACTGGGCGAGCGGCGACAGCGAGTCCCACGCGGGGTCCATCGCGCCCATGCCGTGGTTGACGGACACGTGGGTGAACACGCCGTACGCCGCCGCGACCAGCACGATCAGGGCGAGTGCCCGGACCACGGTGAGCGTGCCGGGAGAGTCGCCGAGCGCGACCAGCACCAGCGCGACCGTCAGCAGCGCCAGCATCACCCACGGGATCAGCTGCGTCGGGCTGCCCCAGTGGCGTTCGAAGGCGAGCTCGGCCGCCGCGCCCGCGATGCCGATCGCGACCAGGGCGAGCAGGCCGAGCCTGAGCATCGAGGGGCCGGCGGGGGCACGCCGGCGGCGGGTCGACTGCACAGTGGTGTCTTCGGCGGGGGTGGAGGTCATGCGGGACACCGTCCGATGCGAAGGAGGTCTTCGGTCGACTCCAAACTCTCCAGGCATCCTGGGAGAAAAATGGATGGTTTCTGAAGATCTGGTGAGAAAACGCCGCTGCACCAGCCGATCGGTACGGCGGCCCGCCGTACCGATCGCCGGCCGTCCTACATGTTGATCATGTGTCCGGCCAGGCCGTGCACGGCCTCCTTGACCGCCTCGCCGAGCGTCGGGTGCGCGTGCACGTTGCGCGCGACCTCGTGCACCGTCAGGTCCCACTGCTGGGCCAGCGTCAGCTCGGGCAGCAGTTCGGTGACGTCGGGCCCGATCAGGTGGGCGCCGATCAGCTCGCCGTGCGTGTCGTCACTGATGATCTTGACGAAGCCGGCGCTGTCGCCCAGCCCGTGCGCCTTGCCGTTGGCCGTGAACGGGAACTTCGCCACCTTCACGTCGTAGCCCAGCTCGCGCGCCTGCGCCTCGGTGTAGCCGAAGCTCGCGACCTGCGGCTGGCAGTAGGTCGCCCGCGGGATCATCACGTAGTCGAGCTCCATGGTCTCCGCGTCGCCGATCGTCTCGGCCGCGATGATGCCCATGGACTCCGCGGCGTGCGCCAGCATGAGCTTGGCGGTGACGTCGCCGATGGCGAAGATGTGCGGCACGTTCGTCCGGCAGCGACCGTCGACGGCGATCGCCCCCCGGTCGGTCAGCGCCACGCCCGTCTTCTCCAACCCGTAGCCGTCGACGCGCGGCTGGAAACCGATGGCCTGCAGGACCTTGTCGGCCTCGAGCACCTGCGTCTGGTCGCCCTTGGTGACGGTGACCTTGACGGAGGAGCCGGTGTCCTCGATGCCGTCGACGCGGGTGGAGGTCATCACCTCGATGCCGAGCCGCTTGTAGCGCTTGGCCAGCTCGGCCGACACCTCCTCGTCCTCCAGCGGCACGACCCGGTCGAGGAACTCCACGATCGTCACCTTGACGCCGTAGTTGTGCAGCACGTACGCGAACTCCACCCCGATCGCGCCCGCGCCCGCGATGATGATGCTACTCGGCAGGTTCTCGGTGAGGATTTGCTCTTCGTACGTCACCACGCGTTCCGACAGCTGCGTGCCCGGGATGAGCCTGGTGGTGGCCCCGGCCGCGATGATGCAGTGGGAGAACGTGATCGTCTCGCCGTTCACCTGGAGGGTGTTGGCGTCGAGGAACGTGCCCCGGCCGTCGTACTCCGTGATGCCGTTCTTCTTCATCAGGTAGTGGACGCCCTTGACCCGCCCGTCCGCCACCTTGCGACTGCGCTGGAAGGCCGCGCCGAAGTCGAAGCTGACCTCGCCGCTGATGCCGAAGGTCTTGGCCTCGTGGTTGAAGATGTGGGCGAGCTCCGCGTTGCGCAGCAGCGCCTTGGAGGGGATGCAGCCCACGTTCAGGCAGACGCCACCCCAGTATTTCTCCTCGACGACCGCGGTCCGCAGTCCGAGCTGGGCGGCGCGGACGGCGGCCGTATATCCTCCTGGACCCGCGCCGAGAACGACGACGTCATAGTGAGTGCTCATGAGTCGGACCATACCGTCCGGCCGCCGTCACCCCACACGTCAGACCTCCACGTTGTACGGCAGAGCGAGCTCGTCAGCGGGAACCCCGCGAATGCCCCAGTTGACCTTGGGCATCTCGATGATGGTGATCTCGACGTCTTCGGGATCATAGCCGGATTTCGCGTAGACCTCCCGGATCAGCGCCCGCTTGGCGTCGTCACTGCGGCCGGTGAAGCAGACGACCTCGATGATGAGGTAGCGCTCGCTCCGCTGAGGGCAGACGAAGTCGTCGGCGTCCAGCAGCACGAACCGGTGGAACCTCTTCTCCTCGGGCAACCCCCAGGCGCTCGCCAGACACGACTGCACCAGGTCCGACACCTCACGCTGCCGGCCCGCCCACACGTCCCTGCGCCCGTAGACCTTCACCTGTGCCATGGGGCCAATATAGAAGGCGTGATCCGCATACTCCTCGCCGACGACGAGGCCATGATCCGAGCGGGCGTCCGGGCCATCCTCGCCTCCGACCCGTCGCTCGAGGTGGTGGCCGAGGCCGCCGACGGCAGGCAGGCCGTCGACCTGGCCATCAGCCACCGGCCCGACGTGGCGCTGCTCGACATCCGCATGCCCAGGCTCGACGGGCTGTCGGCCGCGGCCGAGCTGCGCAGGGCCGCGCCGGGCGTGGCCGTGGTGATGCTGACCACGTTCGGGGAGGACGACTACATCGCCAAGGCGCTCGACGTGGGAGCCGGCGGGTTCCTGCTCAAGTCGGGAGACCCGCGCGAGCTGATCGCCGGGATCCACGCGGTCGCCGAGGGAGCCGCGTACCTGTCGCCCAAGGTCGCCCACCGGGTGATCACCCAGCTGTCGGGCGGCCGGATGGCCAGGGGCGCCGAGGCGCGTGACCGCGTCGCGAGCCTCACCGACCGCGAGCGCGAGGTGCTCGCCCTGCTCGGCGCCGGCCTGTCCAACGCGGAGATCGCCCGCAGGCTGCACATCGTGGAGGGCACGGTGAAGGCGTACGTCAGCGCCATCCTCACCCGGCTCGACGTGCGCAACCGGGTGCAGGCCGCGATCATCGCCTACGAGGCCGGGTTGGTAGCCTGACCCGTGATGTATCGCCTCGTGTTCACGCAGGTCTTGCGACGTTTCGACGCCGAGGCCGTGCACCACTTCACCGTGAGCGCTCTCGCGCTCCTCGCGCGGCTGCCGCTGCTCAAGCGGCTGCTGCACCGGGCGTTCGCGCCGCACGACCCGGCCCTGCGGGTGACGGCGTTCGGGGTGCACTTCCCCGGCCCGCTCGGGCTGGCCGCCGGGTTCGACAAGGACGCCGCGTGCGCCGAGGGCATCGCCGCACTCGGCTTCGGGCACGTCGAGGTCGGCACCATCACCGCCCACGGCCAGCCGGGCAACCCCAGGCCGCGCCTGTTCAGGCTGGTGCGCGAGCGGGCGGTGATCAACCGGATGGGCTTCAACAACGCCGGCGCGGCGGCCGCGGCCCGCAGGTTGCGCCGCACGCGTGGCCTCCCGGTCGTGATCGGGGTGAACATCGGCAAGACCAAGGTGGTGCCCGAGTCCGAGGCGGTGGCCGACTACGTCACGGCCGCCAAGGAGCTCGCCCCCATGGCCGACTACCTGGTGGTCAACGTCAGCTCGCCCAACACCCCCGGCCTGCGCAACCTGCAGGCGGTCGCCCTGCTACGGCCGCTGCTGACCGCGGTCAAGGAGGTCGCCGGCAGCACGCCGCGCCGGACGCCGCTGCTGGTGAAGATCGCGCCCGACCTCGCCGACGAGGACGTCGACGCGGTCGCCGACCTGGCGGTGGAGCTCGGCCTCGACGGGATCATCGCGACCAACACCACGATCAGGCACGGCGGCGAGACCGGCGGGCTGTCCGGGCGCCCGCTCAAGGCCCGCTCGCTGGAGGTGCTGCGGCGGCTGCGGGCCAGGGTGGGCGACCGTCTCACGCTGGTGTCGGCAGGCGGTGTGGAGGACGCCGACGACGTCTGGGAGCGGCTCCTGGCCGGGGCGACGCTGGTGCAGGGCTACACCGGCTGGATCTACGGCGGCCCGCTGTGGGCCTCGCGCATCCACCGGCAGCTGTCCCGCCGGGTGCGCCGCCACGGCATGACGTCGATCGCCGACGCGATCGGGCGCACCGCCCGAGACTAGGGTGTAACGGTGATCCCCGAGGTGCCCCTTACAGACGGTGTCGTCCTGCGCCCGGCCGCTGAACGCGACGCCGAGGGCCTGCTCCACGCGTACGTCCGCAACAGCGAGCACCTGCGCCGGTGGGAGCCCCGGCGGCCGGCCGAGTTCTTCACCCTGCCGGGCCAGGCCCACCGGCTCAAGGACCTGCTCGCGCAGCAGGCGCAGGGCCGGGCGATGCCGTGGCTGCTCGTCCACGGCGATCGCGTCGTGGGCCGCATGACGCTCAGCACGATCGTGCGCGGCCCGTGGCTCAGCGCCGACCTCGGCTACTGGATCGACGCCGGCTACGCGGGGCGCGGCCTGACCACCCGGGCGGTGCTGGAGGTGTGCCGCATGGCCGACCAGGATCTCGGCCTGCACCGGATCGCGGCGGGCACCCTGCTCGACAACGTGGCCTCGCAGAGCGTGCTCCGCAAGGCGGGTTTCGAGCTCTACGGCACCGCGCCGCGCTATCTGGAGATCGACGGCCACTGGCAGGACCACCGGCTCTTCCAGCGCATCCTCAACGACCGTCCGGCTTTCTGACCGGCAACCCAGCGCGAGCTCCGGACGCGTCCGCCCTTCGGCGGCGGGACCGGACGCGCCCGCCCTGCCCTTCTCCTGCGGTCCCGAGAGCGCCCACCCGGTCTACAGGCTGGGCCGGGTCGATTCCGGGTCGTGCGTCATGGCCTCTATGCGGGCCATCCGCTCGGACATGGGGATCTCGCTCGGCCGGTGCGGGCGGCGCCGCTGCCACGGGTGCGGCCCCGCGAGCGGCCGATACTCCACCCCGATGGCGTCGAGCCGGCCCAGGTGCCGCCCCAGCCGCTCCGTGAAGCCCTCCGCGGGCGAGCCCGACCAGGCCACTTCCGCGAGCGCGCAGGCTCGAGGCCAGAGCTTGTAGTCGACCGTGCGGGCGTCGGGCACGCGCTCGCTCCAGAGCTGCGCCTGCGCGCCCACGACCCGGGCGCGCTCGTCGTCCGTCCAGTCGTCAGGCGCCGGGCGGAAGGCGGCGACGTCCTCAAGGGCGATGGTGTCGCCGATGGCCCTCGGCTCGTCGGGGGAGCCGGACTCCGCGTAGTCGAAGTAGAGCGGGAACACCGGCGTCGCGATCACGTCGTGCCCCGCGGCGGCGGCACGGCGGCCCACGCCCATGCCGCGCCACGGCATGACGATCGTGTCCTGGCGCAGCCCTCCTCCGACGAACGCCTCGTCCCACACCACGGTCCGCGCCCCCCGCTCGGCCAGCGCGTCGGCCAGCCGCCGCAGGAACCACGCCTGCAACTCGACGGACGTGGACAGGCCCAGGGAGTCGCGGTAGGCGGCGATCTCCGCCGAACCGGTCCAGTGGTCGAGCACCACCTCGTCGCCGCCGATGTGCACGTAGGGGGTCTCGCCCAGCGCCCCGATCAGCTCGTCGAAGATCGTGGTGAGGAACTCGACGGTCGGCGGCAGCGGAGACAGGATCGCGGGGGAGATGCCCCACCGGTCGAGCACGTCGTAGCGCTCGCCGGTGGCCCCCAGCGACGGGTAGGCGGCCAGGATCGCCGAGGCGTGCCCCGGCACGTCGATCTCGGGCACGATCGTGACGCACCTGGCGCGGGCGTAGGCGCCGATCTCCGCCAGGTCGTCGAGCGTGTAGTAGCCGCCGTGCGGGACTTCGTCGTAGGCGGCCGGCTCGCCATGGGCGTGGACCGCCGTGCGCGGCCGGTGCGAGGAGACCTCGTGCAGCAGCGGGTAGGCCCGGCTCTCCACCCGCCATCCCTGGTCGTCGACCAGGTGCAGGTGCAGCCGGTTGAGCTTGTGCACCGCCATCAGGTCGATCAGGCGCAGGAGCTCACGCTTGGGGAAGAAATGCCGGGCCACGTCGAGGTGCAGCCCGCGCCAGGGGAAGCGCGGCGCGTCCTCGATCCGCACCCCTGGAACGGGCCACGACGCCTGCTCGGAGAACCGGTAGGAGGCGTCCGGCAGCAACTGGTGCAGCGACTGGGCCGCGTAGAACGCGCCTGCCCGCCCGCCGGCCACGATCTCGACACCCCTGGACCCGGTGGTCAGCCGGTAGGCCTCCGCGCCGAGCGCGGCGTCCTGCCGGACGTCGATCTCACCCGAGTCGCCCGGCCGCAGGTCGAGCAGGGGAAGGGCGAGGCGGACGGCGTCGGCCAGGTCGCCGGACACCGTGGCGCCTGAGGCCAGCTCGAAGGGAACGGAAAGATCACTGTGCAGCTTAGGGTGAGGAATCATGCTTTGAGATAGTGCTGTAATCCGTTGGCCAGCGCCAGCGCGATCTTCTGCCGGAACTTCGGGCGCCGGAACTTGGCCGCCTCGGCGGCGTTGCGCATGTTGCCGCACTCGACGAAGATCTTCGGCACCGTCGACAGGTTGAGCCCGCCGAGGTCGCTCCGGTAGTCGAGCGCCTTCCTGCCGATGTAGGTGGAGTAGGGCAGGCCCGTGCCCTTGGCGAAGGCGTCACGCACCGCGATGCCGAGCTTGCTCGAATCGCCCACGACCTGGTCGACCGGACCGTTGATCTTCTTGGGCATGATCACGTGGAAGCCGTGGTTGGCCGGCCCCGACCCGTCGGCGTGCACGGAGATCGCGGCGTCCGCCTCAGCCTTGTTGCCGATGGCGGCGCGCCGGGTGATGCAGGGGCCGACGCCGTCGTTGCCCGACCTGGTCAGCTTGACCGTGGCGCCGCGCCTTTCGAGGATCTTGACCATCCGGGTGGACACGTCCCAGGTGAACGCGGCCTCGCTGTAGCCGTCGTTGGTGGAGGTGCCGGTGGTGTCGCAGGCCTTCTTCTTGGTCAGTACGTCGACCTGGCGGTTGATCTCCTTCGGAGCGCGGTAGTTGCCGCCGTTGTGGCCCGGGTCGATGACGATGACCTTCCCTTCGAGCGGCCGCGCCTCCCGCGCCCGCTCGGCGCCGCCGGCGGTCCCCGCGGGCTCCGCGGTCTCCGCGGGATGGAAGGTCTTGGCGGGCGCCGTGGAGGGAGCTTGCTCCTCCGTTCTCGTGGTGGCGGCCTGACCTGCCGCGGCGTCACCGGAGCCGGTGGCGCCACACGCGGAGGCGATCAGGCCGCAGACGGCGAGGACCGTGACGGGAAGAGCACGCATGCCGTCCAACTTACGTGAAGCCCGGAGACAGGACGGCTCATATGCCGAGTGCGGTGCGAACGCGCCGCGTCCTCGCCGGGAGTGCTCCTACCAGACGCGCTCGGCGACCTCCTGCCGTTCGAGCAGGGCGGCCAGCTCCCGCGCGTCCTCCGCGTCGAGGCCGAGAACGACGCGGGGACGGCCCCACGGATGGTCGAGAGAGTGGGCGACGTAGCTGGCGACCGACTCGGCGGTGGCGTCGGCGCCCCGCCCCCGGCCCGCTCGCCAGTGGCCCCAGGCGCGCTCGAGCTCCGCCGCGGCGCGCTGGGCGCAGGACACCAGTTCCGGATCACGCATGACTGTTCCCCCGGATCAGACCGTGACCGGACCGAGCCGGCCACTCTTAGCATGACCCTGACGAGTAAACCGGCGCGTCATCGCGCCGCCACGCGGCTTGACCCAGGTTTGGGCAACAGGAAACCTGCCGCGGCGCAGCGTCGCCGTGCAGGTTTCCCGTTCGCCTCAGGCGGGCCCCGTGCTCCGTCGCACGATCAGTTCCGAGCGCACCTCCCGCAGGCGGGAGCCCTTGGCGGGGTCTCCGATGCGGTCGCTGAGCAGTGCCGCCGCCGACCTGCCCATGGCACGGCGGGGCTGGTCGACCGAGGTGAGGGAGATGTGACGGGAGGCCGCGAGGTGCGTGTTGTCGTAGCCGACCACCGACAGGTCGTCGGGCACGCGCAGGCCGAGGTCGCCGGCGGCCGACAGCACGCCGAGCGCGACCGCGTCACTGGCCGCGAAGATCGCGGTTGGCCTGGGGTCGCGGGTCAGCAGGGCGAGCGCCGCCTCCCTGCCGCTGTCCTCGGTCGCGTCCGCGGCCTCGACCATGATGTACGGGGCCAGCGAGTGCCTGCGCATCGCCACGAGGTAGCCCTCGCAGCGCGACGAGCGGGGCCCCTCGATGTGGGCGATCCGCTTGTGGCCGAGCTCGACCAGGTGGTCGATGGCCAGGCGGGCGCCGAGCTGGTCGTCGTCGACCACGATGTCGACGCCGTCGAGCTCGATGTCACGTTCCCCCACGACGACCGTGGGCGTGTAGGAGGTGGCCTCGATCAGCGTCTCGCTGGTCGGAGCGATGCCCAGCAGGACCAGTCCGTCGACTCTGAGCTCGAGGAAGGCCTCCACGGCCTCGTCCTCGAACGCCGGATCCCACTGGCTGTTCCCGATCAGCATGCGCAGGCCGTCGCCGTGCAGGCTCTCCTGCAGTCCGTCGAGGAACTCGGCGTAGAAGGGGTTGTGCAGGTTGGCGACGAGCGCTCCCACCAGGTGGGTACGCCCTTCGACCAGGCTTCGCGCGACCGCGTTCGGCCGGTAGCCGAGCTCACGTGCGGCCTGCAGCACGGCCTGGCGCCGGTGCTCGCTCACGTGCGGAGATCCGCGCAGCACGAGTGAGACCAGCGATTTCGAGACGCCGGCTCGTTCGGCGACGTTGCGGATGGTGGGTCTAGGCCGAGGCAGGGTGTCTACCTCTCTGAGCTCGGCGATGGATGAGGTGTTGACGGGCGGTCCTGACATGTGTCTCCCCCGCGATGCGGATATGGGCACCTGTCTGACCAAACGATCGAGTTAGCCGCAGGGTACGGCCTCCGTTACAGAGAGCCCGATATTCGCCGAACAGAGGCCACCTTCGGCTGGGGCGCACGTCGGATACTGTGCAGGTGTGACACCAGGTAAGTCAGCCGAGAAGGCGCGTCCGGCTCGGCGCAGGCTCAGCGTCGACCGGCGTCGCGAGGAGCTCATGGCGGCGGCTCTGGAGCTGTTCAGCACGCGCGACGCGGAAGACGTCTCGATCGATGACGTGGCGTCGGCGGCGGGGGCTTCGCGGGCCCTGGTCTACCACTATTTCGGCGGCAAGCAGGAGCTCTACGTGGCCGCGCTGAGGAGCGCGGCGGAGCAACTGGAGTCCAGGCTGCGGCCGCATGAGGGCGGCAGGCCGCTCGACGAGCTGGCCTCCGGGCTCAAACGTTATTTCGACTTCGTCGAGGAGCACGCTGCCGGGTTCGCCGCGCTCCTGCGCGGCGGTCCCGCCAACAGGGCGGGCGAGGTGGGCGAGATCGTCGACGGCGTGCGCCGGCGCCTCTTCCGCCTCATCCAGAAGCAGATGCGCGTCGAGGAGCCCAGCCCGGTGCTGCGCACGACCCTGAGGTCGTGGATCGCCTCCGTGGAGACGGCCGGTCTCGACTGGCTGGAGCACCGCGACGTGGAACGACCGACGCTCGAGAAGATGCTGGTCGATCACATGGTCGCGCTGCTCGGCGTCGCCGCGAGGTATGACGGCGACGTCGCCGGCCTGCTGGAGCGGCTGGCGTAACGGCGGGAGGCGGAAGCCGGGAAGGATGGCGCCGGGCGGGCGGCGCCAACTTCCCATGCGACGTCACGTCGTCACACGGTGGACCTGGCTTCGTTGCGCGCCTGGTCCACCCTCAACCCCCCTGAGGTCCGTGACGACCCTCTCGGCTACTCCGAGCGCTGCTGCGGGATCCCCGCGAGCAGTGCGCGGACCTCGGTCTCCCGGTAACGCCGATGACCGCCGAGGGTACGAATCGACGTCAACTTGCCCGCCTTGGCCCACCGCGTAACGGTCTTGGGGTCGACCCTGAACATGGTCGCGACCTCAGCGGGCGTGAGCAGCGGCTCGGCCTCGGGTGTACGAGCTGACATTTGTGCGGCCTCTCCTCCGTGTGGACCGGCTTAGCGATCCTGTGACTGCCTTTGCGCGTGTCACGGATGTCCCCCTATGGCGCAGAGCGTGCGGCTTTTCTGAGCCATATGCGGCATCACCCGATGTGACCATACCGCCACGCAGAGCGATTGGCGAGCCCTTCTTTGACCCAACTGCCCGCACCCCGTGGCCATGTCACGCTCGGTGATTCTAGCGACACGGTTCGTGGTATCGCAGTGAAAACGGCAAACTACTCAGTTCGCAGAAGAGAGCAGCCGCGAGACGTGACCTACTCATGCAGGTCAGACGGCCGTATTGGGGTTCAGTTGGCAGATTCCAGTTGTTGCATTGACTTCCACCGCAGGATGACCCTCTGGTACATGGCGTAGGCAAGTTCTTCTTGACCCGTGTCCAGGCCCGTGAGGGCGGCGGACAGCTCGGCGACCGACTGGTCGGCCTGCAGCGCGTCGTCGTCCATGAGGTGCACGAGGCCGCCGTAGTCGAGCTCGACCAGCGAGTGCGGGTGGAACTCCTCCAGCCACCTGGCGATGTCCTCGACCTCGAAGTTGGAGGCCACGTCGCCGAGGTGCCGGCGCAGCACGTTGAGCGCCCGCGCCGCCCGCTTCCTGGCCTGCGCCATGGAGGTGACATAGATGAGGTTACGGCCCGTAGCCGTCGTCACGTCCTGCCCCGGGGCGGCGGAGCCGAGCACCAGCCAGCGCTCGTTGCCGTCGAACGGCACGAACCAGGCCGGTGGTACGTGCCACGTCGTGGTGCGAATGTGCGTGCGCAGCGCCGACGACCCCGCTTTACGCTTGTAGCGATCAAAGTCGTCGGCCGTCTGCTCGGCGATCGCCTTGGGCACGAGACGGTCCATCAGCTTCGCCGGCGTGGCGCCGCGCAGCCTTGAGAACGCCAGCCACGAGCGCAGGCGGGTCTGCCATGGGCAAACGTACAGACGGTCCTCGACGCGCCGCAGATAGGCGTTGGGGCTCTCCTGGGCGGGAACGGGCTGAGGGGGCATGCCGAGCAGGCGCATGACCGACTCGCCGTGCTCCGCGGTGAGCGCGTTCGCGCGCCGCGGACGGTCGCGTGAGTCGGCGTAGTCGGCCCACACCCTGCGCTCGGGCTCGGCGAACGCGGTCAGTGGCTCATAGACGCGGAGGTAGGCGGCATAGGGCAGCACGGAGGCATCGTGTCACGAAGCGACCCCGCGCGCACTGTCGAGACTAGGCTATGAGGCGATCTCCGCCGCGAAGGTGCGGTGGACCGGACAGGGAGTCACTACCGTGACCGACGTCTTCGGAGCGTCCCACAAGGACGTGCATGAGCAGGTCGTCTTCTGCGCCGACGAGCAGAGCGGCCTGCGTGCCATCATCGCCATCCACAACACGGCGCTGGGCCCGGCGCTGGGAGGCACCCGCTTCTATCCGTACGAGAACGAGCAGGCGGCGCTGGCCGACGTGCTCAACCTCGCCAGGGGCATGTCCTACAAGAACGCGCTGGCCGGCCTCGACCTGGGCGGCGGCAAGGCCGTCATCATCGGCGACCCGGCGCGCGACAAGAGCGAGGCGCTGCTGCGCGCCTACGGCAGGTTCGTCGAGTCGATCGGCGGACGCTACATCACCGCCTGCGACGTGGGCACCTACAGCGAGGACATGGACGTCATCGCCCGCGAGTCGCGCCATGTGACGGGCCGCACGCCGGCTCACGGCGGGGCCGGCGACTCGTCCATCCTGACGGCCTTCGGAGTGTTCCAGGGCATGCGGGCCTCGGCCGAGCGCGTCTACGGCACTCCGTCGCTCCACGGCAGGAGAGTCGGCGTCGAAGGGGTGGGCAAGGTGGGCCACCGCCTGGTCGAGCTCCTGCGCGAGGACGGCGCCGAGGTGGTGATCTGCGACGTCGCCCCCAAGGCGGTCGAACGCGTGCGCGCGCGCCGCCCCGAGGTCGACGTGGTGGCCGACGCCCGGGCCATGGCGCGCTCCGACATCGACGTCTTCGCGCCCTGCGCGCTGGGCGGGGTGCTCGACGACGAGATGGTCGCGGAGCTCCGCGCGAAGATCGTCTGCGGGGCGGCCAACAACCAGCTCGCGCATTCCGGCGTGGAGAAGCAACTCGCCGAACGTGAGATCCTGTACGCGCCCGACTACGTCGTCAACTCGGGCGGCGTCATCCAGGTCGCCGACGAGATCGAGGGCTTCGACATGGAGCGGGCCCGGTCCAAGGCCACGCAGATCTATGACACGACATTGAAAATTTTCGCGATAGCTGCCGACGAGGGCGTCCCTCCCGCGGTCGCAGCGGATAGGCTGGCGGAGCGCAGAATGTCGGAAGTCGGGCGGCTACGAGCCATTTGGCTGGGCGACTGACGCCCCGCGCCCATACGACGTACCGAGCTGGGCACAAAACAGGTACGGTAATAGGCGAACGATAGGCTGACGCCCGGAGTCAGGCGGCGTCAGTGTGTGGTGCGTTAGCGACGAGGGGTCGGGGACGACCCCACACGAGGGGGTCGAGCCAATGGGGCGCGGCCGAGCAAAGGCCAAGCAGGTCAAGGTTGCTCGCCAGCTGAAGTACAACAGCGGTGGCACGGATCTTGACCGTCTTCGCGACGAACTCGGGGTCGGAGACTCCAGCCGCAATGACGACGCCGACGACCTCAACGATGAGCTGGCGGATCGCTATGCCGATTACGCCGATGACTATGGCGCAGGAGACGACGACGACGGCCGTGCCGGCCGCCGATAGCCGTTCTTCTGGGTGACGTGGCGCAGGATCCGGCGTGCACGCCGGATCATCGCTCGCACTCGTCGGGCCCCACGGGTAACCGTGGGGCTTTCGTCACGTAGGCCCGCTTTCGTGGCCGGCTCATCGAGGAGATCGGGGCGACGATCAGGTACCCCCCCCGCGCCGCGACCCGGTGCGGCCTGGCAGCGCTCGCGTGACGGGGCCCGCCTTCGGGACGGAGCGCGAGGTCGCTCCGATGGCGTGCGTCCCGTGTGCGATCACCCGGAACCCAGGATCTGTACGAGCCCGAGGCGGACGCCCTCCGTGGCTAATGCGTCAAGAGCGAGGTCCTACCATTAGGCGCATGGATCTGCTGACGGGTGAGCCTCTCGCACTCGACCTGGTCAACACGGGCGTCCGCACCCCGTCGGGTGGCGACCACGACGCCCTGGCGACCGCGGAAGGCCTTCATGCCTGGCTCGCCAAGCAGGCCGGCCGGCTGGCCGTCCCCGAGGCCGCGCTCGGCCCCGGCGCCCCGGCCGTCGTCCGCGACCTGCGCGGCCACGTGGAGCGGGCCCTGGAGGCGGCGCGCCAGGCCGCACCGCCACCGCCCGAGGCGATCGACGCGCTCAACCAGGCACTTCGCGTCGCCCCCGCGTATCCCCGCGTGGAGGTGCGGGGCGCGGTGCTGCGCCGCGGCACGGCGCGCGACGGCCCGCCGCTCGACCGCCTCCTGACCGAGCTGGCCGAGGCCGCGGTGACCCTGCTCACCGACCCCGACGTCGGCAAGGTGCGTGGCTGCGAAGGGCCGGGATGCCACCTGCTCTTCCTCCCGGCCCACCCGCGACGTCGCTGGTGCTCGCCCGACCTGTGCGGCAACCGCGTCCGCGTGGCCCGCTATTACCGGCGGCACAAGTGACCGGTCAGCGATAGCGCGCCCGGCCCTCGCCGGGGACGACCTCGCCCAGCACCCAGGCGCCGACGCCACGGGCCGCCAGCACCCTGAGGGCCTCGTCGGCCGAGCCGGCGGCCACCACGGCGGCCATGCCGACCCCCAGGTTGAACGTACGGTCCATGTCGTGCTGCGCGATCGAGCCGTGGCCCGCGAGCACCCCGAAGACGGCCGGCGGCGTCCACGACGAGCGGTCGAGCAGCGCGTCGAGGTGGCCGGGCAGCGACCTCGACAGGTTGCTCTCGATGCCGCCGCCCGTGATGTGGGCGTAGGCGTGCACCTCGGCGGAGCGCGCCAGCTCCAGGCAGTCGAGGGAGTAGATCCGGGTCGGCTCCAGCAGTTCCTCGCCCAGCGGCCGCCCCAGCTCGGGCAGCTCGGCGTCGAGGGAGAGCGAGGACTCCCGCAGCACGTGCCGCACCAGCGAGTAGCCGTTGGAGTGCACGCCCGAGGACGCCAGCCCGAGCACCACGTCGCCGGCGCGCACCCGCGCGGGCCCCAGCAGGCCGGCGGCCTCGACGACGCCGGTGCCGGCGCCCGCGAGGTCATATTCGTCCGGGCCCATCGCCCCCGGATGCTCGGCGGTCTCCCCGCCCACCAGCGCGGCCCCGGCCAGCCGGCACCCCTCGGCCACACCGCCGACGATCTCCGCGACGCGCTCGGGCACCACCTTCCCGCAGGCGATGTAGTCGGTCATGAACAGCGGCTCGGCCCCGCAGACCACGAGGTCGTCGAGGACCATGCCGACCAGGTCGATGCCGATCGTGTCGTGCTTGCCGTAGCGCTGGGCGATCATGACCTTGGTGCCGACGCCGTCGGTGGAGGAGGCCAGCAGCGGCCGCTGGTAGCGCAGCAGGGCCGAGGCGTCGAACAGGCCGGCGAAGCCGCTGGCGTCGTCGACCACCTCGGGCCGGCGCGCCCGCGCCACCCTGTCCTTCATCAGCGCGACCGCCCGGTCGCCGGCCTCGATGTCGACCCCGGCGGCCTCGTAGGTGCTCATGCCTTGCTCTCCAGGACGAACTTGCCCACGTTGTCCTCGTCGATGGGAATGGGGTAGGAGCCGGTGAAGCAGGCCATGCAGAGGCGGTCGGCGGGAATCGTGGTGGCTTTGGTCAGGCCCTCGAGCGAGATGTAGCCGAGCGAGTCGGCGCCCAGCGAGGCGCGGATCTCCTCGACCGTCAGCGAGCCCGCGATCAGCTCGGCCCTGGTGGCGAAGTCGATGCCGTAGAAGCACGGCCAGGCCACCGGCGGTGAGGAGATGCGGACGTGCACCTCCTTCGCGCCGGCCTCGCGCAACATCCTGACGATGGCACGCTGGGTGTTGCCGCGCACGATCGAGTCGTCCACGACCACCAGGCGCTTGCCCTCGACGACCTCGCGCAGCGGATTGAGCTTCAGCCGGATGCCGAGCTGGCGGATGGTCTGCGAGGGTTCGATGAACGTGCGGCCGACGTAGGAGTTCTTCACCAGGCCCTGGCCGTAGGGGATGCCGCTCTCCTGTGCGTAGCCGACGGCGGCCGGCGTGCCGGACTCGGGCGTCGGGATGACCAGGTCGGCCTCCACCGGGTGCTCGCGGGCCAGCACGCGGCCCACCTCGACCCTGGTGACCTGGACGCCGCGCCCGGCGATGGTGGTGTCGGGGCGGGCGAGGTAGACGTACTCGAACAGGCAGCCCTTAGGCTCGGCCAGCGCGAACCTGCGCGAGCGCACGCCGCGCTCGTCGATGGTGAGCAGCTCGCCCGGCTCGATCTCGCGGACGAACGTGGCGCCCACGATGTCGAGCGCCGCCGTCTCCGAGGCCACCACCCAGCCCCGCTCCAGCCGGCCCAGGACCATCGGGCGCACACCCTGCGGGTCGCGGGCGGCATAGAGCGTCGTCTCGTCCATGAAGACCAGCGAGTAGGCGCCCTTGACCTGCGGGAGCAGCTCGGCGGCGGCCTCCTCGACCGTGCGCGTGCGGTCCTGGGCGAGCAGCGAGGTCAGGACCTCGGTGTCGGTGGTCGCCCGGGTGGAGCCGGGGGCCAGGCGCTGCGCCAGCTCCGGCGTGTTGATCAGGTTGCCGTTGTGGGCGAGCGCGAGACCGCCGACCTCGGTCGAGCTCAGCGTGGGCTGCGCGTTCTCCCACACGCTGGATCCGGTGGTGGAGTAGCGGCAGTGGCCGATGGCCAGGTGGCCGCGCAGGGTGCCCAGCACCGACTCGTCGAAGACCTGGGCGACCAGGCCCATGTCTTTGTAGACGAGGATGCGGCTGCCCTCGCTGACCGCGATGCCCGCGGACTCCTGGCCGCGGTGCTGCAACGCGTACAGCCCGTAGTAGGTGAGTTTGGACACTTCCTCGCCTGGCGCCCAGACGCCGAAGACGCCACAGGCGTCTTTGGGAGCGTGGTCTTGGGGGTCCAGGTCATGGCCGAGACGGCCGTCGCCCTTCAGCACATACCTCAGTCTAGGTCGGCGGCTTCCGTGCTCGCACACTCGGGTCGGGGGTCAGCCCGTGTGGACTGACCTGCCCGCATTGGAGCCGTCGCGGATGATCTCCCCGGTGAGGTTGCGGTTGTCCGCCGAACCGAGGAAGACGATCAGCGCCGCCATGTCGTCAGCCGTGCTCAGCCTGCGGGTGGGTGTCCTGGACGCGATCTCGTCCAGCAGGTGCTGGGGGATCGGGCGCTGGGCTCCGGTGATGGTGAGTCCGGCCACGGCCACGTTCACCAGGATGCCGTCCGCGCCCGCCTCCCATGCCAGGGCGCGGGCCATGCCGTGCAGCGCCATCTTCGCGGTGCCGTACGGGCCGGGGCCCGGCTGTCCTTCCTCGGCCGCCCCTGAGGAGACCAGCACGATCCGGCCGAACTTCCTGCGCCGCATCTGCGGCAGCACCGCCTGGATCAGCAGGGCGTTGCCGACCACGTTGGCGTGCAGGGCGGCGGACCACTCGGCGGCCGGCACGTCCTCGAACGCCATGCCGCCGGGCATGACGGTGCCCCAGCGGACGGCGTTGGCCACGAGCGCGTCCACCGGGCCGGCCGCGGAGACGGCGGGCGCGACGGTCGCGTGGTCCTCCAGATCCAGGTGTACGGCCGCGGCCTCGCCGCCCTCCTCCTCGATCCGCTTGACCACCTCGGCGGCGCGGTCGGCGCCCGAGTTGTACGTGATCGTGACCCGGGCGCCGGCCCGGGCGTAGGCGAGCGCGGTGGCGGCGCCGATACCGGACGAGCCGCCGGTGACCAGTGCGTGCATGAGAGCCTCTTCTCTTTGATTAGCCGACTAATTAGCCAGCTAACTAGAAGGGTGGAGCGGACGCAAGGAGCTTTCGCCCGTAGGGGAAACGTCAGGGCATGGCGCGGCGGATCAGCTGCACGAGCAGGTCACGCTCGCCGGGATCGAAACCGCGCAGGAGGTCCTCGTCCATCGCGGTCCAGATCTCCTCAACGGGCTCGCGCAGCGCCTTGCCCGCGCCGGTGAGATGGACGCGGGAGATCCTCGGCCGGGCGGGGTCGGGAATCCGGTAGACGAAGCCCGCGCGCTCCAGGCGCTGGAGGGTCTTGGTGACGGTGGGAGGCTCGACGCCCAGCCGGGCGATGAGCTCGGCCTGCGTCAGGCCGTCCTCCTTCCACAGCTGGTTGAGCAGCATCTCCTGCCCCACGTGCAGGCCGAGCGGGGCCAGCGCGGCGGCCATCCGGTTGCGATGCGTCTTCACGACCTTGATCAGCGCATACGACAGGGTCTCGTCCAGCATCCCCCCATCTTGCCCGCGGGCAGGGCCTTTGGCGCATGGTGACCCAAGGATGAGCGGCCTCTTACCGTGTCGTGCGGTTTAGGCGTCGCCCTGCGCGAAAGGGTGAAGTATCCGGCATGTAAACCCGTCGGGAGACGCAGACGTGACCACACCTGGGGACCCGGACGAGACCCGCCGCGGGCAGGATCCGCACGAGGGCCGTCCGGAAGAGGGCGCGCCCCGCCACGTTCCGCCGCAACACGAGCCCGAGTGGTGGCGTGAGGGCACGCTGGAGGAAGAGGAACAGAGGTCCGCGCTCAGACCGTACGAGCCGGGGCCCACGGGCGGTGACCGGCCTCCTGAGGAGTGGTCCGCCGATGTGCCCGGCGCCGGTCCCACCGGCGGCGCGTCGCCGGACGTGCCCGAGCCCTCCGGCGGGCGTGCAGGAGGCGGCGGCGCCGAGTCCATGGGCGCCAGCGGTGAGTTCGGGAACGCGGAGTCCGAGAGCCCCGAACCGCGGGCCGAGGGCGCGGGGCCGCGGGGCGAAGGCGCCGGTCGGCAGGGTGAGGGCGCCGGTGAGGAGGGCGAGGAGCCGATCGCTCCCGCGCCACCCATCGTGCCGCGTCCTGACGTGCCGCCCACGCACGAGCCCAGACCCGTCGGCGAACCCCGCCATCCCGACCTGCCCACCTCGCCGGAGGTACCGCAGCCGACAGGGGGTGACGCCGAGGAGACCCAGGCGTTCCCGATCCCTGGTGGCACGCCGCCGTACCCGGGCTGGACGTCCACCCCGTCAGAGGGGGAGCGGCCGGGCAGGCCCGCGCCGTCGCGCTACGAGCAGGGTGATGACCAGCCGGGCTTCGTGCCACCGGCAGGTGGCGCGCCCGGGGGACCCCCGTCACCAGGGAGCGGCGCCCCGGCTCAGGAGGGTCGCCCAACCCCCGAAGGCCAGGAAGCCCGGCAGGGTCAGGAGGGCTGGCAGGGTCAGGAAGGCTGGCAGGGTCAGGAGGGCTGGCGGAGCGAGGAACGGCGGCAGGGCCAGGAAGGGTGGCCGGGCCCGGAGGGCCGGGGTGGGACGCCGTACCAGGCCGGGGGCACGCCGCGGGACGACGAGCCGACCGTGCCGGGCACGGTGCCCTCCAGCCCGTACGGTGGCCCGCCCGGCTACGGCCCTGGCCCCGAGTCCCCGTACGGCATGCCGGGAGCCGGTTACCAGCAGGCCAAGCCGGGCAGCGGCCTGGCCACCGCCTCGCTCGTGCTGGGCGTGGCCAGCCCGTTCCTGGTGTTCGTGTGCTTCACGGGTGTGATCACCGCCATCCTGTCGATAGTCTTCGGCTGCGTGGCCCTCGCCAAACGCGCCGGTAAGGGCCGCGCCATCGCCGGCGTCGTGCTGAGCGTCCTGTCGCTGATCCTGTTCGCGATCGTGGCCATCTGGTTGTGGAACGTGGCGCAGCAGTGCGCCGGACTTCCCAGTGACCTCGCCGACCGTTGTTTCGAGAGCCAGTTTCCCTGGATGGGCGGCGGCGGTTAGAGCGGCAGGTGCGCTGACAGGTCGGCGCGGGCCCCGCTGGCGGAGATGGCACCGCTGGCCAGCGCATCGGCCCAGGTGAGGCGGCCGAGCGCGAGCTCGATCCACGTGCGGCCGTCCATCTCGACCACGTTGGGCGGGGTGCCGCGCGTGTGGCGGGGCCCGGCGATGGCCTGTACGGCCGCGTACGGGGGCACGCGGACCTCGACGGTCCTGCCGGGCGCGGCGGTCGCCAGCCGGTCGAGCAGGTGGCGCACCGCCTGCCTGGCCGCGTCGCGTTCGGGCTTCAACCCTCGGTCGTAGGCGGCCAGCACGGCGGCCACGAGCGCGTCGGGCAGGGCGGACGCGGGTCCGTCGTAGGGGGGTTCGTCGAGGGCGACGAGCTGGCCGTCGAGGGCCGTTCTCAACTTTTCCTGGTCGAGCTTGCGTGGTGGCACGCGACCATTGTCTCCCCGGGAAGCGTTCATCGTGACGGAGGTCTTCGTTCACCTGTGGTTTCGCCGGTGGCCGTAGCGTTCCCGGCCGTACGACCGCACTTCGATGGAGGACCTGTGTCGAACCCCGAAGCGGGAGGTCGGCTGCTTCCGCTGATCTCCACCCCGCACAATGGTGGCCGATCCGCGCTGACGTGTCAGTTCCGCTGCGGCAACGCGTGCGCGCATGAGGTGGCCAACACCACCGGCAACGCCTATTTCGGCGACGTGGTGAAGGAGGCGCTGTCGCGGCGCGGCGTGCTGCGCGCCGGGGCGCTGGGCGCGCTCGTGGCGGGGGTGGGAGCGGCGGGGGCGGCTCCGGCGCTGGCCGCGGAGCCCGGGCCGGTGGCCGGAGGTCGACCCGGGGGTGGACCCGGTGGTGGACAGGGCGGGCGGGGCGGCGACCTCCGTTTCACGCCGGTGCGGCCGAACAAGGACGACAAGCTGACCATCCCGGAGGACTACCGCTCCTCGGTGGTCGTGCGGTGGGGCGACCCGGTGCTGCCGGACGCGCCGGCGTTCGACTTCGACAACCAGAGCGCCGAGGCGCAGAGCAAGCAGTTCGGCTACAACTGCGACTACGTGACGATGTTCCCGATGGGCCGCGACCGGGCGCTGCTCTGGGTGAACCACGAGTACACCGACGAGAACCTGATGTTCCGCGACTACCCGGGCGGCGCGCAGGCCACGGAGGAGCAGATCAGGATCGGCCTGGCCGGGCACGGCGGGTCGGTCGTGGAGATCGAGCGGGAGGGCCGCGCCGGCGAGTGGAAGCTGGTCACCAAGGGGCGTCGCCGCTACAACCGGCGCATCACCGCCGAGACCCCCATGAAGTTCTCCGGGCCGGCGGCGGGCGGCGACCTGCTCAGGACGGACGCCGACCCCGAGGGCCGCAAGCCCATCGGCATGCTGAACAACTGCGCGGGCGGCACGACCCCGTGGGGGACGGTGCTGACCGCCGAGGAGAACTTCGACCAGTACTTCGTCAACGGCGACAAGGTGCCGGCGAAGCAGAAGCCGTACGTCGAGCGCTACACGATCGCGGAGGGCACGCCGGAGATCAGCCGCCGCTTCGACCGGGTCGACGAGCGTTTCGACCTGGCCAGGCACCCGCACGAGTGCAACCGGTTCGGGTGGATCGTGGAGATCGACCCGTTCGACCCCGACTCCACGCCGGTCAAGCGCACCGCGCTCGGCCGGTTCAAGCACGAGGCGGCCACCACGACGCTGGCCCGGGACGGCCGCCTGGTCGTCTACATGGGTGACGACTCGCGTTTCGAGTACATCTACAAGTTCGTCTCGAAGGAGCGCTACCGGCAGGGGGCCGACCGGCACAACCGCGACCTGCTCGACGAGGGCACCCTGTACGTCGCCAGGTTCACCGGCGACAGCCAGGAGGAGATCGACGGGTCCGGCAAGCTGCCAGGTGACGGCGAGTTCGACGGCTCAGGCGAGTGGATCCCGCTGGTCTCGGGCGACAGGTCGTACGTGAAGGGCATGACCGCGGAGGAGGTGCTCGTCTACACGCGGGTGGCGGCCGACAAGGTGGGCGCGACCAAGATGGACCGTCCTGAGGACATGGAGCGCAACCCGGTCACCGGCGGCGTGTACGTCGCGCTGACCAACAACTCCGACCGCACCGCTGCCCAGGCGGACGAGGCCAACCCGCGCGCCGCCAACAAGCACGGCCACGTCCTGGAGATCGTCGAGCGGCGCGACGACGCCGGGGCGAAGAGGTTCTCCTGGTCGGTGCCGCTGGTCTGCGGCGACCCGAACGACGCGAACACCTATTTCGCCGGTTACGACAAGAAGAAGGTCTCGCCGATCTCCTGCCCGGACAACGTGACGTTCGACCGCGACGGCAACCTGTGGATCTCCACGGACGGCAATGCGCTCGGCACCAACGACGGGCTGTTCGTGATGCCGGTACGCGGCAGGGAGCGCGGCCATCTGCGCCAGTTCCTCACGGTTCCGGTCGGCGCCGAGACGTGCGGCCCGATGGTCACGAAGGACCAGCGCAGCGTGTTCGTCGCGGTGCAGCACCCCGGCGAGATCGACGGGGCCAGCCCGGACAATCCGGGCAGCCGCTGGCCCGACGGCGACCAGCCGCGCCCGTCGGTGGCGGTCGTCTGGCACGAGAAGGGCCTGAAGATCGGCTCTTGACCTCAAGTTAACCTGAGGCTCTAATCTCCATGCCATGAGCATGGAAATGACCGCGTGGCACCAGCTGTATTCGATGAACAACCGTCAGGAGCGTCGCTCTGTCTCCAGGGCGACGCTCCGGCGTATCGCCGCCTTCGCCCGCCCGCACCGGCGGAGGATCACGCTGTTCCTGCTGCTCAGCGTGGTGATGGCGGGCCTGGCGGTGGGCTCGCCGCTGCTGGCGGGACGGGTCATTGACGCGATCTTCAACGCCGAGCCGCTGAGCGTGGTGGTCGTGGTGGCGCTGATGATCGCGGGCCTGGCCGTCGCGGAGGCCGGGATCGGGCTGCTCAACCGGTGGCTCTCCGCGGGATTGGGGGAGAGCCTGATCCTCGACCTGCGCACGACCGTCTTCGACCATGTGCAGCGCATGCCGATCGCGTTCTTCACCAGGACCCGTACGGGCGCGCTGGTCAGCCGGCTCAACAACGACGTCATCGGCGCGCAGCGGGCGTTCACCGACACCCTGTCCAGCGTGGCGGGCAACATCGTGACGCTCGCGCTGACGCTCGTCGCGATGGTCGCCATCTCCTGGCAGATCACGCTGCTCGCGCTGCTGCTCCTGCCCGTGTTCATCGTGCCCGCGCGGCGCATGGGCACCCGGATCGCCCGGCTGCGGCGCGAGGCCGCCGACCACAACGCCGCCATGGGCAACCAGATGACCGAGCGGTTCTCCGCGCCCGGCGCGACCCTGGTCAAGCTGTTCGGCCGCCCCGCGCACGAGTCCGCGGAGTTCGCCTCCCGGGCCCGCAGGGTGCGCGACATCGGCGTACGCACCGCCATGACGCAGACGGTCTTCGTGACCGCGCTGACGCTGGTGTCGGCGCTGGCCCTGGCCCTCGTGTACGGGCTCGGCGGCTTCCACGCGCTGCGCGGCCAGCTCGCCCCCGGCGCGGTGGTGTCGATGGCCATGCTGCTCACCCGCCTGTACGCCCCGCTGACCGCGCTGGCCAGCGCTCGCGTGGACGTCATGAGCGCGGTCGTCAGCTTCGAGCGCGTCTTCGAGGTGCTCGACCTCAAGCCGCTCATCCAGGAGAAGCCCGACGCCCGCGAGGTGCCCGAGGGCCCCGTGTCGGTCGAGTTCGACGACGTGCGCTTCGCCTACCCGTCGGCGGACAAGGTCTCGCTCGCCTCGCTGGAGGAGGTCGCCACGCTGGACACGCGCGGCGGCGTCGAGGTGCTGCACGGTGTCTCGTTCCGGGCCGAGCCCGGCCAGATGGTGGCGCTGGTCGGCTCGTCCGGCGCGGGCAAGTCCACGATCGCGCAGCTCCTGCCCAGGTTGTACGACGTCGACGCGGGCGCCGTCCGGCTCGGCGGCGTCGACGTGCGCGACCTGACAGCCGACTCGATCCGCGACACGCTCGGCATGGTCACCCAGGACGGCCACCTGTTCCACGACACGATCAGGGCCAACCTGCTCCTGGCCGCGCCGGAGGCGAGCGAGGACGACCTGTGGGACGCGCTCACCAGGGCCCGGCTGGCCGCGCTGATCGAGTCGTTGCCCGACGGGCTCGACACGGTGGTGGGCGAGCGCGGTTACCGGCTGTCGGGCGGCGAGCGGCAGCGCCTGACGATCGCCCGGCTGCTGCTGGCCAAGCCCCGGGTGGTGATCCTGGACGAGGCCACGGCCGCGCTCGATTCCACGTCGGAGGCGGCCGTTCAGGCGGCGCTCGGTGAGGCGCTGGAAGGCCGTACGGCCGTGGTGATCGCTCACCGGCTGTCCACGATCCGCGCCGCCGACGTCATCCTGGTGATCGAGGACGGGCGGGTGGTCGAGCGCGGCACGCACGCCGAACTGCTGGAGTCCGCGGGCCGCTACGAGGAGCTGTACCGCACTCAGTTCGCGGAGCCCGCGGTGGCCGAGGCGGTGGCTTGAGGCCCGGCGGGCTCGTGGCGGGGGGCGTGCTTGCGCAGCGAGTGGAGCGCGACCGGGATGCCCGCCAGCATCGCGACCGCCGCGACGACGAGGGTGAACCGGTAGCCGTCGAGGAAGGCGAGCAGCGGCGCCCGGTCGCTTGCGGCCTGCCTGGCGCTCAGGATCGCGCCCAGCACCGTGATGCCGAGCAGCCCGAACACCTCACGTGACACGTTGAGCATGCCCGAGGCCACGCCCGACCTGTCCTTGGGCATCCCGTCGAGCACCGCGGCGGTCAGGGGCACCAGCATGCCGCCGCCCAAGCCGTACAGCAGGAACCAGGGGAGGACGTCCATGTAGCCGCCGCCGGCGCCGACGCGGGAGATCAGGAAGATCGCCACGCCCATGAGCGCCATCCCGAACCCGACCGTGCGCCCGAGGCCGAGCCGGCCGCTGATGCGCTGCGACGCCATCGCGACCACGGCCATGACGAGCGCCATCGGCACGAACGCGGCGCCGGCCTCGGTAGGGGAGAAGCCCAGTACGTTCTGCAGCCACAGCGCGCTGAAGAAGTAAATCCCGAACACGCCGAACGACCAGATCCCGCTGGTGAGGAGCCCGCCGCTGAACACCCGCGAGCGGAACAACGCCATCGCCACCATCGGCTCGGCGGCCCGCGACTCGGCCAGCAGGAACGCCGCGCCCGCCACCGCCGACACGCCGAACGCGGCCAGGATAGGGGGCGAGGTCCAGCCGGCCGCCTCCCCTTCGATGAGCGCGTACGTCAGGGCGGCCAGGGCGACGGCGGAGGTGGCCAGGCCGGGCAGGTCGAGGCTGCGGCGTACCCGCGTGAAGGCGGGCCTGACCGCCCAGAGCGCGAGGCCGAAGGCCGCCAGCCCGAGCGGGACGTTGACCAGATAGATCCAGCCCCAGTGCAGGTGTTCGCTGATGAAGCCGCCGGCGAACGGGCCGAACGCCATGGAGAGCGCCCCCGCGGAGCTCCAGATGCCCACCGCCCGGCCGCGTTCGACGGGGTCGGGGAAGATCTGGCCGATCAGCGCCAGCGCCGTGGGCGTGAGCAGCGCCGCGCCGACGCCCTGGACGGCTCGCGCGGTGATGAGCGTCGCGCCGGTGGTCGCCAGACCGGCGGCCAGCGAGGAGAACGTGAAGATCGTCAGGCCGCCCAGGAAGACGCGGCGGGCGCCGTACACGTCGGCGAGCCGGCCGCCGGCCAGCATGAGCCCCGCGAAGAGCAGGATGTACGAGCTCACTCGACGCCGTCACGATCCGGCGGCTCGCCTCCGACCTGGGCGTCACCCCGATGGCTCTCTACTGGCACTACAAGAACAAGGAGCAGCTGATCATCGGCATGGCCGACCACCTGATCGGCGGCTTCGCGCCCAAACCGGCCGACGAGCGCCCGTGGCAGGAGCAACTGCGCGACCTGACCGAGGGCCTGATCCACACCCTGCGCACACACCCCTGCGCCAAGCACGTGATCGAGCACATCGACGCCGTCACGGTGCCCAGCTTCCTGGCCGTCTGGGACCAGGCGCTCAGGCTGACCCGCGCGGCCGGGTTCAGCGTGGAGGAGAGCTGCCTGATCACGCAGTACCTGCTGCACAGTGCCATCGCCATCGCCGACGCCCCGATCAACCAGCAGGCCGGCGAGGACGAGGCGCAGCGGGTCAAGCGCAAGCGGTTCGACCTGCAGTCACTGCCCGTCGAGAGCTACCCGCACCTGGTGGAGATGGCCGCCCCCCTGGTCGAGCGGAAAGACCCGCACCTGTACGACACGTTCGGCGTCGACCTGGTGCTCAGCGGCATAGAAGCGCTGGCGGCCCGGCGTTAGAGTCGTGATTCATGGCCTTCGAGCTGATCTGCGAGATCGAACCCCCGACCAAGCCCGATCTGAAGCACGTCAGGCACCAGATCGGCACCATGAGCAAGGTCGCCCACGCCTTCCTCATCCCCGACAACCACATCGGCCGCGCGACCGTGTCGAGCGTCGCGGTGGCGCACGAGGTCGAGGCGATGGGCGGGCGCGGCATCGCCTGCCTCAACTCGCGCGACCGCAACCTGCTCGGCTTCCGCCGTGACCTGCTGACGGCGGCCGCGTACGGCGTCGAGCAGTTCCTGTTCGTCTACGGCGACAAGCCGGCGAGCGGCAACCGTACGAGCGATCTCACGGTGCGCTCGATGATCGCCGAGGCCAGGGAGTTCTCGCCCGGCTCCCGCCTGGGCGCCGCCGCGGGGCTACGCCCGCTGCCGGCCTGGAAACGCGCGGCCGACTTCCTCTTCCTCCAGGTCTCCTTCTCGGTGGAGGCCCAGCTGCGCTGGCGCGAGGCGCACCCGGTGGACGCGCCCGTCTACGCGGGCGTCATGGTGCTGGCCAGCGCCAATCACGCCCGCGGCCTGGCCGCCGCGATCCCCGACATCGCGCTGCCCGAGGCCCTGGTGGAGCAGGTGGCCGCCGACCGCCAGGCGGGCGTGGAGGCGGCCTGCGAGCAGGTGCTGGCCCTGCGCGACTCCGGCGCCTTCGACGGCGTGCACCTCATCCCCGTCTCCCGCTACCGCGACGTCGAACGCCTGCTCGCCCCCGCCCTCAGATGAGACCTAGTCTCAGCATGAGAGCGCGCTCAAGCTCCGCGACCTCATGTGCTTCGAGCCCGCCCTTGAAGTCGCCCAGCCTCGACGGCGACACGGAATAGATCTGGTCCGTCAGCACACGCGATTTCGTCCCCTTGAACTCGATCTCGGGCCGGTAGATTGCCGGCCCGGCGCTTGTCGAGGTCAGCGCGACGGTGATCGTGCTGGTGGTGAAGCTGTCCGACTGGATGATCACGGCGTAGCGGCGGCCTTGCTGCTCATGATCCCGTGCTCCGGGGAGCGCTTTGATCTCATGGATCGCGCCCCGGAATGTCACTCGGCTACACCCATGAAACGCTGGATCGCCAGCATCTCGGCCTGGTCGTCCGGATCGTTTCGCAGCCGATCCGCATCCGCGGCCGCCTGCTCCAGCAGCATCTCCTTATAGGTGTGGAGTATGGCGTAACGAACGGCTTCGGATCGGCTTCTGGTCTCTCCGGCCAGTGCGCGGAGTGCCGTCTCCATCGCCTCATCAGTGCGAACGTTAAGAGTTCCCATGAATTCAGCGTAATACGATTTGTAATACACGGCGGGCTGAAGGTGCCGCGACCATTCCCGTTGATCACGTACGACGTACGGCTGACCTGCCGCCGGGGTCAACGGGCGCGTTGGCGCAGCCCTTCGACGTCGTGGATGACCACGCGCCGCCGCCCCGTCTCGATCAGGCCCCGGTCGCGCAGCGTGCGCAGCGCCTTGCTGACCGCCTCGCGGGAGGAGCCCGTCCACCCCGCGAGCTCGTCCTGCGACAGGGGCAGCGCCACGCGTACGCCGGTGGTGGTCTGCTCGCCGTAGCGTTCGGCCAGCTCCAGCAGCCGCGTCGCCACCCTGCCCGTGGTGTCGAAGGCGCCGTACTCGATGCGCTTCCTGTCGGAGTCGCGCAGGCGCTCGCTGACGAGCTTCATGAGCAGCACCGCGACGCGCCCGTGTGACTCGAGGAAGGAGACGAAGTCGCGGACGACGACGCCGGTGACCGGCTCCAGCGTGGTGACCGTGGCCGAGCGGGGCGAGCCGTCGATGGCCGACTGCTCGCCGATCAGCCCGCCGGGGCCGCGTACGGCGAGCACCACCTCGTTGCCGCCGCTCGTGTGCGAGGAGACCTTCACCCGGCCCTCCAGCAGCACAAGCACCCAGTCGGATGTGTCGCCCTCGGTGATGACGGTCGTGCCGCGGTCCCAGCGGCGCAGCCGGCCCGCCGCGCGCAGCGCCGCCGCCTCCTCGTCGGTGAGCAGGGACAGGAACTCGCCGGGCTCTGCTTTCATGGCCCGATTATGTCGGTACGGGGTGCCGCCCCTCTACGGCAGGTCGGTGAGAACGTACGCCGCGACGGGCTCCTCCTTGCCCTTGAGGTCGAGCCGCCCCAGGGGCCGTACCGTCGCGTCGCGGCCCAGCTGCTTGAGCGTCGTCTCGCCGATGACGACCGTGCCGGGCTCGGCAACTCCCTGGAGCCTGGCGGCCACGTTCACGCAGTCGCCCATCGCGTTGAAGCCGCGCAGTTCGGGGCTGCCGATGTTGCCGACCAGGGCTGGGCCGGTGTTGACGCCCACGCGGAAGGTCGGCCATTCGACGTCGTCGACCCGCTTCCACGCCATCTCCTCGGCCACCTCGGCGGCTGCGCGCTGCATGTCGAGCGCGGCCCGGCAGGCGGCCCTGGCGTGATCGGCCTGCAGCGCGGGCGCGTTGAACAGGGCGAGCAGCGCGTCGCCGACGAACTGCACGATGGTGCCGCCGTTGTTGAGAACGCAGGGGACGGCCGCCGTGTGGTAGCGGTTGAGCATCTCGACGATCTCGCCGGGCGTCACCTTCTCGGAGAACGTCGTGAAGCCCTTGAGGTCGGCGAAGAGCGCGCTCAGCTCCTTCAGCTCGCCGCCGAGCGCCGCCTGACCGGGGTCGGCGAGCAGGGCGTGGGCCACGTCGGGCGACATGTACTGGTGGAACAGGGTGTGCAGTTCCTGGTAGAGGCGGGCGTTCTCCAGGGAGATGGACAGCTGCCCGGCCAGCGTGGCGGCCAGCGCCTCGTCCTGGCTGGTGCGGCCGATGGGTACCTCCAGCACGCCGGCGAGCCTGCCCTTGACGGTCAGGGGGAAGGCGAGCAGGTGGTCGCGGCGGATCGGGGTGTCGCCGTCGAACCGGTAGTCGCGCGAGCCGATCTGGGTGGTGCCGTCGGCGACCAGCCCGATCTTGACGTCGCCGTACGCCTGCCGCACCCGCTCCAGCGACGAGGCCAGCAGCTCCTGCTCGGGCAGGCCGACCCGGGTCTGGGCGCTCACCGACACCAGGGCGGCCAGCCGCTCCGACAGCGCGCGCTCGTTGGCCAGCGCCTCGCCGGCCCGGTCGAGCACCGCCGCCTGGCCCTCGTTGAGCCGGAACTTGCCCGACAGCCGGGTCGCGGCCAGCGGCTCGCCGCGGCGTACGTGCTCGACCAGCTCTTCGAGCGCCTTGTCGTAGTCCTGCTGGATGCGGCGGACGGTCGCGGACAGCGCCACCGAGTCGAACAGCCCGGCGCTCGACCCCTCCCGCCGGAACTGCAGGTATGCGCTGTAGGCCACGAACACGAAGGCGAACGTGAGCAGCAGGTGCCACTCCCACCAGGACAGATGCCAGTTGAGCTGCGACATCCCGGCGATCATGCTCTCGGCCAGCAGCGCGTACGCCGTGATCAGGCTGATCAGCATCGCCGAGGGGCGCCGCCGGTGCAGCCGGAACATCAGCACGCTCGCCGCGCCGTAGAGCAGCAGGCCGGGGATGGACGCCCAGATCAGCCAGTCGATCGGCGTGACCATGGGCGGCTCGCTGAGCGGC
The DNA here is from genome assembly GCF_052245635.1 of Nonomuraea sp. KM88. Taxonomy (NCBI): domain Bacteria; kingdom Bacillati; phylum Actinomycetota; class Actinomycetes; order Streptosporangiales; family Streptosporangiaceae; genus Nonomuraea; species Nonomuraea sp. KM88. The sequence continues at coordinate 23,098 of NZ_JBQQCC010000023.1, read as the reverse complement.
GTCAGCCCGGGGACCAGTGACGTGACGCCCCAGAGCACCATGATGCCGACGAGCGCGCCGCGGATGAAGTGCTGGGCGCCGAGCACGGACCTGGCCGCCGCCTCGCCCAGCGGCAGGGCCGAGCCGAACGCGAACACCGCCGCGATCGACAGGCCCACCTGCTGGCCCAGGTCGAACCCCAGCGAGCCGGTCGGCAGGATGATCTTCGGGGTGGCCAGGCCGTGCAGGAAGAAGAAGCCCGCGCTGCTCAGGAAGACCATGGAGACGAGGAACAGCCGGGCGTCGTTGCGGCGCCGTGAGGCCTCGCTGACCAGGACGCCGAGCACGACGTTGACCCCGGCCACCAGGATGATCATCCAGAAGTGGCTGGCGTTGTGCTGCCAGGAGATGTTGATGTGCGGCTGGCTCAGCAACAGCCAGAGGCCGAGCAGCGGCAGGACGAGGTGGATGCCCCACACCACGCCGCGCACGGGCTGGGTCGCGGGAGGCAGGTAGGAGGTCGGACCAGGGGTGGGCACAGACCGATTATCCACGCGAGATCCTCGTCGCCAATGCGTCGTTCTACGCGCTGGAAGGGCCGGTCGGAAATCCCCGGCCGGCCCTCCGGCGGATCGTCAGCCGAACAGCGCGGGGAGCGCCGCCTCGTGCGTCTCCCGCAGCTCGGCCAAGGGGATCTCGAACGCGCCCTCGACGACCAGCGTGTCGCCGCCGGTCATGCCGAGCCCGTAGCAGGGCACCTCGTGGCGCCCGCACAACGACGCGAACTCGTCGTAGGCCTCCGGCCGCACGGCGACGAGCGCCCGCGAGGCCGACTCGCTGAACAGGTCGGTGAACGGCTCGCCGCTCAGCGCCACGGAGGCGCCGACGCCCCGCGCCAGGCATGACTCGGCCAGCGCCACGGCCAGCCCGCCGTCGGACAGGTCGTGCGAGCCGGCCAGCAGCCCTCTGCGGGCGCTCTCGACCAGCACCGTGGCCAGCGCCCGCTCCGCCTCCAGGACGGCCTGCGGCGGCAGCCCGCCCAGGTGGCGGTGGGCGACGTGGGCCCACTCGGAGCCGCCGAACTCCTCGCGCGTGTCGCCGAGCAGGACGACCCGCAGCCCTTCAGCGGTGAACCCGGTCGGCACCCGCCTGGCGACGTCGTCGATGACGCCGAGCACGCCCACGACCGGCGTGGGGTGGATGGCCGTCGAGCCCGTCTGGTTGTAGAAGGAGACGTTGCCGCCGGTCACCGGCACGCCGAGCGTCCGGCACGCGTCGGCCAGTCCGCGCGTGGCCTCGGCGAACTGCCACATGACCTCGGGGTCCTCGGGGGAGCCGAAGTTGAGGCAGTTGGTGACGGCCAGCGGCCGGGCGCCGGTCACGGCGACGTTCCTGTAGGCCTCCGCGAGCGCGAGCTGCGCCCCCGCATAGGGGTCGAGCTTGGCGTAACGCCCGTTGCCGTCGGTGGCCAGCGCGATGCCGCGGGTGGTCGGCTCGTGCTCGACGCCGGCCATGGTCTCCGAGATCCGCAACATGCCCGCGTCGGCCGGCTGGGCCAGCACGGTGTTGGAGCGGACGTAGCGGTCGTACTGGGAGGTCACCCACTCCTTGGAGGCCAGGTTGGGCGAGCCGAGCAGCTTGAGCAGCGTCTCGCGCAGGTCGGTGGGCCGCTCCAGCCGGTCGGGGGTGTCGGCGTTGAGCGCGGCCTGGCCGGCCGGCTCGTGGTAGGGGCGTTCGTAGACGGGACCCTCGTCGGCGGCCGTGCCCGGCGGGATGTCGACGATGATCTCGTCCTCCCACGTCATGACCAGGCGGCCGGTGTCTGTGACCTCGCCGATGACGGTGGCGGGGACGTCCCACTTCTCGCAGATCGCCATGAACGCCGGGATGTCGCGCGGCTCGACCACGGCCATCATGCGCTCCTGCGACTCGCTCATGAGGATCTCCTCGGGCCTGAGCGAGGGGTCGCGGAGCGGGACGCGGGTGAGGTCGACGCGCATGCCGCCGGTGCCCTTGGCGGCCAGCTCGGTCGTGGCGCACGAGACGCCGGCCGCGCCGAGGTCCTGGATGCCGACGACCACGTCGGCGGCGTAGAGCTCCAGGCAGCACTCGATGAGCAGCTTCTCCATGAACGGGTCGCCGACCTGGACGGCGGGACGCTTGGCGTGCGACTCGTCCTCGAAGGTCGCCGAGGCCAGCACGGAGGCGCCGCCGATGCCGTCGGGGCCCGTGGACGCGCCGAACAGCACGACCTTGTTGCCGGGGCCCGGCGCGGTGGCCAGCTTGATCTGGTCCTTGCGCAGCAGGCCCACGCACAGGGCGTTGACCAGCGGGTTGCCGATGTAGCAGGGGTCGAAGACGACCTCGCCGCCGATGTTGGGCAGGCCCAGGCAGTTGCCGTAGTGGCTGATGCCCTCGACCACGCCGGGCAGCACCCGGCGCGTGTCGACGGCGTCGGCGCCGCCGAAGCGCAGCGCGTCCATGACGGCGATCGGCCGCGCGCCCATCGACATGATGTCGCGCACGATGCCGCCGACGCCGGTGGCCGCGCCCTGGTGCGGCTCGACGTAGGACGGGTGGTTGTGCGACTCGATCTTGAACGTGGCCGCCCAGCCGTCGCCGATGTCGACCACGCCGGCGTTCTCGCCCATGCCCACGAGCAGCGCCTCGGACTTGGGCGCCTTGGTGGCGAACTGCTTGAGATGCACCTTGGACGACTTGTAGGAGCAGTGTTCCGACCACATGACGCTGTAGATGGCCAGCTCGGAGCCGGTGGGACGGCGGCCGAGGATGTCCTTGACCCGGGCGTACTCGTCGGGCTTCATCCCCAGCTCGGCGAAGGGCATCGGCTCGTCGGGGGTCTTGGCGGCCCGCCGCACACTGTCGATCATTCGCCCTCCTGCGCCGGTCGAAGGACCGTGTTCATAAGTCGCTCGTTCCACTCGCTCATGCGTCCACCAGGTTCTTGAGGATGGAGGTGAAGAAGCCGAGGCCGTCGGTGCCCGGCGCGCCGACCAGGTCCTCGACCGCGTGCTCGGGGTGCGGCATGAGCCCGACCACGTTGCCCGCCTCGTTGCGGATGCCCGCGATGTCGTTGAGCGAGCCGTTGGGGTTGCCGCCGGCGTAGCGCACGACCACGTGGCCGCCCGCCTCGAGCGCGGCCAGCGTCTCGGCGGAGGCGACGTAGCGGCCCTCGCCGTGCTTGACCGGCAGCACGATCTCCTGGCCCTGGTCGAAGGCGTTGGTCCAGGCGGTCGCGGTCTGCTCGATGCGGACCCGCTGGTCACGGCAGACGTAGTGGAGCGACGCGTTGCGGGTCAGCGCGCCGGGCAGCAGGTGCGCCTCGCACAGGATCTGGAACCCGTTGCACGTGCCGATCACCGGCAGGCCCGCCCCCGCGGCCGGGACGAGCTCGTCCATGATCGGCGCGAACCGCGAGATGGCGCCGCAGCGCAGGTAGTCGCCGTAGGAGAAGCCGCCGGGCAGGAACACGGCGTCGACCCCCTTCAGGTCGTGGTCGGCGTGCCACAGCGGAACCGCCTGCGCGCCCACGAGGTGCACGGCTCTGGCGGCGTCCTGGTCGTCGAGAGTTCCTGGAAACGTGACTACGCCCACACGGGCAGCGCTCATGACAGTCGTCCCCTCCGAGGAATGCGCGCGCACGCGCCACCGTCTCTTCGGGGCGGACGGCGGTCTGCGGCGGTGTAACCCAGGTTATCGGGTGCTCGAGCATGGTCCGCATCGGCTCGTGCGCGATGCGGGGGCGCAGGTCAGACGGCTGCGAGCGCGCGGGGACGGGCCTGCGCGCCGTCGTCCCAAGCGAGCGTCTTGCGCAGGTGGACCGTGGTGCCCCGGCCGGGCTCGGTGCCGAAGGAGATCTCGTCGACGACGGAGCGCATGATCAGCAGACCCCGGCCGTTCTCGGTGTCGGGAGGGGGGAAGTGCGCGGGCATCGACGGCACGCCCGCGCCGCTGTCGGCGACGCGTACGTCGCAGTGGCCGGAGCCGATCGACGCCGTCACTTCGTAGCGGTTGGCGGGTCCTCCGTGCCGCACCGCGTTGGAGCACGCCTCGGAGACGGCGAGCAACATGTCGGCGATGCAGGTCTCACTCACGTTGAGTGAGCGCAGGGCATCGCCTAGCACTCGCCTGACCATCGGTATGCCGATCGCATCCCGAGGCAGCGCCAACGAGAACTCAATATCCACCGGACTCCTCCGGGCGCCAGAATGTCACCTGGAGTAGGTTTCCCTGTGAAATCGGGGCTAACCGCAAAATCACGTTGTTGTTATTTACTGTTGGCTTGCGCGTGGCATTGTGGCACGTCAGAACCCCGCTTTAACCGACCAGGGGTAAATCGGGGGATCAAATGTGCGTTCTACTCCTCAACCCGGACGGTGTAGTCCTCGATCACCGTGTTGGCCAGAAGGGTCTCGGCCATCTTGCGCACCTCGGCCAGCGCCGCATCGTCTGCCGGGCCCTCGAGCTCCAGTTCGAAACGCTTGCCCTGGCGCACGGCCCCGACGCCGGAGAAGCCGAGCCTGGGCAGCGCCCTGGCGATCGCCTGGCCCTGCGGATCGAGGATCTCGGGCTTCAACATGACGTCCACGATGACGCGGGCCACTGCGTTCCTCCTGGGAGCGGTGGGTGGATGGGAAGCACAGCCTACCGGCGCGTGTGGCCGCCGACACAACGGGAACGGGGAGGACATGGGGCTTGCGCGCAGGGCTGTGACGTCTGCCACCATGGCCCCAAAGCGTACGAACCATCACCATATGGTTCTTCGCCAAGGAGGCCGGCCTGAGGTGGCAACCCCATCGACACCCGGCCCTGACGCACAGGAGTGGCCATGACCGAGCTTGTCGAGGTCGTCAGTGAGCACAGCACATGTGCCGCGTCACCGGCGAAGGAGGTCTCGTGACAACCGAAGCCTCACGTGGTGCTGAGGCGCCGCCGGAGCTCGTCCAGTTGCTCACCCCCGAAGGGGAGCGGGTCGAGCACCCCGACTACGACATCGACCTGACCCCCGCGGAGACCCGGGCGCTCTACCGCGACCTGGTGCTCGTTCGCCGCATCGACCTGGAGGCCGTGGCGCTGCAACGCCAGGGCGAGCTCGGCATCTGGGCCTCGCTGCTGGGCCAGGAGGCGGCCCAGATCGGGTCGGGCCGCGCGCTGACCGACGTGGACATGGCGTTCCCCACCTACCGGGAGCACGGTGTGGCGTGGTGCCGCGACGTCGACCCGGTGAAGCTGCTCGGCCTGTTCAGAGGCGTCAACCACGGCGGGTGGGACCCCAAGGAGCACAACTTCCACCTGTACACGATCGTGATCGGCAGCCAGACGCTGCACGCCGTCGGTTACGCCATGGGCATCCAGCGCGACGACGCCAACGCGGCCACCATCGCCTACTTCGGCGACGGCGCCACCTCCCAGGGCGACGTGAACGAGTCGTTCATCTGGGCCAGCGTGTTCAACGCGCCGATCGTGTTCTTCTGCCAGAACAACCAGTGGGCGATCTCCGAGCCGCTGGAGAAGCAGAGCCGCATCCCCCTCTACCGCCGCGCCTCGGGCTTCGGCTTCCCCGGCATCAGGGTCGACGGCAACGACGTGTTCGCCTGCCTCGCGGTGACCAGGAAGGCCCTCGAAGCCGCCCGTACGGGGCAGGGCCCGACGCTCATCGAGGCCTTCACGTACCGCATGGGCGCCCACACCACCACCGACGACCCCACGCGCTACCGCGTGGCCAGCGAGCTGGAGGCGTGGAAGCTCAAGGACCCGATCGAGCGGGTCAAGGCCTACCTCTTCAAGAACGAGCACGCCGACCAGGCGTTCTTCGACGCCGTCGACGGGGAGGCCGCCCAGCTCGGCGCCGATCTGCGCAGGCGCTGCCTGGCCATGCCCGATCCCGAACCGCTCGCCATCTTCGACCACGTCTACAGCGAGTCCCACGCCCTGATGGACCAGGAGCGCGCCCAGTTCGCCGCGTACCTGGAGGGGTTCGCCAAATGACGATCATGAGCCTGTCCAAGGCGCTCAACGAAGGCATGCGCAAGGCCATGGAGGACGACCCCAAGGTCCTCATCATGGGCGAGGACGTCGGCAAGCTGGGTGGCGTCTTCCGCGTCACCGACGGCCTGCAGAAGGACTTCGGCGAGGACCGCGTCATCGACACGCCGCTGGCCGAGTCGGGCATCATCGGCACCGCGATCGGGCTGGCGCTGCGCGGCTACCGGCCGGTGTGCGAGATCCAGTTCGACGGGTTCGTCTTCCCCGCGGCCGACCAGATCATCACGCAGCTCGCCAAGATGCCGATGCGCTCGCTGGGCGCGATCAAGCTGCCGGTCGTCGTACGCATCCCCTGCGGCGGCGGCATCGGGGCGGTCGAGCACCACAGCGAGTCGCCGGAGGCGTACTTCACCCACACGGCCGGCCTGCGGGTCGTGGCCTGCTCCAACCCGGCCGACGCGTACACCATGATCCAGCAGGCCATCCGCAGTGACGATCCGGTGATCTTCTTCGAGCCCAAGCGCCGCTACTGGGAGAAGGCCGACATCGACACCGACTCCGCCGAATGGTGGCCGCCGCTGCACGCGGCCAAGGTGGTGCGGCCGGGCACCGACGCCACGCTGCTGGCCTACGGGCCCATGGTCAAGACGTGCCTGGAGGCCGCCACGGCGGCCGAGGACGACGGGCGCTCGCTGGAGGTGATCGACCTGCGCTCGCTCAACCCGCTGGACGAGCCGCTGGTCCTGGAGTCCGCCCGCAGGACGGGGCGCGTCGTGGTCGTGCACGAGGCCCCCGTCAACAACGGGTTCGGCGCCGAGCTCGCCGCCAGGATCACCGAACAGTGCTTCTACCACCTGGAGTCGCCCGTGTTGCGGGCCGGCGGCTTCTCCACCCCCTACCCGCCGTCGAAGCTGGAGGAGCACTACCTGCCCGACCTGGACCGGGTGCTTGACGCCGTCGACCGGACCTTCGGGTACTGAGGGGGTTGTCCATGCGACGCGAGTTCAAGCTCCCTGACGTCGGAGAGGGTCTGACGGAGGCGGAGATCGTCCGCTGGCACGTCAAGGCGGGCGACGACGTCAAGGTCAACCAGATCGTCGTCGAGATCGAGACGGCGAAGTCGATCGTCGAGCTGCCGATCCCGTGGGACGGCGTGGTGGCCGCCCTGATGGCCGACGAGGGCACGACGGTCGAGGTGGGCCTCCCCATCATCGCCGTGGACACCGGAGGAGACGGCGTCGACGGCGGCCAGGCCAGGGCGCTGGCCGACGACATGGTCCCGAAGCCGCCGGCCGAGGGCGCCGTCGAGCCCGGGGCGCACGGCAGCCCGGCGCCCAAGGAGGAACGCCAGGCGGTCCTGGTGGGCTACGGCGTCAAGACGGGCGCCACCAAACGCCGCCCGCGCAAGCAACCGCCGAGCGCGGCCGCCCCGGTCGCCAACCCGGACCGCGTGGGGGTGGACGGACCGCCCCCACCGGTCGCCGCCGCGCCCGCGCCCGCCGCACAGGCGCCCGCGGGGCCGCGGGCCCTGGCCAAGCCGCCCGTACGCAAGCTCGCCAAGGACCTGGGCGTGAACCTGGCGAGCGTCGCCGGCACGGGCCCGCAGGGCTCGATCACCCGGGAAGACGTGCGCGCGGCCGCCCAGGCGGCACCCGTGGCGGCGGCGCCCCAGCCGCGACGCGAGCGCGAGGAGCGCGTCCCGATCAAGGGCGTGCGCAGGATGACCGCCCAGGCGATGGTCGCCAGCGCCTTCACCGCCCCGCACGTCACCGAGTTCCTCCAGGTGGACGTGACGCGGACGATGGAGGCCGTCCGGCGCCTGCGTGACCTCCCCGAGTTCGCGGAGGTCAAGGTCTCCCCGCTCCTCCTGGTGGCCAAGGCCGTGATCACGGCGGCCGGACGGCACCCGCTGATCAACTCGTCCTGGGACGAGGCGGCGCAGGAGATCGTGGTCAAGCACTACGTGAACCTGGGCATAGCCGCCGCGACCCCGCGCGGCCTGGTGGTGCCCAACGTCAAGGGCGCCGACGCGCTGTCCCTGCCCGAGCTCGCCGCGCAACTGGGCGGGCTCACGGAGACGGCCAGAGCGGGCCGCACGCAACCGGCCGAGATGGCGGGCGGCACCATCACGATCACCAACGTCGGCGTGTTCGGCGTCGACGCCGGCACCCCGATCCTGAACCCCGGCGAGGCCGCCATCCTCGCCTTCGGCCAGGTCAGGGACATGCCGTGGGTGGTCGACGGCGAGCTGGCGGTGCGCAAGGTGACGACGCTGGCACTCTCGTTCGACCACCGGATCGTGGACGGCGAGCTGGGCTCGCTGTTCCTGCGCGACGTGGGAGCCATGCTGGAGGACCCGCTCCGCATGCTCGCCTGGAGCTGACCCGGGTACGGCGATCGCCGGGAGGACCCCTCTCCCGGCGATCGCCGTGGCGGGGACGCCCGCACCCGATCACCTCAGAGGCGCCGGCGTCCCGATGAAATACATTGGCCCCATGATTCGCCACATCGTGTTGTTCACCTGGAAAGACGACGCCACCGACGATCAGCGGGCCGCCGTGACGGCCGAGCTGGGCAAACTGCCCGGCGTCATCCCGCAGCTGCGCTCCTTCAGCGTCGGCGGCGACGCCGGCATCAACCAGGGCAACCACGACTATGCGGTGGTGGCCGACTTCGACAGCGTCGACGACTACCTGGTCTATCGCGACCATCCCCAGCACCAGGCGGTGGTCGCCGAGCGCATCAGGCCGATCCTCGCGAGCCGCGCCGCCGTGCAGCTGAAGCTCTAGATCTCGGGAGGGTTGTTCTCCCGGTGCATCAGCCGGTGGTCGGACGTCTGGCCCCGCCGAGGGGCCAGCACGATGCTCAGGACCACCCCCACTCCGCCGACGATCATGAAGATGATGCCGATGATGTCCATGTGGACGCTCTGTCCGAACACATCGGGCTCGATGGCGAACTTCAGGATGGCGCCGAGCGTGAGGAAGAAGATGCTGACCCCGACACCCATGACGACCTCCAGGAAAAGAGCGTGTACAGCACCGGTCATACCCGAGTAAACGCGATCACACCCGCGACTTCTCAGGCCAGGCACGACAGCGGCCGGCCGCCGTTGTAGGTGATCATGTCGAGTACGGCGGTGGCCAGGTCGATCGGGGCGCCGGGCGGCTGCCCGTCGAGCTCGGCGTAGGCGCGGTGCAGGTTGCCCACGATGCGCTCGGCGTCGAGCAGCCCGGCCCACTCGCCCAGATCGGTCTCCCTGGCCGCGTCGAGCGGCGACAGCCCGGCCTCCCTGCCCCGTCTGGCGGTCTCCTGCACGAACCGCAGATAGCCCTCGGCCTGGTCGTAGGCCTCGGGCCCGCAGATCTCCCCGTGGCCAGGCACGATGGTCGCCGCGCCGAGCTGCCTGAGCTGGGTGAGAGCCTCCAGCGCCCCGGCGACCGAGCCCATCAGCACGAACGGCGTGCCGCCGTTGAAGACGAGGTCGCCGGAGAACAGCAGCCGCCGCTCGGAGATCCACACGTACGAGTCGTTGGTCGTGTGGGCCGCGTGCCCGACGTGCCTGACCTCGCATCTCAGGTCGTCGGAGTGCACGGTGACGCGGTCGGTGAAGGTGAGGAACGGCGGCGTCACCTCCATCGCGCCCCACTCCACCGTCGGCGACCAGGCGGAGCGGTAGGCGGGGACCCCGTCGGCGATGATCTGTTCGCGCACGCCCTCGTGGGCGACGATCGTCGCCTCGGGGAACAACCAGTTGCCGAACGTGTGGTCGCCGTGGTGGTGGGTGTTGATCAAAGTGGTGATCGGCCGGTCGCTTACGCGGCCGATGGCCTCCTTGAACGCCCGCGTCCGGCGCTCGGTCGAGCAGGCGTCGACGCAGATGACGCCGCGCCGCCCGGCCAGGAAACCGGTGTTGTTGATCCACCAGCTTCCGTCGGGCTGCACGTAGGCGTAGACGCCGTCCGACACCTCTTCGACGCGGGCGGGCGGCAGGGGATGATCGTGGGAAGCGGAACTCATGCTCGCGAAGGTACCCGCCGCCGTGGCCGCCTGGCGGCCTGGGCAGCAGGACACCCGCCCAGCGCGCGAGCGGGCGTCCCCGACCTGGAGTCCCCCGGCCTAGAAGGCCTCTTCCGGCAGCTCCATGAGTTCCTGGCCGGTCGCGGCGAGCACGCGCCGCTCGGCGGCCAGGCGCGGCAGCACGGTCGTGGCGAAGAAGGAGGCGGCGCCGACCTTGCCGAGGTAGAACGGGTCGTCGCCGTCGGCCAGCTTGGCCAGGGCCACCTCGGCCTGCCGCAGCAGCAGCCAGCCGATCACCAGGTCGCCCAGCGCGAGCAGCAGCCTGGTGGTGTTGAGCCCGACCTTGTACACCTCCTGCGGCGACTCCATCGAGGACAGCGCCCAGCCGGCCATGGTGTCGCCCATGGCCTTGACCTCGGCGGCGGCCTCGGCCAGCAGCTTGCGCTCCTCCTTGAGCCGGCCGTTGCCCGCCTCGGAGCCGGCGAACGCGTTGATCTCGTCGAGCAGCGCGCCGATCGCGGTGCCCTGGTTGCGCAGGATCTTCCTGAAGAACAGGTCGAGACCCTGGATCGCGGTCGTGCCCTCGTACAGGGAGTCGATCTTGGCGTCGCGGATGTACTGCTCGATCGGGTAGTCCTGCAGGTAGCCGGAGCCGCCCAGGGTCTGCAGCGAGCGGGAGAGCAGCTCGTACGACCGCTCGGAGCCGACCCCCTTGACGATGGGCAGCAGCAGGTCGTTCATGGCCTGGGCGTGCCGGTCCTCGGGGTCGATGAGGAGGGCGTCCTGGAAGGTGGCGGTGTAGAGCACCAGGGCGCGCATGCCCTCCGCGTACGCCTTCTGCAGCATGAGCTCGCGGCGGACGTCGGGGTGGTGGGTGATGGTCACCCGTGGAGCGGTCTTGTCGGACATCTTCGTCATGTCCGCGCCCTGGATCCTGGCCCTGGCGTACTCCAGGGCGTTCAGGTAGCCGGTGGACAGCGTGGCGATGGCCTTGGTGCCGACCATCATGCGGGCGTGCTCGATCACCATGAACATCTGCTTGATGCCCTCGTGCACGTCGCCCACCAGCCAGCCGACCGCCGGGTGCTTGTCGCCGAAGGTCAGCTCGCAGGTCGTGGAGACCTTCAGGCCCATCTTCTTCTCGACGTTGGTGACGTAGACGCCGTTGCGCTCGCCGACCTCGCCGGTCCCGAGGTCGACGTGGAACTTCGGCACCAGGAACATCGACAGTCCCTTGGTGCCGGGGCCGTGGCCCTCGGGGCGGGCCAGCACGAGGTGGAAGATGTTCTCGGTCATGTCGTGCTCGGCGCTGGTGATGAAGCGCTTGACACCCTCGATGTGCCAGGTGCCGTCGGGCTGCTCGATCGCCTTCGCCCGCCCGGCGCCCACGTCGGAGCCGGCGTCGGGCTCGGTGAGCACCATGGTGGCGCCCCAGTTGCGCTCGATGGCCAGCTCGGCGAAGCGCTTCTGCTGCTCGTTGCCCACCTTCCACAGGGTGTAGGCGAAGTTGGGGCCGGCCGCGTACATGTAGAGGGCCGGGTTGGCGCCGAGCACCATCTCGGCCGTGGCCCAGGCGAGGCTCCGGGGGATGCCGGGGCCGCCCAGCTCGGTGGGCAGGTCGAGGTGCGTCCACCCACCGTCGACCAGCGCCTTGTACGACTTCTTGAAGCCGTCGGGGACGCGTACGGAGCCGGTGGCCGCGTCGAACACGGGCGGGTGCCTGTCGCCCTCCTCGAAGGAGTCGGCCAGGACGCCGGTGGCCAGCCTGCCGACCTCGTCGAGAATGCTGCGGGCGACCTCCTCGTCCACTTCCGCAAAGGGCCCCGTGCCGAGGATCTCGCGCCTGCCGAGCACCTCGAAAAGGTTGAACTCCAGGTCGCGCACGTTGCTCTTGTAGTGGCCCATGGGTGTCGCTCTCCTTGAACCGAGTTTGGTGTACTGGCCAGTAACCTTACTCTGAAATGCTACCCACGGGTAACCCCTGTCATGCATGGCATGCTCTCTCCATGGACGCCGAAAGACTCGCCGCCCGATGGCGAGAGCGACTGGAATCCTGGGCCATCCCCGAAGCGATCATGGCCAAGGCTCCCGTTGATCCATGGGGCCACTCGCCCGAACGGTTCGCCACCCGCACCGACCGGGCGCTGGCCGAGCCCGATGACGGGCCGACCGTGACCCGGCTCGCCGAGGCACTGTCAGGCAGGGGTTCAGGCAAGGGCACGCTGCTCGACGTGGGCGCCGGCTCCGGCGCCGCGTCCCTGCCGCTGCGCGAGCACATCGGCCACCTCTACGCGGTCGACACCTCGGCGCCCATGCTGGAGGATCTGGCGGCCCGGGCCGACAAGCTCGGGGTGCCGGTCACCACGGTCGCGGGCCGCTGGCCCGACGTGGCCGACGACGTGCCCGTGGCCGACGTGGCCATCGCCGCGCACGTCGTCTACAACGTTCCCGACCTGGCTGGTTTCCTGCGGGCACTCGCCCGCCGCACGCAGGGGCGGGTGGTGCTGGAGCTCCCGCACCGCCACCCCATGAGCTGGCTGACGCCGCTGTGGCAACACTTCCACGGGGTCGACCGGCCGGTGCGGCCCGTCGCGGAAGACTGCGTGGCGCTGGCCGCGGCGCTCGGCTACCCCATCAGGGTGGAGGAGCGTGAGGCGCCCCTGGAACGTTTCACGTCGCTGGACGAGCTGGCCGCCAGCGCCTGCCGCCGGATCTGCCTCGACCCGTCCATGGCGGACGAGGTGGCGGCGACGGTGCTGGAGCTCGGCATGTGGCCGATGCCCAGAGACCGGTGGACCACGGTCTGGTGGGAATGAGAGGCACAGGCCGCACGTTGTCCATGGCGAGCTGACGGCTCCCGGACGAGACGCGCCGTACCCGGCACGACAAGACGACGCATCCGCACAGTCTCGTTCACAAGGAGTTCGTGATCATGGCGTGGATCCTTCTCGTGCTGGCCGGCCTCTTCGAGATCGCCATGGCCCTCTCGCTCAAACTCAGCAACGGGTTCACCCATCTGTGGTGGACCCTGTCGTTCCTGGGCACGGCCGTGCTGAGCTTCGGCCTGCTCTCGTACGCGCTCAAGTCCCTGGAGGTCGGCACCGCGTACGCCGTCTGGACCGGGGTCGGCGCGGCCGGCACCGCGATCCTCGGCATGATCGCCATGGGGGATGAGGTGTCGCTGCCCCGCATCGCGTGCATCGCGCTGATCCTGGCGGGCGTCATCGGGTTGCGAACACTGGCTTGACCTCTTCGGTGGTGTCGGGTTGGGTGGCCTGGTGATCGAAATTCATGCCGTCTCCGTCGACGCCGACAACCCGTACGAGATCGCCAGCTGGTGGAGCAGGGCCACCGGGCTGCCGCTGGGCGAGGGCGACCAGCCCGGTGACGACGAGGTCATGCTCCGCACCAAGCAGGACCCGTTCGTGCTCTTCCTGAAGGTTCCCGAGGGTAAGACGGTCAAGAACCGCCTGCACTTCGACGTCAACGGCATGGACGGCAGGACCCGGAACGAGGAGGTCGAGCGGCTGGTCGGCATGGGCGCGACCATCGCCGACGACCGGCGCCTGCCTGACGGCTCCGGCTGGGTGGTCATGCGCGACCCCGAGGGCAACGAGTTCTGTGTCTGCCGCAGCCAGGAGGAGCGCGAGGCCCAGGGTTGAGCCGGGGTCACCGGGCCGAGCGGGTCCTGCCCTGCATGGTGAGGGTCACGATGGCGGTGATCAGGTAGACCAGCGCGCCGTGCCACAGGGCGTCGACGGCCGAACCGAACACGCCCTCTCCGTCGAGCACGAGCTGCACCGGATAGTCCAGCACGGCCGTGATGCCGGCGGGCACCAGCGCGAACTTCCACGGGTGGCGCAACGACCACACGCGGGCCTGCCGGGTCACCCGGTCGCCGTCGTCCGGCTTCGACACCGCGCCGATCGCGGCGACCAGCGCGAACAGGCTGATGCCCAGGCCCAGCGCCCACACCAGGTCGCCGCCGCCCGTGAGCAGGCCGAACCCGTAGCTGGTCGCCGAGACGACGCCACCGCTGATGGCGGCGGCCTTCCAAGGAGCGCCACGCAGCGCGGCGCCGGACAGCGATACCTCGTCGCGTCGACTGATTTCGTTCATGCCCCCATGCTGCCTTTCCGGCCACCCTGGGGGCATCGGGGGCGGACCCTGACCTGTCCCTGACATCATGCGGACATGCAGAAAGTCGTGATAACGCATCTTGGCCCCGGCGAAGCGGATCGGCTGCGGTCGATCAGGCTGCGCGCGCTCCAGGAAGCCCCGGATGCTTTCGGGTCGTCGTACGGGCGCGAGGTCGCCTTTCCACCGGGGAAATGGGCCGAACGCCTGAGCGAGTCAGACTCGCGGTGGTGGGTGGCGGAAAGCGGCGGCGCCGACGTGGGCCTGGTGTGCGTGCTGCTGGAGGACAGCGGGGCGCACCTGCTGTCCATGTGGGTCGCCCCCGAGGCCAGAGGCGAGGGCGTGGGCTCCCGGCTGGTCGACACGGCGGTGGAGTGGGCCAGGAGCACCGGCGCGGAGGAGATCGGCCTCTGGGCGGTCGACCAGAACCACGCCGCCCGCGCCCTCTACGCCCGCAAGGGCTTCACCCCGAGCGGCAGGGTCATGGCGCTGCCGTCCAACCCCGACCTCATGGAGTCCCACTACGTGTTGTCGCTGCTCTTCCGGCAGGCCCGCGCGGACGACGTGCCCGCGATCGTCGCCATGCTGGCCGACGACCCGCTCGGGGCCCAGCGCGAGGGAGATTCGGGCGACGAACGTTACCTGGCGGCGTTCGAGCGGATCGACGCCGACCCGTACGACGAGCTGATCGTGGCCGAGCGCGACGGCAAGGTGGTGGGCACCATGCAGCTGACCTACCTGGCCGGGCTGTCGCGGCTGGGCGCGGAGCGGTGCCAGATCGAGGCCGTCAGGGTCGCCGCCTCCGAGCGGGGCAGAGGGCTCGGCCGCAAGATGATCGAGTGGGCCGTCGACCGTGCGCGGGCGCGCGGCTGCGCCATGGTGCAGCTCACCTCCGACAAGTCACGTACGGACGCGCACCGCTTCTACGACTCCCTCGGCTTCACGGCCTCCCACGTCGGCTACAAGCTCAAACTGGAGTGACCTCGACCAGGTTGTCGTGGAAGGCGGGGCCCCGGCCCATGTCGCCGTCCCGCTCCGCCACGACCGCGTTCGGGTTGGCGCCGCCGGGGGTGAGCTTCGGCCAGCGACCCTTCGGCGAGGCCACCACCCCGGCCGCCACCCGGTCGCTGATCTCCACGTCGGCCAGGAACTCGCCGCCCTCGTTGTGCACCCGCACCCGCTGACCGCCGGCCAGCCCGCGCGCCGCCGCGTCGGCCGGGTTGACCAG
The DNA here is from genome assembly GCF_052245635.1 of Nonomuraea sp. KM88. Taxonomy (NCBI): domain Bacteria; kingdom Bacillati; phylum Actinomycetota; class Actinomycetes; order Streptosporangiales; family Streptosporangiaceae; genus Nonomuraea; species Nonomuraea sp. KM88. The sequence continues at coordinate 7,728 of NZ_JBQQCC010000023.1, read as the reverse complement.
CACCACCGGGTCCTTGGCCCGCCGCCGCAGCTCCGGGTTGTTGCCGAACGTCGTGTTGAGGAACAGGTGCGACGCCGGCGTGATCAGCGTCAGCGGGTACGGCGACGATCCCGCCGCGCGCACCGTGTGGGGCGGCACGTACGCCTCCCCGGCGGGCGGGAAGCGCAGCCGGCCGGAGGGCGTCGGGAAGCCGTCGGCGAACGGCGCGAAGGGCTTGGGGTAGTTCATCCGCACCCAGCCCTCCTTGCGGATCCGGTCCAGGGTGATGCCCTCAAGGGAGGGATGCCCGCTCGACAACAACTGCTCGGCCAGCTCCAGGTCCGAGTCGTACAACGACGGCTCGGTCATCCCCATGTGCCTGGCCAGCCGCCTGAACGTCTCCGTCGTGGACAGGCATTCGCCCGGCGGGGGCACGGCGGGCTCGTTCCACAGCAGGTAGAGGTGCCCGTAGCCGGCGTGCAGGTCCATGTGCTCGGTCTGCATGGTCGCGGGCAGCACGATGTCGGCGTAGTCGACGGTGTCGGTGGGGAACTGCTCCATGACCACCGTGAACAGGTCCTCGCGGGCGAGCTGCCGCCTGATGGCGTTCGCGTCGGGGGAGGAGCTCGCTGGGTTGGCCGCGTACACCCACAGGCATTTCACGTCGTGGAGTTGCGAGGCGAGCTTCGTCATGACCAGCGTGCGCACCGGCCGGGCCAGCAGGTCGTCGCGCCGGTCGATGGTGAGGTGGACGTGGTCACTGGTGGAGAAGGCGACGCCGCCGCCCGGATGGCGCCAGTCGCCGGTGACGCCGGGGATCGCGGCGATCGTGCGCAGCGCGGTGCCGCCGCCGGCGTGCCGCTGCAGGCCGTGCGTGGCGCGCAGCGCGGTCGGCCGGGTGTGCGCGAGCCGCGTCCCCAGCGCGCGGACGGACTCGGCGGGGATGCCGGTGATCTCGGCCACCCGCTCGACCGGGTGGCGCAGGATCTCCTCGCGGAAGTCGTCCCAGCCCTCGGTGTGCGCGGAGAGGAACGCGTCGTCCTGCGCGTTCTCCGCCAGCACCACGTTGAGCAGCCCGAGCGCCAGCGCGGCGTCCGTGCCCGGCCTGATCGCCAGGTGCTCGTCGGCCTGGTCGGCGGTTCTGGTGCGGATGGGGTCGATGGCGACGACGTACGCGCCGTTCGCCCGCGCGTCCTGCACGAACTTCCACAGGTGGTGCCCGCTGGTCAGCGTGTTCGTGCCCCACAAGACGACCAGCTTGGCCAGCGCGAAGTTCTCCGGGTCCATCCCGGCCGCGGTGCCCGTCGTCCGCCGCAGGCCGCTGTTGCCGGCGCCCGAGCAGATGTTGAGATAGTGCTTGGAGGCGCCCAGCATGTTCCAGAACCGCCGCCCCGCCACACCCTCGCAGCCCTGGAGGTAGCCGAGCGAGCCGGTGCCCAGATAGGGCCAGATGGCCTCGCCGCCGTGCTCCTCGACGATGCCGCGCAGCCGTACGGAGATCTCGTCGAGGGCCTCGTCCCAGGTGATGCGCTCGAACTGGCCGGAGCCCTTGGGCCCGGTGCGGCGCAGCGGGTGGAGGATGCGGTCGTCCGCCCGGGTGTGTTCCAGGTAGCGGTTGACCTTCACGCAGAGCGCGCCCCGGGTGTAGGGCTGGTCGGGGTTGCCGCGGAGGCTGGCGGCCCGGCCGTCTTTCACCGTGACCACCCAGGAACAGGTATCCGGGCAGTCCAGCGGACACGCCCCCAGAACTCTCAAATCACCCGGCATGGCATACAGCCTACGTCGCGGAAATCGGAGGTGAACGGTGGGATCTCCAGCGTGTAGCCTGCCCGGTGCGAGGACTAGGGGGCTGATTTGAGGACACTGAACACCTAAAGATCTCACGGTCCAGCCGGGAAGGTGCAGAATCACTGTCGGTGGCCGAAATCAGGGAACGAGATGACACGGAGGACCTCGCGGAGGGGGATCCAGCCGTGGCCGAGTCGCGCGCGGACACCGACGTCTACGTCGTAGAGCCGCTCCTGCCGCAGCGCCTTCGTCGCCCGTCCGACCTGCTGCGGTTCTTCGCCACGCTCGCGGTGCTCGGCGCGGTGATCCTGCTCGCCCTGGTGGCCAAGCAGACGCTCATCGGCCTCGAGGCCGACGTCAAGGAGGGCGCCGAACTCGTCCCCCTGCTCAGCAGGATCGCCGCGTTCCTGGGCGGCGCGGCCGTGCTCATCGTGCCCACGGCCTTCGCCGTCGAGCGGGTCTTCCACCGCGACGGGCTGCGCGTCGCCGAAGGGCTGATCGCCGCGATCATCGGCATCGCCGGATCGTTCCTGCTGGGGCAGTGGCTCGTCGCGGGCAACGTCGACGACCTGCGCGTGCTGCTCACCGGCGACAGGAAGATCGAGCCGCTGAACACGCTGCTCACCTCGGTGATCGCGTACGCCACCGCCGTGCGCATCTCGCGCCGCCCCACGTGGCGGATGCTGATGTGGACCACGATCGCCCTCTACATCCTGGCCTTCTTCTCCGGCAGGCAGATCACGCTGCCGAGCGCCATCGTGACCGTGCTGGTCGGCATGGCCATCGGCTACGCCACCCTCTACGGCGTCGGCAGCCCCAACACCAGGCCGCCGGGCAGCGCCGTGGTGGCCGCGCTGCGCAAGCTGTCGTTCACGCCGATCTCGGCCCGCCGCATCGAGGACGACCACCAGGGCAGCCGCCGCTACGCCATCGGCCTGCAGGACGGCAGCAGCCTCGACGTCACCGTGCTCGACCGCGACCGGCAGGTGGCGGGGCTTCCCTACCGCCTGTGGCGGCGCATCAGGCTCCACTCCGAGACCAGGCGCAGAGCCATCAGGTCGCTGCGCGCCGAGCTCGAACGCGAGGCGCTCATGGCGTACGCGGCGCAGGCGGCCGGCGCCAGCACGCCCCGGCTGCTCGGCACCAGCGAGATCGGCACGGAGGCCGCGCTGCTCGCCTACGAGCACATCGAGACGCGCCCGCTCGACGAGGTGCCGGACGAAGAGATCGACGACGACCTGCTCGCCCAGATCTGGGAGCAGGTCGGGCTGCTGCAGATCCAGCGCCTGGCGCACCGCCGGCTCACCGGCGACAGCATCCACCTCGACGGCGCCGGCCGGGTCGTGCTCACCGACGCGCGCAGCGGCGAGATCGCCGCCGGAGACCTGCTGCTCAGGCTCGACGTCGCCCAGCTCCTCACCTACCTGGCGCTGCGCGTCGGCCCCGAGCGCTCGGTCAGGGCCGCGGCGGCCGTCATGGGGGCCGACACGCTGGCCGCCGCCCTGCCGCTGCTCCAGCGCATCGCCCTGACCAGGGAGACCCGCGCGGCCCTGGCCAAGGCCAAACAGGTCCTGCCCGGCATCCGCGAGCACATCGTGGCCCTCAAGCCGCAGGGCAAGGTCGAAGAGGTGCGGCTGGAGCGGTTCAGGCCGCGCACCCTGATCACCATCATCGCCAGCACGCTGGCCGCGTACTTCCTGCTGTCCCAGCTCAGCCAGGTCAACGTCTACCAGGTGGTGACCACGGCCAACTGGGCCTGGTCGGGGCTGGCGCTGGTCGCCTCGTTCGTGAGCTTCGTGGCCGCCGCGTGCATGCTGCGCGGGTTCGTGCCCGAAAACCTTCCTCTCTGGCGTACGGTGCTCGTGCAGTTCGCGGCCTCGTTCGTCAAGCTCGTCGCGCCCGCGGCGGTGGGCGGCGTCGCGATCAACACCCGCTACCTGCAGAAGCGCGGCATCTCGCCGGCCAGCGCGGTGGCCAGCGTGGGCGCCTCCCAGCTCATCATGATGATCTTCCACATCGCGCTGCTGCTGCTGTTCGCCTACATCACCGGCTCCACCACCAACACCGCGTTCACGCCGTCGCGCGGGCTGGTCGTGGTGCTGCTCGCGGTGGCGCTGCTGGTCGTGGTGGTGCTCGGCGTGCCGCCGCTGCGCCGGATGGTCACCGCGCGGATGAGCAGACTCTTCTCCAACGTCCTGCCGCGGCTGCTCGACGTGCTGCAGTCGCCGCGCAAGATGATCGAGGCGGGCCTGGGCACGCTCATGATCACCATCGCGTTCATCGTCTGCCTGGACGCGTGCGTGGCGGCGTTCGGCGGAGAGCTCAGCTTCACCGCCGTCGCCGTCGTCTACCTCACGGCCAACGCGATCGGCTCGGCCGCACCCACACCCGGCGGGCTGGGCGCGGTCGAGGGCGCGCTCGCGCTCGGCCTCACCGTGGCGGGGCTGCCCGCCGAGCTGGCCACGTCGGCCGTGCTGCTGCACCGGCTGCTCACGTTCTGGCTGCCGGTGCTGCCCGGCTGGGCCTCCTTCACCTACCTCCAGCGGCACGAGGCCCTGTGATCTTGTCGATGGCCGCGAGCTCGTCCTCGGTGAAGGCGGGGCCGTCCACGCAGGCCACGTTGTCCTCGAGCTGCCGCACGCTGCTCGCGCCGATCAGCACGCTCGTCACCCGCGGATCCCTGAGCGCCCACGACAACGCCATCTGAGCCAGCGTCTGCCCGCGACCCCTCGCGATCTCGTTCAGGTCGCGCGCCAGCTCGCGGTCGATCCGTTCCTGCGGCAGGAAACGGCTGGTGGCCGCGCGCGAGTCGGCCGGCACCCCGTCGAGGTAGCGGTCGGTCAGCACGCCCTGCGCCAGCGGCGAGAACACGATGCAGCCCATCCCCGCCTCCTCCAGCACGTCGAGCAGCCGCCCGTCCTCGATCCACCGGTTGATCATCGAGTAGGACGGCTGGTGGATGAGCAGCGGCGTGCCCAGCTCGCGCATGATCCGCGCCGCCTGGGTGGTCTGCTCGGCCGAGTAGTTGGAGATGCCCGCATAAAGCGCCTTGCCCGAGCGCACGGCCCGGTCGAGCGCTCCCATGGTCTCCTCCAGCGGCGTGTCCGGATCGGGACGGTGGCTGTAGAAGATGTCGACGTAGTCGAGGCCCATGCGCTCCAGCGACTGGTCGAGGCTCGCCAGCAGATATTTGCGCGAACCCCACTCGCCGTACGGGCCGGGCCACATGTCGAAGCCGGCCTTGGTGGAGATGATCAGCTCGTCGCGGTGGCGCGCGAAGTCCTCGCCCAGGATCCGGCCGAAGTTCCGCTCCGCCGACCCGTACGGGACACCGTAGTTGTTGGCCAGATCGAAGTGCGTCACCCCGAGGTCGAACGCCCGCCGCAGGATCGCCCGCGCGTTGTCGATCGGCCGGTTGTCGCCGAAGTTGTGCCACAGGCCCAGCGACACCGCCGGCAGCTTCACCCCGCTGCGGCCGCTGCGGTTGTACGGCTGACGCTCGTAACGCCGGTCGTCGGCCTGATACGTCATGACGCGCCCCTCTCGATGATCCAGGCCAGCGCGAACGCCTCTTCACGCCAGGCGTCGTAACGTCCGCTGCGGCCGCCGTGCCCCGCGCCCATCTCGGTCTTGAGCAGGAACGGCCCGCCGCCCGCCGTCGCCCGCAACCGCGCGATCCACTTCGCCGGCTCGTGGTAGAGGACGCGCGTGTCGTTCAGGCTCGTGATCGCCAGAATCGGCGGGTACGCCCTGCCGTCCACGTTCTCGTACGGCGAATAGCTCTTCATGTAGGCGTAGACCTGGGGATCGTGCAGCGGGTCGCCCCACTCGTCCCACTCGATCACGGTCAGCGGCAGCGACGGATCGAGGATGGTGTTCAGGGCGTCGACGAACGGCACCTCGGCCACCACGCCCGCGAACAGTTCGGGCGCCAGGTTCGTGGCCGCGCCCATGAGCAGCCCGCCGGCCGAGCCGCCCCTCGCGATGACCCGCTCGCTCCAGCCGCTCTCCTTCATGTGCCCGGCCGCCGCCACGAAGTCGGTGAACGTGTTGCGCTTCCTGGTCAGCTTGCCCTCTTCGTACCAGCGGCGGCCCAGCTCGCCGCCGCCCCTGACGTGCGCGACGGCGAAGATGAAGCCGCGGTCGAGCAGCGACAACCTCGGGATCGAGAAGCCGGGGTCGATGGAGGTCTCGTAGCTGCCGTACCCGTACAGCACGGTGGGAGCCGGTCTGGCGGTGTCCTTCCGCTTCACGATGGACACGGGGATCTTCGTGCCGTCCTCGGCCGTGGCCCAGTCGCGGAACTGCTCGTAGTCGGCCGGGTCGTAGCCGCCCAGCACCGGGCGCTGCTTGAGCAGGATCAGCTCGTGCGAGTGGAGCTCGTAGTCGTACACGCTGGGCGGGGTGACCATGCTCGTGTACGCCAGCCGGAGCCGCGTGGTGGTGAACTCGGGGTTGCCCGCCGGTCCGACGTCGTACAGCGGCTCGGGGAAGTCGATCTCGTACGCGTTCCGCTCGGAGGCCTCGACCCGCTCCCGCCAGGTGCCGCCGGCGGAGCCGTAGGGCAGCACCCGCAGGCCGGTCAGCCCTTCACGCCGGAAGTGCACCACGGCGTGGTCGGAGAACGCGTCGATCTCCAGGAGCCTCGTGTCGTCCCTGTGCGCGGTCAGCGGCGTCCAGGAACCGGGGTCGTCGAGCGGGGCGGTGGCCAGCTCGAAGTTCTCGGCGTTCTCGTTGTGGAGCACGTAGAAGAAGTCGCCGGCGTGCTCGACGCCGTATTCGACACCGGTCTTCCTGGGGCGGACGACCTTGAACTCGCCCGACGGATCCATGGCGTCGAGGACGCGCACCTCACTGGTGATCTTGCTGCCCGCGCTGAGCACCAGGTAGCGCTCGCTCCTGGTCAGCCCGATGCCCACCCAGTAACGCTCGTCGCTCTCCTCGTAGACCAGCACGTCCTCCTGCGTTCCCAGGGTGTGCCGGTAGACCTGGAAGGGGCGCCAGGCGTCGTCGACGCGCGTGTAGAAGAACGCGGAGCCGTCCGCCGACCAGGCCCCTCCGTAGAAGATGTCCGTGATCTCGTCGGGGAGCACCTCGCCGGTCTCGAGGTTCTTGAACCTCAGCGTGAAGCGCTCGTCGCCCTTGTAGTCGGTCGAGTAGGCCAGCATCGAGCCGTCAGGGGTGACGGAGCTGGCGCCGACGGAGAAGAACGGGCTGTCGCCGGCCAGCTCGTTGCCGTCCAGGATCACCTGCTCGCGGTCGAGCCGCTCGCCCGGCGTGATCACCGGAGGCGCGTCACTGTCGGCGGGGACGCGGCAGGAGACGGCGTACTGCTTGCCCTCCTCGGTGCGCGTGTAATACCACCAGGCGCCCTTACGGCTCGGCACCGACAGGTCGGTTTCCTGGGTGCGGGCCTTGATCTCCTGGAACACCTGCTCCTGGAGTTCGGAGAGGTGAGCGGTCTCCTTCTTGAGAAAGTCGTTCTCCGCCTCCAGATAGGCGGTGGTATCGGGATCTTCCTTGTTGCTCAGCCAGGCGTACTCGTCGATGACGGTGTCGCCATGATGGATGCGCTCGGTCCGGACCTTCTTCGCCACTGGTGGCGTGTTGCTGCTCACGTGGGGAGTCTATGTTCGGTCGTGATCGATCTGTGGCCGTAGAGCGCGGCGAACGAGTCCCGAGCGGTCCGGAGCGCTGCTAATCTTGAGAAGCCGACGCGGTGCGGCACAACCTCCTCCTCTCACTCCGGTGATATTGGCGTGTTGTGTCGTGGGCCGGCGGCAATCCCCTGTGACTGCTGGGTCGGGAGACCGGTTCGCCGAACCGCCTACGGCCTGGTAAGTTAGAGGGGTTGTCTCCGAAAGGGGGCGGCGCTTAATTTCCGCAGGTTGTGCAGGTCCGGTCAATTTGACAGGGACTTGAACGGCTGAAAGAGTTAAGACACAACGAAATGAACGCCTC
>NZ_JBQQCC010000022.1:0-148498 GCF_052245635.1 Nonomuraea sp. KM88 | reverse complement strand
ACCGGCTGAAGAACTTCCGGGCCGTGGCCACGCGATACGACAAGCGCGCCTACATCTTCCTCGGCACCGTCACCTTGGCCGCCCTCGTCATCTGGCTCCGAACCTGATCCGAGAAACAGCTCCTAGGGCAGGGAGGGCAGCTGGCCGATCGTCTCGTAGGTGTCGAGCTGGGCGATCCGCCTGCTGTGGCGCTCGCTGCCGGAGAACGACGTGGTCAGGAAGACCTCCACGAACCTGGTCGCCTCGTCGAGGGCGTGCATGCGCGCGCCGACGCTGACGACGTTGGCGTTGTTGTGCTCGCGGGCCAGGGCGGCCGTCTCCTCGCTCCAGGCCAGTGCCGCGCGGATGCCGCGCACCTTGTTGGCGGCGATCTGCTCGCCGTTGCCCGAGCCTCCGATGACCACCCCCAGACTGCCGGGGTCGCCCGAGACGCCTTCGGCCGCGCGCAGGACGAACGCGGGATAGTCGTCCTCCGCGTCGTAGACGAAGGGACCGCAGTCGATCACGTCGTGACCGTGGTCCTTGAGCCAGGACACGAGGTGGTTCTTCAGCTCATAGCCGGCATGGTCGGCACCGATGTAGACACGCACATGACCAGTCTTCCACAGCCCTCGCCGATCAGGCCCTCTTGTAGAGTAAGGACCTGTTCCGCTGTCCAGTCCTTACGAAAGCAGAAATCGTATGCGCGAGATCCGCATCATCGGCGATCCGGTGCTGCGCACGACCGCCGATCCCGTCACCGACTTCGACCGCGACCTGCGCCGGCTGATCGACGAGATGTTCCAGGCGATGTACGCGGTCAACGGCGTCGGCCTGGCGGGCCCCCAGATCGGCGTGTCACGGAGGTTGTTCGTCTACGACATCAGCGGGCGCAAGGGTCACGTGGTCAATCCGCGGCTGACCGTCGACGACCCGGAGGAGGCGCTCGACGAGGAGGGCTGCCTGTCGGTGCCCGACCGCCGCACGGGCCAGCCGATCTACGCCCCTGTCGCGCGGGCCGCGGGCGTCACCGTCGAGGGCGTCGACCGGCTGCAGCGGCCCGTGCGCGTCAAGGCGCGCGGATCGCTGGCGCGCTGCTTCCAGCACGAGACCGAGCATCTGGACGGCAAGCTGTACGTCGACCGCCTCCCCAGAAACGAAGCCCGCGAGATCATGCTCAGGGCGTAGGTTGGCCGCATGAGCGTACTTTCAGGAAAAGGCGCACTGGTCACCGGCGGCTCCAGAGGCATCGGCCGGGCCGTCGTGGAGCGGTTGACGGGCGACGGGGCGCAGGTCGTCTTCTGCTACGAGCGCTCCGAAGAGGCGGCGCTGCAGGTGGCCAAGGAGACGGGGGCACACGCCGTACGCGCCGATCTGGGCGACGAGGACGATCTCGAGCGGTTGTTCGCCGAGGCGGAGGCGCGGCTGCCCGGGCTTGACATCCTCGTCAACAACGCCGCGCTGAGCCTGAGCAAGCCGCTGGCCGACATCACCGGCGACGACTACGAGCGGGTCTTCGCGGTGAACACCCGGGCGGTGTTCCTGGCCACGCAGTGGGCGGGCCGCGTCATGCGCGACGGCGGGCGGATCATCACCATCTCGACGCTCAACACCCAGGTGCCCGCGCCCGGTCTGATGCTCTATTGCGGCAGCAAGGGGGCGGTCGAGCAGTTCGCCAAGGTGGCGTCGCGCGAGCTGGGCGGGCGGGGCATCACCGTGAACGTCGTCTCGTCCGGCGCGACCGACACCGACATGCTGCACGGCGCCAACCCGCCGGAGGCGCTGGAGCAGACGGAGGCGTTGACCGCGCTGCGGCGTCTCGGCAGGCCAGACGACCTCGCCGCCGTGGTCGCCTTCCTGGCGGGGCCGGACGGGCGCTGGGTCACCGGCCACAACGTGCACGCCACCGGCGGGCTGCTCGTCTGACCCGCCGGCGCGGCACCTCAGGCGGCTACAGCTGCAGCGCCTTGATCTCCAGGAACTCCTCGAGCCCGTACTCGCCGAGTTCCCGGCCCACGCCCGACTGCTTGTAGCCGCCGAACGGGGCCATCGGGTTGAACCGGCCGCCGTTGACGGCCACCTGGCCCGTGCGGAGCCTGCGGGCGACCGACACGGCGTGTTCCTCGGTGCCCGCCCAGACGGCTCCGGCCAGGCCGTACTTCGTGCCGTTGGCGATCTCGACGGCCATGTCCTCGGTCGTGTACGGGATCAGCGTCAACACGGGGCCGAAGATCTCTTCCTGCTCGATCGTCATGCCCGGCTCCACACCCGCGAACACGGTCGGCTCGACGTAGTGGCCCCGTTCGTGAGGCTGCTCGGTGCCGCCTGCGACCAGTCTGGCGCCTTCCTCCTGGCCCCTGTTGATGTAGCGGACGACGCGCTCGCGCTGGGTCGCCGACACCAGCGGGCCGATTCTGGTCGACTCGTCGAAGGGGTCGCCGACGGTGTAGCCGCGCGCCGTCTCGACGGCCAGCCGCACGGCCTCGTCGTACTGGTCGCGGTGGACGATCATGCGGGTCAACGCCGAGCAGGTCTGGCCGGCGTTGACGAAGCAGTTGGCCACGCCCACCTTGACAGCCAGGGGCAGGTCGGCATCGGGAAGGATGATATTTGCTGACTTGCCGCCCAGCTCGAGCGCAACGCGCTTGACCGACTCGGCCGCGAGCGAGGCCACCCGCCGGCCCGCGCCGGTCGAGCCGGTGAACGACACCATGTCGACGTCAGGGTGGGCGGCCATGGCCTCCCCGACCACCGGTCCACGCCCGCTCACCAGGTTGAACACGCCCGCGGGCAGACCGACCTCGTCGAAGATCTCCGCCAGCGCGTACGCCGCGAGCGGCGCCACCTCGCTCGGCTTCAGCACCACGGTGCAACCGGCGGCCAGCGCGGGACCCGCCTTGCAGATGATCTGGTGCAGCGGATAGTTCCACGGCGTGATCGCCGCCACCACCCCGACCGGCTCCTTGAGCACCAGCGAGTTGCCGGCCCGCGACTCGCGCGGATGGCTCTCCGCCAGGCGCGCGTAGGAGGACAGCACGGTCGCGGGCATGAGCGTCTGCACCTTGAGCGCGAAGCCGAGCGGCGCGCCCATGTCGGTGGCGATCGTCTTGGCGATCTCATCAGATCGCTGTCTCAGCAGGTCAGCGGCGTCGCCGAGCAGCTTCCCGCGCTCGGCGGCGGGGGTCTCCGCCCATCGGGGGAAGGCTCTTCTGGCCGCCTGCACGGCCGCATCCACGTCGCCGGGCGTGCCCGCGGGGACGCGGTCGATGATCTCTTCCGTGGCCGGGTTCGCAACCTCGATGGACTCGTCCGAAGTCGAGGCGGTCCAGGAGCCGCCGATATAGAGCTGACGCATGGCACCATCTTGACAGCGCTTGACACGGTAATGAAAGGGCTCATCCCTGGTCGGGATGAGCCTTCTCCACCACCGCCGGCTTTATTCCACCGCCAGCGTAAGACGACGCAAAGGGCATAGACGGAAACGTCAGTCGAATTGCGGGCGTTTGGTGCGCGTGCGCTTCAGCTCGAAGAAGTCCTCGTACGCGGTGACCGCCAGCACGCCGTCCCACAGCTTGCCCGCGTCCTCACCTCGGAGGATGCGGGTGATCACGGGCCCGAAGAAGGCGTTGGCGCCGAGGCGGATGATGGGCGTGCCGACCTCCTGGCCGACGAGCGTGATGCCCTCGTCGTGGGAGGCGCGGATGGTCGGGTCCCACTCTTCGGAGTGCATGGCCTCGACGAGGCTCGTGTCGAGGCCGGCCCGCTCGAGCGCGGCCTCGACGGTCTCGCGCAGCCGCTCGGGCTCCTTGCTCCTGCCCTCGTTGTGCAGCAGCGTGCCGAGAGCGGTGTAGAGCTCGCCGACGGCCTGCTCGCCGTGCTTGGCGGCGGCGGCCGCCACCACCCTGACCGACCCCATGGCCCGGGCGGCGCGCTCGCGGTAGTCGTCGGAGACGTCTTTGTCCTCGTTGAGGATGTGAAGCGACATCATGCGCCAGCGCGGCTCGATGGGGCGAACCTTCGCCACCTCGATCAGCCACCGTGACGTCACCCACGCGAAGGGGCAGGATGGGTCGAACCACAGGTCCACGGGAATCTTTTCAGTCACGTGGGGCCATAACCTGAGGTGGTTCGGGTCCTATTCCCGCCGTGGCAGGATACCGACAAACTTCTACGAAGCGGTGAAAAGGAGCGCAACTTGGCAGGCAACCTGACCCGAGACGAGGCCCGTGAGCGCGCCCGGCTGCTGAAGGTCGAGTCTTACGAGGTCGCACTCGACCTGACGGAGGGGGACGAGCGCTTCGAGAGCGTCACGACGGTCCGCTTCGCCAGCACCAGCCCGGGCGCGTCCACCTTCATCGACCTGCACGGCGCCCGCGTGCGCAAGGTCGTGCTCAACGGCGAGGAGCTCGACGTGGCGAGCTACGACGCCGCCGCCGGGCGCTTCCCGCTGCCCTCGCTCGCCGAGGCCAACGAGCTGCGCGTGGACGCCGACTGCTCCTACATGCGCACCGGCGAGGGGCTCCACCGCTTCGTCGACCCGGTCGACAAGAACGTCTACCTGCACAGCCAGTTCGAGACGGCCGACGCGCACCGCATGTACGCCTGCTTCGACCAGCCCGACCTCAAGGCGACCTTCCAGCTCACCGTGCTGGCCCCGGCCGGCTGGGAGGTCATCTCCAACGCCACCGCCACCGGCGTGGAGGAGCTGCCCGAGCAGGCGGGCAAGCACGGCGCCGTGCCCGCCGCCAGGCGCTGGCAGTTCGCGCCCACCCCGGTCATCTCCACCTACATCACCGCGCTGGTGGCCGGCCCGTACCACAAGGTGACCTCCGAGCACGATGGCATCCCGCTGGGCGTCTACTGCCGGGCCTCGCTGTCCGGCCACCTCGACGCGGACAACATCTTCGAGGTCACCAAGCAGGGCTTCGACTTCTTCCACCGGGTGTTCGGGGTGCGCTACCCCTTCGGGAAGTACGACCAGCTCTTCGTGCCCGAGTTCAACGCCGGCGCCATGGAGAACGCCGCCTGCGTGACGCTCCTGGAGGACTACGTCTTCCGCTCCCGCGTCACCGACGCGGTCGTCGAGCGGCGCGCCGAGACGATCCTGCACGAGATGGCGCACATGTGGTTCGGCGACCTCGTCACCATGCGCTGGTGGGACGACCTGTGGCTGAACGAGTCGTTCGCCACCTACATGTCCGTGCTCGCCCAGGCCGAGGCCACGCGGTGGGGCAAGGGCGCGTGGACGACCTTCGCCAACGTGGAGAAGGCCTGGGCCTACCGCCAGGACCAGCTCCCCTCGACCCACCCGATCGCCGCGGACATCCCCGACATGCAGGCGGTCGAGGTCAACTTCGACGGCATCACCTACGCCAAGGGCGCCTCGGTGCTCAAGCAGCTCGTCGCCTACGTGGGCCTGGACAACTTCCTCGCCGGCGTGCGCGACTACTTCGCCGAGCACGCCTGGGGCAACACCGAGCTGAAGGACCTGCTCACCGCGCTGGAGCGCACGTCGGGCCGTGACCTGTCGTCCTGGTCGAAGGAGTGGCTGGAGACCTCGTGGGTCAACACGCTGCGGCCCTCGTTCGAGGTGTCAGGAGGCCGGTTCACCCGGTTCGAGGTGCTGCAGGAGGCGCCGGCCGACCACCCGACGCTGCGCTCCCACCGGGTCGCCATCGGCCTGTACTCCATGGCCGGCGGGGAGCTGACCCGTACGAAGCGGGTGGAGCTCGACGTGGTGGGCGCCCGTACGAACGTGGCCCAGCTCGTCGGCGAGGAGCAGCCCGACCTCGTGCTGATCAACGACGACGACCTGACCTACGCCAAGATCCGCCTCGACGAGCGCTCCTTGAAGACGCTGGTCGACGGCGGCATCGCCGCGTTCACCGAGTCGCTGCCGAGGGCCCTGTGCTGGTCCGCGGCCTGGGACATGACCCGCGACGGCGAGATGTCCACGCGCGACTACGTCAGGCTGGTCGTCTCGGGCGTGGAAACGGTCTCCGACATCACCGTCCTCCAGGCGGTGCTGCGGCAGGCGCGCATGGCCGTGCAGCAGTACGCCGACCCGGCGTGGCGGCAGGAGGGCCTTGAGCTGCTGGCCGGCAAGCTGCGCGCGCTGCTCGCCTCCGCCGAGCCGGGCTCCGACCACCAGCTCGCCTTCCTCCAGGCGTTCGCACCCGTGGCCGGCTCCGACGAGGACCTCGACCTGCTGCAGAGCATCCTCGACGGCTCGGCCGTCCCCGATGGCCTGACCGTCGACGCCGACCTGCGCTGGTCGCTCGTGCACGCGCTCGTCTCCTGCGGCCGCCTGACCGAGCCGGACATCGACGCCGAGCTGGAGCTCGACCCTACGGCGACGGGTGAGCGCTCGGCCGCGCACTGCCGGGCCGCGATCCCGACCGCCGAGGCCAAGGCCGCCGCGTGGGACCGGATCGTGGGCGGCGAGCTGGCCAACCACATCGCCCGTACGACCATCGGCGGCTTCCAGGACCCCCGCCACCCCGAGCTGCTCGACCCCTACCGCGAGAAATACTTCGCCGAGGTGGGACGGATCTACAAGGAGTGGACGTTCGACCAGGCGTCCACGTTCGCCGTGGGATGCTTCCCCGCGCTGCTCATCGAGCCGGCGACCGTCGAGGCGGCGGAGCGCTACCTCGCCGACGAGGAGCCGCCGCAGGCGTTGCGCCGGCTGATCCTCGAGGGCGCCGACGGCGTGAGCAGGGCCCTGCGCAACCGGAAGACGGACGCCGCCACCTGACGCGCCCGCCGCAGGCCCCCGCCGTCCCGGCGGGGGCCTGCGAGCTGCGCCGACTTGGCCATGGCGGCGCACCGGCGATGTTAGCCTCAAGTACGTGCTAGGCGCCGGGACCACGCTCAATGATCGCTACGTGCTGACCGGCCGTCTCGGCGGCGGCGGCATGGGCGAGGTCTGGCGTGCCGACGACACGGTTCTCGGGCGCGCGGTGGCGGTCAAGGTGCTCATGCCCGCGCTCACCGAGAACCCCTCCTTCACCCAGCGTTTCCAGAACGAGGCCAGGGCCATGGCCACGCTCCGGCATCCCGGTGTGGTCGACGTCTACGACTACGGCGTCAGCGAGGTCGACGGCCGCCAGGTGAGCTTCCTGGTCATGGAATACGTGGAGGGCGAGTCGCTCGACCACGTGCTGCGGCGCGGAGTGCTCGGCCCGGAGGTCACCATGCGGCTGGTCGCCGAGGTGGGCGACGCGCTGGCCGCCGCCCACGCGCAGGGCATCGTCCACCGCGACGTCAAGCCGGCCAACCTCATGATCAGGCCCGACGGCAGCGTGGCGCTCACCGACTTCGGCATCGCCCACTCCGCCTCCGCGGGGCATCTGACGGCCACGGGCACGATGCTCTGCTCGGCCGGCTACTGCGCCCCCGAGATGGCCACCAGCAGCGACGTGACCCCCGCGGTCGACGTTTACGCCCTGGGCGTGGTGGCGTACGAGTGCCTGACCGGGCAGTTGCCGTTCCGGGGTGACACGCCCGTACAGATCATCTTCAAGCACCTCAACTCCCCCGTCCCGCGCCTGCCCGCCGACGTGCCGGCCGGGCCGCGGCAGGTGGTGGAGCGGGCGCTGGAGAAGACGCCCGAGGTGCGCTGGCCGTCGGCCGCGCTGATGGCCGAGGCCGCGCGCAGGGCGCTGACCTCTCCCACCACGCTGCCCGTGCCGCGCCGCCGCCGCCCGGTGCGGGCGGTGCTCACCATCACCGCCGCCGTGGCGGTGTCCGCGGCGGTGGCGGGATTCATCTGGCTGCGTCCGGTGACGCCCACGACGGTGGGCCGGATGGAGCCGCCGACCGTCACCGCCACGGCCATGGCGACCTCGCCGTCGCCTTCGGCCACCACGAAGCAGCCGGTGCCGCCGGCCAAGCGCACCTCCAACCCCAGGCCCTCCCGCTCCACCACGGCGTTGCCGACGCCCACCCCGACGGTCACTGCCACCGAGACCGAGACCGAGACCCCGACCGTCTCGCCGACCACTCCCCAGCCCGAGCCGACCGAGGAGCCCACGACCGAGGTCCCCGAGGAGCCGACGTCTGAGCCCACGATCTCCCGGCCGCCGCCTCCGGGCGAGATCCAGTGCGTCCGGGCCCCGTGCCCGTGACAGGCCTGCAGCGCCGGCGTCCTTAGCGGCTCGCCGAACGTGAGAAAGTCTTCGCGTGGACTCGACTCGTGACCTTTTTGTCGCCCTTGCCCGCCGTTATGCCTTCGCCGACCTCGGTGCGCTGGCACCCGCAGCCGACATCGCCGAGGTGTGCGAGTTCGGTCAACGGCTGCTCTCGCTCGACGCCGAGGACTTCGCGGCCGAGGCCCGGGTGGTGCCCGCCGACCTGCGGCGGCGCGCGCGAGCCTGTCACATGCCGCAGACCCCGCGCGAGCAGCCGCGCGGAGCGCTGGAGTCCCTGCGGCCCGCGTACGAGCTGCTGCTCGAGGTGATCTCCGTACGGTGGCACAGGCGCGAGCTGAGCCCGATGATCGCCGCGGTGCACATCGCCAGCGAATACCTGCCGCTGCTGGCCTTCGAGCCGCAACTCGGCCACGCGGGCGACCCCGCGCGCTGGCCCGAGGCGCTGAGCGTGGCGGGCAGCAGGTTCGGCGTGATCGGCGACCGGGAGTGCGACCACACGAAGTCCGAGCAGTCGGCCACCAACCGGACGCTGCGGGTGTCGGCCGAGCCGGGCGAGGGCTGGCGAGCCTACTTCGACCGCCAGCACAGCCAGGTCGCCGGCGCGCTCGCCGTGTGCGTCGCCACCTGCCGCAACCCGTGCACGGCCATGGACTGGATCGAGCCGGAGCCGCGGGCCGAGCTCCAGCTGCGCGCCCGCACGGCCCTGGCCTTCGCCGAGACCCCGCTCGTCCGGCTGCGCCACGCGGCGCCGGTGGGGCACGGATTCGGGGTGCCGTCGCCGGAGGAGGTGCTCGACGCGTGGGAGCGCAGCCGGGCCGGGCTCGACAAGAACGCCATCGGATCGGCGGCGCTGAAGGACGACGGGTTCCCGCTGCCGGGGCTGCCCGCGCTGTTCTCGGCCGTCGCCGACGCCCCGATCGAGCCGGCGACCCTGCTCGACGGGGTCAGCCGGCACATCGTCAGCCTCCTCGAACGCGGCTGAAGCCCCGGCCGTGGGTCAGTGGCGGGCCGCGGCCTGCTCCGCGAGGGCGGCTATGCCGTACAACAGGCCGCCCACCAGGTCGCCCGCGCTGAAAGAGGTGGCCATCGACATCGCGGTCAGCCGGCAGGCGCTGTCGGGCAGCCGGAGCCGGGCGGTGTCGCCGGTGACGATCTCCAGCGCCCGCCCCACGGGATCCACGAAGATCACCACGGCGCCGGCGGCCTCGTCGCCCAGGGCGGCGTGCAGGCGCTCGGCGAAGTGCCGCCTCGAGCCCTCCGGCCGGCCGATGAACAACCCGAACCGCAGGCCGCTTCGTTGCTCGGCGGCCTGCACGGCCTTCCTGATGTCGTCGGCCTGTGGGGCGGTCAGTCCGCGCATCGTCACCTCACCACCCCGCGGACGCGCCGCCGACGCGCCTGCCCGGCTCGGCCGTCTCGGCGGCGGCCACCCAGTCGTGCTCGGGAACGTCCGCCCAGTGCGCCACCCGGTCAGCCAGCACCAGCGCGGACGTGCTCACCCCGCGCTCGCTCCTTGACGGCCCGCCGACCCACACCGGCCACGATCCCTCCCGGCGCCGTGGCGCCCGGCCAGGCACCATGACCAGCAGGCTGATCAGCACGAACAGCCCCATGGACACCCCGATGAGCAAGAGCAGAATCTCCGCCGCGCTGTTCACACCCTGACCGTAAACCGCTGCGGCGGGTCCGGCCAGACCCGTCACGGGGTGTCCGGCACACAACACATGATCAGTAGGCCCCACGCCACGTTAGGATCTTCAACAGGCCCCTGGGCATCTCTAGAGAAGAACGTAAGACATACCCGGAAAACACGCGTGGAACACGATGAGCTGGGCCATAAAACTATGGACACGGCAACACTAGGAATCGATCGAACCCCCGGGCTACGGTGAGTTACGTGGACTCCGACATCCAGCGAGAAGACGGTCACAACGCGTCACCCATCTGGGTGAGCGACAAGCCAGAAAGCGAGCAGACCGCCGCCGCGAAGCCTTCGGCGCCCACCTCCACATACGCGCCGGTCAAGCGCGTGTCCGTGCGCAGCCTGCTGCAGCAGCCGCGGGTCCGCCGCCTGCGCAACCGCGCGATCCTGGCGGTGGTCGTCGGCCTCGTCGCGGGCTTCCTCGTGGGCGACTGGCGGGCCGGCGTGACCGCGGGCGTGCTCGCGGCCATCGCGGAGGCGATCTATCGGGCGCGATCCAACTCCTCCGTGCCCGCGTGGCGGCGCACGTCCGTGGCCGAGCGTCGCACCGAGGCGCAGCTGCGCAAGCTCGAGCGCAACGGCTACCGCACGCTGCACGCCAGGGCGATCCCGGACAGCGAGGCCCAGATCGACCACCTCGTCGTGGGCCCGACGGGCGTCTACGCGGTCGACTCCGAGAAGTGGGACAAGCGGCTGCCCGTGCGCGTGCAAATGGGCAAGAAGCTCTTCCACGGGCCGTTCGACATGAAGCCCCGCATCAACGAGGCCAAGTGGGAGGCGTCGCAGGCGAGCGAGCTGATCAGCAAGCTGTTCGGCCGCGAGGTCTCGGTCGTGCCCTCCCTTGCCATCTACGGGCCGCAGGTGCCCTGGAAGATCATGACGATCCGCGGCGTGGACGTCTACCAGGGTGACCGCGCCCGCAAGTGGATCACCAAGCGCGAGCGGGCGCTGACCGAGGGCGAGATCGACCGGATCTACGACATCGCCGCCCAGGTGCTCCCGGCCCGCTACGGCGAAGACTGAGCCACCCGGCGGCTTCGCGTTCGGCCGGCGGCCTCTCTCCCATCGCCGCAGGCTGAACGCCCTTCGGAGCGGCCTCTTCGTGCGCCCCGCCCGCTCCTCGTCGTGACGCGGGCGGCCGGCGGCAGTCCGATGCATGGACAGACGTCTCAGTTGCCGGGCGGGTGGCCGTAACATGTGAAGACTTGCTAGCGATGGGAGAAGCGCAATGCCGGCCCTCAGGTCACGTACAGTCACCCACGGCAGGAACATGGTCGGTGCCCGGGCCCTGCTCCGGGCGACCGGCGTAGCCGGGGGCGATTTCGGCAAGCCCATCATCGCGGTGGCCAACAGCTTCACGCAGTTCGTTCCCGGCCATGTGCATCTGCGCGAGGTCGGCGACGTCGTGGCGTCGGCCGTCAGGGAGGCCGGCGGCATCCCCCGCGAGTTCAACACGATCGCGGTCGACGACGGCATCGCGATGGGCCACGGCGGCATGCTCTACTCCCTGCCCTCGCGCGAGCTGATCGCAGACGCCGTCGAATACATGGTCAACGCCCACTGCGCCGACGCGCTGATCTGCGTGTCCAACTGCGACAAGATCACGCCGGGCATGTTGCTGGCGGCGTTCCGGCTGAACATCCCGACGATCTTCGTCTCCGGCGGGCCCATGGAGGCCGGCAAGACGCCGGGCAGGAAGCTCGACCTGATCGACCCGATGATCGCCGCCGCCGACGAGTCCGTCTCCGACGCCGACCTGCTGAAGATGGAAGAGGCCGCCTGCCCGACGTGCGGCTCCTGCTCCGGCATGTTCACCGCCAACTCGATGAACTGCCTGGCCGAGGCGATCGGCCTCGCGCTGCCCGGCAACGGCACGATCCTGGCCACGCACAAGGCCCGCAAGAAGCTGTTCGAGGACGCCGGCCGGCAGCTGGTGGAGATCAGCCGCCGCTACTACGAGGAAGACGACGAGTCGGTGCTGCCGCGCTCGATCGCGACCCGCGAGGCGTTCGAGAACGCCATGACCCTCGACGTGGCGATGGGCGGCTCGACCAACACGATCCTGCACATCCTGGCCGCGGCCCGCGAGGCCGAGGTCGACTTCGGCCTCAAGGAGATCAACGAGCTGTCGCTGCGGGTGCCGTGCCTGTGCAAGGTCGCCCCTGCCACCAGCAAGTTCCACGTCGAGGACGTGCACCGCGCCGGCGGCATCCCGGCCATCCTGGGCGAGCTCGACCGGGCCGGCCTGCTGCACCGCGACGTGTCCACGGTCAACGGCGGCACGCTCGCCGACGTGCTGGCCCGCTGGGACGTGCGCTCGCCGTCGGTCCTGCCGGAGGCCGTGGAGTTGTGGCACGCGGCGCCCGGCAACGTGCGCACGGTCAAGGCCTACTCGCAGGACAACCGCTGGGACTCCCTCGACCTCGACCGGGCCGAGGGGTGCATCCGCGACATGGAGCATTCCTACACCGCCGACGGAGGGCTGGCCGTCCTCTACGGCAACATCTCGCGTGACGGCGCGGTCGTGAAGACCGCAGGGGTCGACGAGTCGATCTGGAAGTTCAGCGGGCCCGCGGTGGTGTTCGAGTCGCAGGAGCAGGCCGTCGAGGGCATCCTGGGCGGGCGCGTCAAGGAGGGCGACGTGGTGGTCATCCGCTACGAAGGCCCCAAGGGCGGGCCCGGCATGCAGGAGATGCTCTACCCGACCTCCTTCCTCAAGGGCAGGGGCCTGGGCAAGGCGTGCGCCCTCGTCACCGACGGGCGCTTCTCCGGCGGCACCTCGGGGTTGTCGATCGGCCACGCCTCGCCAGAGGCGGCCGAGGGCGGCACGATCGCGCTGGTCGAAGACGGCGACATCATCGACATCGACATCCCCAACCGGTCGATGGAGTTGCGGGTGGCCGAGGCGGAGCTGGCGGCCCGGCGCGAGCGGCTGCTGGCCGAGCTGGGTCGCTTCCGCCCGCGCGACCGCGACCGGCCGGTCAGCGTGGCGCTGCAGGCCTACGCGGCGATGACGACGTCCGCGTCCACGGGCGCCTCGCGCGACCTGTCGCAGCTGTCGCGATAAGCGCTGCCCCTGTACGGCAGGCGACCGGGTTCTCGCCTGCCGTACAGGCTCTTCCCTCGCCGCACAGATTTTCGAAAATTGTCAGTGGTCGTCCGTATTCTTGGGGTATGACGACAGTCGTGAAGCACGATACTCGCCCGCTGACGACCGCCGAGATCGCCGCCCTCGCCCTCTCCCTCGCCCACCTCGGAGCGGGCCCGCAGGCCGTCACCGCCAGGCGTGGCCTGCAGCACGCACTCGAGCACCTGGAGCTCGACGACGACGTCATCTCCACCACCCTCGCGACCCTCACCGAGCCGCTGCCCGTCGACGTCGCCTCCCGGGCCAGGCTCATGGCCGACGCCATCACCAGCCGCCTCATGATCCGCCTCCACTACCGCGACGCCTACGGCACCGTCACCGCGCGCGACGTCGAGCCGGTGACCTGCCTGGTCCACCGCGAATACTGGTATCTGGTCGGCGTGTGCAGGATGCGCCGGGCCATCAGGGCGTTCAGGTTCGACCGGATCATCGCGGTCGAGCCCACGCTCACGCCGTCCCGACCGCATCTCGCCGACCGGTTCCTGCCGTTCCAGCGCCGCAAGCGCGCCAGGGCCGCGTAGGAACCTCACCACCGATTCGACCTGTCGTCCCCGGCCGCCGGGCCGGTGGCGGCAGGCCCCGGAGGATCTCGCCGTCCTGCTGGCATGGGCATCCGGGATGCCGGCCGGGCGCGACCGTCGATGCCACCGGGGCGTGACGCTCAGGAGGAGCAGCAGCCTCCGCCGCAACAACCGCCGCCGCCCTGGGGTGCGGCCGCGCCGCCCGTCATGGACACCGTGGACAGCAGCTTCACCGTGTCGTCGTGGCCCTCGGGGCAGGCGGCCGGGTCGTTGGCGGCCGACATGGAGCGGGAGACCTCGAACGTGGAGCCGCAGGCGCGGCAGCGGAAGTCGTATCGCGGCATGCGCCGAGTCTACCTCCGGCCGCCGTGCGGCCACCAAGGGCCGCCGCGCCCGGCCGTCAGTAGGTGAGATGCGCGTAGTCGGACACCGGCTCGTAGCCGATGGCCTGGTAGATGGCGTTGCTCGTCGGGTTGTCGAGGTCGGTGAAGAGCACGACATGGTCGCACCGCTCGGCCAGGCCCGTCTGGCTGGCGAACGCCGTGACGGCGGCGCCGTAGCCGCGCCTGCGGCACGAAGGCGGTGTGTAGACGGGCCCGATGCGGCAGACCCCGCCGGCCGCCGGTGACAACCCGGCGAACGAGACCGGCGCCCCGTCCATCTCCCACACGAACAGCTCGCGGCGCGCCAGCCGCTGCGCCGCCCGCTCGGCCAGGTCGGCCGCGGGCATCGCCACCTCGTCGTGGAACGCGTGATACCAGCTCACCAGCAGCGGGAAGTCGCCCGGGACGGCGACCCTGCCCCGGCCCGGCACGTCGGGCACGGTGAGCGCGCCGAGGCGGTAGAGCCGCTCCGACACCGCCCTGCCGGGCTTCCCGAGCAGCCGGATGGCCTCGGAGGTCAGCTCGACGGGGCCCACGAGCGCGGGCAGCTCGCGGTCGAGCGCCTCGACCAGGGGCGCGACGGCCTCGACGGGCATCGAGAACAGGCCGATGGGATGCGGCGGGGTGCGGAAGACCGCGCCGCGAACCTCGCCGTCCACCGTCCACCAGCCGAAGAGCGGGTCCTTGGCGGGCATGCCCGCACGCAGGTTGGCGAGGACGGTCAGCGGGACGGTGTTGCGCACCGGGTCGCCGAGCAGGAAGGGCTCGGCGACCGCGGCGTATTCCTCAACCTCTGAGGTGAAGGTCCACATGCCTGCTCATGGTGTCAGGACGCGAACCTCCGCATCAAAACCTTTCAGGCCGCGGCCTCGAGGTAGGGCGCCCACTGCGGGTCTCCGACGAGCGAGGCGCCGATGAGCCTCCAGTGGGCGCCCCGTGGCACCGCCGGGCTGACGCGGAGCGTCCACCCCAGCTCCTCCAGGTATTTGTCGGCCTTCCTGTGGTTGCAGGTCGTGCAGGAGGCGACGCAGTTCTCCCAGGTGTGCGTGCCTCCCCTGGACCGCGGGATGACGTGGTCGATGGTCTCGGCCCGCTGCCCGCAGTAGGCGCAGCGGTAGTCGTCGCGTCGCATGAGAGCGGCCCTGGTCAGAGGGATGCGCGACCGGTAGGGAATGCGGACATATCTGCGGAGCCTGATCACCGAAGGCACGTCGAGCGTACGGCTCGCGGAACGCAGCACCGCGCCCCGGCCGTCGCGGTGCACGACGTCGGCCTTCTCCCGCAGCACCAGCACGATGGCCCGGTGCAGCGAGAGGGTGGTCAGCGGCTCGTAGGTGGCGTTGAGCAGCAGGACTTGGCGCATCATCGGGCCTCTCCCTGCTGCGCGCGTATCAAAGGGGACATGCCGCGGCATGTCCCGCCTGTCGGGCCCTCCTGGGGCACTCGTGCTTCCGTCACGTGGACCTCCGCCGGACGGCCCAGCGGATGGTCACCACGGCACCGTCCTGTCACCAAGTCTGGCGTTTGTACCGTGGTCCCCGCCACCCCAAAAGCATCCGGCGGACTGACTAAAGGGACGCACGGTACGTTTTATGCCCGCTCGACCAGCGCTTTACGCATCCCCGTTGGCATAGGGTTCCTGGCATGACGCGAGAGCCGTACCCGACCGCACGACGCGAAGAAACCAGTGACATCCTGCACGGAACACCCGTGCCCGACCCCTATCGGTGGCTCGAGGACCCCGACGGTCCCGAGACCAAGGGATGGCTGCTCGCGCAGGCCGAGCTGTTCGGCCGGGAGCGCGGTCCGCAGCGTTTCAAGAGCCGCATCGCCGAGTTGCTCAGGTCGGGCTCGGTGGGCGTGCCGGCCTGGCGCGGCGGGCGCCACTTCTTCTCGCGCCGCACCCCCGACCAGGAGCACGCCGTCTACTACGTCGTCGAGCCCGACGGCACCGAGCGGGCGCTGATCGACCCCATCGAGATCGACCCCTCCGGTCTGACCACGCTCGACGCGGTGCAGCCCGACAAGGAGGGCCGCCTGCTCGCCTACCAGATCTCGGTGGGGGGCAACGAGGAGTCGGTCCTCTACATCATGGACGTCGCGACGGGAGAGCGCGTCGAGGGGCCCATCGACCGCTGCCGCTACTCCCCCGTCGCCTGGCTGCCCGGCGGGGAGGCGTTCTACTACGTGCGCCGGCTGCCGAGCACCGAGGTGCCGGAGAACGAGACGCAGTTCCACCGCCGCGTCTACCTCCACCGCGTCGGCACCTCCACCGAGGACGACGTGATGATCTTCGGGCAGGGCCTGAAGCTGACCAACTACTACGGCGTCTCCGTCTCGCGTGACGGGCGCTGGCTGCAGGTCTCGGCGCACGAGGGCACCGCGCCGCGCAACGACATCTGGGTGGCCGACCTGACGGAGTCCCCCGCCGACCGGCCCGAGCTGCGGGTGGTGCAGGAGGGCGTGGACGCGCAGTCGGCGCTGGTGTTCGGCCGCGACGGCCGCCTCTACGTCCACACCGACCGCGACGCGCCGCGGGGCAGGGTGTGCCTCGCCGACCCGGCCGCGCCGGGGTTCGAGACCTGGCGCGACCTCGTCCCCGAGGATCCCGAGGCGGTGCTGAGCGACTTCGCGATCCTCGACGACCTCGAACGCCCGGTCATGCTGGTGGGCTGGACCCGCCACGCCATCAGCGAGATCACCGTGCACGACCTCGAGACCGGCGAGCGCGTGGGCGAGGTGCCCGCGCCCGGCCTCGGTTCCATCGGCGGCATCGCCGAGCGCCCCGAGGGCGGCCACGAGGCGTGGTTCGGCTACACCGACAACACCACGCCGCCCACCATCCAGCGCTACGACGCCCGCACCGGCGAGACCACCCTCTGGGCCGCCTCTCCCGGCGCGGTCGAGGTGCCGGAGGTGCGCACCTCGCAGGTCGTCTACCGGTCTCACGACGGCACCGACGTCCGCATGCTGGTCATCTCCCCGGCCGGCGAGGCCTCCGGCCCCCGCCCCACGATCCTCTACGGCTACGGCGGCTTCGGCCTGTCCATGACGCCCGGCTACTCCGCCTCGATCCTGGCCTGGGTGGAGGCGGGCGGCGTCTACGCCATCGCCAACCTGCGGGGCGGCGGTGAGGAGGGCGAAGAGTGGCACCGCGCGGGCATGCTGGCCAACAAGCAGAACGTGTTCGACGACTTCCACGCGGCCGCCGAGCACCTCATCGCCACCGGCGTCACCACGAAGGAGCAGCTCGGCATCTCCGGCGGCTCCAACGGCGGCCTGCTCGTGGGCGCCGCGCTGACGCAGCGGCCCGACCTCTACTCCGCCGTCGTCTGCTCCGCGCCGCTCCTCGACATGATCAGGTACGAGAAGTTCGGGCTCGGCGCCACCTGGAACGTCGAATACGGTTCCGCCGACGACCCCGAGCAGTTCGCCTGGTTGCGGGCCTACTCTCCCTACCACCACGTCAACGAGGGGCTCGCCTATCCCGCGACGCTCTTCACCGTCTTCCAGTCCGACACGCGCGTGCACCCGATGCACGCGTGGAAGATGTGCGCGGCGCTCCAGCACGCCACGACGGGCGGGCGTCCCGTGCTGCTGCGCAACGAGACGGAGGTGGGCCACGGCGCCCGCTCGGTGAGCAGGACGGTCGACCTGTCGGCCGACACGCTCACCTTCCTGGCACGGCACACCGGCTTGTAACCTCGGCAGCATGAACGCGTTGGGGCCGGCCATGCTCGAGGCCGCCCCCAGTGCCCTCCTGCGCCCCTACGTGACGCGTCTGTGCGCCTACAGCGAGCGATACGCCGAGCCGGTGACCAGGTCAGAGACGGCGATGCCGGGGGCCGTGCTGATCCTCGCCTTCGGCACGCCGATGGAGGTGCAGGGGCAGCGGGTCTCTGCGTTCGCGGGCGGGCTCGGCGACCGCTTCACCGTCACGCGCACGATGGGGCCGACGGAGGGTGTGGAGGTGTTCCTCACGCCGTTCGGGGCGCGCCGGCTCTTCGGCCTGCCGATGCGGCACCTGACCAACCGGGTCGTGCCGGTCGGCGACCTGCCAGGGGCGTGGGAGGACACGGTGGTCGGCAGGCTGGCCGGGACGCCGTCATGGCGTGCCCGGCTGGCGCTGGCCGACCGGCTCCTGTGCGAGCGCATCCTGTCCGGCCCTGAGGTCGGTCCTGAGCTGCCGTGGGCGTGGGCCCGGCTGCTGGAGTCGGGAGGCCGCCTGAGCGCGTCGTCGCTGGCCGAGTCGCTCGGCTGGAGCCATCGCCATCTCGTCGCCCGTTTCCACGACCAGATCGGGCTCACGCCGAAGACGGCCGCGCGGGTGATCAGGTTCGGCAGGGCGGCGCGGCTGGTGCGGGCGGGCACCCCCATCGCGCTGGCGGCGGCGGAGTGCGGCTATTACGACCAGGCCCACATGAACCGTGAGTTCCGGGTGCTGGGCGACACGACGCCCGGTCAGATTCGTCCAAGACCCGAGCCGCCGGAGCGGGCACGCTCAGACGCATGAGCAGAACCGTCTACGCACTGGCCAGATACCACGACTGCCAGGCCGCGCTCGACTTCCTGATCACCGCGTTCGGGTTCAGGGTGCACGAGGTGGCCAAGAACGACGAGGGCGCCGTCAACCACGCCGAACTGATCGTCGGGGACGACATCCTCATGATCGGCCAAGGTGAGCCCGGCGGGCCGGGGATCTACGTCGCGGCCGACGACGTCGACGCCCACCACGACCGCGCGAGGGCCGCGGGGGCCCGCATCACGATGGACCTCGTGGACCAGCCGTACGGGTCACGCGAGTACGGCTGCGCGGACCCGGAGGGCAACGCCTGGTACTTCGGGACGTACCGGCCCTGACGGGTTCATGCCGGGCTCCTGTCGGGTTTCTGACGGGTTTCTGACGGGTTTCTGTCGGTGGCGCCTGCCACGATCCGGGGGCATGACCAACGATCCGCTCGCCCCCTACCGCTGGCTCCAGGCCGCCGACGGCGACCCGGGCAACCCCCTGGGCGACATCTTCTGCGTGTCCTTCTTCCGCGGCCTCGGCCCCGCCGAGGTGCTGCGCCGCTTCGGCCCGGCCGAGCCGCCGGGCAGGGAGATGGGCTTCGCCGAGTTGGACGAGCAGGTCCACGCGTTCGTCGAGGAGACCGCCGGGGGTGACGGCGGCGGTCACGTCGGCGTGGTCCCGCTCGGCGAGTGGTCCGTCGCGATCGAGCTGTGGGGCTGGACGGCGACGTCGCCGGAGGTCATCGAGCCGCTCTCGCGGGGTTGTGAGGTGGTGACCGTCAGCAGGCACGACTACGCGGAGGACGATTTCAGCTACGCGATCGACGGCGCCGTCGTCACCACCTTCCGGCCCATCATGCCCAGCGAGCGGCACGGCGATGACAAGGACCGGCTCAACGAGCTGATGCGCGAGGTGGGACTGACCCCCGAGGAGGATGACGACGGGTGGGAGGCGCGGTGGGAGGACATGTCGGCCAACGGCCTGGCCCGGGCGTTCCTGCTGGCGGCCCGGATCACCGGGGTGGAGTTCACCGCCGGCCTGTTGTCAGGCCCCCTGCTCGTCGGCGCCATCGGCGAGCTCTAGAAGAGCTCAGCGGGGGAAGACGACCGTCTTGTGCCCGTCGAGCAGCACGCGCTGCTCCGCGTGCCACGTGACGGCCCTGGCCAGCGCCACGCACTCCACGTCACGCCCGATGGCCGCGAGGTCCTCGGGCGAGTGACTGTGGTTGACCCTGGCCACCTCCTGCTCGATGATCGGCCCCTCGTCGAGGTCGGAGGTCACGTAGTGGGCGGTCGCGCCGATCAGCTTGACCCCGCGGTCGTGGGCCTGGCGATAGGGCCTGGCGCCCTTGAACGACGGCAGGAACGAGTGGTGGATGTTGATGGCCCGGCCCGCGAGCTTCTCGCAGAGCTCCTCCGACAACACCTGCATGTAGCGGGCCAGCACCACCATGTCGACCTGATAGTGCTCGACCAGCGCCAGCACCTCGGCCTCCTGCCTGGCCTTGGTCTCGGGCGTGATCGGCAGGTGGTGATAGTCGATGCCGTGCGCCTGGGTGAGCGGGCGCAGGTCGGGATGGTTGGAGGCCACCGCGACGATCTCGATGTCGAGCGACTTGGCCCGCACCCGGTAGAGCAGGTCGTTCAGGCAGTGGTCGAACTTGCTGACCATGATCAGCACCCGCGGCCTCACCGCCACGTCGCGCAGCCTGAACTCCATGCCGAAGTCGGGCGCGAGCTCGGCGAAGGCGCTGGTGATCTCGTCCTCCCCCAGCGGGCCCGCGAACTGCACGCGCATGAAGAACCGCTGGGCGGCCCTGTCCCCGAACTGCTGGCTCTCGATGATGGTGCAACCGCGCCCGGCCAGCAGGCCGGAGACGGCGGCCACCACACCGGGCCGGTCGGGACACGACAATGTCAGGATGTATTCGGCGGGATCGGTCATGCTTCACTCTCGCGGGCGTGGGGTCAGCGGGCGCCTTGCGGTCGGTGCAGGCAGCGTACAACCGTGGCGGCCACGTCCGAGAGTACCTGCCGCCGATGTGCGGTCGGGGGCGGCGAAGTATCCGGTCACAGGCAGGTGAGCAGGGGTTGACCCCACAACCTTCAGCCGGGGCGAACACCCTGATAACTGGATCTTCATCCATCTTCCACACGAACACGGGTAGTTCGTCGTCATCAGGAAAGACTGTATCCGGGGGTCACGGGGCAGTCGTCTTTCCGCCATGAGTGCCGTGAGTGGATCGAGGTGGCCCCGCCCGGGCAGGGCGGGCCGGGATGGAGCGCTTGCCGTTGGACGCCGTCGTGCTGATCGTGGTCGCCGGTCTGTTCGCCGTCGTCTCCGGCGTCAACGACGGCGGCGCCGTCCTGGCGACGGGCCTCAAACTGCCCACGGTGCGTCCCGCGACCGGTGTTCTCGTGCTGGTGCTGATGGTGGCGCTGGTTCCGCTGGTCACGCACAAGGTGGCGCTCACGTTCGTGACCAGGCTGGCCACCTTCGACGAGCCGGGCGGGCGCCTCGCGATGACGTGCGCGGTGGTCTCGGCGCTCATCGTGGTGACCGTACTCAGCGCGAAGGGCCGGCCGACCAGCCTCACACTCGCCGTCGTGGGCGGTCTCACCGGCGCGGGGCTGGGCTGGGGGCTACCGGTCTCGGCCGGGTCGGTGGGGCTGGTGCTGGCGTTCGGGCTGGCGGCTCCCTTCGTGGGGGGCCTGCTGGCCTGGGCTCTCATCCGGGTCCTGGTCTCGGTGACCACGGCGCGCGCGCTGCCGCGCTGGCACTGGGCGGGCTTCCTGCTCCAGACCCTCGCGTACGCGGCCAACGACGGCCAGAAGATGCTGGCCGTGTTCATGATCGCGATGGGCTTCACGGACGCGCCGCCGGCGTACACGTCGCTGGTGGCCGTCCTGTTCGGCCTCGGCACCCTGTACGGCCTGCCGAAGGCGGGCCGTACGCTCGGCCGCGAGATCATCGTTTCCCGGCCCCCGCACGGAGTCGTGGCCGAGCTGGCCGCCGGCACGGCGGTGATCGCCTCCGCGGGCGTCGGCATGCCCGTGAGCATGACCCAGTCCATCGCCGGCGGGCTCATCGGCGCGGGCGTCGCGCAGGGCGGCGGCCGGGTCCGCTGGTACGCCGCCGTCAAGATCGTTGTGGCCTGGGTGCTGACCCTGCCGGCGAGCGGGCTGCTCGGCTGGGCACTGGCGTCGATGGTGAAGGGGATCGCGAGCGTGGAACTGTCATGAAAGGGAGGACGAGCGGTGGAGCGCCGTTGCGCATCGAAGGCGGCCGGGTCGTGAAGCGGCTGCGGCGGATCCGCGACCTCATGACCGGCCGTATGGACAGCGCGCTCACGGAGGCGCTGCTCGGGCAGCTCGAAGCCACCAAGGAGGGCGCGTGGCTGGCCATGGCCATGATCGGCGGTGAGGTGGGCAGGACGGGCGCGCATGAGCAGATGCGCTCGATCGAGCACCTCGGCGACGAGGAACGGGCCCGGCTCGTCGACGAGCTCAAGACGGCCCTGGTCACGCCCATCGACCGCGAGGACCTGTTCAGGCTGTCGCGCTCGATCGACGACGTGCTCGACTCGCTGCGGGACTTCGTGCGCGAGTCCCATCTCTACCGGGTGCCCGACCAGATCCGCTTCACCCCCCTGCTCGACCAGGTCATCGTCGGCATCGACGCCCTGGAGAACGCCGTCCGCGACCTCGCCTCCCGGCCCTCCGCGGTGGTGCAGGACGCGCTGGAGGCGAAGAAGGCGGGTGGGGCCATCCGGCGCATGTACCAGTACGAGATCTCGCGGATCTTCTCGGGGGAGCTCACCGCGGACGCGATGAAGCAGCGCGAGCTGGTGCGCCGCCTTGAGATCGTGGGCGTGTCCATCGGCGACGCCGCCGACGCGATCGCCGACGGCGCGATGAAGCGCTGAAGCGCCGCCCTTGGCGAAGACCGGCATTGATCTTCCCGCGGTTGGTTGCCCGGCCCGGCGCCGCCGGGCTCCACTGTGAACATGCCCGCCGTACGGCCTCGCGTGGCGGTCGACCGTCTTCCGGCGGACGACCGCCTCCTTGCCGGCGTGCTCGGACCGTACGTCGAGTGGGTGCCCAGCCGGACGGCCGGGGAGATCGGCGTGGACGGCCGCGTCACCGACAGCGGCGGCCCGGGAGGCGGCCCGGGAGGCGGCAGGGCGCTGCCGCTGCTCGTGGCCGGCGACGACGCGCGGGCGCTGGCGGCCTTCGCGGAGCGGATCTTCGCGCACGCCAGGCTGCGTACGTTGCTGGGCGGCGACTGGAGGCCGCGCGACCTGGTCGAGTTCCACACCCGGCACAAGATGCAGGTGCTCGCCCACGACCCCGCGCGATACCGCCAGGCCGGGCGCGTGGTGGCCGGGGCCGGCGCCCGCCCGCTCGGCGAGGTGGCCGGCGAGTACGCCGAAGCGTTCCGGCGGGCACTCGCCACCCCCGCCACGGTCGGCAAGAACGTCAACGTGCTGCAGCACTGTCTCGGCATGCTCGGTCTCGACCCGGCCAGGCGGGACGAGGCGCTGGCCGCCATCGAGGCCTACCAGGCGGGCCGGGCGCCGTTGAGCCACCCCGCGACGCTGTTGCGCCGGCGGGCCACCGGTTACGTGCGCGGCCAGACGTACTTCGCGCCCTACCCCGACGGCCTGCGGGACGCCCTGGGTAGTCTCTCTCCGGATGAATGCCCCACAGGAGAGCGTGAGTGACCGTCCCGCGGCGCGTGTCGTCTGTCTCGACCGTGACGGCCGGGTGCTGCTCATGCACTGGTACGACCCGGTCGGCCGGGTGGACGTCTGGGAGCCGCCGGGCGGCGGCATCGACCCCGGAGAGACGGCGCTGGAGGCGGCCAGGCGCGAGCTGACCGAGGAGACCGGGCTGCCGGCCTCGGCCGTGTCCGGCAGGTGCGTCGAGGTCGGACGCGACTTCTCGTGGCTCGGAGTCCGGTACGTGAAGACGGAGCCGTTCTTCCTGGCGGTGTTCGACGAGGTCCGTCCCGTGGTGGTCCCCAAGGCGCTGACGGAGGAGGAGCACCACGTCTTCCGCGGCTACGCCTGGGCCGAGGAGTTGCCCGCGGGGGTCGAGCCTCCCCTGCTGGCCGAGGTCGTGGCGGCGCTCACGGCAGATCCACGGTGACGCCCGCGGACGCGACCTCGATCGGGCCGTCGTAGGACGTGGCGGCCGCCTCCAGCGCGGGCTCGGGCGGGGTGTCGGGCCACAGGTGGGTGAGCAG
Organism: Nonomuraea sp. KM88; assembly: GCF_052245635.1. NCBI lineage: Bacteria > Bacillati > Actinomycetota > Actinomycetes > Streptosporangiales > Streptosporangiaceae > Nonomuraea > Nonomuraea sp. KM88. Next base: position 124,855 of record NZ_JBQQCC010000022.1, on the reverse strand, counting down.
CAGCCGGGCCGCGCCGGCCGACGCCGCGGTGCGGCCCGCGTCGAGGGCGCTGGATAGGTAGGGCGCATCCTCATCCGGCACCTGTTCCGGATATGTCGCCTCTGCCACGAGCAGGTCCGCATCCTTCGCCAACGCCATTAAGGAGCCGGACGGACCCGTGTCGCCGGTGTAGGCGATCACCCGGCCGCCGCCGCTCAGCCGCAGCCCCGCGTTGGGCACGTGGTGCGGCAGGTCGAAGGAGTCGAGACGGAAGGGTCCGAGGCGCCGCGGAACGCCGGGCGCCAGCTCGTGCACCACGAAGCTGCCGGCCAGCATGCGCCCGCCGTCCAGCGCCAGAACGGCGTCGAGCGCGCCCGGCGGAGCGTGGACGGGCAGCGGGGGAACGGGCCGCCCGGCGAGCGCGCGGGCGCGCAGCAGCGGGTTGAGGTCGGCGCAGTGGTCGGGGTGGCCGTGCGTGATCAGCACCGCGTCGACCTCGCCGGCCTGCCGACGCTCCAGCAGCCTGGGCAGCGTGGCGTAGCCGGGGTCGACGTAGATCAGGAAGCCCTCCTCCTCGACGACGTACCCGCTGCACGCCTGACCCGCCGCCGGCCAGGCGCCGCATCCGCCGAGAACCGTGAACCTCACGCGTCGCCACCCGACGAGTGGCCCAGCTCCGCCAGCGTCGCCGCCAGCAGCCCGCGCAGCCGCATGCCGGCCACCTTCTCGTGCTCGGCTTCCACGGACAGCCCCTGGTTGACCTGCTCCTGGTAGACCGCGCGCTCGCGCGGACCGGTGTAGGGCAGCGCGGTCAGCGCCACGGCAACGGTGGTGCGCGTGCCCCCCCTGGGCAGGACGGTCACGGCGTGCGTGCGCAGGCAGGTCTCGTCGGGGGCGCCGTACCAGCCGCACTTGACCGCGGCCTCCGGCGAGCGCGTCGCCTCGCGCGCTCCGAACGTCTGCGGGCCCTCCACCTGCCGCATCCATTCCATGACGGTCCCGGCGGCCGGATCGCCGGCCGCCCCGGCCTGGGCGAGCACCGCGTACGCGGTCGCGACCTCGTCGGCGGCGACCTCGACCGAGCCGAACCTGGACGGGTCTCCGTTCGGCGGTGACCAGGCCACGCCCGTGCGCCGGCGGATGTCGTCGAGGATGACCTCGGGGCCGACGGCCAACCACAGGTTGAGCGTGTCGGCGTTCGACGAGATGACCACGGCGGGCTCGGCGTGGCGGCGCCACCGCTCGGTGTCGGTGACGCGGCCCGCGCTCACCCACGCGTACAGCGGCTTGAGCAGGGAGGCGCAGCGCAGGCGGGCCATGCCCGACCGGATGTTCACCTGGCGGGCGGGCGGCCCGCCGTAGCCGCGTCTGATGCCCGCGGCCTGGACGCTGGCGCCGGCATCGAGGTCACGGAGCAACTCGTTGAACGACACGCACCCCACCGTAGACCTACGGCGCGCTCCCCCATCGACCTTCGTACCACTCGACGCTCGGCGGGTCTCCTGGCAGCTCGGTGGCGCCGGGCGCGCGCAGGCCGTCGAGCGCGATGGCCAGCAGGCGGTCCCTGACCTTGCGATGCTCGTCGTCGGGCGGGCCTGGAGCCGGGCGGCTGAACTGCTCCATGAGCAGCGAGACGTCCAGCGCCGTCACGTCGCTCCTGAGCACGCCCGCCTCGTGCGCCCTGGCGACGAGCCGGTCGGCGGTCTCCTCCGCCAGCCTGGCCACCCGCCACATCTCGGCGGTCACCTCGATGGTGCCCGCGACCGGGGCCAGCGCGCCGGAGCGGAACTCCACGCACGTGCGCACGTACAGGACCAGGCCGTCCCACGGGTCGGCCTCGGCCAGCCCGTCCTGCGCGGCCGCCACGGCACGCTCCATGGCGATCAGGCACAGGCGCTGGAGCAGCTCCTCCTTGGTGCGGTAGCGGCGGTAGAGGCTGCCCATGCCCACGCCCGCCTGCTTGGCGATGGCCGACACCGGAGCGTCGAACCCCTGTGTGGTGAACACCTCGTGCGCCGCCCGCAACAGGCGCAGATCGTTGCGCGCCGCCTCGGCCTGCCGGCCGCGTCTGCTCATGGCGTCCAGGATATTCCGGAGCGCACCACTCCGTTACACTGATCGGAGCGAATCGCTCCGATCAAGGGAGGTTGTGGCATGCGCGCGGTGGTGGTGCGGCGGTGCGGAGGGCCGGAGGCGCTGGTCCTGGAGGAAATGCCCGACCCTGTCGCCGGGCCGGGACAGGTGCTGATCAAGGTCATGGTGGCGGGCATCACGTTCGTGGAGACGCAGGTGCGGGGCGGTCGCGGGCCGCGGGCGGCCGAGCTGCCCGCGATCCTGGGCAACGGCGTGGCGGGCACCGTGCAGGCCACGGGCGATGGCGTCGACCCCGCGCTGGCCGGCACGCGGGTGGTGAGCACGCTCGGCGGTTACGGAGGCTACGCGGAGCTGGCGGTGGCCCGAGCCGGCGACCTCATCCCCATCCCGGAGGGCCTGTCGCCCGAGGCGGCGGTGGCGCTGCTCGCCGACGGGCGCACCGCGCTGGGCCTGGCGACCGCCGCAGCGCCCCGCCCCGGCGAGTGGGTGCTGGTGGAGGCCGCGGGCGGTGGCGTGGGGAGCCTGCTCGTGCAGCTCGCCCGCGATGCCGGAGCCCGCGTCGTCGGCGCCGCGAGCAGCGCCGCCAAGCGCGACCTCGCGGCCGGCCTGGGAGCCGAGCTGACCGTCGACTACACCGACCCGGGCTGGACGGAGCTGGTCCGAGCGGCCACCGGCGGGCTGGACGTGGTCTTCGACGGCGTCGGCGGCGAGACCGGCGCGGCCGCGCAGGGGCTGCTCAAGGACGGTGGCAGGATCAGCGTGTACGGCATGGCGGGCGGCCCGATGACGAAGCCCGACCCCCGCGTGACGGCGGTCGCCTGGCCCGCGACGGACATGCGCGAGCTGGCCCGGCAGGCGCTCGCGCTGGCCGCCGCCGGGCGCCTGCGGCCCACCATCGGTGCGACGTTCCCCCTGGAGTCGGCCGCCGCGGCGCACGCCGCCATCGAGGCGCGCGGCGTAACCGGCAAGACCCTGCTCCGCATCTGAGCGCCACCGGCCCCGAACCCCGCACGCGGCCGCGGGACGGGTCAAGCGCCGGACCGCACCACCGCCACGGCCAGCGCCACGGGCACGAGGGCGACCACCGCCAGCACGGCGGCCACCCGCCACCGCCGTGCCACCCCCCTCTCCGTCACGAACGCCCCCACGGCCCCCGCCCCGCCGAAGGCCAGCGCGGCCGCCACGACGTGCGCGAACGACGACGTCCACGAGGGCAGTGACTCTCCGGCCAGCCGGAAGGCCACCAGCACGCCGGCCGCCGCCAGCGCAACCCGGCGCCCGGGCCGCACGCCGACCCGCTCAAGCGCGCGGGCCGACCAGGCGAGCAGGCCCAGCGAGATCAGGACGACGACCCCGATGGCCGGCACCAGGCACCCCCAGTCGTCACAGCCGACACCCGCCCACGCCAGGCGTACGGTGGCCCACCACAACACCCCGAGCGCGGCGCACACCGCGGCAGCCCGCCCCACACGCCCCGTCATGAGCTCATCGTCCCATCAGGACGGCCGGACGGCCCTGCGCTCGTCCGCCTCCGCTTCGGTGTCGCGCCCCAGAGCCCGCAGGGCGACGGCCCGGTTGGCGTACAGGTCGGGCTGCGGCTGGAGCTCGATGGCCCGCGTCAGGTCCTCGGCCGCGCCCTCCACGTCTCCGTCGGTGAAGCGCAGCACCCCCCGGTTGCCCCAGGCGGCCGCCAGCCGGGGAGCCCGCTCGACGGCCAGGTCCAGCACCACCCTGGCCTCGGCGAGCCGCCCCGCAGCCGTCTCCAGCTGGCCCAGCACCGTGAGCAGGTGCGGGTTGCCCGGCGCCAGCGCGAGGCCGGCCTCGACGTCTCCCCTGGCCTCGTCGTCGCGGCCGGAGGCGGCCAGCAGCCCGGCCCTGTTGATGTAGGCGTCCACATACGCGGGGTCGAGCTCGATCACCCGGCCCAGGTCGGCCAGCGCCCCCTCGACGTCGCCCCGCACGGTACGCAGCTCGGCCCGGTTGTAGTGCGCCTCGGGCAGCGGCGGCCCGGCCCGCATGGCCTGCTCGAAGTCGGCCAGCGCCTCCTCGTGCCGGCCGAGCCCGAACAGCAGGTTCCCCCGCTCCAGGTAGTAGTCGGGGAAGGCCGGGTCCACGGCGATCGCGGCGGCGTAGTCCTCCAGCGCCTCCTTGGTACGCCCGAGCGAGGCCAGCAGCTGGGCCCGGTTGGCCAGCAGCACCATCCGGTGCAGCGGGTGCCGCTCCCCCAGCTCGCCCGCCAGCTCGATGGCCGACTCGACCAGTGACAGCGCGACGTGGAGCCGGCCGTGCCGCAGCTCGATCAGCGCCAGGCCGTTGCGGTCGAAGCCGAGCTTGAACGCCCGCTCCAGGGGGTCGGGCAGGAGCGTGGAGATGGCGATCGCCTCGTTGACCCACCTCCTGGCCCTGACCAGGTCGCGGCGGGCGGGGTCACGGTGGCGGGCGTCGAGCATGGCGGTGCCGTACGCGCCGGCGGCGTGCATCGCCGGATCCTGGCTGACCTCGCGAACCCGCTCCCACACCGCGAGGGCGTCGGCGGCGCGGTCGAGCCCGGCCAGGGCGGTCGCCGTACGCTGGGCGAAGCGCCACCAGAGCGCGCTGCCCGGCTCGGTGCGGGACATGCCGAGCTCGCCCAGCTCGGCGACGGCGTGCAGGAAACCCTCCCGCACGCACCGGTCCACCACGGCCCGCAGCTCGTCGGCGTCGCGGTCGTCGGGCGGGTGCGGCGGCCCGCCGGAGAACACCGTGATCTCCAGCAGGGCCGGCGAGATCCGCCGCATCATGACCTCGAGCAGCTCGACGTCCGTGGCATCGGCTTCGGCGGCGTTGCTCACCACGAGCGCCCGCCCGGGAGGCACGGCGGCGCGGAAGAACTCCGTGAGCCCGTTGGCCAGCCGCAGCGTGCGCCGGGGCGCGGGCACGAGGATCCGTTCCTCCTCGGACAGCTCCGCGTCGATCGTCACTCGCACGGCAGGCACGATCCCGGCCAGCTCGGGCGCGGCTGCCCTGATCTCGATGTCGTACGCCGCCACGAGGTCGCTGGAGCGTTCCAGAACGGCCGGCACCAGGTGCCGCAACAACGCGGCGGCGACGGTGTACGGGCCACGCGGCCGCCGGTGCCCGTCGATCACCGGCATCAGCAGTCGCGCGAGCCCTGTCCGGACATAGGGTTCGCCCGGAATCCTGTGGTGGGACCTCGCGTCGGTCACCCCTTGTGAATGACGCTGGAGGTCCCCGCGAGCCTCACGGTGCCAGGCTTGCGGACGATGATGCGCTTCATGATTGCACCTCTCCACTCGGGGATAATCCCCCATTATTAGGGCACCCCACCGAATATCAAGGTTCAGGCAGAATTAGTGGTGGATTAACGGATAACAAGCACTTGCCTTTTGAATGGTATTTGTAACCTATCGGGAGCGAAACCAGCGGTGCAATCCGGTGGCACGCGTCCGTTCGGACTGCTCCATCAAGTCGCACAGGCATCTGCCGAGCAGCGTGACCGACTGGCAGCAGCCGGGCCGGGGCAGGTTGCGCGCCCTGACGATGAGGGTGGCCCGCTCGATCAGCCGCTCCAGGCTCGGTTCGCCCCCGCCCTTGAGCGAGCGGGTGTGCCAGGGACACGACGCGACGTCCTCACAGGCGGTCTTGGCGATGATCGGCGACGGGGCGCCGTCCAGCCGCAGCCGATCGACCCGCTTGACCCTCAGGTCGGCGAGTGTTCTGGCGGCGGCCCTGGTGGCGCCCGCGAGGTGATCGCGGTGACCACGCCCGCGACGCAGGGCGGCGGACCTGCCCGGCAGCGCGAGCAACATCGCCCCGGCCATCAACCCGCCCCCGACGACCATGCTCACGCCCATCGCCTCGTCGAACCAGATCACCGCGATCGCGGCCACCCAGACGGGTTGCGACGACATGAGGATCGCGCTGGGCACGGCGGGCACGTGCGCCTGGCCGTACGAGCGGGCCAGGAAACCCAGCGCGCACGAGACCACCGACAGGTGCGCCAGCACCGACCAGTCGTGCAGGCCGGCCGGCAGCACGATGCCGTCGCGCACGGCGTAGCCGCCGGTGAGCAGCCCGATGGTGAACAGCTGGATCACGGTCAGCGCGTACGCGTGGAAGCCCACCCCCCGGTTGGACAGCTGCGCGAGCAGGAGCGTGTGGCCGGAGTAGAGGGCGGCGGCGGCCAGCGTGACGCCGAGCGCGAGCACCGAGACCTCGTGCTCCTCCATCTCCTGCAGCAGCGTGAACACCGTCATGCCGGCCAGCGCGAGCACGACCCCGGCCCAGATGCGCCGCGGCACCTTCGTCTTGTGCAGGAGGAGCGCCAGGATCGGCGTGATCACCACGCCGCAGCCCACGGCGAACCCGGACACCGCCGACGGCAGCCCGTGCAGGGCGACCGCCTGCCCGACCTGCCCGACCCCGAACATGACCCCGAGGATGATTCCGTAGACCCACGTCACCCGTGGAAGACCCCCGAGGCAGCCTGGCCTGATGGCGAGCAGCGTCAGCGCCGCGAGGACGTAACGCTCAGCGAGCAGATCCTCGACCGGTATACGACCGATGAGATCCTTCATCAGCGGGAAGGCCGACCCCCAGGCGGCGCTGACGAACAACAGAAGCACAGCTCCCAAGAGGGGGCGGGGAGCGGGCAAGACTGCCATGCCCAGAAGCATCTCATTACAATTCGCATCCGTAGCTGTACAGTCAGCAGCCGGTGATAGTCCTCTACAACTCGGTGTTAAGAGCCTCACCCGCGGGTTCGTACATCCTTATCCGCGACAGCGGGAGCCGGTCGTTGCTGACAGATTCGCCAGGCTGATCATCCGCGATCGTCCGCTTCACGAGACTGCCGCTCGTCACTCTGCGTGACGAGGGGGGAGGTGGGAAGGTCACACCGGAAGTGTGGGGAGTGCGGGGAATGGTCACCCGAGGAGGGGTACGGCCCCGGAGGGGGTGGGTGGGGCCGCCGGACGAGCGGAGGTGCTAGCGGTCGAGGGGCACGCCCGGGGTCAGCAGTTTCTCGACGTTGACCACGACGAGCGCGCCCACCTTGTGCCGGGAGAGCTCGCGCCACCCCTGGCGCGCGTAGAGCGCCAGAGCGGCCTCCTGGTTGAGCGTGGTGTCGCCTCTGACGCGCTCGAAGCCGAGCTCCACGGCCCGCTGCTGCAGGGTGACGAGCATGGCCTCGCCGAAGCCACGCCGCTGGACATCGGGATGGACACGCAGCCGGCAGATCTCGGCCGTGTACGTGTCGACGGGTTTCAGCCCGCCCATGGCCACCACCCGGGAGTCGATCTCGCCGACGAGGAAGTCGCCGCCGCAGGCCAGATAGATCTCCTGGATGCGGGGGAAGTCGTCGTCGTAGTAGACGCCGTCACCGGGCACCAGGCCCACCTGCGCCAGGCAGATCTGGTGGAGGGTGAGGACGGTGTCGAGATCGGACCATCGATAGCGCCGGATCTTCAGTTTCATGCGCCCCCTTTCAGCTGGGCCCGTGCTCGCCGCAACTCGGCGCGGTAGCCCTCGAGCCCTGGGGCGTCGGCGTCACGGGACGCGATCGCCTGCTCGAGCGCCAGCGCCGGCCGCACGATGAAGTCGGTGAGATATTCGTCGCCCACCAGGCGCAGCGCCTGGGTGCCGATCGCCAGCGCCTCATGGACGTCGCCGTCGATCAGCCGGCACTGAGCCTGGTCGAGCCTGATCAGCGTCTGGTCGAGGATGTGGTCCTGGTATTTGGTGAGCGCCTGGCCGAGCACCACCTCCGCCTCGATCGTCTGACCGAGCTTGGTGAGCACGTCGCCCTGGTAGAAGTAGAGCTGCTTCTCGGTGTAGCCGAAGGCTACGTCCTCCTGGACATCGCTCTTCAGGTGCGAGAAAGCGCTGCGCGCCCTCGACAGCGCGCGTTTGGCCTGGTCGACGACCTCTTTCTTGCTGTCGCCCCCTGACATCATGGCCAGTGCCCTGGCCTCGACGACCGGTGCCATGGCCTGCGCGGCGCACGGCATCGAGCCGGCCAGGTCGCGGCTCTTCTTGGCGAGGTGGAGCGCCTCGCGCGCGTCGCCGAAATAGAGGGGAACGAGCGACTCGCGAGCGGTGATCCAGGCGCGCAACGCGCGGTCACCGGTCTCGTCGGCCGCGGTGCGCCCGGTGCGGAAGAACGAGCGGGCCAGACGGTGGTCGCCGAGGTTGATCATGATCATGCCGCTCAGCCCGGACAGCTGGGCGGCCATCCTGCACAATCGTTCCTGCAGGTCGATGGGCTGGCGGCGGGACATCGCCGTACGGACCGCGCTCAACTCGAGCAGCACGTCGCACAGCAGTCTCAGGGGGCCCGTGGTCGTGTACTGGCGGCCGAAGCTGAGCGTCGCCTCTTCCCACTGGTCGAGCATGGCGGCGGACACCGTGGCCGAGACGAGGGTTTCGTCCATGCGCCGCCTGATGCCCTCGCACGCTCCGAGCACGACCCCGTCGAGGGCTGTGTTGAGGTTCGTGTCGGTGTGGAGCAGGTTTAACATCGTGCGCCGGAGGATGTTCTCGTCCTCCTGCGCCTCCGGCTCGGTGACCATGGGCTGGATGTTGAGCTCACGTTCCGTGGGCAGCAGCGGCGGCGGATCCTTGGACTCCGAGCCGCCGAGTGCCCCCGCCGGCCGGTGCGCGTGGCCGTGACCGCAGATGCAGGGCCCGTCGTAGCCGAGGGCGGCCGGCTCGACGCGGTAGACGGTGCACAAGTAGTGGAGATATTCGGGCCCCGGGCGTTTCAGCCCGCTCTCGTACGCCGAGAGCAGGGTCTCGCCGATGCCCGGCGTCGGTTTGGAGTCGCGCTCGAACAGGGCCCTGACCTGCTCGATGACATCGGCCAAGGCGATCCCGTAGGACAACCGGTGCGCCTTGATGCGGGTCGTGCTGAACTGCGAAGCGCAAGCCTCGTGGATCTCATCCGCGATCTGGGCCGAGGTGCGCCCGGCGGCCAGGCCCTTGGCCCTGATCCGCCGGGCGATCTCCGTTTCCCTGTGCTGTCTGCCGGACATCCCGGCCCCTTCCAAACACGTCTCGACCGGTCCGCAACTGGTGACTCAGCGTAGCTCTCGGATCGCTGTCCGCCTACCCCATGACTATGAACCAGGGGCTGCGGGTTTGAAAACGCCTTCAGCCGACCCACGGTTAAGGATCGTCCACCCCGGGACTGTTTCTTCCATCCTTTGGGAGAAGAGCAACTCCCTGTAGCCGCACAAGCTCGTTGCGTTCGCCGTTGACATGAGACATGTTTGGCCCACCAGCGGCGATTGCTAGGGAGGACCAACGGTGGGGGACGACGACTTCGAGCACTTGGAGCGACTCGTGTCCGAACTGGGCGCTCACGGGTTGCTCGCACGAGTGGTCCAGAGCCAGAGCGGTCGCAGGTTCGTACGGGTCATCAACCCGAACGCGACCAGCCTGACCGAGAACGTCACTTGCAGGCCGGCCACTGTGTCCGATATGCCGGATTGGTGGTATTGCTGGTCATGGGGCGAACGGATGCACACGGCCGACGACCCGGCCGGTGCCGCGACGAAAGTCGCCCGCGTGCTGGCCGCCGTGGCGGAATGATCGACGTGGTGGGCCGGGTGGAGCGCAGCCACCGCGGCGCGCCGCATCCACGGCGGCATCACAGGGCCGGCGGAGTGACCGGTGCGGAGGGTCCCGCACCTGTGGGGTCCTGGTCACTCCGCCGGTTCTGGCCTCACATCTGACTGCGGCCGGTACGGCCCGCACGCCGTACCCGCGAAGCCACCCTCCCGGTCCGCCGGGCGGGTGTTGGGGGGATCCCTCCCGGAACCGGTACGGGACATGCTTCCGGGTGCCTGTCCCTTGCCGAGCCGTCCGTCATCGGAGCGTCGCTCTCTCCCTCCGCGGCCCAGAGAGCCGACGACCCCGTCTTCCCCGGCGTGATGTGACGGCGGGCGGTTCGGTCGGCGGTATTTTGGATCGCAACGGTCCAAAAGCCCGACCGAACCGCTTCTGGAGGGGGATCCACCTTTGTTACTGCTGGTGACACCGTCGCCGCCGCCCGCCTCGCCGTCGAGCGTGCTACCGGCCCCGGAGAAGGTCGTCCAGGACGTGACAGGGGTCTGTACGAAGGACCCCGTTTGCTCTAGCCTCGTCGGGATGTTCGACAACGCGGTCTGGGCACCTATCGTGGCCAGCGCGATCGTCATCATGCTGATCGTCGTGCTGGCGTTCGTCCTCCGCAAGATCGCGCATCAGATGATCACGCGGCTGGTCCACCGCACCGCCGCGAAGAGTTCGATCGCCCGCCGGTTCCGCAAGGGCGCCGCCACCGACAGCATCGACGCGCTGCTCCGCGAACGCAGGAAGCAACGGGCCGAGACCATGGGCTCGGTGCTCAAGCACGTCGCCTCGATCGTCATCCTGGGCACCGCGGTGCTGACCGTGCTCGACCGGCTGACGATCCCGATCGCCCCCCTGCTGACCAGCGTCGGCATCCTCGGCGTGGCCATCGGCTTCGGCGCGCAGGAGCTGGTGAAAGACTTCATCGCCGGCATGTTCATGCTGCTCGAGGACCAGTACGGCGTGGGCGACGTGGTCGACGTGGGGGCCGCGGTCGGCACCGTCGAGACCGTCACCCTGCGCGTCACCCGGCTGCGCGACGCCGACGGGCGCGTCTGGTATGTCCGCAACGGCACGATCACCAGGGTCGGCAACGAATCGCAGGGCTGGTCGCGGGCCTACGTCGACGTGCCCGTGGCCTACGACGCCGACATCGTCAGCGTGCGCGTGCTGCTCGAGCACCTGGCCGAGGAGGTCTGGGCCGACCCCGAGCTGCGCGAGAGCAAGATCGTGGAGCAGCCGCAGGTGTTCGGCGTGGAGCAGCTGTCCGACAGCTCGGTGGTGTTCCGCATCACCGCGAAGACGCTGCCCAACGAGCAGGCCGAGGTGGCCAGGGAGATGCGCATCAGGGTCAAGACGGCCCTCGACGACGCGGGCATCACCATGGTCGCGGTGTGAGCGCGATGCACCACCACACGAGGCACACCCTAGGCTGGTGAGCGTGACTGAGACCTCCTTCTACGACGCCGTCGGGGGCGAAGAGACCTTCCGGCGCCTCGTTCAGCGCTTCTACGAGGGGGTCGCGGACGACCCGGTGCTGCGGCCGCTCTATCCCGAGCCCGACCTGACGGGGGCGGAAGATCGGCTGCGGGGCTTCCTGATCCAATACTGGGGCGGCCCCAAGACCTACAGCGAGCAGCGCGGTCACCCCCGCCTGCGCATGCGCCACATGCCGTTCGTGATCGGCGAGACCGAGCGCGACGCCTGGCTGCGGCACATGCGCGACGCGGTCGACTCGCTCGACCTGCCGGAGGAGCTGGAGACCCGGCTCTGGGACTATCTGGTCTACGCGGCCCACAGCCTGGTGAACTCACCCACGTAACGGGGCATGACACGCCACATGGATATCCCCTGGTGGCGTGATGCCGTCGTCTACGAGATCTACGTTCGCAGCTTCGCCGACGCCTCGGGTGACGGCGTCGGCGATCTGGCCGGAGTGCGCGAGCGCCTGCCGTACCTGCGCGATCTGGGGGTGGACGCCCTCTGGCTGACGCCGTTCTACCCCTCGCCCATGGCCGACGGCGGCTATGACGTCGCCGACTACCGCGGCGTCGACCCGCTGTTCGGCACGCTGTCCGACTTCGACGCGCTGGTCGCCGGCGCGCACGACCACGGGCTGCGGGTGGTCGTGGACATCGTGCCCAACCACAGCTCCTCCGCCCATCCCTGGTTCCAGGCGGCGCTGCGCGGCGAGGGCCGCGAGCGCTACCTCTTCCGCGACCGGACCAACAACTGGCAGTCCACCTTCGGCGGGCCCGCCTGGACGCAGGTCGAGGACGGCCGGCACTACCTGCACCTGTTCGCGCCGGAGCAGCCCGACTTCAACTGGCGCAACCCCGAGGTGCACAGGGAGTTCCTCGACATCCTGCGGTTCTGGCTGGACCGCGGGGTCGACGGGTTCCGCATCGACGTGGCGATGGGGCTCTACAAGGCGGAAGGGCTGCCCGACGTCGGCGACCAGTCGTTCAAGGGAACCTCCCCGATATGGGGCCGGCCCGAGGTGCACGACGTCTACCGCGACTGGCGCAAGGTGCTGGACGGCTATCCGGGCGAGCGCATGGCCGTCGGCGAGGTGTGGACCGACAGCTCCGAGGACCTCGCACTCTACGTGCGGCCCGACGAGCTGCACCAGAGCTTCAACTTCGCCTGGTTGCAGGCGCCCTGGTCGGCGGCGGCGTTCCGGAAGGTGATCGACGACACGCTGTCCGCCGTCCCGTTCGCGACGTGGGTGCTGTCCAACCACGACGTCGTACGCCACCGCACCCGCTACGCGCCCGACGACCCCGTCACCGGGCTGCAGCGGGCGAAGGCGGCGCTGCTCACGATGCTGGCGCTGCCCGGCTCGGCCTACCTCTACCAGGGCGAGGAGCTGGGACTGCCCGAGGTGAGCGACCTGCCCGACGCGGCCAGGCAGGACCCGATCTTCTTCCAGTCGAAGGGCGAGCTGCCCGGGCGTGACGGGTGCCGGGTGCCGATCCCGTGGACGGTCGATCCGCCCTCCCACGGGTTCGCGCCCGGCGGAGTGCGGCCGTGGTTGCCGCAGCCGGTCACGTTCGCGGAGCTGAGCGTCGAGAAGCAGGCAGGGGACGCCGGATCCACGCTCGAGTTCTACCGCCGGGCCCTGGCCTGCCGCCGTGACCTGGCGCGATCCATTCCTTATACGTTGGAGTGGCTGGAATCTCCCGAAGGAGTGCTTTTCTTCACCCGCGGGCCGCTGATCTGCGCGCTCAACTGCGGCACCCGGCCGGTGCACCTGCCGAAGCACGACGCGGTGCTGCTGGCGAGCGGGCCGCTGAGGGGCGACCTGCTGCCGCCCGACACGGCCGTGTGGCTGCGCCGCACGTCATAACCGCTCGCCGTCCTCGCCGCGAAAAGGGATGACGGGCAGTGAGAGCAGCGCGCCTCCCAGCCCCGCGGCGAAGGCGGCCCAATAGCCGACGTTCGTGATCAGCACGCCGGCCATCGGCGTGACGACGAAGGAGACGGCGTTCTGGACGGTGTTGTGGGTGCCGAGCACCCGGCCCGCCCACCCTGGCCCGGCGAGCTCGCCCGCCGTCAGGTAGGCGAGCCCGTTGCCTGCCACGGTCATCACCGCGGCCACCGCGAGCGCGGCGGGCCCGAGCCAGGCGCCCGAGAGCGTAGCGGTCACCAGCAGCGCCATCACGCCCAGATTGCAGACCGTGATCAGGAGCAGGGGCCGCATGCGCAGGCCGACCCTGTCGGACCAGCGACCGGCCGCGATGCGCACCCCGGCCCCGGCGATCGCCGCCACGCCGAACAACTGTCCGGCCGCCACCTCGTCCCAGCCGTACAGGCGTACGAGGCAGGTCACGCCGTACGTGCTGACCACGATCTGCGGCAGCACGTGCAGGGCACTGGTGGCGTGCACCCGCCACAACGCCCGCTGCCGGTACGGCGAGCCCTGCGGCGCCGCGCCTGACCCGGAGATCGCGCGCGGCGGCTCGGCCAGGAAGATCGCGGCCAGCACGGCGGCCAGCAGGCTCGTGCCGGCGCACACGAACAGCACGCCGGCCAGGCCGTGCGCCCGCGCGATGGGCGGCAGCACGAACGCTCCGGCGGCCATGCCGAGGGTGAAGGAGACCTGGCGCAGTCCCATGGCGAGACCGCGCTCCGGCGGCTCGAACCAGCGCAGCACGATGCGCCCGCCGCCGACCATCGCGGCCGAGCCCCCGGCCCCGGCCAGGACCAGGAGCCCGATCACCGCCCAGATCTGGTCGGCGAACGCGACGGCGCCGAACAACACGGCGGCCAGGCCCACGCCCGTACCCAGGATCACCCGCTCACCGTGCCGGTCGGCCAGCGCGCCCCAGGCCACGAGCGCCAGCAGGACGCCCAGGGAGGGCGCGTTCACCATGATCCCCGCCACGGCCAGCGGAACGCCGAAATGCCGCTCTATCTCAGGAATGACGAGGGGAAGGCCGAACAGCCCCAGCGTGACGCTCGCGTGGGCGTTGACCCCCAGCGCCAGCATCAGCCAGCGTTTCATGCGGAGAAACGTTTGAGGTACGCCAGTTCGCTCTCCGAGAGCCTGCGCGGGGCGGCCCGCTCGACGTCGTACGCCGCGAGCTCGGACGTGGCGGTGACGTAGACCGCGTCGTCGTCGCGGATCTCGTACGCGAGGGTGAAGCGCACCGGCCTGATCTCCGTCACCCACGTCTCGACGCTCACCGGCTCCGCGCGGAAGCCGAGCGGGCGGCGGTAGTCGATCTCGTGCCGGGTGACCACCAGGCCCTTGAACGGCTCGTCACCCGCGTTGTGCGGATCGATGTGGAACATGCCGAAACGGGCGTCCTCCAGGTAGTCGAGAAAGCGCACGTTGTTCACGTGCCCCTGGGAGTCGACGTCGGCGAATCTCACCGCTCGGGGGTAGAGGTGGCGCTGGGCCGGAGTGCGTTCAACCACGCCAGTCACCGTACCTGCCCCGGTCAGGAGGATCTGCGGCGGGCCAGGCAGGCGAGCACGGTCAGCACCGAGACGGTGGCCATGGCGGCGAGCGCCCAGCGGTAGCCGGTCACGAGTTGCTCGACCGCGCCGCCGTGCAGGTGGGAGAGGGTGCCCGCGAACACCTGCTCGTGCAGCGCGGCGGGCAGCGGCGCGGTGATGATCGACAGGACCAGGCCGGTACCGACCACGTTCCCCGTGTTCTGCAGCATGAGCCGCATGGCGTTGACGATGCCGAGCCGCGCCGAGGGCAGGCCGTCCAGGATGGCGGTGGTGTTGGAGGGCATGAACACGCCCGAGCCGAGCCCGATCAGCACCAGCCCCGCCGCCACCGCCGCGTACGGCATGGTCGAGGACATCACCACCAGCATGACCACCAGCCCGCAGGTGGTCGCCGATGCTCCGGCCACGGCCAGGGTGCGGGCGCTCATCAGGCGCTGCAGGAAGCCGGAGGCCACCGACGCGGTCATCGCCGCGACGGCCAGCGGCAGCACCTTCAGCCCCGCCTGCACGGGATCGTCACCACGCACCGCCTGGAAGTAGAGGGCGACGAGGAACACCATGCCCATGCGCGCGACGGCGTTGAGGAACGACGCGAGCGTGCCGAAGGAGAAGGCCCGGTCGCGGAACAGGCCCAGGTCAACAACCGGATGCGCCGCCCGCCGCTCCCTGACCAGGAACAACGGCAGCCCCACGGCGAAGCACGCGAGCCCGGCCAGCACCACGGGGTGTCCCCAGCCGAGCCGGGTGAACTCCGACAGCGCCAGCAGCAGCCCGCCCAGGGTGACCAGCACGAGCACGCTGCCGGGCAGGTCGAGCCCCCGGTCGCGGCGGTCGGGGACGGTCCTGCGCAGCACGAGCGCGCCCCAGACCAGGCAGATCACCCCGATCGGCACGTTGAACCAGAACACCCAGCGCCAGCCGAGGCCGTCGGCCAGCACCCCGCCCAGCGTCGGCCCGATCAGCCCGGCGATCGAGAACGAGGCCACGTAGACCCCCATGCCCTCCCCCAGCCGCTCGCGCGGGAACGCGTCGCTGACCAGGGCGGCGCTGTTGGTGAGCAGCATGGCCGCCCCCGCCGCCTGGACCACCCGCATGGCCACGATCACCCACGCGTTCGGCGCCAGGCCCGCCAGCAGCGCGGCCACCGTGTACGTCGCCAGCCCGAGCAGGTACAGCCGGCGCCGGCCGAACAGATCCGCAAGCCGCCCGAATACCACCATGAGCACGGTCGTGGTCAACTGGAAGCCGAGGAGGATCCAGCCCGCGGCCGTCGCGTCGGCGCCGGTGTGCCTGGCGATCTCGGGCAGGGCGACGTTCATAGCGCTGCCGCCGAGACCGGTCAGCACGCTCGCCAGGCTCACGACCGACAACGTCCGCCACGCGTGGCCTAAGGGGGTCGCAGCCGGCAAGGGCCTATCCTTTCTAGATTTAGATACTAGAATATTATTCGAATCGTCAGCAGGTCGAGGAGCGAGGTTTCGGATGGGCGGGATCGTCGAAGGCCGCGTGGTGATCGTCACAGGTGCGGCCAGGGGCATCGGGCGCGGGCACGCGCTCGAGTTCGCCAGGCAAGGGGCGAAGGTGGTGGTCAACGACCTGGGCGCCGCGGTCGACGGCACCGGCTCGTCCGGAGCGGCCGCCGAGGTGGTGGCGGAGATCGAGGCCATGGGCGGCCAGGCCGTCGTCAACGGCGAGGACGTCTCCGACTTCGACGGCGCCGAGCGGCTGATCCGCTCGGCCGTCGACCACTTCGGCGGCCTCGACGTGCTGGTCAACAACGCGGGCATCCTGCGGGACCGTATGCTCGTCAACATGACGGCCGAGGAATGGGACGCGGTGATCAGGGTGCACCTCCGGGGCACCTTCGCGCCGCTGCGCCATGCCGCCGCCTATTGGAGGGCCAAGGCGAAGTCGGGCGAACACGTGGATGCCCGGATCATCAACACCACCTCGTCCTCCGGCATCTACGGTAACCCGGGGCAGGGCAACTACGGCGCCGCCAAGGCCGGCATCGCGGGCCTCACCGTCATCGCGGCCAAGGAGCTGGAGCGCTACGGCGTGACCGTGAACGCCGTGGCCCCCGCCGCGCTGACCCGCATGACCGAGAACCTCATGCCCGCCGGCGCCCCGGGCGCCGACCCCGACGACATCGCGCCCCTGGTGGTCTGGCTGTCCAGCGCCGAGGCCCGCGGCGTCACCGGCCGGGTGTTCAACGTGCGCGGAGGCGCGATCAGCGTCGCCGAGGGCTGGCACGCCGGGCCGGGCGTCGACAAGGGCTCCCGGTGGGACCCGGCCGAGCTGGGCGGCGTCATCCCCGCCCTGGTCGACAAGGCCGCGCCCAACGCGATGACCAATGGCCGCATCCCCGGACGGGAGGACTGACATGCCGCTCGACCACTCCATCGTCGGTGTCGAGGGCCCGGCCCACGAGCGCACCTGGACCGCCAAGGACACCATGCTGTACGCGCTCGGCGTCGGCGCGGGCACCTCGGAGCTGGAGTTCACCACGGAGAAGGGGCAGCGGGTTCTGCCGACGTTCGCGGTGCTGGCCGCGCAGTCTTTCGGGCAGTCTTTCGGGCGGCGGCTGGGCGACTTCGACCCGGCCCTGCTGGTCCACGCCGAGCAGGGCTTCGAGCTGCACAGGGAGCTGCCTCCCGAGGGCGGCGTGCGGACGACCTCGAAGGTGACCGGCATCTACGACAAGGGCTCGGGCGCGCTGGTGACCTCCGAGGCGCGGGCCGTCGACCTCGGCACGGGCGAGCCGGTCATCTCCAGCCGCAGCGCGGTGTTCATCAGGGGCGAGGGCGGGTTCGGCGGCGACCGGGGGCCGCGTGAAGCGTGGGCCGCGCCGGACCGCGCGCCCGACCACAAGGTGACCTACCCGACGCTGCCGGAGCAGGCGCTGATCTACCGCCTGTCCGGTGACCACAACCCGCTGCACAGCGACCCCGAGTTCGCCGCCAGGGCGGGCTTCGACCGGCCGATCCTGCACGGGCTCTGCACGTACGGCGTGACGGGCCGGGCGCTGCTGCACGCCGTGGCCGGATCGGACCCCGGCCGTTTCCAGGCCATGTCGGGACGCTTCACCAGCCCGGTCTTCCCCGGGGAGTCGCTCACGGTGTCGATCTGGGTGGACGGCGAGGACGTGCACTTCAGGACCGCCAAGGACGACGGCACCGTGGTGATCGACCGAGGCCGCGCCACGATCAGTCGCCGGTGATGTCCTTGAGGGGATCGAGGCGGCGGATCAGCTTCATCGCCGCCTCGATGACCTCCCTGGCCTCCTCCTCCGTGTCCGAGGTGGCGACCTCACGGGCGGCCTCGCCGATGATGCTGGTCAGCACCGCCACGGTGAACCGGGCGAGCGCGTCGCCGCCGGCCCCGAGCAGGACGGCGTTCTGGCGTACCCACTCCCTGCCTCGGGTGCGGCGCAGCAGCTCGAACCCCGGCGGCCCGTCGCCGTCGATGAACAGCCTGACCAGGTCGCGCCGCTCCCACGCCCCGTCGAGATAGGCGCGGGCGCCGGCGATGAGCAGCTCGACCGGGTCGTCGACGCCGGACTTCCTGGCCTTGGCCACGCTGGCGGCCGACGCCTGCTCGTGCGCCGCCTGATGGTCTTCGTAGAGGGCCAGGAAGAGCTCGGTCTTGCCGCCGAAGTGGTGGTAGAGGCTGCCGACGCTGGACCCGGCGCGGGAGACCACCTCGGCGACGTTGGACTCGGCGAAGCCGTGCTCGCTGAAGACCTCGCGAGCCGCCCGCAGCATGCTTTTGCGGGTCTGGGCCGTACGGCTCCACTCCCACGAGGACTTGCGTGCCATGCCGGCCATCCTACCGCGCCTAATTCTAGAATTCCGTTCTTGACACGAGACCTCATCGGCTAGAACCTCTTCCTAGATAAATATTCTAGAAATTTCCGGGAGGCGGCCGTGGACTTCTCGCTCACCACCGAGGAACGCCAGATCCGCGACACCGTACGGTCCTTCGTGGAGAAGGAGGTCATGCCGCTGGAGCCCGAGGTCCTGCGCAACGAGCGCGAGGGCCGGCCTGCGCTGGACGCGGACGCCCTTCGCGACCTACGGACCAAGGCCAGGAAGTCGGGCTTCTGGGGCATCAACACCCCCGAGGAGTACGGCGGCGCCGCCCTGGGCCCGATCATGTCCGCGATCATCGCCATGGAGCTCGGCAGGACGTTCGTGCCGTTCTCGTTCGGCGGCAGCGCCGACAACATCCTCTACGCGGGCACCGAGGAGCAGAAACGCCGCTACCTGCTCCCCACCATCGAGGGCGAGCGCCGTTCCTGCTTCGCGATCACCGAGCCGGGCGCGGGCTCCGACGCCCGCAACATCCGCACCCGCGCCGTCAGGGACGGCGCCGAGTGGATCCTCAACGGCGAGAAGACCTTCATCACGGGCGGCAACGAGGCCGACTTCGTCATGGTGTTCGCCGTGGCCGAGCCGTACGGGGTGACGTGCTTCCTGGTGGACCGGGACATGGGCTGGCGCTCCGAGCCGATCCCCACCATGGGACAGTGGGGCCCGGCCTCGCTGGTGTTCGAGGACGTACGGGTGCCGGAGGAGAACATCCTGGGCGAGCCGGGCAGAGGCTTCGAGCTGGCCATGGAGTGGATCGGGCAGGGACGCTACATGATCCCGGCCCGGGCCATCGGCTCCGCCGAGCGCATGGTGCAGATGGCCGTCGACTACGCCAAGATCCGCAGGTCCATGGGGCGGGCGATCGCGGAGTACCAGGCCATCCAGTGGATGATCGCCGACTCCCAGGTCGAGATCGAGGCGGCGAAGTGGCTGACGCTGTACGCGGCGTGGCGGGTGCGGGAAGGGCTGGACGCGCGGCACGCCTCGTCGATCGCCAAGCTCAACGGGGCCGTGATGGCGAACCAGGTGGTCGACCGGGTGCTGCAGATCCACGGGGGCATGGGGTACACGAAGGAGCTGCCGATAGAACGGTGGTACCGCGAGCTGCGGCTGCTGCGCATCTTCGAGGGAACCGACGAGATCCAGCGGCGCACGATCGCGCGCAACCTGATCAAGGGACACGCGAGGCTCGGCCTGATCGGGGAGTGATCGCGGCGCCCGAGCGCGCGGTTTGGCCCGCATGTGCATGCACTCCCCCTGGCGCCCGAACAGGGTGAGCACCTCCACCGAAGACTCACCCGCGGGGCCGAACCAGTGCGGCCTCGCGATGATCGCCGGTGGCCCGGCGGGCGCGTCGCTCAGCTACCTCACGGGGTGGCGGGGCGGATTCTGGGGCGTGGCGGCCCTCACCGCGGCCGGGGCCGTACTGACCCTTCTGACGCTGCCCGCGACGGCCGCGGCCAAGGAGCCCAGCGTCGAACGCGAGCTTCGCACCATGCGACAGCCGCAACCGTGGGTGGTATACGCCGCCACCGTGCTGAGCACGGCCGCCTACATGATCTCGTTCAACTACCTCGCGGCGTTCCTGACCGAGGTCACCGGCATTCCCGGGGTCTGGGTCCCCGCGGTGCTCGCGCTGTTCGGCGTGGGCGCCTTCATCGGTCTGACCGTCGGAGGCCGGATCGCCGATCGGTGGCCCACGCGCGCACTGCTCATCGGGGCGATCGGCATCCTGGCCGCCTCCGTCCTGCTCGGGGTCCTCGCGCGGCACACGCCGGCCGTCATCCCCCTCGTCCTGCTCCTCGGGATCGCAGGTTTCGTCCTCAACCCGGCCATCTACGCGCGGGTGTTCGCCATCGCGTCCGACGCCCCGACGCTTGCCGGGGCCACCACCGTCTCCGCGTTCCAGCTCGGCATCAGCCTCGTCCCCGCGCTCGCCGGGGCGGCGCTCAACGCCGGCGCGGGCATCACCTCCGTCACGTGGATCGGCGCGGCCCTGGCGGCGGCCGTCGTGCCGGCCGTCCTCACCGACCGGATGATCTCCCGTCGCGGGCCGCGCCAGGGTTGAGGGTCGCCGTGACACCGCCTATCGCTGCTGGGACCGGGATGTGGGGCAAGGGCCGGTGGGGGCACAGGAGATGGTCGACGACGCACCAAGCCAGGCCGGGGTAGGCCACACTCGGCGAGGACCCAGCGGATCAGGGAGGCCGCACGCTCGGCGAGGACCGGAGCGGGGTCAGCAGGGGTCCGGGCGGTCGGCGAGGGCTGCGGGGTCAGGGAAGGCGGTTGGCGAGGACCAGGGTGGCGGCCGAGGCGAACATGCCGCCGTTCCCCAGCACCACACCGACCTCCACCCCCGGCACCTGGGCCGCCGCCTCACCGCGCAGTTGCCGCACCGACTCCTGGATGGCGAACATGCCGTACATCCCCGTGTGCGTGTACGACAGGCCGCCGCCGTTCGTGTTCAGGGGGAGGCGGCCGCCCGGTGACGTGTGGCCCTCGGCGATGAAGGCGCCGGCCTCTCCCCTGCCGACGAACCCCAGGTCCTCCAGGCCGTAGATCGGCACGTGGGCGAACGCGTCGTACACCATGAGGTGGTCCACGTCGTCATGGCCGATCCTGGCCTCGGCGAAGGCCGCCTCGCCCGAGAGCCGGAACGCCTTCGACGTGGTGAAGTCCTCCATCTGCGAGATGATCGGGGACTCCGCCGACTCCCCCGAACCCAGCAGGTAGACCGGCGGCCGGCAGGACAGCTCCTCCGACGTGACGATCAGGGCGCCGCCGCCGTCCGTCACCAGGCAGCACTCCAGGAGGTGGAACGGGTACGCCACCATCCTCGACGCGAGCACGTCGTCCACCGTGATCAGGTCGCGGTGGAGGGCGCGCGGGTTGAGATGGGCCCACCTGCGCTGGGCCACGGCGACCTCCGCCAGCTGCTCGTGCGTCAGGCCGGTCTCCTTCATGTGGCGCAGGGCCGTGATCGTGAACGACGTCGGCGGGCCCACCACCCCGTACGGCAGCTCGAACTGGCCGATCAGCGAGTCGGGGCCCATTCCGTAACGGCCCGCTCCCACCCGTGACCTGCCGGACTCGCCATGGGTGATCAGCACCGTCCGGCACAGGCCGGCGCGGATCGCGGCGGCGGCGTGGCGTACGTGGAAGAGGAACGACGAGCCGCCCACACCCGTGCCGTCCAGCCAGGCGGGCGTGATGCCCAGGGCGTGGGCGATCTGGATCGGACCCGGGGTCCCGACCGTGGCGATGCCGTCTATGTCGTCCTTCGTCATGCGCGCGTCGGCGAGCGCGTTCCTCGCGGCCTCCAGGTGGAGCCGCATGGTCGAGTGGCCGGGAAGGCGGCCCAGCGCATCGGTCTCGGCGGCGCCCGCGATCACGACGGTCATCTGCGGCCCGCGGCGGGCTCGAAGAGGGGCACGTGCACGTCCCCCCGCTGCTCGAACACCACCCGCAACTCCATGTCGAGCGGCAGGTTCTCGGGGGTGCTGGGGACGCCCACGATGTTGCTCATCATGCGCACGCCCTCCTCCAGCTCGACCACCGCGATCGTGTACGGGGCATCGTCCTCGAAGCCGGGGGCGGGCCGATGATTGATCACGTACGAGTAAAGGGTCGCGCGGCCGCTGGCGCGTACCCACTCGACCTGGTCTCCGCCGCAGTGGGGGCAGCTCGGCCGCGGATAGAAGTAGTGTCGCGCGCACGTCTGGCAACGCTGGATCCTGAGCTCGCCCGCGGCCGTGCCGTCCCAGAACGGCTGGGTCTCGGGCGTGGGCTTGGGTACCGGCTTCATCGGCTCCCCCATCTGGTTCTAGAATTTCACTCTAAATCCAGATCGGGCAGCCCTTCAAGGGCTCGGTACGCCGTCGCCGTCCCTGCCCCGGCCCGACAGCACCTCGTCGAGCGTCGGACGGGTGTCGCCGGGAAGGCGCGGCCCCGGCTGGGCGAGCTGGATCAGCACCCCATGCGCCTCCTTCGGGTGCAGGAACACCTCACGCCAGCGCGGGTCAGCCGTGTTGAGGCCGTGCAGCCGGTAGCCGCGGGCGGTCAGCCTGGCAACCGCCTCGTCCAGGTCATGGACATGGAAGTTCAGATGGTGAACGCCGCCCCTGCCTCTGGTGAGCTCGAAGAAGCTGTCGAAGAACGTCGAGCCCGACAAGGGCTCCATGAGCTCGACCTTGCCGCCGTTCGCGTACGTGAGTTGCAGCGTGCGGTAGCCGGCGATCCGGTGGTCGCCACCTCCGCCCAGGTGCCGGCCGCCCAGCAGATCGCGGTAGATCGGCAGCAGATCCCTGATCCGGGGAGCGGCCACGGCGGTGTGGTCGAAGGACACGTCGAGGCCGTCGAGTTCGAGATCCAACGCGGGCTCCTTGGGTGGGGGCGATCCTAGAATCCGATTCTAGCGGCCGCGGTTCGCACCGCCCTGACGGACGTCCGACACCATCACCACCGGGGATCTCCGGAGCCGGCTACCACTCGACAGGCGGGCGCCGACACGAGCACGTCCGTCCCGCTCACCACGTGCCTCGCCGTCTCGTCCGGCCGGAAAGCGTGTCCGCCGACCCCGGGGTGACCGATCGATCCAGCGCCCGGCGACTCGTCCGGCGCAGCGCTCAGCGGCTCGCCCGAAGGGTCGCACGGCTCTCACCCGTGAGTGCGCGCGCCGCACGGCGCTCCCCTTGGGTGGTCGTACGCGCACAACACGGACGGCACATGCCCACGAACGCGCCCGGGCCCATGCCGTGTCACCACCCAGACGGCCGACGGGCCCGCCGTAACGGCGGGCCCGGTGTGCGGGTCAGCGGGCGTCACCCTGGACGCCACCAGCCACGGTCGGCGGATGGCGTGACCCTGGCTGTGCCGTAAAGACGAAGCTCTTCTCCGGGACCGATCCCGATACGGACCGATCCCGCCTTACAGATCCACCGTCAGGCGGATCACTCTCGGTGCAGCTTCCGGTAGGTGACACGGTGGGGACGGGCGGCGTCGGCGCCTAGCCGCTCGACCTTGTTCTTCTCGTAGTCGGCGAAGTTGCCCTCGAACCAGAACCAGTTCGAGCCCTCCTCCCACGCCAGGATGTGGGTGGCGATGCGGTCGAGGAACCACCTGTCGTGCGAGGTGATCACCGCGCAGCCCGGGAATTCGAGCAGCGCGTTCTCCAGCGACGACAGCGTCTCCGTGTCGAGGTCGTTGGTGGGCTCGTCGAGCAGCAGCACGTTTCCGCCCTGCTTGAGGGTGAGCGCCAGGTTGAGCCGGTTGCGCTCGCCGCCCGACAGCACCCCCGCCTTCTTCTGCTGGTCGGGCCCCTTGAAGCCGAAGGCCGCGATGTAGGCCCTCGACGGCATCTCCACGTTGCCGACCTTGATGTGGTCGAGCCCGTCGGAGACGACCTCCCACACGTTCTTGCCGGGGTCGATGCCACCGCGCGTCTGGTCGGCGTAGGAGATCTTGACGGTGTCTCCGACCACGATGGAGCCGCTGTCAGGCGTCTCCGAGCCCGTGATCATGCGGAACAGCGTGGTCTTGCCGACGCCGTTGGGGCCGATGACGCCGACGATGCCGTTGCGGGGCAGGTCGAACGTGAGCTTCTCCATCAGCAGGCGGTCGCCGAATCCCTTGGTGAGGTCGTCGGCCTTGATCACCGTGGTGCCGAGGCGCGGGCCCGGCGGGATCTGGATCTCGTCGAAGTCGAGCTTGCGGTGCTTGTCGGCCTCGGCCGCCATCTCTTCGTAGCGCTGGAGGCGGGCCTTGCTCTTGGTCTGGCGGGCCTTCGGGTTGGAGCGCACCCACTCCAGCTCGCCTTCCAGTCGCTTCTTGCGCTTGATGTCCTTCTGCCCTTCGACCTTGAGCCGCTGGGCCTTGGCCTCCAGGTAGGTGGAGTAGTTGCCTTCGTAGATGAAGGGACGGCCCCGGTCGAGCTCGAGGATCCAGCCGGCGACGTTGTCGAGGAAGTAGCGGTCGTGGGTGACGGACAGCACGGTGCCCGCGTATTTCTCCAGGTGCTGCTCCAGCCACTGCACGCTCTCGGCGTCGAGGTGGTTGGTGGGCTCGTCGAGCAGCAGCAGGTCGGGCGCCTCGAGCAGCAGCTTGCACAGCGCGACCCGGCGGCGCTCACCACCGGACAGCTTGGTCACGTCGGCGTCGGGCGGCGGGCAGCGCAGGGCGTCCATCGCCTGCTCGAGCTGGCTGTCGAGATCCCAGGCGTTGCGGTGCTCCAACTGGTCCTGGAGCTTGCCCATCTCCTCCAGCAGCTCGTCGCTGTAGTCGGTGGCCATCTGCTCGGCGATTTCGTTGTAGCGCTGGAGCATCGCCATCGTCTCCGCGACGCCCTCCTGCACGTTGCCGAGGACGGTCTTCTCCTCGTTGAGCGGGGGCTCCTGCTGGAGCATGCCCACCGAGAAGCCGGGCATGAGCTTCGCCTCGCCGTTGGACGGCTGCTCCAGGCCGGCCATCATCCGGAGCAGCGTCGACTTCCCGGTGCCGTTCGGCCCCAGGACACCGATCTTGGCTCCGGGCAGGAACGACAGGGTGACGTCGTCAAGGACAACCTTGTCGCCGTGCGCCTTGCGCACGCGCTGCAGCGTGTAGATGTACTCCGGCATGCTCTCTAGCTTAGGGGCTCCTGGCCCAGGCTTCCGCCGCTCCCTCCGTCGGCCTCCGACCGGACGCGCTCCAGGCAGATGTACGGCCGCCGGAACAGCCAGGCCGTCCGTGCGGGGCCGGGGGGCCGACCCGCTGGAGCGCCGATCCGGGACGTGCCATGGAAGCGCGCGGACATCGTCGCCGGAGCCGGGACGGGCAAGGGAGGGTCGGTCAGGAAGCGGGGTCGTCGGGGAGCGGTCGTGGGGGCGGCTGGACGACAGGAACGCAGACGCGGTCACGACCGAGCTCCTTGGCGCGGTAGAGGGCCAGGTCGGCGGCGGCCAGCAGCTCGATCAGGTCGTCGCCGTGCACGCTCATCAACGCGACGCCGACCGAGACGGTGACTCTGATCAGGGTGTCGTCGGCGGGGACGGCCATGTGGCCGGTGCGGGTGCGCAGGCGCTCGGCGACCCGGCGCGCCTCGTGGATGTCGGCCCCGGGCAGGAGCACGACGAACTCCTCACCGCCGAACCTGCCCACCACGTCGTAGTCGCGCAGCTGGCTGCGGAGCGTGGCCGCCACACCCACCAGCACCTGATCGCCCACCAGGTGGCCATGGGCGTCGTTGACACGTTTGAAATGGTCGATGTCGATGATCAGAAGCGCCAGTGTGTCGCCGGTGCGGCGCGCCCGGACGATCTCGGTGTCGGCCTCGCGCTGCCAGGCGGCCGCGTTGAGCAGACCGGTCTTGGCGTCGGTGCGGGCGGCTGCCTGCAGCTGGGCGTGCAGGAGACTGCGCTGGAGCAGCACCACCGGCGGCAGCGCGAGGAGCAGCAGCACCGGGTTGACGCCGCAGCCGATCG
This sequence comes from Nonomuraea sp. KM88, assembly GCF_052245635.1. Classification (NCBI taxonomy): domain Bacteria; kingdom Bacillati; phylum Actinomycetota; class Actinomycetes; order Streptosporangiales; family Streptosporangiaceae; genus Nonomuraea; species Nonomuraea sp. KM88. The sequence goes on along the minus strand of NZ_JBQQCC010000022.1, from coordinate 98,877 downwards.
ACACCGTGACGCCCAGGCAGAGCTCGACGATGTCGAGCAGCAGGCTCTCCTTGTTCCACAACACCTCGCGCCAGGGTGTCTCGGGGTCGGCGGTGTGCGCGGCGATCGCGATCAGGGAGATGTTGAGCAGCGAGAAGAGCGCGGCCGCCGCCACCGCGTGGAAGATCGGCCCGCCGTCGCCCTGCGACAGCGCCCACGGGTCGTCGACGACATGGTGGAAAGCCAGGGAGGCCATACACCCTGCCAGGCCGATGGCGGCCGAGCTGAACACCCGCCGATAGAGCACCGTCGCCTTCACGCGCACCTGCAGCAGGATCTGCAGCACGATCGGCGAGAAGAGTGCGTAGACCGGCGGCAGCAGCAGCGCCACGGGCAGCCACCAGGCGGACAGCAGGTCTCGCGCGACTCCGGCGGGCATGCCGAGACGCCTGGTCGCCTCGATGCACACCGCGCCGCACCCCATGAGGGCGCAGAACATCAGCAGATCCCGCCACCGCAACGAGGTGGACGCTCCGAGCACCACCATCGCGACGAGATCGAGACCGACGATCGCGCACAGATAGATCACAAGCGGGCGGCGTTGCCCAAGCAACGGCCATCGACCAGCGAGTGTTGACACACCGTCATGAGACTTGATCGAGGCGTGACCGGTAGCCGCCATCGCATCTCCTCCCTAACTAACGATGTGTAACACAATAATTGCGGAGTGTGCGTTGCGCGATGGGAACCGATACGTTGATATGGACCCACTCCCGCTCAGTCCACGAGCGGGCGGTGTTGTGGAGCCGCGCTGGAAAGGAGCAGCCATGGTGCGGGGCGTGACCTGGACCTATCAGGTGCCTTAGCCACCTGATCAGAGCTACACTCCATCGGCCGCCCTCGGGGTGCCAGTTCGGGCCACGCCGGTGCCCCCTCCCCCTCCGCTCAAGCCACGCCTGCCTGCCTGCTCTCCCAGCGTGTGATCCATCTCCTCCTCGCCGTCCCCGCAACATGCGGAAAGCCCCGACCGGCCTCCCAGCGACACCCCGCATCCCCGCCATCCCGGGCCCACCATCGGTGCGCGGCCCTCGGAGACACCCTCCGCACCGGCCCACCGGCAACCCTGAACACCGGGCTCGGCGGCGCCGGGTGTGCCGGACAGGGGGCATCGGGCGGCGCCGATGCCCCCTGCGCGACCCTCTGCGCGCGGGCCTACGCAGCCACGCGGTCCTCCAACTTCACCTGGTGCTCCTCGTCGTCAGAGCGCCCGTCTCCGGTGACGGACCGGTCGGCTTCGGCCCCGAGGATGCGAACGGTGTCGCCCTTCGACCGGGCGGAAACTCCGGCGGTGTCGCCCTTCGACGGAGTGACGGCGCCGGGAGTGTCGGTTGCCGGGGTGGGCTCGGGGCGGGACAGGGCCCGGAAGGGACGCGAGCCCATGGCCCAGTCGCTGGTCTCCTCGTCCAGGCGCTCGCGCATCTCCTTGCTCATCGAGCCGAGCCCGCCGCCGCGCTCGGGCTTGGCGAAGACGCCGGTGCCCCAGCGCAGGTCGTGTCCGACCGCGCTGGCCTCGATCTCGGGCACGAAGCGCCGGTCGCCCTCCGCGCCGAACTCGCGGATGCGCAGCTTGCCCGACACCACCACGGGCTGGCCGGCGCGGATGGAGGCTGCGACGTTGTCTCCCAGGGCGCGCCAGCAGCGAACCGTGAAGCAGACCTTCTCACCGTCTGTCCACTGGCCCGTCTTCCTGTCGAAGTAGCGGTGTGAGGTGAGCACCCGCAACGAGGTGACCTTGGTGCCTTCGTCGAAGCTGTATTGCCTCGGCTCTGCTGCGACGTTTCCGGTCAGCGTGACGTAGATGTCATTCATCCCTGTGCCTCCCCATCTGGCGGGCCGGGTGCCCGCGATCTGTGGCCCAGCGTGCCGCGGGGAGGCATGGCGGCGGCGTACGGAACGCGGTTCTGTGGACGGAGGGAAGGGCGGCCGGAGAGCCTGTGGACGGAGGGTCAGACCGACAGGTCCCGCAACGCGGTGAAGAAGGAGTGATGGCGGCCCAGCTCCCGCTCGACCGGCTCCACCACCATCGTCGCGGACACGGCGGCCACCCTGCGCCTCATCTCCCGCTCCAGCCGCTCACGCTCCCGGGAGGCGCCCAGCTCGACGAAGTTGCGTGCGGCGATGCCCGACAGCGCCCCCAGCCCCAGCACCGAGGCCATCATCAGCCCCACCCAGGGCAGCGCCCCGCCCTCGCCGAGCAACTCCAGCTGCGGAGGCAGCTGTCCCGGCATGAGCAGCCCGGCCACCAGCCAGACCACCCCGGCCACGAACACCCCCACCAGGGTGTACTGCCACACCTTGAGCGCGCGCCACCAGCCAGGTATCCGGTCGAGCTGCGGCGCCACCTCCGTGAGGTCCTCGGTCAGCGCCTGCGGGAGCTGGCCGGAGCGCGACCTGGCGGCCTGGTGCACCGCGGAGCGCCACACCGGATGCATGCCGGCGGAGAGCCCGTCGGCGAGCGCCTGCACGGCGTTGGCGACCTCGGCGGACTGGGCGCTCACGGAACCGGTCGTGATGCCGCGGATCTCCGCGCTCACGTCCTCCAGGCGCAGGGCCTTCAGCGGATCGGGGCGCAGCTTCGCGAACCACCGAGGGTACGGCCACCCGACCCACTGGCCGGACCGCTCGGCGTAGACGTTCTCCAGCGCCTCGCCCACCGCGGGCACGCCCACGGCGTCGCAGAGCGCGTCGGTCAGCCCCATCCGGCGGGCCTCGTCGACCGACGACGGCGCGGAGAGCGCCTCGCCGAGCGGCATGGCCTCGCCGAGGCGCTGCTCCAGGCGGTGCAGGTCGGCCTCGAGCTTCTGGATGGCGGCGCGCCGCCGGGAGACGGCGGTCGCTATGACGCTCTTGAGGCTTTCGATGCCCCGCCCGGTGACCGCCGAGGTGGGGACGACGCTGGGGTGGTCGACGCCTTCGCGGCGCAGCAGGTCGTTGAGGTCGATGACCAGCTCGGCCAGCTCTTCGGTGGTGAGCCGGTCGGCCTGGTTGAGCGCGAACACGGTGACCGCGTCGTGCCCCGCCAGGTCCGTGACGTAGCGCCGGTGCGTGGAGGCGTCGGCGTATTTCTGCGGATCGAGCACCCACACCACGAGGTCGGCCAGCCCGATCAGCCGGTCGGCCTCGGTGTCGGTGAGCGCCCTGATGGAGTCATGGTCGGGCAGGTCGAGCAGGATGAGCCCGTGCAGCTGGCTGTCGCCCTTGTCGAGGGCGCTGGCGCGGGAGAAGCGGTGCCGCCACTGGATCTGCAGCCAGTCGAGCAGCGGCCCGGCGCCCTCCAGCCCCCACACGCAGGCGTGGGTACGTGCGGTGGTCGGCCGGCGTACGCCGGTGGGCGAAAGCTCAAGCCCGGAGATCGCGTTGAACAGCGACGACTTGCCGCTGCCCGTGCCGCCCGCGAGGGCGACGACGGTGTGCTCGGACGACAGCTTGAGCCGGTCTCCGGCTCGCACCAGCACCCCGCTCGCCTCGTCGAGCAGCTTCTTGTCCAGCCGCCCCGGGCCCAGCTCCACCACCTTGGTGAGCGCGGTCAACCGCGGAGCGAGCCCCGGCCTGGTGGTCGTGGTGGTGGTCATCGAGCGACCTCGAGGTTGTACGTTGCCTGGTAAAGGCGGGTTGCGACGGACTCGTCGGGGATGCCCGCGGAGTCGAGCGCTTTCACGTAACGCATGGCTTCCTCGTCGAACAGCATGCTGATCCTGGTGCGCAGGTCGCTGAGCGCCTTCGCGCCGATGCCGCGCAGGGACTCGGCACCGAGCAGGGCGTTGACCAGCCGATGCGGCACGCCCTCGCCGTTGCTCCCGCTGAACATCGCGACCATGAAGATCAGGGCGAGCGAGTCGGGGTCGAACGAGACCAGCTTCGACACCGACCGCTTGGCCACACCCTCCGTGCGTACGAGCTCGCCCAGGTGGTCCTGCCAGGAGGCGATGGCGCGGCCCGTGTGGCGGATGAGGTTGTCAGAAGGGCTGTCGAGGCCCTCCGAGATCTTGGCGCCCAGCTCAGAGCGGTGCCGCCATCGCGCCACCACCTCCTCGGAGGCCCGGTGGGCGGCGGCGACGATCACTGACTCGAGGCCCGTGCGGATCGCCGCCTTGAACGCCAGCACGCGCTCGGGCGCCTGCTTGGCCGCCTTTCCGCGCCTGCGCAGCTGCAGCGAGCGCATGAGGTCGCCGGAACCGGCGAAGTCCTGCCATCGTGCCAGCACCTCGCCGTGCAGCAGCGAGCCGTTCTTGTACGCCTTGTCGATCTCCGTCAACGCGCCGCGGAAGGCCGCCTCCACGTCGCTGCGCAGCTCGGTCCTGAACGCGACCTGCCCCTCCAGATGCTTGGCCAGCGCGGGTACGCGGGTGCGGAAGCTGTCCAGCACGCCGTTGAGCGTCTCGCGTACAGCCTGCGCCCGGCGATCCTCGTCGACGGAGAGCTCGGCCAGCCAGAGCCGCAGCTCGGTGACCTCGCTGTCGGGCAACCTGCCGTCAGCCACCTTCGCCTCGTTGATGACGAACCTGTCGATGTCGCCCATGCCGTATTCGGTGAGCATGCGGACGAAGTGCTTGAGCACGACGTCGGCGGACCGGGGCTGCACGCGCGACAGCACGATGGCGAGCCGGGCGCCTCGCTCCTTGGCCAGGCGCAGCAGATTCCAGGCCGGGGCGTCGGCGTAGCGGGCCGCCGTGGTCACGAAGATCCACAGGTCGGCGGCGTCGAGCATGCGGTGCGCGATGTCGTGGTGCTCCTCCACGACCGAGTCGATGTCGGGGGTGTCGAGCAGCGCGACGCCCTGAGGGAGCTTCTCGGTCGAGACGACGACCAGGCTGCCCGGCCCGGCGTCGGGCGTGGGCGCGTCGAGACGCTGCAGGTCGCCGAGCAACTCGCCCTCCGCGAACCACGCGCGGTCGTCCGGGTGGCAGGCCAGGACGGGGGTGCCGGTGGTCGGGCGGCGTACGCCGGTGCGCGAGACGGTCTTCTCGGCGAGCGTGTTGACCAGGGTGGACTTGCCTGCGCCTGTCGAACCCGCGACCACGATGAGCGCGGGAGCGGCGCTGGTCCTGACCCGGGGCAGCACGTAGCCCTCGAGCTGGGCCAGCAGATCGGCCTGGGCCTGCCTGGCCTCGTCCACGCCTGGCAGATCGAGCCCGAAGTGCAGGTCGGCGACGCTCTCGCGGAGGGTGTCGAGCGCGTTCGTGAGCGCCTCGGCCGCCTCCGCCGGCAACTCCTCCGCCTGCCCGCCCGCGTCCTGATCGCCGGCCTGCTCGGCCTCACTGACCGCCTCGCCGTCACCGCCGGCGCCGGACTCGCCGCCGGCCCTAGCGTCGACGATCTCCTCGCCCCTGCTGCCGGTGGCGACATCGCCTACGGTCCCGGCATCGCCGCGCGACCCCGCCTCACCGACCGCCGCCGCCCCAGCGGCCGGCTCCGGCTTGCCGGCCGCTCCTGGCTCGCCACTCGTTCCTGGTACGCCGTCACCCGCGGGCACGTCGACCGCCCCCGGGTCGTCACCCGCCACCGAGCCGCCGGGCTCCGCGGGCACGTCGACCGCCTCCGGCTCGTCGGCCGGCGATTCGCTGGAGTGCGGCTCATTCGACGATCGCCCACCGGTGGTCCGCTTGCCGGGCCGCCGTCCGCTGGGTGAACGCTTGCCGGGGGAACGTTTGCCTGACGACCGGCCGGCAGTGGCGCCCTCGCCGGGAAGCGGCGCACCGGAGCTCTCGCCGCCCGGCCCCTCCGCCTCCGTGTCACCGGCGGCAGCGCGTGCGGGGGGCGTATCCCCTGCTCCCGGTCTGCCCCGGACGGCGGGCCTGCGCGCGAAGAGGCTGGGGCCGGCGGGTGGCGTGTCCTGCGCCGCGGGTCCGGATCCCGGCTCGGCTCCGGCCTCCAGCCCGGAGCCGGCGCCAGATCCGGAACGGTCAGCGGGCACGGAACCGGCGCCAGACCCGGAACGGGCTCCCTGCCCGGAGCCCGGCTGGGAGCCGGAACCGGCGCCAGACCCGGGACGGGCGGCGGGCTGACGAGTGAACAGGCCGCCGGCGGCGGGAGACCCCTCGTCCGCGGGCTGCTCTTCGCGGGCGGCAGGTCCGCGGCTGGAAGGGCCGTCATGGGAGGTCTTGCGCGGGCCCGGGCCGCCGAGTGAGGCGGGCTTGACGAAGAGGGAGGGGCGCTCGGCGGCGCCGGAGTCGTCGGGAACCGAAGGGGCGCGCAGGGCGGCGGGCTTCTCGAACAGGGACTGCCCTGACGGCTCCTCGGCGGGCTCGAGCGCAATGGAAGGATTCTCGGCCGCCGCAGGCTTCTGCGAGGCCGACGGCTCACGTGCGCGTCTGTCCACCGCCTCCGGCTCCTCTCGTGCCCTCTCCGGGGCACTGTCGTCCCGGACCTCGTCGAGGTCATCGTCAGTCACCGGGCGGAAGCTCATCGTCTGCTCCCCGCGTGACCCTTGCCGCCCGTCATCCATGGCCGTGTTCACGGCAGGCGCTCCGCTCGAACCATCTCGACCTCCTGGCCGACCCTCACGACGTCACCGACGACGACGATCGCCGGCGGGCGGATCCCAGCCGCGGACACGCGGTCGGCCACGGTGGAAAGCGAAGCGGTGACCGCCCGCTGGGTCGGAAGGGTACCGTCCTGCACCACCATTGCGGGAGTCTCCGGGGCACGTCCGTCTCGAACGAGTGCCTCGGCCACCTTCGCGAGCCGCTCGACGGCCATCAGCAGCACCAGAGTGCCCTGGGAACGGGCCATCGCGGGCCAGTCGACGGTGGACCTGGGATCGTCGGGCGCCACGTGCACGGAGATCACGTGGAACTCCTGGCTGACGCCTCGATGCGTGACCGGCACCCCTGCCGCGGCGGGGACCGCGACGGCGCTCGTGATGCCCGGCACCACCAGCACCGGGATGCCCGCGTGGGCGCAGGCGATCATCTCCTCGCCGCCGCGCCCGAACACGAACGGGTCGCCGCCCTTGAGCCGGACCACGAACTTGCCCTGCCGGGCGCGGTCGACCAGCAGCTCGCTGATCGTCTCCTGGGACAGCGCCCTGCCGTAGGGGACCTTGGCCGCGTCGATCAGCTCGACGTCGGGGGCGAGCTCGTCGAGCAGGGCGCGGGGCGCGAGCCGGTCGGCCACCACCACGTCGGCCTGCGCCAGCAGCTGGCGGCCGCGCACGGTGATCAGGCCGGGGTCTCCGGGCCCGCCGCCGACCAGGGCGACGCCGACGGGTTTGGTGCGGTTGCGCCGGGCGTCGACCGTGCCGTCGCGCAGCGCGCCGACGACGGCGTCCCTGATGCCGGCGGCCCTGCGCGGATCGCCGCCCGCGGTGACGGCCACGCTGATCTCGTCGACGCGGCCCGTCGCCGGGGTCCAGGCGGCGGAGGCGTCCTTGTCGTCGGCTCGCACGCACCACACGCGCTTGGCCTCGGCCTCTGCGGCGACGGCCGTGTTGACCGCTCTGTCGTCGGTGCAGGCCTGCACGAGCCAGGCGCCGTCGCAGTCGCCGACTTCGTAGGGCCGGGCGTGCCAGGTGATCCTGCCCGCGGCGATGAGGTCGTCAAGGGCCGGGGTCACGCCCGGCGACACGACGGTGACCTCCGCGCCGGCCTCCAGCAGCGCGGGGACCCGCCGCTGCGCGACGCGCCCGCCGCCCACCACGAGGACCCGGCGGCCGGAAAGCCGCAGGCCGAGGAGGTAGGGACCCATGGGGGGAATCTCCCATTCGCGAAGGTTGTGTTAGGAGGTAAAACCTACCGGCTGTCTCTGCGCCGAAGTGCTGCGCGCGGGCTAACGACCGTCAAGGAGCGGCTGACGGGGATCCCAGCGCGGCCCGCCCTGATCGTCCTTGCGGCGTCTGGCCATCGCTGACAAGGCCTCAAGGATAACCCGGTTACCGAGGTAGGCGGTGATGTCCGCGTGGTCGTACGGAGGCGCCACCTCCACCACCTCCATCCCCGCCACGGGCAGCTCGTAACAGATCCTGCGGACCGCGTCGAGGACCTGCCTGGCCGTCAGCCCGCCGGGCTCGGGCGTGCCGGTGCCGGGCGCGTGTCCCGGGTCGCACACGTCGATGTCGACGGACAGGAAGATCTGGTCGCAGCCGTCGAGCGCGATCTGGAACGACTCCGTGAGGCACTCTTCGAGCCCGCGGGCGACGATCTCGGTCATCTCGTACGAACGCATGTTCCGGGCGGCCATCCAGTCCAGCGTCTCCGGCTCCGGCCAGTAGCCGCGCAGCCCGAGTTGCAGGAACCTGTCGCCCCTGATGGCGCCGGACTCGATGAGGCGCCGCATCGGCTGGCCGTGGCCGTACAGGTGGCCGAACGAGATGTTCCCCGTGTCGGCGTGGGCGTCGAAGTGGATCATCGACGTACGGCCGGGCGCGTACGCCCTGGCGGTGCCCCTGGCGTCGGGCAGCGCGACCGTGTGGTCACCGCCGAGCACGAGCGGGACGGCGCCGGAGGCGGCGACGCGGTGCACCGCCTCCTCGATCGCGGCCAGCGAACCCTCCACGTCGCCCGAGTAACACTCGACGTCGCCCGCGTCCAGCACCCGCAGGTCGCGCAGGGCGTCGACGCGCAGCGCCAGGCTGGGCCTGGAGCCGTCGTGCGGCAGATAGCAGGCCTGGCGCAGCGCCATCGGCCCGAACCTGGCGCCGGGGCGGTTGGAGGTGCCCCCGTCGAACGGGGCGCCGACGATCACCACGTCGGCGCCTTCGTAGCTCGCCGGATCGGCCACGTCGCAGCGGTCGACGCCGAGAAACGTGATGTCGGGGCCGTACATGGGGCCGTAGCGGGACAAGCTCTCACCTCCAGGTGTCACACGGGCTTCTCGGTCACCCCTGCAGCGTCGAACGTGGCCACGTCGTGCATCATCCGCACGGCCGCGCAGATCATGGGATGCGCGAGCAGCGCGCCGGTGCCCTCGCCGAGCCGCATCTCCAGGTCTATCAGGGGGCGCAGGCGGAGGTGGTCGAGCGTGGCGGCGTGGCCGGGCTCGGCGGAGCGGTGCCCGGCGACGCAGTGGTCGGTGGCGGCGGGGTCGAGCGCGGCCGCCGCGAGGGCGCCCGCGCCCGCGATCACGCCGTCGAGGATCACCGGCACGCGTGCCGCCGCGCCGTACAGGATGAAGCCCGCGATGGCGGCGTGCTCGAACCCGCCGACGGCGGCGAGGGCCCGCAGCGCCTCGCTGGGCGACGAGCCGGCGGCGGGCTGGGACTCCCCGTGCGACAGGCCGTTGACGTGCAGCGCCTCGCGGACGATGGCGACCTTGCGCTCGTGGGTCCCGTCGTCGATCCCGGTGCCCCTGCCGGTCACCTCGGCAGGGTCCTTGCCGGTGAAGACGGAGACGAGGGCGGCCGAGGCCGTGGTGTTGGCGATGCCCATGTCGCCGGCGATCAGGCAGCGCGCGCCCTCGGCCACCAGGCCCCTGGCCACGACGATGCCGGCCTCCAGCGCCCTGACGGCCTGGTCGACGGTCATCGCGGGCCCTCGGGACAGGTCCGCGGTGCCGTACGCGATCTTGCGCTTGACGAGGTCGGGAGCGTCGGGCAGGTCGGCCGCGACCCCGACGTCGACCACCGTCACCGGTACGCCCGCCTGGGCGGCGAAGGCGTTGGCGACCGCGCCTCCGGAGAGAAAGTTGGCGACCATCTGCACCGTGACCTCCTGCGGCCACGGGGAGACGCCGCGGGCGTGCACGCCGTGGTCGGCGGCGAAGATGGCCAGCGCCGCGGGTGCGGGCATGGGCGGCGGGCAGGCGCCCGCCGCGCCGGCGAGCCGGATCGCGACGTCCTCCAGCGCGCCGAGCGAGCCGCGCGGCTTGGTGAGGCGGTCCTGGTGGGCGCGGGCCTCGGCGAGTGCCCGCTGGTCGGCGGGGCGGATCGCGGCGAGCGTCTCTGCGAGCACGGCAACCTCCGGGTCAGAGGACGAGCTGGAGTGGACCTCCGGGAGCGGGACGAGCTGGAGGGGGTGAACCTCTGTCAAGGGGCGGTGGACCGGCGGTCACGGGACGAGCTGGAGCGCTTCCTCGTACCGGTCGATCACGACGTCCGCCAGGGTCTCACAGTCGCCGATCACCTCGGCGCAGCGGATGTCGAGATCGGGGTGCCCCGCACCGTACGCCAGCGCCTGCGCCCACACGCGCTCCAGCAGGCCGCCGGCGAACAGCAGGTAGGGCACCACGATCACCCGCTTGGCCCCCAGGCGGCGGCAGCGCTCGAGCCCGCCGGGCACCCCGGGCGGGGTGACGGACACGAACGCGGTCTCGACCGTCATGAAGTCGTAGGCGTGCGTCTCCCAGAACAGCCGCGAGACCCGGTGGATCTCGGCGTTGGCGGCCGCGTCGGTCGAGCCCTCGCCGACCAGGACGACGGCGGTGTCACCCGGCTCGACGTGCGCGTGGTGCTCCTCGGCGGGCAGCGAGTCGACGGCCCGCAGCCTCGGCCTGGCGCCCGCCAGTTCGAGAGCGCGCGGCCTGGAGATCTCGGTGGCGGCGTCGTTGAGCCGCTCGGCCAGCAGGGCGAGCACGCGGGGGTCGGGGCCGAGGGGACGGCCGTGGTCGTACATCAGCGTGGGGTGGCGCTGCTGCTCGCGGGCCATCGCGGCGGGGAAGTCGTCGCTCATCCTGCTGAGGCTCAGCGGCAGCGCCACGAGCCGGTGGTGCCCCCTGGCGACCAGGGAGGCGACGGAGTCGCTCAGCCTGGGCGTGGCGCGCTCGAGGTAGCCGCCCGAGACGTCGGCGCCCGTCTGGTCGAGGCGGCAGCGGAGCCGGTGTACGAACCTGCCGAACTCCGCGGCGTAGGCGTCATCCTGTGAGCCCTGCCCGATCAGCAGGAGCGGCGGCTTCATTGTGAGGGATTCTCCGGTGCGCTAGACAAAGTCACGCGAGGATAACCGATGCACAGCGGTAGGGAACAGGTCACGTTGTGTGCGCGGGTGTCGCGTGCACGACGAAAACCGGCTCGGCGGCGGTCAGGTGGTGGGATCCGTCGGGGTCGTGGGTGAGTGTCGAGGCCAGGATCTGGGTGCCTTCTCCGTGGTAGCCCTGCTCGCGCAGGCGGCCGAGCACGGCGGGCACCTGCTCCACCTTCCTGACCACGCACACGAGCGAGCGGGGGCCTCGGGCGGCGCAGGCGACGATGACGTCGGGGCCGCCGCCGCCCACGTAGACGGCGTCGGGATCGGGCAGCGGCTCCAGCGCCGGCGGCGCCTGTCCCCTGGTCAGGGCCACTTTTACGCCGTGTTCGAGCACGTTGGCGCGGAGCCTGGCACACGAGTCCTCGTCGCGTTCGACGGCCACGACGGCCGCGCCCAGCCTGGCGCACTCGACGGCGATCTCGCCGGCGCCCGCGCCCACGTCCCAGACCAGGTCGCCGAGGCGGGGGCCGAGCTTGGCCAGGATGTACGCCCTGGCCTGCGCGGGCAGCGCGCTCTCGAACGGCAGCGCCCACTCGGCCGGCCCGGGCCGCGCCCCCGCGACCCAGCTCGGCTCCTTGGGCTGGTGGAGCGGGTCGACGACGAGCACCACGTCGGGGTCCTTCCACGGCCGGGTCGTGGCCTCCCCCATGCGGCTGTGGGTGACGCGCTCGTCGGGCCCGCCGAGGTCCTCGCACACCAGGAGCGCGCGCGGCGTGGTGGGCGCCAGTTCCCTGGCGACCTCGCCGGGACCGGCGCCGGGGGCCACGAGCAGCGCCACCTTCGGGTGGGCGCGGCAGGCGTTGACGACGCGGCCGAGCTCGGCAGGGCCGGACGGGGCGACGACGAGCGCGTCCTCCCAGTTGAGCCCGGCGCACGCGAAGGCGCGGGTGACCAGCGACATCGCCGGCAGCACGGCCGGCTTGGCGCCGTGGGCCCGCAGGGTGCGCACGACGCCGAAGAAGCCGGGATCGCCCTCCGCGAGCACGACCACGGGCCCTTCGCCGTGTTCGAGATGGTCGTCGAGGGTCTCCAGCAGCGAGCCGTCGGGCACGGCCGGCGCGGAGAGCTTGAGCTGTCCCAGGATGGCGTCGGGACCTATGACGAGCCGGGCCTCGCGCAGTTTCTCCGCCGCCTTGGGGGAGAGCTCCGATCCGTCCCAGCCGACCACCGTGATCATCACGCCTCACCGTCCCTCATCTCAAGGGTGACGGCTACCGGGTGGTTTCACAAAGGGTGGAAGGGAAAGTCCGGTGTGCCTTCAGGCCAGGTCGGACGGGATGAGGCTGTAGACCACCAGGTCGCCGCCGCCGAGCGAGGCGCGGGCGACGCCCTCGCGGACGAAGCCGGCCTTCTCCGCCACGCGCTGGGAGGCGGTGTTCGGCACGGCCACGCGCAGCTGGAGCCGGTTGAAGCCGTGCCGCTCGAACAGCCAGCGGGCGATCGCGAGCACGGCCTCGCCCGCGTACCCCATGCCTCGCGCCCGGGGGGCGGTCATGTAGCCGATCTCCGCGGTCCGGTGGGACCAGTCGACGTCTCTGAGGTCCACGGTCGCGGCGTAGCGGCCGGTCTCCTGCTCCACCGCGGTCCAGGCGATGCCCGCCCCCCTGATCCGGGTGCGCTCGCAGAAGTCGATGAACTCCCGCGCGTGCTCTTCGGTGTAGCCGCGCGGCACGCCGGTCCTGGCCTGGGTGACCGGGTCGGCGGCCGTGGCGGCCAGGTCGGGGACGTCGTCGGGGGCGGGCGGCCTGAGCAGCAACCGTTCCGTGCGCAGCTCCGTCCTGGGCAGGGTGTCGGAAGGGACGCGGCGGTCCTCGCGCAGCAGGCCGAACATGACGAGGTCGTGCGGGCCGTCGTCGTCCAGCACTGCGGCCCGCAGCACGCCCTCCCAGGTGAAGCCCGCTTTCTGGGCCACGCGGAGCGAGGCGATGTTGCCGATGTCGGCGGTCAGGTCGATCCTGCGCAGTGCGGTGGCCTCGAAGGTCCAGGCCACCAGCGCGCGTACGGCCTCCGTGGCGAGGCCGCGCCCGCGGTAGAGCGGGTGGACCCCGTAGCCGACCTCGGTCGTGCCGGCGCTCCACGAGGTCTTGAACAGGCTGATGGCGCCCACGACGAGCCCTTCGGCGTCGATCATGGCCAGGTGGATGCCCTGCCCCGAGCGGCGCAGCTCGTGCACGCCCCTGGCCAGCCAGGCGGGGACGCCCGAAGCTCTGTCGGGCGCGCCCGGCGGGAGGAACCGGGCGTGTTGCTTGACGATGGCACGGATCCGCGCGGCGTCCTGGAGGCCGAACGGCCGCAGCGTCAGCCGTTCCGTCGCGATGCTCACGTCGGGATCGAACACCCTCGGCAGGGTACACACTCGCGATGTTTGCCCACGAAAGCAGGGGTAGGGGCGCAGTTGAGAGGAGTGAGAGAACCATGGAACGTGGGAGCGACAAGCACGGTCCCCGGCTGGACGAAGAGCAGAAGCACGAGACCGAGGGCATGATCCGCGGCGGTGGCACGACGCACGCCGAGGAGTGGAAGGAGCCCGAGGCCATGCCCGCTCCCGGCGAGGAGGCGCAGTCGTACCCGCCAGGACACGAGCCAGGCACCCCCGAGGGCATCACGCAACGGGGGGTCGACGTCCGCAGCGATCTGGCCAAGTGGCTGAGCGACGCCCACTGGCCCGCGTCGAAACAGGACCTGGCTCGGCACATCGCACGTGTGGACGCGCCGGACCAGGTGGCCGACATGGTGGACTCCCTTCCGGAGCGCCGCTTCACGAATGTGGCGGAGGTGGCGGAGGCGCTCGGGCTCGGCGTGGAAAAGCGGAGGTGGTGACGTGCGGCTCGACCTCATCCGCCCGCTGTACGAGCGGAAGGGCCCGTACGCCTCGGTTTACCTGGGCGCGCTCACCATCCCCGAGCGCAAGGCCCAGTGGCGCAGCCTGCGCGACCGGCTGCAGCCGAACGGCGAGAGCCGCAAGGCCACGCTGGACGCTCTGGAGGAGGAGGCACGCCTGGCCACGCCGGGGCGGTCGCTGTTCGCCGCCCACGGGGACGTGGTGCTGGCCGAGCCGCTGGCCGAGCCGCCTCACCTGCTGGCCCTGTGGTCGCCGCTGCCGTGCGTCACGCCCATGCTGGCGCGGCGCGGCGAGAACGTGCCGCACATCCGGGTGATCGTGGACCACGCGGGGGCGGAGGTGACGGTGTTCGGCGCCGGGTCGCCGCGCAAGACTGTCGTGGAGGCGGCCTCGTGGCCGCTGCAGAAGACCTCCCAGGGCGGCTGGTCGCAGAAGCGGTACGAGCGGGCGGTGGACGAGACCTGGGAGAAGAACGCCATGGCCGTCGCGCAGGAGGTCGACGAGCAGGCGCGCCGCATCGGTCCCGAGCTGATCCTGGTGGCGGGCGAGGCCAAGTCGCGCTCGTACCTGCTGCAGCACCTCGGCACCAAGACCGCCGACAGGGTGCTGATGGTCGAGCACGGCAGCCGCTCCAACCACGGCCAGTTCGAGGAGGACGTGGAGCGGGCGCTGGACGGCTGGCTCGACCGCAAGCGGGCCGAGCTGCTGGAACGTCACCAGGAGACGGGCGGGCCGACCGGGATGGCGCGGGTCGCGCACGCCCTGCGCGAGGGCCGGGTGCAGGCCGTGCTCACGCCCGGTGAGTTGCCGAAGCCGGTCTGGATCGGCGAGGGCGGCACCCAGCTCGCCACCGACCCGGACGAGCTGCGGCGCTGGGGCGTGTCCGAGCCCGTACGGGAGCGCTCCGACTCCGCGCTGGTCAGGGCGGCCGCGATGACGGACGCGGAGCTGTGGTTCACCGACGCGGTCGCCGACGTGGCCGCCGTGCTCAGGTACTGATGATCACTTCGAGCGTTCTGGGGCCGTGCACGCCTTCGACCCGGTTGAGCTCGATGTCGCTGGTGGCCGAGGGGCCGCTGATCCAGGTGAGCGGGCGCGACGGGTCGAGCCGGGCGACGGCCTCCGGCACGCCGGCCACGATCTGGCCGGCCCGCACCACGCACAGGTGGTAGTCGGGGACAAGTGTCTGCGCTCTCGTTCCCTGCCCGGGGCCGTGGTCGAGGACGATCGTGCCCGTCTCGGCGATGGCCACGGCGCAGCCGGTGATCACGCCGTCGGCCGTGCCGAGGTCGGACCAGCCGCCCGCGCGGCCGAAGCCGTCGGGGACGATCATCCGCCGGTCGCCGGTGAGCTCGTCGATCCTGCCGGGGACGTCGCCTTCGGGGAGGACGTGCACGATCGCGCGGTAGTCGTCGACCCGCTCGGCGAACAGCCCCACGAGATCGTCCACCCGCTGGGTCGTGCGGTAGCCGCGCGGGATCTCGACGTCCTCCGCGCCCGCCACGGCCCGGCCGATCCTGGCGAGGATCTCGTCACGCGCGCTCATCCGGCCCTCCTCGCTTCCACCAGTCCCTGAAGGACTCGGCCGGGATCTCGGGGAGATCCCGGGTGTCCGTCCACGCCGACGCCGGCCCGGGCAGCCGTTTCGGCAGCAGCCCGCGCAGGCGGGTGGCCGCGCGCTGGGCCCCGGCGAGCCGTACGTGGTCGTTGAGTATCCAGCCGGCAACCTTCATGCCCGCCCGCTCGGCGGCCGCGTGAGGGGCCTTGGAGCGCAGGTCCACCAGGACCTCCGGGATGTCGATGGCGACCGGGCAGACGTCGTAGCAGGCCCCGCAGAGGCTGGAGGCGAACGGCAGCGAGGCGTCGAGCTCGGACGACATGCCCCTGAGCTGCGGGGTGAGGATCGCGCCGATCGGGCCGGGGTAGACCGAGCCGTACGCGTGGCCGCCCGCGCGCTCGTAGACCGGGCAGACGTTCAGGCAGGCCGAGCAGCGGATGCAGCGCAGGGCCTGGCGGCCCACCTCGTCGGCGAGCACGTCGGTGCGGCCGTTGTCGAGCAGGACCAGGTGGAAGTCCTGGCCTTCGACGGCGCCCGTCCACATGCTCGTGTAGGGATTCATCCGCTCGCCTGTGGAGCTTCTCGGAAGGAGCTGGAGGAACACCTCGAGATCCCGCCATGAGGGGAGGAGCTTCTCGATCCCTACCACGCTGATGAGCGTCTCGGGAAGGGTCAGGCACATGCGGCCGTTGCCCTCGGACTCCAGCACGACGAGGGTGCCGGTCTCGGCCACCACGAAGTTCGCGCCGGAGATGGCGACCTTGCTCCTGAGAAAGCGTTCGCGCAGGTGAAGCCGGGCCGCCTCGGTCAGCGCGGGTGGGTCGTCGGTGAGGTTCTCCGGGACCTCGGGCATCTTGTCGAGGAAGATCTCCCGGATCTCCGACCGGTTGCGGTGGATCGCGGGGACCAGGATGTGGCTGGGGAAGTCGTCGCCGAGCTGGACGATCAGCTCGGCGAGGTCGGTCTCGTACGCCGCGATGCCCTGCTCGGCCAGCGCCTCGTTGAGCCCGATTTCCTGGGTGGCCATCGACTTGACCTTGACGACCTCGCGCTCGCCCGTGGCCCGCACCAGGCCGGTGACGATGCGGTTGGCTTCGGCGGCGTCCCTGGCCCAGTGGACGGTGCCGCCCGCCCTGGTCACCGCCTCCTCCATCATGACGAGGTAGCGGTCGAGGTTGCGGAGGGTGTGGTCCTTGATGGCCTTGCCGGCCGCGCGCAGCTCCTGCCAGTCGGGCAGTTCGGCGACGACGCCGGCGCGCTTGCCTCGGATGGTGTGGGTGGCTTTGCGGAGGTTGTAGCGGAGCTGGGAGTTTTGTACGGCCTGCGAGGCGTTTTTCGGGAAATTTCCTGGCATGCCGAGGAACGTGGCACTCATTGGGCCTCCTCTGTCGATGCGAGGATCTCGGCCAGGTGCATCGTCCTGACCCCGGTCCTCTGGCGGCTGAGGGTGCCGCCGATGTGCATCAGGCACGAGTTGTCCGCCGCGCAGAGCACCTCGGCCCCCGTGTCCAGGATGTTGCGGGTCTTGTCGGCGCCCATCGCGGCGGAGACGGCCGGGTTCTTGACCGCGAACGTGCCGCCGAAGCCGCAGCACTCCTCCGCGCCGGGCAGCGGCACGAGCTCGAGCCCGCGGACGTTCCGCAGCAGCCTGGCCGGCCGGTCGCCCAGGCGGAGCCCGCGGAGCGAGTGACACGTCGGGTGATATGTCACCCGGTGCGGGAAATATGCGCCAACGTCGTCTTTCTTCAGAACGTCGACCAGGAACTCCGACAGCTCGTACACCTTCGGAGCGACCTCGGCGATCGCCGCCGCTCCCCTGCTGCCCGGCCGGGCCAGCTTCGGGTACTGCTCGCGGACCATGGCCGCGCACGACCCCGACGGCGCCACGACCGCGTCATACCCGGCGAAGACCTCAGTGAAGTGCCGCGCGAGCCGCACGCCCTCCTCCCGGTAGCCGGTGTTGACGTGCATCTGCCCGCAGCAGGTCTGGGCGGCGGGGAAGTCCACGTCGCAGCCGAGCCTGCGCAGGAGCGACACGACGGCCTTGCCCGTGCCGGGGAAGAGCGTGTCGTTCACGCATGTGATGAACAGAGCGACTCGCACAACTCTCCCTCTGAGGTATGGTCCGACCACAGTATGGTCAGACCATATCGAACCGTACTCTTTTCGGCCACCATGGGGAGGTTCCGTTGGGCGACGGCGGCTGGCGTCCCGTGAAGCGGACGCGGACGTTCGAGGACGTGCTCGCCCAGATCGAGCGGCGCATCGCGGAGGACGGCCTCACCGCCGGCGACCGGCTGCCCGCCGAACGCCAGCTGGCCGAGCAGCTCGGCGTCAGCCGGTCGTCCGTACGCGAGGCCATGCGTGTCCTGGAGTCGCTCGGCGTGGTCTCCTCGCAGGTGGGCAGGGGCCCCGACGCGGGCGCGGTGCTGACCTCCCGCCCCGACACGGCGCTGACCGACCTGCTCCGGCTGCACCTCAGCATGGCGGGCCTGGAGCTGCGCGAGGTCATCGACGCCCGGCACATGATCGAGCAGTGGGCCGCCTCCCATGCGGCCTCGGCGCGGGCCGGCACGTCCGCGCTGGCCGCCGCGCTCTCCGGCATGGACGGGGCGAGAACGGCGGAGGAGTTCGTGGAGCACGACACCGCCTTCCACTGCGCGATCGCGGACGCGTCCGGCAACCGGCTCATCGCGGCCATCATGCGCTCGCTACGCGACTCGATGCGGAGGTACGCGGTCGAAGCGGTCGAACGCCTCGGGGACACCACGATCCTGCGCGCCGGCCACGTACGCATCCTGCGGGCCATCGAGGCAGGCGACGCGGACGAGGCCGCCAGGGCGGTCTCGGAGCACCTGGCGCACGCGTATCCGTCGTTGTTCGGTCACTGAGCCATGTCCGCCTGCCGGCAGGTGGCGCCCGAGCAGGCCGTCATCGCCTGCAGCCGCCGCTCCAGACCGGCCACCAGCGCGGGATCGGCGCTCCCCGCGAGGTTGTCCAACTGGTACGGATCCTCGTGCAGGTCATAGAGCTGCCGCTCCCCCGTGTCGTACCGGACATAGGTGTACTGGTCCGTGCGCAACGCCCGATAGCCCGGCACGGGGGTCTGCCGGGCCGACTCCCTGTTGGCCGGCCTGGCGAACTCGACGAGCACGTTCCTGCGCCACTGTGCCGGCGGCCGGCCCCCGAGCAGCGGCACCAGCGAGCGCCCCTCGGCGAACGGCGGCAGCGGGGCCCCGCCCAGCGCGGCGAACGTCGCCGGCAGGTCCACCACGGAGGCCAGGGACGAGACCCTGGAGCCCGCGGCCACGCCGGGGCCGCGGACGACGAGCGGCACCCTGACCGCCTCTTCGAACGGGGTAGTCTTGCCTCGCTTGAGCCGGTGAGTGCCCAGGTGGAAGCCGTTGTCGGAGGCGAAGAAGAGGTAGGTGTCGTCGAGCTTGCCCGACTCGCGCAGAGTCTTCACCAGCGAGCCCACGAGGTCGTCCACGCCGAGCATGGCCCGCAGCCTGGCGCGGAACCGCTCGTCGATCCGCCTTTCCCCGGCCGGCCCGATCCTCGGCAGCTCGCGCATCCACAGCGGCTCGCGGCTGACGTCCTCCTGATCGAATGACGGGGTCCGCGGCGCCTTGGCGGCGGGGAAGGCGCCGGCGTGCCGGGGCGCGGGGTTGGCCGGGTTGTGCGGCGGGATGGCCCCCAGGTAGAGGAAGAACGGCTGCTTCGACTTCGTGACGAAGTCGCGGGCCTTGCGGGACAGCACGTCGGTCAGGTAGTCGTTCTCCGACCAGCCGTAGTCGGCCACGCGGCCGTTCTCGTTGAGCCGGTAACCGTACTCCTGGTAGAGCTCGCGCACCGGCACGGCCCACTCGTCCCAGCCGGGCGGCACGTACGTCTCCCGGGCCGCGGCGCCGGGATAGTGGTTGAGATATTTACCCATGAGGGCGGTGCGGTAGCCGGCCTGCTTCATCCAGGTCCCGATGGTGGAACGTTCCAGACCTTGCCGATGAAAGCGGTCGAACCCGCCTTCCGGCGCGGTGTTGGTCCATACGCGATGGCTGTGGACGTACTGCGAGCGCAGCGTCGACGCCCTCGACGGGCAGCACCAGGGATTGGTCGCGAAATACCGCTCGAACGAGGCGCCCCGGTGGAGGAGATGCCGGGTGATGTTCGGGAAATAGCCGAGCGTCCCGGTTTCGAGGTCGTCGGCCAGCACGAACACGATGTTCGGCCGGGAGCCGCCCTCGGCCGTCGCGATCCCGCCCGCCGGCAGGAGAAGCAGCAGGCAGACGAGTCGTGACAGGGCCTTCAGCACAGGCTTCCACTTCCCCCGAGATGTCCATTGACACGGAGGAGCGCCCCGGGGTGAATGGAATCTACCTCCGGAGGTGGATCATGAAGCTCGGCCTGAATCTCGGTTACTGGCAGCGCGGCGCCGACGACGCGACGGAGTCGGTGCTCGCCGCCGAGCGGCTCGGCTACGACTCGGTGTGGACCGCGGAGGCGTACGGAAGCGACGTCTTCACCCCGCTGGCCTGGTACGGCGCGCGCACCAGCCGCATCAAGCTGGGCACCTCGATCGCCCAGATCTCGGCCAGGCCGCCCGTCACGACGGCGATGACGGCGATGACCCTCGACCACCTCACCGGCGGCCGCCTGCTGCTCGGCGTGGGCGCGTCGGGCCCGCAGGTCGTGGAGGGCTGGTACGGCCGGCCGTTCGCGAAGCCGCTGGCCAGGACCCGCGAGTACGTCGAGATCATGCGCAAGGTCTGGCGCCGCGAGGAGCCGGTCACCAGCGACGGCCCGCACTACCCGCTCCCGCTCGCGGGCGGGCTGGGCAAGCCGCTCAAGCTCATCACCCATCCGCTCCGCCCCGACATCCCCGTCTACCTCGGGGCCGAGGGCCCGAAGAACGTGGCCCTGGCCGCCGAGATCGCCCAGGGCTGGCTGCCGCTGTTCGCGTTCCCCTCCAAGATCGAGGAGATGTACGGCGCGTCGCTGGCGGGCGCCCCCGAGGGCTTCGACGTGGCGGCCATGGTGATGGTGGTGATCTCCGACGACGTCCGCTCCGCCCTCGACGGCGTGAAGATGATGCTGACCCTCTACATCGGCGGTATGGGGGCGAAGCACCGCAACTTCCACGCCGACATCATCGGCAGGATGGGGTACGCCGAGGCCGCCGAGCACATCCAGTCGCTGTACCTGGCCGGGAAGAAGGACGAGGCGTTCCGGGCGATCCCGGACGAGCTGGCCGACGGCATCTCGCTCGTCGGCCCGCCCGGCCGGATCAAGGAACGGCTGGAGCTCTGGCGGGCCAGCCCCGTCACGAGCCTGCTGGTCATGGGCCCGCGCGACGAGCCCTCGCTGAAGCTGGTGCGCGACCTCGTCCTGGGCTGACCGGCCCTACGGGCACGCCGGTCAGTCGGGACGCGGCGCCGGGTCGGTGGTGACCGACCGCAGCAGCGGCCGGCTCAGCGCCCCCGCCCCGACCACGCCGGCGAAGCCGACCGCGACGCAGGCGAGCAGCGTGACCGCGCCCACCGTGCTGATCCCGCCCAGCATGAACGGCGTCGCGCAGAACACCCCCACCAGGATCGCGCCGCCGCCCATCACCGACAGCGGGATGAGCGTCTCGGCGCGGCGGGCCCTGTCGAGCACCTCCAGCGGCGTGCCGGCCAGGCGCAGCAGCCCGTACGTCTGCCGCCGGTCCAGGATCGCCGACGCGGCCGTGATGCCCGCGCTGGCGATGGCCACGAGGAACGACACCGACAGCACGACGATCGTGCCCACGCGGACGTCGGCCAGGATCTGCGTGCCGAACCGCTGGTCGTCGTCCTTCGTCGTGGGGGTGCGGCCGGGAACGAGCCCGGCGAGCGCGGTGCGCGCCCGATCGACGGTCGCCGCGTCGGCGGTGCTGCCCAGAGCCGCGACGACGACCCCGTCCGACGCCTTCACGGTGGCCGGCACCTTGGCCGTCGCCAGCCGCTCGCGGGCCTGCTCGGTCGCCTTCGCCGCCTGCCCGGCGGGCGCGGTGACCCGGAGCTGGGGCGGCCCGGCCTGCTCCTCGAACGCCCCCGGGCTGAGCAGGCCGAGGAAGCCCGCCACGAAGCCGGTCAGCGCCACGCCGCTCACGGTGCGCCAGGCCGAGCGCGGGTCGTCCACGAGCCGCCGGCCGGCCAGCAGCCGGGCGGGCCTGCGCGCGCTCGCGGCCGTGATCCTGCCGATCATGCCGACGACCCAGGGCCCGGCCAGGTTGACGCAGAGGAACGCCAGGCCGAGCGCCACGGCGACGATCGAGACGCTGGAGCTCCGGGTCAGCATGGGGAACACGGCCAGCACCGCCAGCAAGGCGAGCACCCGCACGAACCGCATGGCGGGCGGGGTCTCCCGCCTGGCCACGCCGAGCGGGCTCACCACGACGCGCCGCAATCCGATCACCGCGGAGAGCCCCACCAGCAGCGGCACCGCGACCAGCACCGCGGCCAGGACCAGCGGGCCGGGGAACAGGTCCGCGGCGAACCACGGGCCGCCCTGCATCTCGATGCCCGCCAGCAACGGCACGGCCAGGGCGAACGCGACCGTCCCCACGAGGGCGCCGGCCAGCGCCACGATCATCGCCTCCGCCACGGTCATGGCGACGACCTGCCCCGGCGTCGCGCCGACCAGGCGCAGCGCGGCCAGCCGCTGGTCACGCCTGGCCACGGTGAGCCTGGCCGCGGCGCCGCCGAAGACCAGCAGCGGCACCACCATGAGCACGCTCGCAATGAGCGCGAGCACCCGGTACGCCTCCGAGTCCTCGCTCGGCGTGCCCGCCAGATCGGCCACCGTGACCGGCGGCTTGGCGATGACCCAGTCGTCACTGCGGGCAGCGGTCAGCGCGGGGGCGTCAGGCTGGTGCCCGACGACGGCGACGAGCTCGTCCGGATGGATCAGCGCCTCGTCGCCGAGCACGCCGGCGGGATCGGGGTACCGGCCGGCGAGTTCGGCCGCGGGCAGCCGCGCGGCCAGCTCGGCCAGCGCGGGTGAGAGCCACACCTCGCCCGGGGCGGGGAAGCGCGGCATGCCGGGAGGCGCGGGCGCCCGGCCGAGCGCGCCCAGGTCGACGACGGTGATCGCCTGGTCGCGTACGTAGTCGAAACGGGACGCCTGGACGGCCACCGCGCCGGACGTCGCCGGGACCGGGTTGCGCCAGGCGCCGCGCTCGCCCCTGGCCTCGAAGGCGAAGTTCGCGGCCACGGCGAACAGCAGCAGCGCCGTGGACACGGCGACGGCGCCCAGGGTGAGCCAGGTGCCGAGCATCCCCTTGCCGCCGCCCTTCAGCAGCCGCCAGGTCAGGCCGAGGTTCACGCGCGCACCCCGTTCGGCAGGATCAGGCCGTCGCGCACCTCGACCGTGCGGTCGCACCACGCGGCCACGTCCGGGTCGTGGGTGACGACGATCAGGGAGGCGTCGTTGTGCCTGGTCGCCTCCGCGAGCAGCCGCATCGTGTCGTGGCCGGTCCGCTGGTCGAGCGCGCCCGTGGGCTCGTCGGCGAACACCACGGCCGGCCGGCTCACCAGCGCCCTGGCGATGGCCACCCGCTGCGCCTGGCCGCCGGACAGCTCGCCGGGCCGCCTGGTCTCCATGGACTGCAGGCCGAGCGGCCCGAACCACTCGCGCGCCCGGCGCACGGCCTGCGCTCGCGGCACCCCGTCCAGCATGAGCGGGAGCGCCACGTTCTCCTCGGCGGGCAGCTCGGGCAGGAGCTGGCCGAACTGGAAGACGAAGCCGAAGCGGGTGCGGCGCAGGGCGCTGCGCCGTCGCTCGGACATGGCGTCGATGCGCTGGCCGAGCAGGTGCACCTCCCCCGAGTCCGGTTTCATGATCCCGGCCAGGCAGTGCAGGAGCGTCGACTTGCCGGACCCGCTCGGGCCCATGATCGCCACGGCTTCGCCGGCTCGTACCGTGATGTCCACGCCGCCCAGGGCGACCGTCTGCCCGAACCTCTTGGCCAGGGCTCGTCCAACAAGTACGTCGTTCATGGCGTCCAGCCTCGGGCCGGCCGGGGGTGCGGCGGATCGGCCGGGCGGCCAGGACCGCATCGGCCGAACGGCCGATCTCTAGAGTTGGTGCGTGACTATTCGGGTTCTCATCGCCGACGATCAGCAACTGGTACGCACCGGCTTTCAGATGATTCTGGACGCACAACCGGACATGGAGGTCGTGGCCGCGGTGGCCGACGGCGCCGAGGCCGTCGCGGAGGCCCGCCGGCTCAGGCCCGACGTGTGCCTGCTCGACATCAGGATGCCCAAGCTCGACGGCCTCGAGGTGACCCGCGTCCTGGCCGGCCCGGGCGTGGAGAGCCCGCTGCGGGTCGTCATCGTCACCACCTTCGACCTGGACGAGTACGTCTACGGAGCGCTGCGCTCCGGCGCGACGGGGTTCCTGCTCAAGGACAGCGGGCCCACGCTGCTGATCGAAGCCGTCAGGGCCGCGGCGGCGGGCGACGCGCTGGTGTCGCCCTCGGTGACCGTGCGGCTGCTCCAGCACGTGGCCCGGCCCCGGCGGGCCCCGGCCCCCGTGAACGACCCGCTGACCGGGCGCGAGCTGGACGTCGTGCGCCTGATCGCCAGGGGACGCACCAATCAGGAGGTGGCCGCGGAGCTGTTCGTGTCGCTGTCGACGGTCAAGACGCATCTGGGCAGCATCTTCGCCAAACTCGGCGTCAGGAACCGGGTGGAAATCGCGGCGTGGGCGTGGGAATCCGGCGTGGTGAGCTGATTAAGCGAAGGGCTGGCGGGATACAAGTGAATCAGAACCTCAGCGCATGGCCCGGGGGGAGAACAACGTGCGCCACACCCAGGCATCGCCCGCGAGAGCCGCCCTCGCCGTACACGTGACCTTGGTCGCCCAGGTCCTCTCCCTCGGCGCTCTCGTGATCTTCGAGCAGGCGCGGGGCCGTGACCTCGCCGTCCAGCTCGCCACGTTCGGCGGCCGGCCGACCGGTGCCGACGCGGAGGCCGTGGTCGGGGCGGTGACGGTGTTCGCGGTGCTGATGATGCTGGTGGCGGGCACCTCCATCGCGGTCGCCGCGGCCTACGTCACCTGGCTCGTGCGGGCCAGGCAGGCCAACGACCGCTCGGCCGCCACCGGCCCCGTGGCGGCCGCCTGGCTGATCCCCGGCGTCAACCTGATCGCCCCCGTGGTGCTGGTCGACGAGGTGTGGCGCGGCGCCCGGCCGCTCGCCGGCCGCCGCGGCCGGTGGCTGGCGCTGCTGACGGGCTGGTGGCTGAGCTGGCTGGCCATGCTGGCGCTGGTCACCGTGCGGCTGCCGCTCGGCTCGTCGGAGCTCGACCTGACGGGAGTGGGGATGCTGGAGCTGTCCTGCTCGGCGCTGGCCGCCCTGCTGTGCGCGGCCACCGTACGCGAGCTCACCCGGCTCCAGCGGAGCTCCGGCGCTCCCCGGCCGGCGGAGCCCGGCACCGTACGCGCCTTCGCTCCCCAGCCCCGCCCGGCCTCCGGCTCCACCCCGATCGGACGCACGGGCTAGGCCCGGGAACGTCAATTCCGTCGCCTCCCACTGGCGCCATCACGTAAAGTAGCGCACCATGAGCGAAGAGCGGCCATTCTCTTCACAGCGAATCGGGCGAGTAAGAACCGTATCGTCTAGATTGACAGTCATGGACCCTGAGGAACTCATCGATCTCGAGGCTGTCCGGCGACGTTTTCCATGGGTCGGCCTGGCCAGCATCGACCAGCCGGACCTCTCGTCCAGATACCGCGAGATCATGGCTGAGGCGCACCGCGACCGAATGATCGTCGAGGCCATCGACTCCGCCCGGCGAAGTGCATGAAACCGCTCCTCTGCGACTCCGGTCCGCTGATCGCCACATTAACGACCGCGACAGAGAGTTCTTCCGTTGCAGTCGATTGCTAGCCGAATGGCAGGGCCGACTCGTCATTCCGGAGCCGGTGCTCGGCGAGGTATGCAGTTTTCTGCGTAACAACGTGCGCAACGGCCCCACGTTGGAGGTGCAGTTCCTCGAAGCCGTGGAGTCCCACTCCCATGGCGGGGATTTTGAGATCGTTTCGCCTGTTCCAGTGGACCGTGCCCGCGCGACAGAGCTGTCCAAGCGGCTCGTGTCAGGACCATTGGGCTACGTGGACGGGATCGTGTTGGCGATGGCGGAGCGGCTGAAGATCCCGGACATCGCGACCGTCGACTACAAGTTCCTGGGCATGGCGAGCCCGGTGAGCCGGCTCAGGCCGCTTTGCTGGGTTCTTCAGGAGACATCGGCCTAGGCGGCGGTGGGGCCCGAGCTTCCCGGGCTGGCGTGCCAGAGCCGCCTGGGCGGTTCGGTGACGGCCGGGGCGAGGTCGGAGTAGGGCGAGAGCCTGAACCCGTTGGCATATTCGATGGCGCGGCCCCCGACCCCAGCGTGGTCGTCCGGGGTGCGGGTGATGACGGCGCGGACCGCCTCGATGCCCTGGGAGCGCCAGAGCGCGTCGAGATCCACCAGGTTCCAGCAGTCGACCGCGCGCATCGACACCGCCCGCGTGCCCGTGCGCCTGACCACTCCCCTGGCCAGCATGAGCCACGAGCCGAACACGATCGACGCGCACCGCCCCTGCACCGACTCGAAGAACGTCAGGTCGACCGGCCCCGTCGAGTCGTCGAGCGTGGCGAAGATGACCCGCTGGCCCGAGCGCACGGCAGGCGTCTGGGTCGCCACCTTGACCCCCGCGACCAGCACCTCCGCGCCGTTGCGCTGGGCGAGAAGCTCTCTGGAACGTACCACTCCGAGCGCGTCGAGCAGCTCGTCGTGGAAGCTGATGACGTGCCGGCTGACGTCGATGCCCAGGATCTCCAGCTCGGCCTCGACCATCTCGGTCTCCGTCATCTCGGGCAGCTCGCCCGGCGGGAGGTGCTCGCCGAAACCGAGCGGGAGCTGCACGGACGGGTGTTCCTCCCGGGAGGGCGGGGCGGCGTAGCGCCTGGACCTGCGCGGGCCCGCCCGCACGCCGATCGCCGAGACCCGGTCGAGCGCGCCGACCTGGGCGATCAGGTCGCGGCGGGTCAGCTCGCCCGGACGCCAGCGGGGCCCGCCGGGGTGCAGGTCGTGGAGCGCGTCCAGGCCGCCGACCTGGACGATCCGCTCGATCGTGGGCCGGGAGGGCCGGGCGCGGTCCCAGAAGTCGGCCAGCGAGGTGTACGGCTGGCCGGCGACCATCCGCTCGACCTCCGCCTCGCTCACCCCCTTGACCGCCGAGAACGGCACCCGCAACGCGTACCCCTTGCCGATCTCCTCCTGGCGGAAGCCCCGCCGCCCGGCCGGGCCGTCGCCCAGCTCGGACGGGCGCACGCGCACCCGCACGCGCGGCCCGAGCCGCTCGACCAGCCAGTCCTTTCCCGACCGGTTGACGTCGAGCGGCAGGATCTTGACGCCGCACTGCCTGGCCTCGTCGATGATGACGCGCGGTGGGTACATGCCGGGCTCGTGCGTGAGCACGCCGGCGAAGAACGCCGCCGGGTGGTGCCGCTTCAGCCAGGCCGACTGGTAGGTGGGCAGCGCGAACGCCGCCGCGTGCGCCTTGCAGAACCCGAACGCCCCGAACGCGTCCAGCACCTTCCAGGCCCGCTCGACGGCCGCGTCGCCGAACCCGTTGGCCCTGGCCATGGGCACGAACGTCCTGCGTACCCGTTCGCGCCCCTCCGGGGTGTCCAGGGTGCGCCGCAGCAGCTCGGCGAACGACAGGTCGCGCCCGGTCATCACCGAGATGATCCTGAGCACCTGCTCGTGGAACACCACGACGCCGTGCGTCTCCTTCAGCGCTCCCCGCAGCCTCTCGTGCGGGTAGTACGGCTTGCGCCACCCGTGCCTGGCCTCCAGGTAGGGGGTGACCATGTCGGAGTTGACCGGGCCGGGACGGAACAGCGAGATGTCCACGATCAGATCGTGCATCCTGCGCGGCTCCAGCTTGGCGACCAGCTCGCGCTGCCCGGGCGACTCGATCTGGAAGCAGCCGAGGGTGCGGCCGGCGCTGATCATGTCGTAGGTGTCCTGGTCGTCGTGGGGGACGTACTGGGCCTCGGGGTCGTCCCCCCGCTGGGTGTCCAGCTCGACCACGACGTCGTCCACCCGCTTGATCTCGCCCAGCGCGTACGCCAGCGCCGACTGCATCCGCACGCCCAGCACGTCGAGCTTGAGCAGCCCGGCCTCCTCGACGTCCTCCTTGTCGAACTGCGACATGGGGAACTCCAGCAGGCTGCGCTCCACCGGCGTCCTGTCGCGCAACCCCGCGTTGCCGACCAGCACGCCGCACGGGTGCAGCGCGATGTGCCTGGGCAGGCCGTCGAGCTTCTCCGCCAGCCGGAACACCCGCTCCAGCCCCGCGTCGCCGAGCCGGCTCTCGCGCAGCTCGGGCAGGTCGTTCAGCGACGCGGTGATCTGCTTGGCCCTGATGTGCGGGAACGCCTTGGCGATGGCGTCGATCTCGTGCGGCGGCAGGCCCATCGCGCCGGCGACGTCGCGGATGGCGCTGCGCGCCCGGTAGGTCTCCATCATGGACACGCAGGCCACGCGCGCCTCGCCGTAGCGCTCGAAGATGGCTTTATAGCAGTCGAGGCGGCGGGCCGACTCGACGTCGATGTCGATGTCGGGCAGCCCGATGCGGCCCTCCGACAGGAAACGCTCCATGAGCAGGCCGTGGTCGAGCGGGTTGACCTCGCCGATGCCGATGAGGTGGTTGACCAGGCTGCCCGCTCCCGAGCCGCGGATGGCGCAGCGGATGCCCATGCCGCGGATCATGTCGGTGATGCCGGCCACGGCGATGAAATATCCGGACAGGCGCTTCTTCTCGATGATGGCCAGCTCGTCCTGGAGGCGCCGCCTGGCCTCGGCGGAGCGGTCGAGACCGCGCGCGAGCAGGCCGTCCTCGACGCGGTGGCGCAGCAGCGGCACCGGGTCGCGGCCGATCTCGGGCAGGTGCAGGTCGGGCGGGTCGTTCCGGAGCGCGAGCAGCCGGTTCGGGTCGATCGCGCACGCCTCGGCCAGCCGCCTGGTGGTGAGCCACACCTTCGCCACCCGCTCCTGGTCGGCGCCGCAGACCTTGGCCGCGACCTGCGCCATCTCCTTGCCGCTCTTGAGGTAGGCGTGGGAGGTGGTGCGGTCGAGGTGGCGAGGGTGCAGCGGGACGAGCTGGCGGGCCGCGTCGAGCACGTCGCCGACCTGGTGGTCGGCCGGATCGAGGTAGCGGGCGGCGTTGGTCAGCACGGCCGGCACGCCCGTCGACTCGGCCAGGCCGAGCATGCGCACGGCCGTGATGGCGTCGCGGAAGCCGTACTGGTCGACCAGCTCGATCACCACGCCGGGCACCGCGGCGCGCCACAGGCCGAGCAGCGTCCTGGCCTGCTCGTCGCGGCGTTCGGCCACCGCGCGGCCCACGTCGGACCTGGGGCCGAGGAGCACCACGAGCCCGTCGTCGGCGCCGAACCCGTGCTCGCCGCCCGGCCCGCCCGCCCACTCGCCGGCCAGCTCGCGGGTCAGCCTGGGCGCGCCCCGCTCGCCGGCGTGGTGGGCGGCCGTGACCAGGCGGCACAGGCGGGACCAGCCGCCACCGCGGGCCAGCACCGTGACGCGGTCCTCCGCGCCTGGGCCGGTCCTGGGGCGGCGGGGTGGCGGCAGCCCCGGCAGCAGGCTGGGCGCCGGGACGTCGAGCGCGAGGTTGACGCCCAGCACCGGCGCGATGCCGGCCTCGGCGCACGCCTGGACGTGTTTGATCGCGCCGTAGAGCCCGTCGCGGTCGGTCAGCGCCAGGATGTCCATGCCGTGCTCGGCCGCCCGGCTCGCCAGCGCGCGGGGGAAGGCGGTGCCGTAGCGCATGGAGTAGGCCGAGCACACGTTGAGGTGCGGGAACGGGGGCGCCATCAGTCCCACGCCCTCAGCAGCAGCCAGCCGTTGCCGGCGGTGTCGTAGCGCAGCTCGTAGGAGCCCACCTCGCGGCCGGGGCCCGCCTCGACCCGCCAGAACCGGCGCTCGCCCGGATCGCCCTCGCCGGTCTTCCACCACTCGCGCGCGACCACCCAGTGGTCGAGGATCCGGCGCACGAGATAGAGGCGGTCGCGCCAGACGAACTGGGTCGGCTCCCCGTCCCTGGTCCACACCTCTATCGGATCGCCATAGAGTCTGCTCAAGATGCTTCTCCCCGCGGCTCTGGTCTGTATGTGGAGCCGCCCGGGGGAAGGCGGGCGCTTACCTATCGAACATATGTTCTCAGCGCCCGAAGCGCAAGTCGTTCGCCCCTGCCCCGAGGCGGCCCTTCTTCCCCCGTACGGGGGAAGGGAACGCCCCCTCATGGGGAGGCGCGGGCCGGCGGGGCCGTCGCAGGATGGCGGCCATGAGGAAGCTCTCAGCCGCCCTCACGTCCGTGCTCCTCTACGGAGGGATCCGGGTCTACTGGCAGCTCGGGCACATGCCGCAGCGCCTGTCGCCGATCGGTCCCGACCTGGTCGTCTTCACCGGCTGGGGAACCGTGGCCCTGTGCGGCGCGGCGGCGGGGACGCTCGTGGCCATGATGACCGTCCGTCCGGCCGCCCCGGCCAGGACGGCGCTCGCCGCCGTGGCGTGGGCAGTGGGCGGCGCGTTCGTGGTGTCGGGGGCTCTGCTGCTGCTCGACGTCGTCGGCACGGTCGTCCCCGGGTCCGGGATCCCGGTCCATCCGCTGGGCGCCGCCGGCAAGGCGGCCTGCGTCGGCTGCGGCCTGCTCGTGTGGCGGGCCGCGCGGGCGTACCGGCCCGTGGAGCTCAAAGGGCTGGGCCACACGCCGCTCTGGGCGTACGCGGGTGCCTACGCCGCCGTCGGCGGCTTCCTGACGCGGGTGGCGGCGCAGGCGGCGGTCGGATTCGGGAACACCCCCCTCGCAAGCGGGACGGCGGTGTTCGAGGCCGGGTTCCTGCTGGCCGGGACGGTGCTGCCGCTGGCGCTCGTGCACCGGTGGGGGCGGGTGTGGCCGCGCTGGGTACCCGGGCTCGCCGGCCGCTCCGTGCCGCGCCGGCTGGTGTTGTGGCCGGGCGTCGCCGTGTCGGGCGGTCTGCTCGCGTACTTCGGGGTCGGGCTCGGGCAGATGGTGGCCGAACGGCTCAGCGGGCGCGTCCCGTTCGGCGCGGGCGGCCTGCCGGAGGCGTTCTACTGGGTCGCCGTGCCCGCCTACCTCGTGTGGGGCGCCGGGCTGGCCGTGGCGGCGCTGGCGTACGCGAGGCGCACACGGGATTTCTACGGATCTACGCCAAGCAGGCCGGTATCGGTAAGCTAGCGCGGCGTGAGCGGTGAAACATCCCAGATCGGGCGCTACCGGCTGCTGAACGTGCTGGGCCGAGGCGGGATGGGCACGGTCCACCTGGCCGAGGATCCCGCCGGGCAGCGCGTCGCCGTCAAAGTGATCAACCCGGAGCTCACCCAGCACGAGCAGTTCCGCATGCGGTTCCGCCGGGAGGCCGACGCCGCCCGGCGGGTGCGCAGGTTCTGCACGGCCGCGGTGATCGAGGCCGCTCTCGACGGCGACCAGCTCTACGTCGTCACCGAATACGTGCCCGGCCCCAACCTCGAGGAGGCCGTACACCAGTCGGGGCCGCTGCGCGGGTCCAGCCTCGACGCGCTGGCCGTCAGCGTCGCCACCGCGCTCACCGCCATCCACGGCGCCGGGGTCGTGCACAGAGACCTCAAGCCGTCCAACGTGCTGCTGTCCCCCGTCGGCCCGCGGGTGATCGACTTCGGCATCGCGCGGGCGCTCGACACGCTCGGCGGCGTCACGGGCACCGGCGAGCTGGTCGGCACACCCCGCTACATGGCCCCCGAGGTGCTGCGCGGCGATCCGGTGTCGCCGGCCTGCGACGTGTTCTCGTGGGGGTGCCTGGTGGCGTACGCGGCCAGCGGGCGGGCGCCCTTCGGCGGCGACACGCTGCCGTCGATCGTCTACCAGGTCCTCAACACCGAGCCGAACCTCGACGCCGTCGAACCCGGCCTGCGCGAGCTGGTCGGCGCCGCGCTGCGGAAGGACCCGGCCGCCCGGCCGACCGCGCAGCAGCTGCTCGACCATCTCGTCGGGCGCTCGGCCGCGCCGGAGCAGGCGGCGCAGACCGTACAGGTGACCTGGCAGCAGGCCGCCACCGCCGCCTACACCGGCGTGCGGCCGGGCGCGGCGAAGGGGCGCGGCAAGCTGATCGCGGGGATCGCGGCGGCCACGGCGCTGGTCGTGGCCGGCGGGGTGACCGCGTGGGCGCTGCTCGGCCCCGATGGGCCGCCCGACGACCTGCGCGTCCTCTACCGCGAGGACTTCACGCAGACCAGCGGCGGCTGGAACGGCACCTACGACCCGGACCAGAGCTCCAGCTACGGATATCGCACGGACGGCACCTACGGGCTGGACGTGGAGAAGTACAATGAGGAGCGCTGGGCGGAGGCGCCCATCCCCTTCCTCGTCGCCGAGCCCACGACCACGCCCGACCCCTCGGCCACGCCCACGCCGATGTTGCCGTCGTCCGTCGTGGTCGCCGTCACCTCCGAGGTCAAGAAGTCTGCGGGCGCCGGCGAGTACGGCGTCTACTGCCACAACCCCGAGGACAGCACCTACTACGAGTTCGGGCTCGACACGAAGGGGCAGGCCAGGATCCGGCGCATCTTCGACGGCGCCGGCGGCACGCTGGCCCAGCCGGTGCAGGTCGACGGGCTGCCCGGCAAGCCCGCCCGCATCGTGGCGTCGTGCGAGCAGCGGGGGACGGCGGTGCGGCTGACGATGTGGGTGAACGACCAGCGGGTGCACCAGGTGGACGACCCCAACGGGATCGGCAACGGCAATGTGGGATTGTTCGCGCGTACGGCGAAGGACGGCACGTCGCTGCTGAAGACGACGTTCGACGACTTCGAGCTGCGCGCCCAGAAGGAGCCCTGAGCGCGCCCGTTCAGCGGGCCGTGGCCCCGCTCAGAGGACGCCGGCGCGGGCGGCGGCGAGCGCGGCGTCGGCGGCGCGGTCGGCGTCCTGCTCGGTCACCGGCTCGTGCGCGACGAACAGCCGGTAGTAGACGGGGGCGACCGCGACCCTGATCACCTCGCGCACGTCGATGACGTCGGGCAGCTCCCCCCGCGTGATCGCCCGCCTGACCACCTCGGCCGACTGCTCGTGCCGCGCATCGAAGAACTCGTGCAGCGCCCGCGCCGCGCCGGGATTCTGCATGGCGGCCGCCACGAACGCCGACGAGACCGGCCCCAGCTCCGGATCGTCGAACCCGGTGCGCACCAACTGCACGATGCCCCGCAGATCGCCTTCGATCGAACCGGTGTCGGGGACGGGCCACGGCTCGTCCGTGGCCAGCTCGAGAGCGTCGGAGATCAGCCCTTCGACGTTGCCCCATCTCCGGTAGACCGTCGTCTTGTGCACCCCTGACCGCTCGGCGATGTTCTCCACCGTCAGGCCCGCGTAGCCGCGCTCGCCCAGCTCGGCGAGCGTCGCCCTGCGTACGGCATCACGCACGCGTGCGCTCCGCCCTCCTGGACGCTTGTTCGACTGCAAAATCTACTCCAGTTGCATTAACTGTCCCCGCATGCCACACTAAAGCTACATCAGTTGCGATTGGAGTTCTATCCTGATCAGCCTCCGCAGAGTTTCCAAGGCCTACGGCGATCGCGCCGTGCTCGTCGACGCGTCCATGTCCGTGGGCCCCGGCGAGCGGGTGGGCGTCGTCGGCGACAACGGCTCGGGCAAGTCCACGCTCCTCCGGCTGCTGGCCGGGGTCGAGGCGCCCGACGACGGCGAGGTCACCGTGCCCGACGACGCCGGCTACCTCGGCCAGACGCTCGGCCTGCCGCCGTCCCACACGGTGCAGCAGGCGATCGACGCCGCGCTGGCCGGCCTGCGCGCCATGGAGCGCCGGATGCGCGAGCTGGAGTCGTCACTCACTGACGAAGTCATGGGCGAGTACGGCGAGCTGCTCACGGCGTACGAACTGCGCGGCGGCTACCAGGCGGACGCGCGGGTGGACAAGGCGTTCCACGGGCTGGGCCTGGCCCGCGTGGGCCGCGACCGAGTGTTGTCGAGCCTGTCGGGCGGCGAGCAGGCGCGGCTCGGCCTGGCCTGCGTGCTGGCCGCCTCGCCCCGCGTGCTGCTGCTCGACGAGCCGACCAACCACCTCGACGCGCCGGCGCTCGCCTGGCTCGAGGACCGCCTGCGCGAGCACAGGGGCGCGGTGGTCGCCGTGTCCCACGACCGGATCTTCCTCGACCGGGTGGCGACGGCGGTGCTCGAGGTCGAGCGGGGCGCCATCACCCGGTTCGGCGGCGGCTACACCGGTTTCCTCGCCGCCAAGGCGGCGGCCAGGGCGCGCTGGGAGCAGTCCTACGCGGCGTGGTGCGAGGAGGTGCGCCAGGTGCGCGAGCGCGCGGCCACCACGGCGCACCGGGTGGCCGCCGGGCGGGTGATGCGCGACAACAACAAGGTGGCCTACGACCGCGACGCTGGGCGGGTGCAGAGCTCGGTCGCCAGCCGGGTCCGCAACGCCCACGAGCGGCTGCGCCGGCTGGAGGCCGACCCGGTCCCACGCCCGCCGGAGCCGCTGCGCTTCCGCGGCACCTTCGGCGGCGCGCCGACGGCACGCATGCCCTCCGGCGCGGCCGGGGCCGCGGCGGGCGAGCACGACACCGCGCCGACGGCACCCGTCTCCTCCGGCCCGGCCGGGGCCGCGGCGGCCCGCGTGGTCGTGGAGCTGCGCGACGTACGCGTCGGCGAGCGGCTGCGGGTCGACTCGCTGACGATCAGGGCCGGTGACCGCCTGCTGGTCCGGGGCCCCAACGGCGCGGGCAAGTCCACGCTGCTGCAGACCATCGCCGAGCACGCGGGGAGCGGGGTCGGATTCCTGCCGCAGGAGGTCACGTTCGACCCGGGCCAGACCGTGCTCGACGCCTACGGCCTCGGCTACGCCGACGAGCGCAGGGCCGCCCTGCTGGCCACCGGCCTCTTCCGGCCGCACACCCTCGACCAGAAGGCGGGCGCCCTGTCGGTCGGGCAGCAGCGCAGGCTCGCGCTGGCCAGGCTGCTGGGGCGGGAGCACGACCTGCTGCTGCTCGACGAGCCGACCAACCACCTGTCGCCGGTGCTGGCCGAGGAGCTGGAGCAGGCGCTCGACGCCTACGACGGCACGCTCGTCGTGGTGTCACACGACCGCGCCCTCGCCCGGCGCTTCCGAGGCGACGACATCGAACTCATCGGGGGAACCATATGTTGACCAGGATCAGTGCCGGCGCACCGTACGGCATCACGACAGGGGCGGACGGAGCCCTGTGGTTCACGCTCGTCCACGAAGGGCGCGTCGGCAGGCTGGTGCCCGGCCAGGAGCCGGTGATCCACCAGCTCGACCCGGCCGACGGCCTGCCGACCGTGATCACGCCGGGTCCCGGCGGGGACCTGTGGTTCACCGAGGGCAAGGGCGGGCGGGTCTGCCGCATCACCGCCGACGGGCAGGTGACGGCGCACGCGGCCGACTCCCCCTACGGCATCGTCGCGGGCCCCGACGGCGCCATGTGGTTCACCCAGATGCAGAGCGGCAGGATCGGGCGCATCGCGGCCGACGGGACGCTGAGCGAGTTCCAGGTGCCGGTGGAGGGCGGCATGCCCGCATTCCTCACGGCGGGGCCCGACGACGCCCTCTGGTTCACGATCAACCAGGGCAACGCCATCGGCCGCGTGTCGATGGACGGCAAGGTGACCGTTCACCCGCTCCCCACGGAGGGCGGCGCGCCGGTGGGCATCACGCCGGGGCCCGACGGGGCGCTTTGGTTCGTGGAGATCGGCGCGGGCCAGATCGGCCGGATCGACACCGCCGGCGACATCAGCGAGTTCGCCCTTCCCGACCGGGAGGCCCGCCCGCACGCCATCATCACCGGCCCCGACGGCGCCCTCTGGTTCACCGAATGGGCTGCCGGCCGCCTCGGCCGCATCACGATCGACGGCGTCATCGATCACCATCCGCTCCCCCGCCTTCCTGAGGATCTCGCCCACGGGCCTGACGGCGTGCGCAAGGGCGAGCCGCACGGGCTGACGGTCGGGCCCGACGGGGCGATCTGGGTGGCGCTGGAGGCGGGCGCCCTGGCCCGCATGTCCCCGGCGCCGCCGGCCTGACCCCCGCGGTTCGGTTCCTGGCCGGTCCGCCCCCGTCCGTGCCTGCTGTGCGGGCCCCGTCAGCGGGCGGGTCCCGTCCACTCCCGCACGGGGCCGGTTGGATCGGAGCGGCGGCGAGGGAGTTGACTAGGGGCATGCAGAGCATCGTCGTTTCCGCCCAGGGCGGCCCAGAGGTTCTCGAGTACGCCGAGCGTCCCGACCCGGTGCCGGGTGAGGGCGAGGTCGTGGTCGACGTCGCCGCCGCCGGGGTCAACTTCATCGACATCTACCATCGATCCGGCGCCTACCCGCTCAACCTTCCCACGTCCATCGGTCTGGAGGGCGCCGGCACGGTCTCGGCCGTGGGGCCAGGGGTGCGCGACCTCGCCGTGGGTGACACCGTGGCCTGGGCTGACGTCATGGGAAGTTACAGCGGCAAGGTGGTGGTGCCGGCGGCCCGTGCGGTGCCGGTGCCCGACGGCGTGCCGGCCGACGTGGCGACGGCGGCGATGCTCCAAGGGATGACGGCCCACTACCTCACCCACTCCACCCACGAGGTGGGCGAGGGCGACCAGGTGCTCGTTCACGCGGGGGCGGGCGGCATGGGCCAGCTGCTGATCCGGCTGGCCAAGCTCAAGGGCGCCACGGTCCACACGACGGTCTCCACCGACGAGAAGGCCAAGCTGGCCCGGCAGGCGGGCGCCGACGAGGTGCTGGGCTACGACGACTTCACCGACGCCCTGCGCGGCAAGATCGACGTCGTGTACGACGGGGTCGGCAGAACGACCTTCGACGGCGGCCTGGAGGTCCTGCGGCCGCGCGGCCTCATGGCCCTGTACGGCGCCGCCAGCGGCCCGGTCCCGCCGCTCGATCCCCAGACGCTCAACCAGAAGGGCTCGCTCTTCCTCACCAGGCCCACGCTCGTGCACCACATCGCGCGGCGCGAGGAGCTGCTGCAACGCGCGTCCGACCTGTTCGGCTGGATCTCGGCGGGGCAGCTCCCGATCACCATCTCGCGCCGCTACCCGCTGGCCGAGGCGCGTCAGGCCCACGAAGACCTCGCGGCCCGCCGCACGACAGGAAAGCTCCTCCTCCTACCCTGACGGGCATGGACATCGCTGGATCGGTGTTATCGTTCGCCGCCGTGGTCGCCCTGCTCACGCTCACCCCGGGCCTCGACACGGCCCTCATCCTCCGGACGTCGTTGCTGGCGGGCCGGGGGCCGGCCTGGGGGGGGTGACGCTGGGCATCCAGTTCGGCACCCTGATCTGGGGTGTGCTCACGGCGGCGGGCCTGTCGGCGCTGCTGGCGGCCTCGGAGACGGCCTACCAGGTGCTGCGCTGGGCGGGTGTGGCCTACCTCGTGTGGATGGGCCTGCGCATGATCCTGACCGGGGCGGGCGCGCATGCGCTGCCGGAGCAGCAGGCTGCCGGGTTCAGGAAGGGGTTCGGCCGCGGGCTGGTGACCAACCTGCTCAATCCCAAGGTCGGCGTCTTCTACGTGGCCATGTTGCCGCAGTTCATCCCGGAGGAGGCGCCGCACGCGGTCATGGGATTGCTGCTGGCCGGGGTTCACGTGGTCGAGGGGCTGCTGTGGAGCGTCGTGCTGATCTGGTTCGCGTCGATGATGAGCGGGTTCCTGCGCTCGCCCGGCGTGCGGCGGTTCCTCGACCGGCTGACCGGCGTCGTCATCGTCGGCTTCGGCGTACGCCTGGCGTTCACCGACTGATCTGCGCGGCCTTCGTCCAGGTGCGGGAGGTACGCAGGTAGCCGGCACGCCCTGCCCATGCCCGGCGGACCGCACCCCGGACCGCGAACGACGCTCGGCTGCGACCCACCGGTCGAGCGTCTCGTTCGCCGAACATCGCCTTATAGGGTCTCTAAAAGTAGAGACTCTCTACTCTGGTGTTAGGGTGCGGGCATGGACTTCCCGAACACCACGTCGTTCATCACCGGAGCAGCGCAAGGCATCGGCCTCGGCATCGCCCGTGCCCTCGCCCGCCAGGGCGGCAGGCTCGCGATAGCCGACATCGACGACGCCGCGCTCGGCGAGGCCGCCGCCGAGCTGGCCGAGCTGACCGAGGTGGCCGCCTTCCCTCTCGACGTACGCGACCGTGAGGCCTACGCTCGCGCGGCGGACGAGGCCGAAGCGCGGCTCGGCCCGGTCACGGTGCTGTGCAACAACGCCGGGCTGGCGTTCCCGGAGCGGCCCGCGGACATGACCTACGAGTTGTGGGACCTCGCCCTGGACATCAACCTCGGCGGGGTCGTCAACGGTGTCCAGACCTTTCTGCCCCGCATGCTCCGCCGCGGCGGGCCCGCGCACATCGTGAACACCGCCTCCGCCGCCGGGTTGATCGGCGCGGGAGTCGGCCCGATGTACACCTCGTCGAAGTTCGCCGTCGTGGGCCTGTCCGAGTCGCTGCGTCACCAGCTCGAAACGGCGGGGCATCCCGTCGGCGTCACGGTCCTGTGTCCCGGCGGTGTCGCCTCGAACATCGCCCGGTCCTCCCGCTCCCTGGTCGCCACCCAGCATGGCGGCCCCGAACTCAGGCGGGCACAGGACAGGATCGACCAGCTCATGCCCAGGATCGACGCCGCCGTGGCGCGGTTCGGCGTCCCCGCCGACACCGTCGGTGACCTCGTGATCGGGGCCATCCGGGCGAATGACCTGTACGTGCTCACCGACCGCGCGGGGATCGACCTCATCACCGCCCGGACCCAGGCCATCCTGGCGGCCATGCCCGCGACCTCCCCGGTCGAGGGAGACCTGGACCACGTCCGCGGCGCGGTCCATGAACCGTGAGCGCCCCCCGGCGAGAGCCCTCGCGGGTGGATCAGGGGGCGCCCGGGGGCAGGACGGGCACCTCCGGAGGGCCGTGCTCGATGAGCCGGAGCAGGGCGGCGGTGTCGAGGTGCCGCTCGACGAGGTCGGCCAGCGCGTCGAGCCGTTCTTCCCTCAGCCGGGCGAAGTCGGTGCCCGGAGCCGGCACGAAGGCCCGCCCGGCGCGATCGGCCACGTCGGCCAGGAAGGCGCGGCGGAACCCGTCGTTCTCCAGGGCGCCGTGCCAGGTGGTGCCCCAGACGTGCCCGGCCCGGCACCCGTCGAGGAACGGCTCGCCTCCCTCCACGGTCGCCTGGCCGTGATGGATCTCGTACGCGCGTACGGGCTGCCCGTACGCGACGCCCTCCGGCCGGTCGAGCCGCTTCTCCTGCGCGAACTCGACCCGCACCGGCAGCCGCCCCAGCCCTTCGACCCGGCCCGCGCCTGATTCGACCGTGTCGACGATCTCCCGCCCGAGCATCTGGAACCCGCCGCAGATGCCCAGCACGGGCCCCTCCCTCTCGCTGATCGCCGCCGCCAGGCC
Source organism: Nonomuraea sp. KM88 (assembly GCF_052245635.1). Lineage (NCBI taxonomy): Bacteria > Bacillati > Actinomycetota > Actinomycetes > Streptosporangiales > Streptosporangiaceae > Nonomuraea > Nonomuraea sp. KM88. The sequence continues at coordinate 60,052 of NZ_JBQQCC010000022.1, read as the reverse complement.
GGTCGCGCGCAGCCACGCCAGGTCGTCGACGGTGGCCCTGGATCCGGGCAGCACCACCAGGTCGGCGTCGTCCAGCTCGACCGGGTCGGTCACGAAACGCACCACCACCCCCGGCTCGGCGGCCAGGGCGTCCAGGTCGGTGAAGTTCGAGATCCTGGGCAGCCGTACGACCGCCACCCGCAGGGTCTGCCGGCCGTGTGGCGGGCCGGCGGCGACCCTGCGGCCGTCGAGGGCCAGCGAGTCCTCCACGTCGAGCCAGAGCCCGTCGAGCCACGGCAGCACGCCGTAGACCGGGCGTCCGGTCAGCCGTCCGAGCATGTCGAGACCGGGCTGCAGCAGTTCGGGGGCGCCGCGGAACTTGTTCACGACAAATCCGGCGATGTGGGATTGATCTGCAGCGTCCAGGAGCCCCACCGTGCCGTAGAACGCGGCGAACACCCCTCCCCTGTCGATGTCGCCGACCACGATCACGGGCAGGTTCGCGGCCCTGGCCAGGCCCATGTTGGCGATGTCGCCGCGGCGCAGGTTGATCTCGGCGGGGCTGCCCGCGCCCTCGCACACCACCACGTCGTACTGCTTCCTGAGCCTGCCCAGCGCCTCCAGCGCCGTGGTGCGGAGCAGGTCCTTGAGCGCGCCGTACTCCATCGCGTCGACGTCCGCGACCGGGCTGCCCATGAGCACGACCTGGCTGCGGCGGTCGCTGCCTGGCTTGAGCAGGACGGGGTTCATGTCCGCGACGGGCTCGACGCCGGCGGCCTGCGCCTGCATGGCCTGTGCCCGGCCGATCTCGGCGCCCCCGGCGGTGACGTACGAGTTGAGCGACATGTTCTGGGCCTTGAACGGCGCGACGCGGACGCCCCGGCGGGCGAGCCAGCGGCAGATGCCGGCGGTGACGACGCTCTTGCCCGCGTCGGACGTGGTGCCCGCGACCAGCAACGCTCCCTTGACCATGCGAGCACCGTACCGGAGCCGACCGATCACGAAATTTCCGCGAAACCCCCCATTTACGAATGCTGTGACTTCTGCCACTCTGGCTAGAACATCACCCTAGAACGCAATTCTAGAGTTCCCTAGGGAAAGGGTGGGCATGGTCGGTACGTTGGGCTCGCCACGCTCCGGCGCCATCGACGCGCAGGCCCGCGCGCCATTCGGCTGGGCACCGCTGATCGTTCTGTTCATCGTCGGACTCGTCGACCGCATCGAGCACAACCTCCTGTCGGGCGTGCTCCCCCTCGTCCAGCGCGAATGGGGCTTCAGCGACACCGCCGCCGGCTCCATCCCGACGGCCGCCGCCCTGGCCGCCGCGATCGTGTCGCTGCCCGCCGGCTACCTGGCCGACCGGTTCAGCCGTACGCGGATCATCGCGGTGGTCGTCTTCGTCTGGGCCATCGCCACGCTCGGCTCCGGCCTGGCCACCGGCTTCGTCATCTTCTACCTGATGCGGGTGCTCCTGGCCGCGGCCGAGAACATCGACAACCCGGCCGCCGGCAGCCTGCTCGCCGACTACTACCCGCCGGTCAGCCGCGCCAAGGCGTACGGGCTGACCCGCGTCACCACCTACCTCGGCGGCGTCGGCACGCTGCTCGGCGGCGTGCTGGCCGAGATGTTCTCGTGGCGCACGGCGTTCCTCGTCATGGTCGTCCCCGGCGTCCTCACGGCACTGCTGGTCTGGTTCCTGCGCGAGCCGCGCCGCGGCGAGCTGGACCGGCTGGTGGCCCAGGGCGAGCCCGCCCCCGCCGCACCCGCGGCGGAGCCGAAGCCGCCGTTCTGGCGGCAGTTCAGGCAGGTGCTGGCCATCCCCACGCTGATCTTCGTCTGCATCGGGCTGTCCTTCCTCACCCTCGGCCTGGCCGGCATCTTCTACTGGCTGCCCACGCTCATGGTGCGCGGCTTCGACGTCGGCGTGGGCACCGCCGGCTCGCTGAGCGGCCTGATCACGGTCGCGGGCACGCTGACGGGCACCCTGGTGGGCTCGTGGCTGGGCCGCAAGTGGCACGGCAGCCGCAAGGGCGGCCGGCTGCTCGCGGGCGGCGGCGGCATCACCGCGGGCTCACTGGTGCTGGCGCTCGCGCTGTCGATGGACTCGATCGGCGCGCTGACGGCGCTCGTGCTGCTGGCCTGCTCCCTGATGTCGATCGCGATCCCCAACATGATGGCGTGCGTGGCCGACGTGGTGCCGGCCGCCGCGCGGGGCCTCGGCTTCGCGGTGCTGCAGCTGCTCATCACGGCGGGCGGCGCCTTCGGCTCGCTCATCGTCGGCATCGCCTCGGACCGGCTCGGCTCGCTGGTGTCCGGCATGTACCTGCTGGTGATCCCGATGGTCGTGGGCGGCCTGCTCACGCTCGGGGCACGGGCGTCGTTCGAGCGCGACGCGCGCCGGGTCCTGGAGGACGCCGCCCGCCGGCCCTAGGCTGGACAGATGCCGTCCGACCTGCCCATCTGCCGCACCTGCGGCGTCCAGTACGGCGAGCCGCGCGCCGACTGCCCGATCTGCGAGGACGAACGCCAGTACGTGGGATGGGACGGCCAGCAGTGGACGACCATGGCCGGGCTGGCGGACGAGGGCCATCGCGGACGTGTGGCGGAGGAGGGCCCCGGCGTGGTGGGCATCGGCACCGCCCCGCCGACGGCCATCGGCCAGCGCGCCCTCCTCGTCCGCACACCGGCGGGCAACGTCATGTGGGACATGGTCTCCTACCTGGACGACCAGCTGATCGCCGAGGTCAGGGAGCTGGGCGGGCTGGCGGCCATCGCGATCAGCCACCCCCACTTCTACGGCTCCATGATCGAATGGTCGCGGGCCTTCGGCGACGTCCCGATCTACATCCACGCCGCCGACCGTCCGTGGGTGGCCCGCCCCGACGACGCCGTGGTCCTCTGGGAGGGCGACACCCACCAGATCGCGGACGGCCTGACGCTGATCAACGCGGGAGTGCACTTCGCGGGTGGGCAGGTGCTGCACTGGTCGGGCGGCGACGGCGCCCTGTTCTCGGGCGACATCGTCCAGGTCGTCCAGGACCGTCGCTGGGTGAGCTTCATGTACAGCTATCCCAACTACATCCCCGAACGCCCGCACACCGTGCGCCGCGCCCTGTCGCTGCTGGAGCCGTACGCGTTCGACCGGGTCTACGGCGGCTGGTGGAACCGCGTCGTCCACACGGACGGCGCGGCGGCCGTGCGCCGCTCGGCCGAGCGTTATCTCGGCTTCGTCGAGGAACGCTGAGCGCCCTCAGCCCTGCGGCGGCCTGCGCTGCTCCTGCGAGCCCGGCTGCGCCTGCTCCTGGGCCTGCTCCTGCCCCTGCTGGGCGCGCCGCTGCTCCTCCTCCGAGCCCGCGGCGCCTCCGCCGCCGTAGCGCTGCTGCACCGTGTCGGCTCCCTTGCTGATCTGGTCGTCGTACTTGTGCCCGGTGCGCTCCTTGGCGTACTGCTCGGCGCGGTCGAGCACCTGGTCGGCCTGCTTGGAGTGCCCTCTGGCCAGGTTCTCCGCCTTCTTCAGCCATTCTCCGATGCGGCTCATGACCGTTTCCCCGTTTCTTCAGGCTACGGTCGCCCTCTACCCGGACCTAAACGCATGATGTTCTCCCAGCTCATCGGGTTTGCCGCCGCCGTCCCCGTCAGTCGAACAGCGCCCGGTTGGCCACGCTCCAGGCGATCCTGCGGCCCACCTCGTCGAGGTATCCCTCCTCGACCCACCGGGCCTGCGGCTGGTGCCCCGCTTCCGCCATCGTGCGGACGAGGGCGGCCACGTCCCGCTGGACCTCGACCACCCGGTCGGCCAGGCCGGCGGCGCCGGCGAGACCGTAGGCGGCGGCGAACGACTCCATCCGGTGGCGGCGGTCGGGCGGCTCGGGGTAACGCAGCCAGCGCAGGCACTCGGCGTCGTCGCGGAAGGGCGCGAGGTATTCCAGGGCGTAGGCGACGTCGTGCAGGCGCTCCGCCGGCCGGGCGTAGTCCCAGTCGAGGATCCCGACCGGCACGTCCCCCTGCCAGACGATGTTCCACGGCCCGAAGTCGCCGTGGCAGACCACCTCGCCGCCGTCGAGCCCGCGCTGCCCCGTGTGCCAGACGAGCTCCTGCGGCGGATCGAAACCGGCGACCGCGTCGTGGTAGGCGCGCAACAGCCGGGCGCACGACTCCAGCCCGGCGTCGCCGACCACCTTCGCCCAGCTCCGCGGCCCGGACTCGCCCTCCAGATAGGTGAGGACCTCGCGTCCCTGCTCGTCGATCCCGAGCACCCGCGGCGCGTAGGGGAACCCGGCATCCTCCAGATGCCGGAGCAGCGCGTGGACCGCCGGCGTCCAGGGCTGGACCGGCCTGCGCACGGTGTCGCCCACCCGCACCACCCGGCGATGCGGCGTGTCCTGCAGCACGATCTCCTCGGCCATGGAACGCGGGCTCCTCTCCTCGGCCATCCAGGAGTCTCACGATGCCATGCCGATCGCGGGACGTCGCCCCGCGGCGCGGCGAGAGCGGAACCGCCGCGCCACGGGGCCGCCGTCACGACCGGAACGCGGGCAGGTCCAGGCCACGCGGGTGCGGCAGGCCTCCCCTCCGCAGGTCCTTCAGGCGTTCCCGCAGCTCGCCGAGGTCCGGCGGCGGACTCGTCACGAAGGACGCGGTCCGCCTGCCGCCCGCGCGCGTGCCGGCGACCATGACGTCGTCGCCCGCCTTCAGGTCGGCCACGGACGCGTCGTCCTTCCCGTCCGCGCGCACCTCGGTGTCGCCGTCGAGCACCCAGGTCCAGCTGGTGCCGTCGGCGCTCCTGACCGTCATCGACATGCCCGCGACCTCGGTGATCCGGCCCCGCTGGTGGTTGCGCACCGTCGTCCGGCCGTCGTCGTCGCGCGTCACGGTCTCGCCGTACAGCACCTCGCCCCGTTTCGGCGGGTGCGCGGAGAAGGCCGGGGACGGGGTGACGCCAGGCGTCGCGGCGTACGCCGCGCTGCCGAGCCCTCCCACGAGTACGGCCGCCGTCGCGACGGCCACCAGATGTTTCATGTGGTTCCTCCTTGTCGGTCGCCAGGCAGTCTCCGGCGGCGGCGCTAACACGGGCGTAACACCGCAGGCGTTACACCCGTGTTATCGGGTCGCCGCCAGGGTGGAGAGGCAGAGGCGACGCGCGGCGGAGGTGGCGATGCGGGTGCTGGTCGTGGAGGACCAGGCGGATCTGGTGGAGATCCTGCTCGAAGGGCTCCGGGCCGAGGGCATGGCGGTGGACGCGGCGTTCGGCGGGGCGAGCGCGCTGGAGCAGCTCGCGGTCAACCGGTACGACGTCGTCGTGCTGGATCGCGACCTGCCGGACGTGCACGGCGACCAGGTGTGCGCGGAGCTGGTGGCGGGCGGCGCCCACCCGCGGGTGCTCATGCTCACCGCGGCGGGCACGCTCGGCGACCGGGTCGAGGGGCTCGACCTGGGCGCCGACGACTACCTGGCCAAGCCGTTCGCCTTCGCCGAGCTGGTGGCGCGGATCCGCGCGCTGGCGCGGCGGTCCAACCCGGCGCTCCCGCCCGTGCTGGCGCACGGGGACCTCACCGTGGACACCGCGCGCCGCGTGGCCACCCGCGCCCGGCGGCCCCTGGACCTGACGCTCAAGGAGTTCGGCGTGCTGGAGGTGCTGCTGGGCGCGCGCGGAGCCGTCGTCACCAGCGAGGAACTGCTGGAACGGGTCTGGGACGCCCACGCCGACCCGTTCACCAACACCGTCAGGGTCACGATGATGCGCCTGCGCCGCAAGCTCGGCGAGCCGGGCGTCATCGACACCGTGCCCGGCGCGGGCTACCGGATCGGCCGGCCATGACGGCGGCGGCGTCGATCGCCCGGCTGCGTCCCGCCGCCACCATCCGGCTGCGCCTGACCGTGCTGTACGGCGGGCTGTTCGTGGCGGTCGGCGTGCTGCTTCTCACGATCACGTACGGGCTGTTCGCGCAGCAGTTGCAGGCGCGCGGCCGGGGCGTCCCCCGGCCGGATCCGCCCGTCCTGACCCCTCACCCGAACGATCCCGGATCCATCCGGGAACGGATCGTCGAGGCGCTCGCCCAGCAGCGGGCCGAGGCGCTCAGCGAGCTGCTCACGCAGTCCGTGCTCGCTCTCGCGCTCGTGTCGGTCGTCGCGACGGCGCTCGGGTGGGTGATGGCGGGACGGGTGCTGGGCCCGCTGCGCGACATCACCGCGGCCGCGCGGCGGTTGTCGACGCACAACCTCGACGAGCGCATCAACCTGCGCGGCCCGCGCGACGAGCTGAAGGAACTCGCCGACACGATCGACGCCATGCTCGGCAGGCTGGCCGCGGCGTTCGAGGCGCAGCGCCGCTTCGTCGCCAACGCCTCGCACGAGCTGCGGACCCCGCTCACCGTGCAGCGCGCCGCCGTCGACGTCGCGCTCGCGCGCCCTTCGCTGGAGTCGCTGCTGACCATGGCCCGGCGGATCCGCGCCGCGACCCGGCGCCACGAGCACCTCATCGCCAGCCTGCTCACCCTCGCCCGCAGCGAGCGCGGGATCGAGCGCTACCAGCCCGCCGATCTCGCGGCGGCCGTACGGGACGCCCTAGCGACGGCGGCGGGCGACATCGAGCTCAAGGGCCTGCGGCTCGCGCACGCGCTCGCCCCCGCTCCCCTTTCAGGCGATCCCGTGCTGCTGGAACGGCTGGCCGGCAACCTCGTCGAGAACGCGGTCCGCCACAACGTCGAAGGCGGCTGGATCGACGTGCGCACGGAGGCCGGTCCCGGCTCGGTGACGCTGCACGTCGCCAACGGCGGCGCGCGCGTCGCCCCCGAGGCGGTGGCCGCGCTCTTCGAGCCGTTCCGCAGGCACGCCCCCGACCGGGCCCGCGGGGCAGGGCAGGGGCACGGGCTCGGACTGTCCATCGTCGCCGCGATCACCCACGCCCACCTGGGCCGCTACGCCGCCAGGGCCCGCGAGGGAGGCGGCCTCGAGGTGTCGGTCACCCTGCCGCGGGCCGCCCACGCCCCCGTGCCGGCTGCGAAGGACGCGCGAGCCGCCCCTACCATTCGCGCATGACCACGTACGACTTCACGCTCACCGCCGAGGGCCCGTTCGACTTCGGCGCCTCGCTGCGCTTCGTCGAGGAGTGGCCGGCGACCAGCGCGCTGCCGTCCGACGGCCGCTCGCTGCGCTTCGCCTACAACGCGGAGGCGGACTGGCTGCCGATCGGGGTGACCGCGAGGGCCGCGCCCGGCGGGGTCACCGTCACCACCACCCGCCCCGCCGGGCCGGACATCCGGGACGAGGTGGCGCGCATCCTCTCCCTCGACGTCGACGGCTCCGGCTTCGCCAAGCTCGGCGAGGCCGACCCGGTGCTCGGCGACCTGCAGCGGCGCAGCCCGGGCCTGCGGCCGGTGTGCTTCTGGACCCCGTGGGAGGCGGCCTGCTGGGCGGTGATCGTGCAGCGGTCGTCGATGGTCATCGCCTCCCGGCTCAAGCAGCGCATCGCCGAGCGTCACGGCGCCCGGGTCACCGTGGACGGGCGGGCGTACGCGGCCTTTCCGCCGCCCGTGTCCCTGCTGGACGCCGGCGGTCTCGGCCTGCCGGGCCAGAAGGAGGAGTGGCTGCGCGGCCTGGCCCGCGCGGCGCTCGACGGCGTGCTCACCACCGAGCACCTGCGCTCGCTCTCCCCCGCGGACGCCCTGGCCGAGCTCCGTGCCCTGCCCGGGGTCGGGCCGTTCTCGGCGGGTCTCATCCTGATCCGCGGCGCCGGCGCGCCCGACGCGTTCCCCGGTGACGAGCCGCGCCTGTTCGCGATCCTGCGGGAGGCGTACGGCCTGCCGGAGGACGCGCCGCCCGCCGCGTACCGGAGGCTGGCCGAGGCGTGGCGGCCGTACCGCTCGTGGGCCTCCTTCCTGTTCCGGGCGGCCACGTACGGGGTGGCGGACGACCGGCCCGCGCAGTAACCGATTTCCCCCGCGTGATGCTTCCCCTCGCGATGCCCGTCACCGCCACGGTCACCCTGCTGACGTTCCTCGCCACGTGGAACGCCTTCTTCCTACCGCTCGTCTTCACCTTGAGGGGATGGCGGGCGCCGTGAAGTCGTGACCGCCCGCCCCGCCCTGGCCGTCCCGGTGACCGGCTACGCGAGGAGCCGGTCGGCCCGGTCCAGCAGGGCACGGCGTTCGGCCTCGCCGCCGGAGAGCGCGGCCGCCCGCCGGAACAGGGCCGCGGCCCGCTCCCTGCCGCCGTCGCGGGCGATGAGGTCGGCCTCGGCGGCGAGCGCGGGCGGATAGCCGTCGAGCGCGCCGCCCGCGCGGGCCGCGGCCAGCAGTTCCAGGCCCGCTGCCGGACCGTACGCGTACCCGTGCGCCACGGCCCGGTTCAGCTCGATCACCGGGGAGGGCTGGATCCGGACGAGCGCGTCGTAACAGGCCGCGATCGCCGTCCACTCGGTCGCGTCGGCGCACGCCGCGGTGGCGTGGCAGGCCGCGATCCTGGCCTGCAGCACGTACGGGCCGTCCTCGCGCACCCCGGAACCGCCCCGCCGCGCCCCCGCGCTGCGCTCCCGCGTCCCGAAACCGCCCCACCGCGCCCCCGCGCTGTCCTGACGCGTTCTTGCCAGGGCGGCCAGGCCCTCCGCGATCGCGGCGTGGTCCCAGCGGGAGCGGTCCTGGCGGTCGAGGGTGAGCAGGTCGCCGTCGCCGTCACGGCGGGCATCGCGCCTGGAGTGCTGGAACAGGAACAGGGCCAGCAGCCCGGAGATCTCCGGCTCATCCGGCATGAGCCGTTCGAGCAGCCGGGCCAGCCGGATCGCCTCATCCGCGAAGGCGGGCTCGCCACCCGCGTCGTAACCGCGAGTGAACAGCAGATAGAGCACGGCGAGGACGCCGGGCAGCCGTTCGGCGAGCGCGGGACCGGCCGGCACCCGGTAAGGGATGCCGGCGTCGGCGATCTTCGTCTTGGCCCTGGTCAGGCGACGGGTCATGGTGGACTCGCTGACCAGGAAGGCCCGCGCGATGTCGGCGGTCGGCACCCCGCAGACCGTGCGCAACGTCAACGCCACGCGCCCCTCCAGGGGGAGCGCGGGGTGGCAGCACGTGAAAACCAGGCGCAACCGGTCGTCCACGACCTGCTCCTTCCCTGTGCCGGGGCCGGGGTCGGCGAGCGCGAGCACCGCCACTTCCTCGAGCTTGCGGCGCTCGGTCGACGCCCGTCGCAGGGCGTCGACCGCGCGGTTGCGCGCCACCGTCATGAGCCATCCGCCCGGGTTGGCGGGCACGCCGTCCGCGGGCCAGCGTTCGAGGGCGAGCGCCAGCGCCTCCTGAGCGCAGTCCTCGGCCAGCGTCCAGTCCCCGGTGACGCGGATCAGAGCGGCGACGATCCGCGCGAAGCTGTCCCTGCCCGCGACGGCGACGGCTCCCGCAGCGTCGCCATCCGTCCGCACCGGGCCGGCGTCCGCCCGCGCCGCGTCGCCGCCGGTCACCGCCGTGCCGTCGAGGGCCGGGTGCGCGTCAGTCACGCGGCGGGCCGTCCGGGCCGGTGAACGGGCGCAGCTCGAGCCGTCCCGCCCGCGCCATGGGGTGGGTCCGCGCGACCTCGATCGCCTCGTCCAGGTCGGCGCATTCGAGGAGGTCGTATCCCACGATCACCTCTTTGGTCTCGGTGAACGGCCCGTCGGAGACCAGCAGCTCGCCGTTGCGCACGCGTACGGTCGTGGCCGCGGACGTGGGGGCCAGCGCGTCGCCGTCGAGGCGCCGGCCGCGGGCGTCGTTCTCCGCCACCCACGCCTCAATGTCCGGCATCTCCGACTTATCGGTGTCCGGCGCTGTGTCGCTGCAGACGAACATCATGTACTTCATCTCTACGCTCCTTCGTGTCGTGTTCTCAGCAAAGGTGACGAACGGGCTGCCCCGATCCGGACAACGGAACGGCGGAAATTTCCGCCGCCGCGTCCGGCGCACACCCGGGTGAGTATGCAGACACGACACGTGCCCGGGAGTCATCGCTCTGCGCGACAATCGTTCCCGGGCACGGCGAAGCGGCACAGCACGGCGGGGCCCGCAAGGCGCTGACGGGCGCCCTCGCGCGAGCGCACCCCGTATCCGGCGGGCTGGGAATCGACGGAGACCGCATGTCTCGTATGATCCGGTGGACGCGGAGGAAGGCACGGTGATGACGGGCGACCGGTTCGCCACCCACGACCTCGAGCTCCGCGACGGCGTCGTGGTCAAGCGCTACCGGTCGTGGGAACGGCAGGAGCCCCAGCGGGAGTGGGAGGCGCTGACCGTGCTGGCCGCGCACGCGCCCGGCCTCGCCCCGGCGCCGGTTGTGGCCGCCCTGGACGCGGTGCCCCCCAGCGTGACGATGACCCGGCTGCCGGGCGTCCCGCTGCGCGGCGAGCGTACGACGGACGAGCAGGCCGAAGCGCTGGCCGACGCCCTCGGCCGGTTGCGCGAGGCGGTGCCCGCCGCGGTCGTGTCGTCCATGCGGCCGGCCGCGTGGACCCCGGCCAAGGCCGTGGCGAAGGCGCGGACCTATGCCGCCGGGCAGCAGCCCGATCCCGGGGACGACCCCCTCGTGCGGAAGGCGTACGCGCAAGGGACGGCATGGCTGGCGGGCCCCGACCCTGACGAGCTACTCGCCGATCCCTTCCCTCCGGTCCTCGGGCAGGCGGACGGCAACCACGCCAACTACCTGTGGGACGCACACGAGCGCCGGATCCGGCTCCTGGACTGGGAGGACTCCGGCCGCAACGACCGCGCGTTCGAGCTGGGCGACCTCCTGGAGCACGTTTCGCGGCTCGACGGCGACCTCGACGCGGCGCTGCTGCTGGACCGCATCGGGCTCGCGCGGGCGGAGCGCGCCCGCGTGCTGGGTTTCCGGCGGCTGATCGCGTTCTCCTGGTTCTCCATGCTCGGGCCCGCGGGGCCGTTCGCCGCGCGTAACCCGGCCGGGACGTGGGAGCGGCAGGCGGGACGGGTGCTGGAACTGCTCGGCTGAGCACGGGATGGCCGGCTCATGAGGGTTTTCTCATCTCACGGCTGTGTACAGAGAGCTTCAGCTTCATTACTGTCTGTAGCTGACAGTGATCCTTCACAAGGAGGTTCCCCGTGCGTCCATCCCCTCGTAAGATCGCCGCCGTCGCGATGTTCGCCGTCGCCGCAGGCCTGACCCTGTCGGCTCCAGCCCATGCCGTCGTCGACCCCACGCAGCTCACCAGCTTGGAGTCGATCACCAAGATCGACCCCATCGTGATGGCCAACTGCGCCACCGGCGGCATCGCCGACCCCGTCGGCGCGGTGGCCGTACCACCCGAAGTCCCGCTCGTGGGCTGCCTCACCCTCTGATCACCGGCGAGGCGCCGGTCGTGGCCGTGCGGCGACGACCGGCGCCTCGACACGCCATGCCCTCCGGGCCCGGCTCCGTCAACGCACCGCCGTGCCGTCCTCCCGGGAGCTGCCGTCACAGGGTGGGGCCGCCCGCTGACCGCGTCCATGGGCCGGGCGCCTGAGCGAGCAGGTATGCCTCCAACGCCCACCGCGCGTCGGCCAGCGCGGAGTGCCGCTCGATGCCCTGCGGCGGTTCGGCGCCCACCGCGGCCAGCAGCCGGTCGGCATCCCAGGGAGCGTGCGTCACCTCCAGCGGCGGCCCGGCGAGCTCCGCCACCAGCCCCGCCGGTCCCCCGAGCCGTTCAGCGGCGGCCGCCAGCGCGGCATGCCAGCCGTGGATGAACCCGCGAACATGAACCTGTGCACAAATCACGTGGTAGTGATAGGAGGGTCGCAGATCGTATTCAGATAGAAGCGCCCTGAGGAACATGTCGTCGAACCCGGGAACGATGCCCACGATATGTCTGCCCTGCAGTAACGCGGCGATCTCGGTCGCCGCCTCCCGCCGGGAGGTCCGCCGCCATGATCCGTCGGTCCCCAGGGTGGCGACGCCCCACTCCCGCAGGCGGGGATGGTGCCGGCGCGCGAAGTTGCTCATAGCCAGGAACTCCGGGTCGGCGACCGCCTCCGGCCAGAACTCCCAGACCCGCTCCAGCCTCGCCCTTTCGTGGGGAATGACGATGGCGTACTCCCACAAGGTGTCGGGATTTTTCGCCAAGAAAGGGTCACGGCCGGTTGTCTCACCATCGACACCGGCAATTTTCTCGAACCCTTCGAAGGAGGGATCAGAGGCCATCAATTCTCTCCTTCATGGCGATTTTATGAATTTCCTCGACCAGCCGGCCCGTCGCCACCCTGTCCGGACCCTCGCCGAACGCGGCGTTCACTGCCGACAGCGCTCGTTCCCGCCGCTCGATCAACGAGGTGACCGTGCCGGTCTCCAGCCCGGTGCCGCCCCGCCGAATGCTCTCGATCGCGAGCCGGAGCACCTGGAAGCTCGACGCGCGCAACATCAGCAGCGCGGAGGTGGCCACGCGCAGGAGATCCGGCCGGTCACGACCCGTCCTGACCACATTGCGGATCAGCTGGTACGCCTGGTCCAGCCCGCTCCACCAATCCAGCCCCATCTGCCGCGCCCGAGCCACGCGCGGATCGGCGTAGTCCCAGGAATAGGCCATCATGTTGGGATCCATCGTGGTCAGCATCGGTGCGAGGCGGCGACTGCGCGCCATCGGCGAGTCGACCTGGATCCGTAGTTTTCCGAACGGCGCGCCCGCGTGCCGCCACAACCCGCTGGAGAGCATCAGGTCAACGCTTTCCGCCAGTTCCTCCAGCGTGACGAGAGGGTCGAAGAGGATCAGCCCGATCTCCACGTCGAAACCGCGACGGACCAGGCGCCGCACCGCGCTGATCGAATGGTCGGCGGTGGCCCGCTTGCCGAAACGCCGGATCTGTGACCCGGACAACGTCTCCACACCGAGGTACACCTGGCGAAGACCCGAATCGTACAAGTCGGCCAGTTCCGCCTCCGAGGTCCCCATCCCCTGTCGATCCCCCTGGCGTCCCATCAGGGTGTCCACCCGCATCGAGACCGTGTAGGTGAACGGTCCGTGGTCCCGTACGAGTGCGGCGATCCCGGCGCCGGGCTGGAAGTCCTCGTCGGTGAAGGTGAAGCGGCGCACCCCCATCACAGCCAGCGCCGACAGGTCGGCGGCGATCCGTTCCCGCGCGGTGGCGTTCCACTGGTCGGCCCGTCCCGGCGGCCGCGTGCAGAAGGTGCACCGGCCGAACTGGCAGCCGCGGCTGGCCTCGACCCGGCGGAAATAGTCGCCGCCCACCCGCAACGGAGGCGGGTACACCGGCTGGCCGTCCGACCGGGCGGGGGTGCGCACGAGTTCCCCGCGCTCCATGAAGACGACGTCGGCGAGCCGATGTCGCGGTTGCCCGGACAGGTAGGCACGGAGCGCGTTCTCGCCCCAGCCACGGATGATCAGTACGTCCGGGTCGACGCCGAGGAAACGTTCCGGCAGGTGGGTCGGCAGGGCATGCCCCAGCAGGACCTCGGGGTGACCCCGCGCCGACCGTAGCGCGCGCAGCAGTTCGATGATCTCCAGTGCCGTGTCGTACGTGCCCTGGGGTACGGACAGGCCGACCAGTTCGTGCCGTTCGCGGCGGACGTAGGCCACGAAGTCGCTCACCGCCCGTGGGTCGGTCACCGGGTTGACCGTACGGACCTCGACCTCCGTCAGGTCCTGGACCGCGGAGGCCAGCGTGGCCACGGAGAGGGGCTCGGCATCGGCAGGCTGTAGCGGGCTGTACAGCTGAACGAGCAGGAGCCTCCGGGACGAGGCGGTCACGAGCGTGCCTTGTTCAGCGAGATGTGCGGTTTGTTCATATGGCAGCTGAACAGGCAGCCAGGACAACGATCCTGTTTGATCTCCTCGCGAACCGCCCGCATCTCGGGAGCTCGCCAGATCCGCACCAGATCGAACCCCGGCTGCGCGAGCGAGGCCACGGCCGGCATGGACCAGCAGGGACGCAGGTTGAGGTCCTGGTCGATCACGACATCGGTGTAGGCCACCGTGCATCGTTCCGGATGGAAGGTCCGGTCGCGGAAGAAGCGGGGAATCTGCTGGAGGAAGTCCGGCCGGCTGTTGATGGGGAACGTGCCGTCCTGTGCGCCACGGACGAGTTCGGCGATGATTCCGTCCAGCCGGGCCAGATCGGGCTCGGCCGGCCACAGATGGGTCAGGATATGGTCGTCGAGGCCGGTACCGGCGAAGTGGACTGGCTGGTACTGCACGGTGACGCCCAACCGGCGGGCGTAGTCGGCGAGGGGGATCAGGTCGTCGAGGTTGGCCCTGGTGACGGTGACGTAGAGCGCCACCCGTGGCCTTGTCCGCTCGTCATCGGCCAGAATCTCGATGGTCCGACGCACGCGAGCGGCCTTCAACCCTCGGATGGCCATGAGCCGGTCAGGAACCAGGCTGTCGATGGAGATGCCGACCTTCGTGATCCCCAGGCCGACGAGGGCTCTCACGTGTTCCCGGGTGATCAGGGAGCCATTGGAGATCACCCGGATCTCGAACCCGCACTCGAGCGCCGTTTCCAGCACGGCGGGGAGGTCACGGCGTAGGAACGGCTCTCCGCCGCTGACCACCAGATCGCCGACGCCCAGGCGGCGTAACTCGCCGAACAGGTAGGCCAGCTGCTCCAGCGGCGGGTCGAGCCTCGGATCACGGGGCGCGGTCCAGTCGGCGCAATATCCGCAACCGGCGTTGCACCGTTTGACGACGTTGACGTAGGCGGTGCGCGGTGGCAGCAGAGGTTCGCCGCGGCTGAAGGACTCCAGCAAGAGGTCCGCATCCGGTGGAGTCATGACCACCTCCCGGGCGTCAGCCGGGGTTCACGTCGACCATCGTGGACTGCTCGGGATAGAAGGCCGGCGTGGTCGCCGTCACGTATTTCAGGTTGCCCTCGATGTACCAGCGTTTGCCGGCCAGCACGGTGGCGACGTCCTGGGCGCCGAGCTTGAACTCCTCACCCTCGATCCAGATCGTGCCGGCGCCGTCGATGATGTAGATGGCGAACGTGCAGTCCTCTTCCAGGAAAGCCTTGCCCGGCTCGCCGGGACGGCGGCCGTTGACCTCCATATAGGACATGCGAAGCGCGTGGGACTGGTTTGGATATTCGTAGATGACACCCTTTTGGTCGGGACGCACCACGAACGCGTCGCTTCTTGAGTATTTCGGCGATTCCACTGGAATACCCTCCATTATTCGAAGAGCGCGTAGCCGTCGATGCCCGGCGATCGAACCGTATCACCCGCCGGGGCCGCCAAGAAGAGTCAACGATCGCAGAACCCGTTCAACGCACCTGGTCGCCGGACTCGTCGACCGGATCACGGTGACGGTGTTCGCCGACGTGTCGAAGCGGAGGTGCTCGATTGCACCATCCTGTCTCAGTGGATCGGTTTCGGCGGATCGAAGGCGATAGTACAGCATACGATCACCCTGGTTTTCCGGGCCCGGCACGCCAAGCCGGCGACGTGTCCGAAACGCGATGTCAGAGACTTTCGCCTGGCACTCCACGACAACGGCGACGAGCCGCGAACGTTCTGCGAGACGATATGCGGCCGCCCGATATGCCGATCGCAGAAAAGAGGCGTCCAGCACCGCACCAGACTCCGTCACCCCGTGTAAGAGCCTCTTGTAGACCTCGTCCCGCATCTCCGGCCGGTAGAGGTCGCCGGAGGCGAACCCCAGCGCGGCCCGCAGGTCGTGGCTGGCGTGCAGCGGCAGGTCGAGCTGCCTGGCGAGGGCTCGCGCCGTCGTGGTCTTGCCGGTCGCCTGCTGACCGGACATGAGGACCAGAAGGTCGCCCGGCATCAGCGTTCCGAAAGATCGAGCAACTCGAGCATCTGCTCGACCCCCTCCATAGCGCCGCCGTCCGGTCCGGCGCCGAGCTTGGCGAGATCGAGGGCACGCTTGCGATGTCGCTGCAACTCGGCCCCGAACCCGTCGAGCAGTTCGCCGGCTTGCCCGCGGGTCAGGTCAGGGCTGGTCGCCATCGCCGAATAGAGCGCCACCATGTGAGACTTCGCGATCGACCACTGCGGACGGCCCGGTTCGAGGGCGTGCCGGAGAGCCTGTTCCCAGATCGCGTAGAACGGGAGCAGCGAGACGTCGTCACGGGAGCGGCTGCCGTTGACGCTGAAGTGCACGAAGTCGTGGTCGACGATCCTGGAGAGGCTGCCGGGTGATGAGCCGATGCGCAGTTCACCGTTCGCGATCCACAGCTCATCGGGACTCAGCTCACCTGACGGCCGATCCATCAAAGCGATATGAAGGGATTTAAGCGGCTCGTTCCCACCGCCGAAATCCTTGGCGAAGGCCAGCACGGGCACCACCGCGTCCTGCAGACCGACCACGGCCTCCAGAGCCGACAACACCGAGTTGCTCACCACGCTCAGGGACTCGCCGACCACGCGCGGCGCGAACGGCTGCAACACCCCCGACAGGGTCTCCGCGATGTTGATCATGGATGAGATGAGGTTCTCCCGCACCACCTTGTAGAGCACGATGCGGATCC
This sequence comes from Nonomuraea sp. KM88, assembly GCF_052245635.1. NCBI lineage: Bacteria > Bacillati > Actinomycetota > Actinomycetes > Streptosporangiales > Streptosporangiaceae > Nonomuraea > Nonomuraea sp. KM88. The sequence goes on along the minus strand of NZ_JBQQCC010000022.1, from coordinate 43,628 downwards.
GGATCGGGCTTCCCAGGTAGGGCAGAGGACCCACCGTGCGGATGTCGCGGATGATCGCGTTGGGCCCCACCTGCATGCCCGCCGACTCGAACAGGGCCGGCCCGACGACGTACGGGATGCTGATGTGTCTACTCCCGTAGACGCAGTCCACAGCGATCAGCACCATCGGGTCGTATCTGGTGAACCATTCGCGGGCCGCCGCGAGCTGCACCTGGTTCACGCGCACCTCGAAATAGCCTTCTCCGGGCCCGAACCACGCCGCCTCCCCACCGCCGTCCAGGTTGTGATCGTCCTGGACGGCGGAGTAGGAACGGGTGTCGACGCGTCCGGTCCTGGCCCTGCCCAGCAGATCACCGATGCGCTGCGGCAAGGGGCGCATCATCCCTCGCCTCCGCCCGGTTTGGTGGCCCCGATGATCAGGTTGTTGGCCGTGAAGTGGAAACGCGTCAGCTCGGGCCGGCGCTGGTCCCGCGACATGCTGGTCTCGGCGAAGCCGGTCAACGCGAGGGAGGCCGCCAGGACGGCCTGCACGTAGGTCTGGATGGGCCGGTGATAATGGGTGAGCCGGGCGGGCGGATCGAGCCCGACCAGGGTTTTGACGTAGCTGAACTCCTCGACGTAGCGACGCCGTGGCCGGTAGACCGGCTGCCCGTCCTCGCTGCGCCACTCCCCTGTGGCGTCGAAGAACGTGGGGTGGACGACGGAGAAGACGAGCCGGCCGCCCGGTTCGAGAACCCGTGCCGCCTCCGATATGGCGTGGTCTATGTCGTCGACGTCCATCAGCACCATGTTGCAGACGATCAGCTCGAATGCGCCGGAATCGTAGGGCAGCTTCCCGCAGATGTCGCCTTGACGGAAGCTGACGGGCAGGTCTCCGGAGAGGGCTCGCGCGATCCGCAGCATCTCCCCCGCGCCGTCGATGGCCTCCACGGCGGCGCCCGCCCGCGCGAGGTGACGGGAGAGATATCCCTCGCCGCAGCCCAGGTCGAGAACCCGCTTGCCGGCCGGATCGCCGGCCATGTCGAGGACCGCGTCAGTGACGATGTCGGTGAAGGCCCGACCCGAAATGTTCTCTTCGTCGTTCAGCCAGGCGGCATAGCGCTCGGCGATCGAACCCCATTCAAGAATCTCACGTCGAGCCATTCGTTGGTTCCTTCCGCTGCAGTTCTGCCAATCGTGTGACGATTTCGTGCAGAGCGGGCACCACCGCCTCGTAGTGCGCCGCGAGCTCTTTCCTTCCCAGGTCACGGAAGACCCCGTGTGCCGACTCCGCGTACGCCAGCCCGCTCCGCAGGTGGGCGAGCCCTTCCGCGAGGTGGATGATGGCCGCGCTGTCGGCGAGTTGCCCTTTGGACGTGAGCTGCCCGTACCGCTGCACGAAGCCCTCCAGTTCCGCTATCGACCCGAAAGCGTCGTTCTTGCTGCCCAGGAAGTACAGGGCAGCGGGCCGCCAGCCATAGACCAACGCCATGGTGCGCCGATCTCCCGCCGACTCCGCTATTTCCATTGCCTGGTCGAAGTAACGTTGCGCGTCCTCCCAGCGCCCCTGCCGGGCATTGAAGGCGCCCATCCACCACAGCGTGCCCGCCTTGCGCCAGCGCTCTCCGATGCTCTCGATGAATTCGAGGTCTTCCTCGAAGTACTGCTGCGCGGCGGCATCGCGCCGGATCGCGGCCGCGGCCGCCCGGCAGAACAAGAAGGTCTCGTACAGCTGAGGAGGGATCCGGTCCAGGTGCTCGAACATCTCGAGCACGAGCGTCAGCTGCTCGCGCATGGCGTCGGCGTCGAACCGGTCCATGTAGGCCAGGGCCGCGTCCAGCGCCACCTTCGCGACCGCCTCCCAGTCGCCGGTCTTCCTTCCCGACGCTCCGATGCTCTGGGCGATCTCGAACAGTTCGGCCCAGAGCCCGTGCACCCACACGAATGAGCTGTACTCGACGCACAGCTTGACGTAATCCTGGTCAGCCCCTTCCGCGTCCTCGTCGGCCCTCTCGGTCTGCAGGGCTCGGATCAAGGCCCGGATGTTGTGAACCTCTTGCCAGAACGGCTCCGTCTCTGGTGTGGAATCCTGTTTGGGGTTGTATTTCTTGAGAAACCCGAGGTAGTAAGCCACCTGCCGCGTTCGCGGCTCAACCAGCTCGTCCGCGTCGCCGACAAGTTTCAGGATGAGCCGCTTGATCACGGGCAGCATGCGCAGCCGATCGCCCGTCTGCTCCAGCAGATTCATCCCGAGCAGCGTCGCGATGCACTCGTCGCGCACGTGCGGCGAGTCGAGCGCGGCAACCTCGCCGAAGGCCTCCCTCGACATCGACCCGGCGAACACCGACGCGCTGATGAGGCTCTGATACGCGTCGTGGTTACGCATCCGCAGCGACTCCACCGAGGTGCCGAAACAGTACGCGGCCAGGTCGTCGGCGCCGCTGGCCAGCTTGGCCAGCACGGAGTCAGGAGCATGCCCGGCGGCCAGGTGGCCCACCACCCACTTGATGATGAGCGGGAGCGCGTTGCTCGCCGCCGCCAACCGCTCGTTCTGATCGCGGCTCTGCTGGATCCCTCTCCTGCTCAGCTCCAGCTCCAGCAACCTGATCGCCTCGGACTCCCCCATCGGTCCGAGCCGGATGTGATCGGAGCACTCGACGAACTCGCGTGACGTCAGCAGCACCCGAGTCGGGGCGGGCAACTCGCTGACGAACTCGAGCACCCGGTGGTCGTCCACCGTCTCGAAGTTGTCGATGACGATGAGCACGGGCTGGTCGACCATGGCCAGCCGGAGCCTTTCGACCTGTTCGGGCACCGGGAGCCGCAGCAGCTCCGAACGTCCCATCGTCAAGGCCGTGCTCTGGAGCACGTCTTCCAGCGCGTTGACGTGCGAGTGCGGCTGAACACCCGCTCTGGTGAGCACCTGCGTCTGCGCGCTCACCCAGATCACGGTGTCGAACGCGGGTTTGGGCGCCTCGATCACGCGGTGCACGATTTCCAGCGCGAGCGTGCTCTTGCCCGAACCCGCCGGTCCGAACACCCCGATGACCGGGCAACTGGAGTCCGGCGGAAGCAGGTTGCCCAGCTGGCGCAGCTCCCGGTCACGGCCCACGAAGGTGGCGTAGTCGCGCTGGCGCAGGTTGTGCCGGACGCGCGGAGCCTGGGAGGCGACCTGATCCTCCGGCCCGGTCTCGGGCGCCGGCGGGTGCTCGGCCGCCCCCGACAGCAGAAGGTTCGCCACGCCGAACCACGGGCGGGTGAAGCCGAACTCGCGCCCCAGCCCTCTCCTGGCCAGCTGTACGGCGTACTCGATGGTGGCGCCCGTCCTCGTCAGCTCACGGTAGAACTCGTTGGAGAAGGCCACGGCGACCTCGTTGGAGATCGGGGCGCTCATCCCGACGACGCGGAGTGGCCCTTTGGCCGCCATGGCGTCCGTGATGCTCACGTGCTGTTCGCCATCGGATGCTTCGCCGCCAGGGCGGGCCGCGCTGTCACACGTGTGCAGCAGCACCAGCTCGGGCTGCCAGCGGTCGAAGACCGTGGCCAGCTGGTCCGCGGTGTGCCAGTGGGTGCTGTCGCCCCGGTGCGACAGGGCGATCTCGCCCTGTCCGTCGCGGACGCGCCCGTGAGCGATGAGATGCAGGATGTGCGGCCGGTCCCTGACCAGCGCCTGGTCGAGGTCCCGCAGCTCGCAGTCCTCCAGCGGTTCCAGCACTTCGTAGTGCCTGGTGCTGAGCAGCTCATGGATCGCGCCGGCCTGGATCGGCCCCTCCTGCTGGGATCCGGACGCGACCAGGATCTTGGGCCGGTCGGGCAGCCGGTCCGCGGGCCTTCCGCCCACGGCCCGCGCGACGTGCCGGGCGAGGACGAAGTCAGCGTGCGTGGCGAGCCAGCGGTCGCGGAAACGCAGGAATTCCCAAGGGAGCGGCGCCAACGTCGCGTCCAGCCGCAGCCGAACCCGCAACACTGAAGGATTCCGCCTGGCGAGCTGCCACGCGGTGGCGAAATGCTCCGCCACCCGCCCGGGGAACGCCAGACGCTCCATCGCGTCACCCAAACGTTTGGGCGAGCCGCCGGGAGCGAACACGTTCGCGGCCAGAGGCCCGATCGCGAGCAGGTCGGCATCCACCCACTGACCGCTCGCCTCGTGCCCGTCGGCGGATCGAGAGTGCACGCCGTGGACCGCGTCGAGCCGGAGTTCGAACTCACTGAACCGCTGGGCCATCTCACCTCCCGAGAATGACCCGTTCAATCCCGCCAGAATGGCATCGGCACGAATCGTTCAAGCGTAACCACGTCCGCTGCTTCGCGTGCGCTACTTCACGTGCGATGCCCCCGGGAGGGTCATCCGGCAGGGCGCGAAGCCAGGAACTCATGGGGCGGCAGACCGGGCGAGGAGGACAACACCGAGCACCCGGTGCCGCATCTCCCTGAAAGCATCTGCTGATAATAATGTTATTGAATTCCCGATGCAATACGCGATCGATTCCCCCAGCGCCCTCTGAACGTTGCCATTCTCTCCTGGCCCCGTAAGGCATTTCTCCCCGCCAGGTCAGCCCGGATGGGCCCCGGTGAGGGCGGCGCTCACCCGGGCGTTCCCACCCGCTCGGTCCCCTCAGAGGGCGATCAGGCCGGCACCCATCAGGACGAGGCTCGCCACGCCGGCCGCCGCGCGGACCGTGTTCCACGCGGTCCACCTGCTCGCGTAGTCCTTCCACGGCATGGTCCCCGCTTCCAGGGCGTTGTTCATCGGTACGTTGATCGCCACCGTGACGAGGAACGATCCGGCGAAGTTCACCGCGGCGGCGGCGAGGAACCAGCGGGCCGCGGAGGCGTCCGCGAGCAGCCCGGCCACCAGCGCCGCCAGCGGCGACCCGAGGAACACGAGGTAGAGCCAGGGGTTGAGAATCTTACGGTTGATGCTGCGCATGGCCGCCTCCGCCTGGGCGGCGTCGACGGCCTTCAGGCCCGGCATGACGGACATGGAGAAGGTGTAGAACAGGCCCGCGAGGGCGCCGTGCAGCGCGAGTGCGACAAGGGACAGAGCCAACATGTGTTCATCGTGACGCCCGCGGCATGAGACGGTCCATGCATCGGACGCTCGATCGCATACGCGAGCGTCCACAGCGCCACCGCCCGGACCGGACGACCGGGTCCATCCGGCCGCCGGGCGTGCGCGGCCGCCTCCAGCCCCGAGGTCTCGAATCCGCCGGCAACTCCCCCGTCCGGTCAGGCGGGGGCGTCCGCTGTGGTCACGGGGCGTGAACCACGACCGGCGCGACCGCAGCACGGCCACCTCGACGAGCCGCGCGCGATCGGCCTCCGACATGCCGTAGGCGTCGGCGAGGATGCGGCAGCGGCGCGGCGCGTCCACGTCCCGCAGCGGCGGGTCGGCGTCGACAGGGTCCATCAGCGGCGCCCAGTACAACATCGTGTTGCACATCTCGTCGACCCTGGCAACCGGCTTGGCGAGGTCGAAGTCGATCAGTGCCACCGCACGGCCGCCGCGGAAGACCACGTTGTCCGGGGTGTAGTCCATGTGGCCGACCACCTCGGGCGGCAGGGGAGGCATGTCGGGCTGTTCGGTGAACCCCGGGACGGGCTCCACCCCTTCGGGCAGGACGAAGCCCGCCGCGGCGTCGTCATAGGCGCGCACGAGACGCCCGACGGAGGCCAGCCGCTCCTCGTCGGCGATCCACTCCGGGCGCGGCCGCCCGGCGACCTCGCCGGGGACGAAGGTCAGCACCTCACGACCGGCCGCGTCGATGCCGAGGAAACGCGGCGCACCCGCGAATCCGGCCTCCTCCAGGTGGCGCAGCAGCGCGTGGACGAGAGGAGCGTTGGACCCCACCGGGCGGCGCACGGTGTCGCCGACCCGTACGACTCCTTCGGTGACGTCACCCCCGGCGAGCGGGATCTCGGCGTACGGCTCGGACGGTTCGACATACGTCGCGGCACTCATCGTCCATGAGGACAGAAGGGCGGCAGGCCCGGAACCACCGCCTGGCGAGCGCCGCCCGCGAGCCCTGTCCAGCCGGGCAGCGCGCCGGGCCGGACCGGTCAGGGAGCCGAACCAGTCAACGGCGCAGACCGGTCAGCGCAGCGGGTCGAACTCGTGCAGGAGGGCGGGCTGCTTGCCGGTCGTGATCTGCTCGGCCAGCAGTCGGCCCGTGATCGGGCCGTGGGTCAGGCCCCACATGCCGTGCCCGCCGGCGACGTAGATCCCCGGCCGGGCGGTCGCGCCGACGAGCGGGCGCCCGTCGGGGGTGACCGGCCGCGGGCCCACCCAGACGTCGGTGCGTTCGTCCCAGCGCACGCCGTCCAGCAGCGGGCGGGCGGAGGCGATGATCGCCTCCGTCCGGGCGGGGACGCCCGGGGCGTCGGGGTCGCGGAACTCCATGGTTCCCGCCACGCGCAGCGCCCCCTGGTACGGCGTGCACGCCACCCGCACGTCGGGCAGGTAGATCGGGCCGGGCACCGGGCGGTCGACCGGCACGGTGAAGGAGTAGCCCCGGCCGGCCTGCACGGGGACGCGGACGCCCCACTGCGAGGCCAGGCGTGGCAGCCACGCGCCGGTCGCCACCACCACCGCGTCGGCCGACACGGACGTGCCCTGGCGCGAGCTGACGGTGATCTTGCCGTTCTCGTCGCGCACGTCGGCGACCTCGAAGGCGTACACGGTGGCGCCGCGGGCCATGACCGCCGTGCCCAGGGCGTGGACGAAGCCGCCGGGGTCGACGTACCGCTGCCCGTCGATCCGCACGCCCGCCCGCAGGGCCGCGGAGGCGAGCGGCACGTGCTCGGCGAGGCTCGCGCCCTCCAGGACGGCGTGGTCGACGGGCTGTCCCGCGTCGGCCATCCGGCGCAGCTCGCGCAGCAGGGTTTCGGCCTGTTGCGGGGTGCGGAAGGCCGCGGTGATGGGCGCGTCGACGACGGGGGAGTCCACGCCGTTGGCGGTGAGCACCTCGTACGCCTCGATGCACTCCTCGTTCAGCGGCAGGTTGGCGCGCACGGCCCGCGTCCACGACGACCACCGGGAGTTGGCGGCGAACCGGAGCAGGAACGCCCACAACGTCGGATCGACGGTGGCGGGCACGTGCAGCGGCGCCGACGGGTTCACCAGCGACTTGAGGCCGTAACGCAGGACGGAGGGCTCGTTCAGCGGGATGGCCAGGCCGGGCGCGACCCATCCCGCGTTGCCCCAGGACGCCCCGGCCGCCACGCCGCCGCGATCGACCACGTGGACCTCGACGCCGCGTTCCTGGAGGAACCACGCGGTCGACAGGCCGACGATGCCGGCGCCCACCACGATCGCCGATCGCGGCGGGTTGGTGATGCGCTCGTTGCCGGTCATGGCATGCCTCCGTACTGGACAGATGACGCTCTTTCTCCCAGGATCGCGCGCGCGAGACCGTCCAGCGTTGTGCGGATTCGACAATTGCGGCGGCCGGATTGTCCGGGCGTCACAACGGGCGGTCGTCCTCCAGCGCGGCCAGCGTGATGATCATGGCCAGGCGCTGGCGGGCGTCGTCCAGGTCGAGCGGCGTGATCTGAACGATCCTGCGAAGCCGGTTGCGGACGGTGTTGGGGTGCACGCCGAGCCGTTCAGCGGCGACGGCGGGGTCGCCCTGGGCCTCCAGCCACGCCCGCAGCGTGGCCATGTAGTGGGTGCCGTGGCGGGCGTCGTGCCGGCGCAGCGCGCCGACCGGCCCGCGGGCGGGGGCGCGGCCGGTGCGCGCGGCGGCCCGCAGCCGCCGCAGCAGGATGTCGTCCCAGGACTCGTCGTACGCCGGCGGCGCGGCCTGAAGGGGGCCCGTCTCGTGCAAAGCCAGGCACTCGTCGGCCTCCTGCCTGCTGGCCGGCAGCTCCGCAGCCCTGGCCGGCGCCCCGATCCCGGCGAGGAGCCTCACCTGCGCGGGCAGGGCGGACCCCAGCGCGGACACCCAGGCGCGCGCCGCGTCGGCCTCCTCGCCCGGCAGGATCGTGTAGAGCGTGTTGCCCAGCAGCGTGCTGCGCCCGGGCCGCGACCAGCCGAAGCCGGTGGTGGCCCGTTCGAAGGCCAGCAGCAGCGCGGCGTGCCGCTCGTTCCCGGCGTGCGCGCGGACGGCGATGACGCGCAGCGTCTCGCCGGCCAGCCCCAGCTGGCTGAGCACCGTCGCGGCGTCGGCGCTGCCCTCCAGCAGCCGGATGGCCAGGTCGGACTCCACCTGCCGCTCCAGGTCGGCGCTCGCCCGCTGGCGCAGCAGGTGCAGCGCCACCGTGCGCGCCCCGTCGGTCAGGGCGCCGAGCCGCGCTCCGGTCAGCGGGCTGCCGCAGGTCACCCAGACCGAGCCGAGCACCTCGCGGCCCGCCCGCACGGCCACCGCCATCCGCCCGGTCAGCCCGTGCTCCGGGTCCTGCTCGACGAACACCGGCTCGTCGGACGCGGCCAGCCGGTCGAACACCCCGCGGGACCTGAACAGCTCCCGCAGCCGGTCGGGAACCTGCCGGACCAGGATCGTCTCCAGCCGGGCCGGGTCGCCCGCCTGCTGGGAGCGTGAGTACGCCAGCACCCGCGACAGCCGGTCCTCGATGGTGACCGCGCCGCCGACCACGTCGGCCAGGCTGTCGGCCAGCGCGAACAGGTCCGTCGGCCCGCGACCCGCCTCCGTCTCCCGCCCTTCCAGGACGAGCCCGTACACCACGCCGGCGAGCTGGCTCCACGACACGGCGGGGTCGACCAGCATCACCGCCACGCCCTCGCTCTCGCCGGCCGAGGACGCCTCGCGGGCGGCCTCGGCGCCGGCGCGCACCATCACCACCGTGGCCCGCGCCGACACCGCCCACCGGACCGCCTCGGCCGCCGACGGGGCGCCGACCGCCAGCAGCACGTCACCCTGGAGGCGCTCGTCGGTGGGGTCCGGCATCGCCACGCTGCGCAGCTGGACCGAGCGCGTCCCGGGCCGCCCGCACAACCGCACCCCGTATCCGCCCAGCACGTTGACCAGGCGATCGAGTCGGATCACGGGCTTACCCTGCCCCGGCGGTCAGCGGCCACGCGCGGCGAGGCCGGCGGCCAGCGCGGGCTGCAGGCACAGCCGCATCAGGCCGCGTACGGTGGCGTGCTGCGGCTCGGGCGGCGTGCTGACCGGCATGCGCAGGACGGTGTCCAGGCGGCTGAGCAGCTGCGCCTGCAGGGCGCCGCCCCCGGTCACCGTCAGGCCGTGGGCGCGCGCGGCGACGCGAAGCTGGGCGGGCAGGCGGCGCAGCAGCGCGGCCGTCATGTCGACGACGCCGTCCAGCACGTACGGCAGCAGGCCCGCGCTGGTCGTGGCGCCCAGCTGGATGGCCACGGCGTCGCTGATGGCGCCGTCGCGGATGGCGACGGCCTCGACGATGCCCGCGCCCACGTCGAGCAGCAGGAACGGCCGGGAGCCCGTGACGTCGAGGCCGACGCCGACGGCCGCGGCCAGGGGCTCCTCCACGAGCGTCACCCCGCATCCGGCGGCCTCGGACACCGCGGTGCGCACCGCTCGCCGGTCGCTGGGCGAGGCGGCCACGGGCACGCCGACCACCACCTGCTCCATGGAGCGGTCGCCCGCCGTCTGGACGTCCCGCAGGACGAGGCGTACGAGGCGCAGGCACGCGCCCGGGTCGGCGATCATCCCGTGCCGGATCGGGCGTACCGGGTCGGCGACATCGGCGACGGGCGGGGAGGCGACGACGGCCGAGGGGCGGTCGGCGATGGCGACCCCGCTCGAGGTCAGCGCTCTGGTGCGCGCGGTGCCCAGATCGAGCGCCACCCGTCCGTGGCGGGTGTGCTGGAGGGTGCGGGCTGATGCGAGCTCGGCCATGGCGGTGTTCGGCTCCTTGCTTGACGCGAGAAGGAAGGAATGAGGGCGTGTCCCGCATGGGGACGGTCGCGCCGGCGGGCAGCCGGGCGCGCACGGCCGGGCCGCGCGGCGCGACAGTGGACGAAGGTCAGACCAGCGGCGGGCTGCGTGACCCCGCGGCGCGGTGCCCGAACTGCTGGGGGTCTCCGACGGCGGCCGAGCCGTGCGGCGGGGGCAGCAGCGCCAGATGGGCGGCGTCGCCCTGCCGCGCGCCGGACTCCGGCACCAGGGGTTCGCGGCCGGTGGAGAGCTGGGGCGGCAGGCCCGTCAGCCGGTGCTCCGTGGTGCCGGGGCTCCACGTCGTCGCCTCCTGGGCGACGGGGTCACCGGCGGCGTGCCAGACGCTCGACGCGCCGGCCACCAGCGAGCACACCAGGACCAGGCTCAGCACGATGAGCCTGCATGGGGTGTTCCACGGTCCCGTCACACGGCCGACCATAGCCCAACTGAGACAATGGCGGCATGCAGAAAGTCTCGCTCACGGCCCTGGCCCGTCAGCAAACCGATCTGGCGGGCGGCGCGGGCGGCGGTCACACCGCCGACACCGTGTACGGCGGGCACGAGAAGGTGCTGCGCCAGACGGTCATCGGCATGAAGCAGGGCTCGCACCTCGCCGAGCACGAGAATCCGGGAGAGGCGACGGTGCAGGTGCTGCACGGCCGGGTGCGCATGCTGGCCGGTGGGGAGTCGTGGGAGGCGCGCACCGGAGACCTGCTCATCGTGCCCGACGCCCGCCACAGTCTCGAGGCGCTGGAGGACTCCGCGGTCCTGCTGACCGTCGTCAAGCGGCGCTGACCCGGCGCGACCGATCCGCTGTCACCGGTGGGGCGCCCACCGGTGCGCCTTCCTGCGCCCGCCCGGGGCCTGCGGGGCGACCTCTTGACAGGGGCCCGCGATTTGAAAACTTCCTTGACAGATTGAGGCTGACAACGTTGTCATCCTCCTGCCGGCAGATCGTTGTGAGCACCCCTGGCCATCCGGTCCATCCCGGTCCGTCCCCGTCCCGTCCCGACCAGGCACGACCCACGCAGCCGCCTTCGTGACGCTGCTCGACCGAGTCCCCGTACCGGCTGACGCACGGAAGGTTCCCCCCGATGAAGCACCCTCGCCGACGATCCCTCATGACGGCGGCCTTATGCGCGGGCGTCGCCCTCGCACTGTCCGCCCCGGCCGCCGCCGCGCTGACCACCCAGTACGGCCCGGCAGGCGCCACCGCACAGAAAGGTCCAGACCCGATTCCCAATCCCGGCCCTTCGGGCACCCCGACCCCCGGCCCGTCCTACAGCCCGCCGCCCGACCCCGAGGCGAGCGAGCCGGCTCCGTCCGCGGAGCAGGCGCGGCGAGCGGCGCAGGACGGGCAGAAGCTGGCCCAGGCGGAAGGAGCGGCCTTCGCCTCCTCCTTCGAGCCCGGCGACCCCCAGCCGACCTGGACCAACACCACCGAGACCGACGCCAAGGGCGACAAGAAGGCCGAGAACGTCGCCGGCACCCTGCCCGGCGGCATCGAGGGCAGCATCTCCGACAAGATCGCCCGGATCGACGTCAGCGGCGAGTTCTTCGACGCCGGCGAGGTGAAGGAGAACCTCGCCGACACCGACCCGAGCACCAAGTGGCTGGTGGACAGCGGCACGGGCTGGGCGCGGTACGAACTGTCCGAGCCGGTCGCGGTCGTGCGCTACGCGCTGACCTCCGCTGACGACGCGCCCGAGCGCGACCCCCGCGACTGGCAGCTCCAGGGCTCGCAGGACGGGAGGACCTGGACGACCCTGGACACCCGGACCGGCGAGACGTTCTCGGCGCGCCACCAGCGCAAGGAATACCGCTTCGCCAACACGACCGCCTACGCCCACTACCGGCTGAACGTCACCCGCGTCGGCGGCGCCCCCATGCTGCAACTGGCCGAGTGGGAGCTCTCCGACGGCCACACCGGCGCCAGGCCGCCCAGCGACATGCGCAGCCACGTCGGCGACGGCCCGACCCGCGGCCACACGTCCAGGCCGCGCGCGGGCTTCAGCGGCCTGCGCGCCCTCCGGTACGCGGGCGGCACGACGTCGGGCAAGGGCGGCTACTCCACCAACAAGGTGTTCGAGGTGGACATCCCGGTCACGTCCGGGATGGAGCTGTCCTACCTGGTCTTCCCCGAGTTCACCTCGGCCCACCTGGGCTACCCCAGCACGTACGTCTCCGTGGACCTGGCCTTCAGCGACGGCACCTACCTCAGCGACCTGAAGGCCGTCGACCAGCACGGGGTCCGGCTGGCGCCCCGGGAGCAGGGCGAGTCCAGGACCCTCTACGCCGACCAGTGGAACTTCAAGCGCGCCGAGATCGGCAAGGTGGCCAGGGGCAAGCGGATCAGCCGCGTCCTGGTGGCCTACGACAGCCCCGTGGGCGAGGCAGGGTTCCGCGGCTGGGTGGACGACATCAAGATCGTCAAGGAGCGGAAGCGGCAGCCGTACGAGGGCCGTGACGGGCGCGACGGGCAGCGGCCCTCGGAGTACGCGGTGACCACCCGCGGCACCCACTCCACGGGCGGGTTCTCGCGGGGCAACAACTTCCCGGCCACGGCCGTGCCGCACGGGTTCAACTTCTGGACGCCGATGACGGACGCCGCCTCGACGCGGTGGCTCTACGAATACCACCGGGCCGGCAACGCGGCGAACCTGCCCGAGATCCAGGCGTTCACCGCCAGCCACGAGCCCAGCCCGTGGATGGGCGACCGGCAGACGTTCCAGTTCATGCCGTCGGCGGCCGAAGGGGCGCCCGACCCGTCGAGGACCGCCCGCGCGCTACCCTTCCGCCACGAGCGGGAGGTCGCTCAGCCGCACCTGTACGCGGTCACGTTCGACAACGGCCTCAGGACGGAGATCGCGCCGGCCGACCACGCGGCGCTGGCCCGCTTCACGTTCCCCGGCGCGTCGGCCAAGCTGATCTTCGACAACGTGAACGACAGCGGCGGCCTGACCCTCGACGTGCCCGGCGGCGTGGTCACCGGCTATTCCGACGTGCGCAGCGACCTGTCCACCGGGGCGACGCGCATGTTCTACTACGCCACCTTCGACCGCCCGGTCACCGGCGGCGGCAGGCTGACCGGGCAGGGACGCGACAACGTGCTGGGCTATCTGGCGTTCGACGCGGGCGAGACGCGCACGGTGACCATGCGGATCGCGTCCTCGCTGATCAGCGTGGAGCAGGCCAGGAAGAACCTGGAGCTGGAGATCGGCGCCTCCGACACGCTGGAGCAGGTCAGCGAGCGGGCGCGGAAGGCGTGGGACGCCAAACTCGGCGTCATCGAGGTCGAGGGCGCGAGCCACGACCAGCTCGTCACGCTGTACTCCAACCTCTACCGGCTGTTCCTCTATCCCAACTCCGGTTACGAGAACACCGGCACCGCGGACGCCCCGGTGTACAGGCACGCCGTGCAGTCGGCCACCGAGACCCCGCCCAGCACGCCCACCGAGACCGGGGCGAAGGTGGCGGACGGCAAGGTGTACGTCAACAACGGCTTCTGGGACACCTACCGCACCACCTGGCCCGCGTACGCGCTGCTGACGCCCGAGGCGGCCGGGGAGATGGTGGACGGGTTCGTGCGGCAGTACGAGGACGGCGGCTGGATCGCGCGCTGGTCCTCGCCGGGCTACGCCGATCTGATGGTCGGCACCAGCTCCGACGTCGCCTTCGCCGACGCCCATCTGAAGGGGATCACCGGTTTCGACGCCGAGACCGCCTACGAGGCGGCGCTCAAGAACGCCACGGTCGCCCCGCCCACCCGCCACGTGGGCCGCAAGGGCCTGTCGACCTCCGTCTTCCTCGGCTACACGAGCACGGAGTCGACGGGCGAGGCCATGTCGTGGGCCATGGACGGCTACATCAACGACTTCGGCATCGCCAACATGGCCAGGTCGCTGGCCGAACGGTCGAAGAGCGCGAAGCGCGCCCGCTACCTGGAGGAGTACGAGTACTTCAGGAACCGGGCGCTCAACTACGTGCACCTGTTCGACCCGGCGGTCCGCTTCTTCCAGGGCAGGAGCGCCGACGGGTCGTTCCGGCTCAAGCCGGACGCGTACGACCCGCGCGAGTGGGGCCACGACTACACCGAGACGAACGGCTGGAACATGGCCTTCCACGTGCCGCAGGACGGCCGCGGCCTGGCCAACCTGTACGGCGGCGCGGACAAGCTGGCCGCCAAGCTCGACGCGTTCTTCGACGACCAGGAGACCGCGCTGTTCCCCGGCTCGTACAACGGGATCATCCACGAGATGCGCGAGGCCCGCGACATCCGGATGGGCCAGTACGGGCACAGCAACCAGCCCTCGCACCACATCGCCTACATGTACGACTACGCGGGACAACCGTGGAAGACCCAGGCCAAGGTGCGCGAGGCGCTCTCGCGGCTCTATCTGGGCAGCGAGATCGGCCAGGGGTACCCGGGTGACGAGGACAACGGGGAGATGTCGGCCTGGCAGGTCTTCAGCGCCCTCGGCTTCTACCCGCTGCAGATGGGCAGCCCTTCCTACGCGATCGGCTCGCCCCTGTTCACGAAGGCGACCGTGCACCTGGAGAACGGCAGGAAGCTGGTGATCAGGGCGCCGGGCAACAGCGCGCGCAACGTCTACGTGCAGGGGCTGAAGGTCAACGGCAAGCCGTACGGGAAGACGTACCTGCCGCACGACCTGATCGCCAAGGGCGGCGAGCTGGTGTTCGAGATGGGGCCGAAGCCTTCGCGCTGGGGCACGGGCAAGAACGCCGCCCCGCCGTCGATCACCGGCGACGACCGGGTCCCGACGCCGCTGCACGACCTCACCGGGCACGGCACGGCGTCGGCGCCGGGCGGCGCCGACGTGAGCGCGCTGTTCGACGACGACTCGGCCACCGGGGCGACGGTGCCCGAGTGGGTGCGCCTCACCTTCGACGGCGAGCGCACGGCGCGCTACTACACGCTCACCTCCGGCTCTGGCGATCCGGCCCAGGATCCGTCCAGCTGGGTCCTGGAGGGCTCCGAGGACGGCAACGCGTGGAAGTCGATCGACAAGCGGACCGGTGAGAGCTTCGCGTGGCGGTCGCAGACCCGCCCGTTCAAGATCACCAGCCCGAGCGCGTACGCCCACTACCGGATCAGGTTCACCGGCGGCTCGGCGGTCTCGCTGGCCGAGGTGGAGCTGCTCGCTCCCGAGCCGCCCGCCACGTCGACGCTGGTCATCGAGAGCTCCGGGGTCTTCGCCGCCCCAGGCGAGACCGTGCGGCTCTCGGCGACCGTGGCCAACCACGCCACGAAGCCCGCCCGCGGCCGGCTCACCGCCACGGGACCCGAGGGCTGGACCGTCCAGCCCGCATCTGCCCGCTTCGGGCCCGTGGCGCCGGGCGCGTCCCAGACCGTGGCGTTCGAGGTGGCGGTGCCGGCGACGGCCGGTCCCGGCAGCCACCTGATCCGGCTCGACGCCACCTCCGACCAGGGGTCCACCGGCGAGCAGGTGGCGGTCACGCTGGTCGGCGACACGGTGGAGTTCACGCCCGGCACCCCGGCGGAGCAGCCCTGGCTCCTGGACGCGGGCGGGTCCAAGCTCGACGGCGAGGTGCACGACGGGCGTGCCCGCTTCACCGACGGCGACAGCCACGCGACCTACCGGTTCGAGCTGCCCGCCCAGGTCACCGGCGGCTCGCTGACGCTGGACCTGGCCAACCACTTCCTCGTGGAGGTCTCGACCGACCAGCAGACCTGGCGGACCGTGCTGCGGGAGGAGAACGACGTGCGTGACCGGTCCAACCGGGAGGAGCGCACGCTCGACCTCGCCGACCTGCGGGGCGAGTCCCGGGCGTTCTACCTGCGCATCGGCGACAGCCGGCCGGACGACGGCTGGGGGACCTGGCTGGCCAGGGTACGCCTGCAGCTGGAGCGTACGCGGGCCTGACGGGTGCAGCGGCGGTCACCCGGCCGGGGACAGGACGAGAGCCGGGTCCAGGGCCAGGGTGGCCGTCGCGAGCCCGAGGAACACCATCGCCAGGTAGAACTGCGGCACGTAGTCGCGGACGCGGAGATGGGCGAAGAGGGCGCAGACGAAGTAGAGCACGAGCCCGGCGGCGGCGGCCGTCCCGGCGAGCGGCACGCCGAGCAGCCCGAGCGCCAGCCCGAGGGCGCCGAGCAGCTTCAGCACGCCGATCGGCCAGACCAGCCAGGACTCCGGCACGCCGGCCCGGTCGAGCGCGGGGCCCAGCGTGCGCATGATCGGTTCGAGCCGGGTCATGGCCGCGAGCCCGGAGAAGGTGTTGGCGGCGATGGTCGCCACGGCGGTGACGACGTAGGCGGTTGACATGGGTGCTCCTGTGGATCGACGGGGAAGGCGGTGACCTCCTCTGCACCCCAAGAGGGCCGGCGGGCCCGGAGTGTGACGTCTCCTTCGTGCCCGAGGGGCGGGCGCCCCTTGACGACGCACTCCCAAGATCCAACAATGGATTTGAGAAATCGATTTCAGCTGCGGAGGTGACGGCTGATGAGGCTCGGCTCACGCGCCCGCGCATCGGCGGGGAGCGCGCTGCTCCTGCTCGTGGTCACGGGAGGGACGGCCTGCCTGCCGGCTCAGGCGACCACGGCCCCGTCACCGGCGATCGTGGTCAGCAAGATGACCGGGCCCGGCTCCCTCAGCGACACCCCCGCCACCTGGCAGGTGAAGGCCACCGACCTGGGTGTCATGTGGGACAACGGCAGCGGGGAGGTGCTCGCCGCATTCGGCGACACGTTCGGCGCCGACTGGGAACCTCCGGGCGCCAACGGCGGCGACTGGCGCAGCCAGGTGCTGCTGCGCAGCACCGACCGCGACCTCTCCGACGGCATGACGTTCTCCAGCGCGGCCACCGACCGGCAGGGGCACGCCAAGGAGCTCATCCCGAGCAAGAAGGTCGACGGCGACGAGATCACCGTCATCCCCACCGCCGGCGTGTCCGTGGGAAGCCGCCAGTACCTCGCCTACATGTCGGTACGCCACTGGGGCGACCCGGGCAAGTGGGACACCAACCACGCCGGGATCGCCTTCTCCGACGACAACGGGCAGACCTGGACGACCGAGGGCGGACCCCGATGGGACAACCCCGACGGGGGCAACCGCTTCCAGATGGCCGCGCTCGCCCGCAGGGACGGGTTCGTGTACCTGTTCGGCACGCCGAACGGCCGCGCCGGAGCCGTGCACCTCGCCCGGGTTCCCGAGGCCGAGATACTGGCCGAGGACGCCTACGAGTACTGGACGGGAACCGCCTGGCGAAGCGGCCCCGACACCGCCGCCGCGCCGGTCGTCCCCGCCCCCGCCGGCGAGCTCTCTGTGCGCTACAACGACTTCACCGGCAGGTGGCTGATGACCTACCTGCAGGGCAGCGACATCGTGCTGCGATCCGCGCCCGGCCCCACGGGCCCGTGGAGCGCCCCGGCGGTCGTCGCGAGCTCCGCCGACTATCCAGGGTTGTACGGCGGTTTCATGCACCCGCGGTCGTCCGGACCCGACCTGTATCTGGCGCTGTCGCAGTGGACGCCGTACAACGTGTATCTGACCAGGATCACGCTCACCCGCGACGCCGCCGTCACCAACCCCAACCTCGTCGAGGATCCGGGCTTCGAACGGCAGAGCACGGGGTCGGCATCCGCGCCCTGGGCCTGCCACGGGAACTGCGGCATCGACCGGGCCACCTGGGGCTTCACCGGCGACCGCAACGGATTCGCCCGCCACAACAGCGGCTGGCACGACCTGCACCAGGTGGTCGAGGTCGAGCCGGACACCACCTACACCCTCACCGGATGGTTGCGGACGTCCGCGAACAACGACAACGGCTTCTTCGGCGTACGGGTGCCGGGAGGATCTCCGATCAAGGAGGTCAACTTCCGGGCGGTGAACTCGTGGACCCCGTTCACCGTGACCTTCGACAGCGGGAGGCGCACCTCGGTCGAGGTGTTCGCCGGCATCTGGACCGACAACGGCGACATGTGGCTGCAGGCCGACGAGGTCGCGCTGGTGGCCTCCTGACCTCCCCTCGGTGTCCGAGACCCTGCACACCCTACGGCGGCGTGGGCGGATAACGTGTGCGCCGGCGGGGCTGTTGACAGCGTGGCTGGCGAAGCGAAAGATACGGTCATCCGTACAAGTGTGGGGGATGCATGAAGCTCATGGTCGCCGTGGTGCTGCTGCTGGGGGTCCTGGTCTCCCCCGCGCGGGCCGCCGACACGATCGAAGCCCATTACGCGGCGGCCGGGCCCTGGACCGTGGCCACCGCGGACGTCGGCGGCGAATACCGGATCCACTATCCGGCCGGCCTGGGCGAAGGAGGCGTCAAACACCCGATCGTCACCTGGGGCAACGGCACGGACGCCGTCCCCACCCACTATCCGGGCGTGCTGAACCAGCTCGCCTCCTGGGGGTTCGTGGTGATCGCCACGACGGACACGACGACGGGCACCGGCACCGAGATGATCGAGGCCGCCGAATACATGGTGGCCAGGAACGGCGACTCCTCCAGCGTGTTCCACGGCAAGCTCGACGTGGGCAAGGTCGGCGCCGTCGGCCACTCGCAGGGCGCGGGCGGCTCCGTCAACACGGCCACCAGGTCGGGCGGCCTGATCTCGTCGGTCGTCCCGATCGCCCTGCCCGCCCCGATCTGGGTCGACGCGGACGACAGGTTCCACGTGGACCAGCTGGACTGCCCCGTGCTGTTCCTCAGCGGCACCCGCGACGGCCTGATCTCCCCGCACTCGGCCATCCGGAACTACTACCGGGCCGTTCCAGGGGCCGCCGCCAAGGCCATGCTCAAGGGCGCCGGGCACAACACGATCCAGGGCGACGGCGGCGGCTTCCTCGGATATCTGACCGCCTGGCTGATGTACACCCTCCAGGGCGACACCCACGCCCGCGGCGCCTTCGCGGGCTCCACGCCGGAGATCGGCACCAACGCCTCCTGGGACAACGCCGCCCAGAAGAACCTTCCCTGAACCTCAGCGGATCGCGAAGGCCGCCCCGGCTGGGGTGGGGCGCGGCGGCGAGCAGGCGCCGTCCGGACACGCCGTTCAGCTCGGCTCCTGGCCCATCAGGGCGTTCTTCGCGTCGTTGAGCTCGACGGAGAACACGGCGAGGTCGCCTCTGGCGTGGCGGATCGTGTATTCGAGCGGCAGCCCGCCTTCTGTGACCGTCGACCGGGCGGTCGCCAGCAGGGCCGCGGCCATGGGCACGCGCAGCAGCCCCGCCAGGCGGTAGTCGGCGTTGACCGCGCCGATCGTCTCCTTGCCCGAGGCCGGGGTCAGCCCGTACTTCAGCCGAAGGAGGCCGTAGAGCGACCCGGTCAGGTCCTCGTCGAGGATGCCGGGAACCAGCTCGGCCGGGAGATGGGCGCTCTCGATCATGCAGGGCTCGCCGTCGAGCAGCCGGAGGCGTTCGAGGAAGACGACCTCGCCGCCGGCCTCCAGGCCGAGCGCGGGGGCGAGGTCGGCGGCGCACGGCTGCGCGCGCGCCACGAGCACCCGCGTGGTCGGCCTGCGTCCCAGCCTGGCCATCGTCTCGGTGAAGCCGGCCGGCCTGGAGCCCAGAAGCTCGGAGGTGACCCCGACCGGTGCGGTGTAGGTGCCGCTGCCCTGCCGGGCCACCAGCAACCCTTCCTGGACCAGGTCGCCGATCGCCCGCCGCGCGGTGGCCCGGCTCACCCCGGCGAACACCATGAGGTCCTTCTCCGCCGGGATCGGGGTGTCCGGCTCGCACTCGCCGATCACCGCGCGCAGGCGCTCGCGCAGCTGGTAGTAGAGCGGCACGGCGGCGCCCGGCTCCAGAGCCAGCCGCCGCGCCCAGTCGATGTCGGTCATCCGGCGCCTCTGCCACGAATTTGTACGGACGACCGTATCTTTTCGGCCGGCCAGCAACCTGTCAATGGCACGCTGTTCACGTTCGGCCGATCGCTCAACCTTCCGCGGCAGGCCCGGACAGCCGGGCGCGGATCTCCTCGCGTACGGGTAGGGCCAGCGCGTCCCGGTGGGCCTGTTCGAGCAGCGCCCCGATGTGGACCCGCGCGCCCGACTCCGCCGAGCGCACCGCCGCCTCCACCATGGCCAGGGAGCGGATGTTGCGGGCGATCGATCCCGACGGCTCCGCGCCCGTGCGCAGTGCCGTGAGGAACTCCGCCAGCGCCCCGGCGATCTCCTCGTGCGTGCCCGCCGGCACCTCCGACGCGCCGACGATGCTGGAGGCGACGCGGTCCTCGCCGTCCCAGGTCACGGTGCCTCCGGGGCAGGAGGCCCGCCACCGGCCGTTCCAGGGCGTCTCCAGACCCTCCGCGACCCAGGAGCCGGTGAAGACGTAGCGGGTGCCGCCCTCGAACAGGAACGTCGCGGTCGCCGCCGCGTCGCCGCGGTACCAGCTCCAGGCCGGGTTCCAGCTCTCGCACACAACCGAGATCGGCTCCGCGCCGAGCAGGTGGCGGGCCGCGTCGAAGGCGTGGATCGCCATGTCCACCAGCAGCGGCTGCTCCATGACGTCGCGGAAGCCCCCGAAGCGCTCGCCGCGGTAGAAGCCGGTGGTGAGCAGGCCGGGAGTGCCGAGCTCGGCGATGCGGCGGCGGTACTCCTCCAGGGCGGCGTAGTAGATCACTCCGCGGCCCCCTTGTCGTGCGTCGCGCCGCGGTGACCCCGGCCGAAGTCGCCCGTCTCCTGCCGGAGCGAGGCCGGCAGGTCGCGCCGTGGCGGGTCGGCGGCCACCCACTCGACCCCGTTGGCGATGACGTGCAGCACGTCCGGGTGGTGGTACACCGGGTAGTCCTGGTCGCCGGGGCTGAAGTAGAAGATCTTCCCGTTGCCGCGCCGGAAGGTGCAGCCGCTGCGGAACACCTCGCCGCCGGTGAACGAGCTGATGAAGATCAGCTCGTCGGGTGCCGGGATGTCGAACTGCTCGCCGTACATCTCCTGGGCGGGGATCTCGATGGGGTGGGGGATGCCGCGGGCGATGGGGTGCGACGGGTTCACCGTCCAGACCAGCTCGCGGTCGTTCGCGCTGCGCCAGCGCAGCGTGCACGTGGTGCCCATGAGCCTGGTGAAGATCTTCGAGTAGTGGCCGGAGTGCAGCACCACCAGCCCCATGCCGGCCAGGACGTGCCGGTGCACCCGGTCGACCACCTCGTCCGACACCTCGCCGTGCGCGGCGTGGCCCCACCAGGTGAGGACGTCGGTGCCGGCGAGCACCTCCTCGGTCAGCCCGTGCTCGGGGTCGTCGAGCGTGGCCGTGGTGACGGTCGCCCGCTCCCCCAGCCAGTGCTCGATGCCGCGGCGGACGGCGTTGTGCATGCCGTCGGGATAGATCTCGGCCACGCTGGGTTCGGTCTGTTCGTGCCGGTTCTCGCCCCACACCAGGACGGTGACGGATCGAGCGTTCATGGGCGTTCCCTTCGTCGTTCATGTGACCGCGCGGCTGACGGTGATCACGCCGGCGGCGTGCAGGCTGGTCAGCAGGGCCCAGTCGCCGGCCGGGTCCAGCCAGATCTGGAGGTCCGCGGGCCCCTGTGGCCTGGGCAGCGGGCCGGCGGGCTCGTAGAAGGTCGCGACCAGCACCAGGGGGACCGGCGCCTCCCACCGGGTGAGCGCCGGGGGTTCGTACCGCCCGCCGAGGATCACGGCGCGTTCCGCGTCGCCGCAGGCGTCGAGCCGGGGTCCGGCCGCGAGCCGGGCCTGCAGCCTGACCTGCAGGTCCATGGCGAGGCGTACGCGCGCCGTCGCGCGCTCGCCTGCGGTGGCGAGCGCGGCGTAGCCGGGGGCGAGCAGGTCGACGAGGTCTGCGGCGTCGTCGGCGTAGCCGCGGCGGGCCCCGCCTGCGTAGATCATCTCCAGGTGGTACGGCCGTCCGTCGTGCCTGACGGGAGCGGCCGGAGGAGGCTCCGCCGCCGAGCCGTTACGGACGATCACGACGTTGTCCCGTTCCTTCATGGGCCCGGCATCCAGCGAGTGGCGGCGAACAGGGCCGTCAGCTGCTCCTTGTCGGCGGCCCGCCAGAAGAGCTCGTCCATCAGGATACGGAAGGAGCGGCTTCCCCGCTCCGTGACGTCCAGCGCGGGATCCTCGGCGAGGAGCGCGGCGTGGGCGCCCAGGCGGTCGCGCCGGTCGCCGTTCGGCGGATGGCCCAGCGTCGCGGTGCGGAACGCCGCCTCGACCAGCGCCAGCGACAGCTTGACCTGCAGCTCGATGTGGTCCTTCGCGGTGCCGCGCATGGCCTCCATGTGCAACGCCAGCTCCTGGCCGGTGTTGGCGTGCCGTACCGGACCGATCTGCTGGTAGCCCGCGGCGGGCAGGTCGTTGGGCCGGCAGTGGGAGAGACCCCGGTGACCGGCCCGCTCCGGGTTCTGCGCGAGCCTGAACAGGGTGTCGGCGTGATGGTCCGCGTAGCGCAGCACGGCGGCGTAGTTCTCCACGATGTGGTCGTAGTCGTGGGTGCTCACGTGGACGTGCCCGCCGGTCGAGAGGCTCGCCGTGCCGCCGTGCGACCGGATGATCTCGCAGGCGACGCGGAGGTTCTCCCACGTCGCGGGCTCGGCGTACAGGATGGGCGAGACCAATTCGCCCGCGACCGTGCCGTCCCGTTCCAGGTTCCACAACCCGCGCCCGCCGTTCCTGCCCGGACGGTAGCCCTCCCCCTGCATGGTGTGGCGGCCGTGCACCTGGGCGTCGCCGGTCAAGCCGGCCTCGCGCAGGGAGCGGGCGATCGCCTCCAGCGTCCTGACGTCGGTACGGTCCGGCAGGTCGAACTCCAGCTCCAGCCCGAACCCCCGCCCGCCGTCACGGTCCGCGAGGGAGGCGGTGGCGTTCTCCGGCATGTACGGGATCACCTCCTCCCCCGCGACCGCGCGCTCCATCGCCCGATCGTAGGCACGGCGGAACGCGCCGGCGTCCCTCGTGAACGACACCTCCGGCCGCTCCGGCCAGCGCCGCCACGCCTGGGCGCGGGAGTCCAGCGAGGCGACCCGCTCCTGCTCCGCCACGGCCAGCGGATCGGGCCCGGTGAGCAGGGACAGCGAGCGGCGCAGGGGGAACGGGCACTCCGGTACGCCTTCTGCGCCTCCGCGTGTTCCTGGACCGCGGCCCGCCTCGCCTCCTGAACGGCGGAGGGGGAGAGATCGTGCAAGCCCGGGGGCACGTTCCGCGGCTCCGGCGGCGGGCCCGCCTGGGCACGGCCGGCGGGCGGGATCAGGGCGTCCAGCACCTGCCGGCGGTCGACCGGCGCGAACAGGTCGAACCCGGCCTGCTGAACGTCGGCCGCCCTGCGCGCCAGCCGTTCCACGGACTGTCCGAGACCCGCCTCCGTGGCCAGCCGGCGCAGGGGGTCGAACACCCACAGCCGGGACGGCGCATCGGAGCGGGTGAGTTCGGCCAGCCGCGCCAGAACCCGCGCCTCGTCGTCGCGCGGGCGCGGGAAACCGTGCTCCGCCGCGATCCGCAGGCCGTCCCATCGGTACGGGTCCCGCGCCCGGCGCGCGGCGAGCAGGCCGGCGAGCTCCTGGACGTGGGCCGCCCGCGCGAGGTCGGCGCCGTGCGCCTGCACCTCCTCGGCCAGGCGGACGAGGTGCCCGACGGAGCGTCCCAGCCCCACGTCCTCGGCCAGCCGCTCCAGCGGAGGACCGGCTCGCTCCCTGCCGGGGCCCGGCGGCGCGGCGAGCTCGTCCAGGTGCGCGAGCAGCCGGGCCGTCGCCTCGCCTGGATCGGTCACGGCGTGCCTCTCGGCGAGCAGCACGCCGTTCCACAGGTAGGGGTCCTCGTGCCAGAACCGCTCCATGCCTTGGCGGAAGGCTGCGGCCCCGCTAGCCGGTGCACGGCCCGCCCGGCCGCCGGCTCGCCGGAGATCCGGCTCATCCGTGCCAGCGCCCACGCCGTCGTCGCGCTGTCGTTGACGACATCCAGCTCCCGTCTGAGACGACCGCCCTCGGCCAGGAGCTCCGCGTCCGGCACGGGCCGCCGGGCATCCCCGCCGTCAGGCGACCTGCTGTCGGGCGCGGGACGCCGGGCACTCCCGCCGTCAGGCGACCAGCCATCGGGCGCAGGCCGCCGGGCATCCCCGCTGTCAGGCGTCCAGCGGTGCACCATCGCCGCGGCCTCGGCGAAGTTCCGCGGCCGGGGGTCCGCGACCGGGCCGAGGTGCTGGTGGGCGGAGTGCCGGTGGGCGGAGTGCCGGCGGACGCGTGGCCCGTGGCCGAGGTGCTGGTGGCTGGGGTGCTGGTGGCTGGGGGGTCGCCGAGGTGGGCGACCGCCTGCATCGGGGTGTAGCTCACCCTCGCCGCGGCCGGGACGTCGAGGCCTCCTGAGACGCCGGCGATGAGGGAGAAGGCCAGGTGGGAGGTGTCGAGCTGGCCGCTGAGCGCCAGTCCCGGGACGGCGCCGCCGGTGCCCGCCAGCCCGCCCAGCAGCGCCTGACCGTACATGCTCTGCCCGTACGCCACGATCCTGTCACGCACGGCCAGCTCGGCTTCGGAGGCGAGGTAGACCATGTTCCGGCTCAGCAGCCGCGAAAGCCCCGCGTTCGCGCCGGCGAACATGGCGCCGGTCAGGGCGCCGCTGCCGGTTGACAGCGCCAGCGACGCGACGTCGAAGTCACCGGCCTCGCGGTCTCCCCAGATCTGCTGAGCCACCTGCACGCCGAGGTCGAGGCCGCCGCTGATGCCGGCGAACGTCAGCATGCCGCTGAGGACGAGCCGCTTGATCGTCTGGATGCGCATCCGGGTCAGCAGCGTGTTGTGCTGGATGAGTTTGAGTACGGCCGGGCCGTTGACGTAGATCCACACCAGCAGCCTGACGATCGCCGCGCCGAGCAGCGCCAGCGAGGCGTAGATCATCCATTTGGTGTGCTGCATCCGCACGCCGTGTTCGCGCAGGGCCGCCGCCTCGTCCCGCAGCGCCTGTTCCAGGAGGTCGAGCAGCGCCGGCCCGGTATCGGGCCCGGTGGCGCCCGGCTGCCCGCCGAGCGCGGCGAACGCCTGCTCGAACGCCTCCTTGGCGGGGCCCTGCCAGTCCCAGCCGCGCAACATTCGTGCGACCGCGCCGGCGTCGTCGGCTCTGAGCCCGGCCAGGAGGTCGGCCAGGTTCTCCAGCGTGGTGGCCTCGGCGAGGATCCCGGGGACGTCGGCCTCCGGGACCGCTCCGCCGGTGAGCGGCTGCGCCAGCGGCTTGACGATGTCGGGCACCAGGCTGAGATCGAGCCCCATCAGAGCCTCCTGAGGGGACCGTCGCCTTCAGGCGACGGGCAGATCGGGCGGGTCACGAGGGCGGTCGTGGCTCGCGTGCCCCCGGTGCGCCGGGTCGCGGCAGGAACGACTCGAAGCCCGTCTCCACGCCGAACAGTTCATCGAGAGGGAGATCGGAGGTGAAGGGCTCCATCAGCTCCTTCATCTCGCCGGAGACCTGCCGGGTCGCCCTGCCGATCTGCTCGACGATCGAGGCGGACAGCTCGGACGGCGACAGCTTGCGGTAGACCCGCGGGTCGAGGTCGATCGTCCGCACCTCGCCGCGCGGGCCGACGGTCACGGTCACCATGCCGTCCTTCGAGGTGACCGTCGCCGACAGCAGCCGCATCCTTTCCTGCATCTGCTTGAGCTGCTCGGTCTCCTGGTTCGCCTCCTGGACGAGCTGCTCCAGCAGCCGCCACGGCTCGTCCGTCGTCATCGCCCGCCCCTCACGCCGACCAATCAGCACCGTAGGTCTCGTATGTACCATCCTTTTCCAGAAGACGCTGCCTGTCGACCTCGGGCGGCGCCCTCGCTAGGCTGCGATCCCGTGGAGTTCAACGGCGTGGTCGCCCACAGCCAGGGTCACCTTCACCGGCTGGCGTGCGCTGCCGACGACCTGGCCGGCGACGTGTCCGGCGTCCAGACCAGGTTCGAGGAGTCGTGGCGCGCCGCGTGCGCCGCCCTGGGCGCCGACGACCACGGCCGCGGCTACCGGCGGGGGCGCGGGCAGCGGCTGGACGGCATCGGCGCGGGGCTCGCGCTCCTGGCCACCGCGCTCAAGGAGCAGGAGACAAGCTTGCGGGAGACGTCGAAGCACTACCAGGCCTGCGAGGACGCCAGCACGCTGCGCACCTGACCCGCTCAGGCCCGTCAGGGCGCGTGCGCCGCAGAGACGTCTGCCCCGCTCACGTCCGTCAGGCGCGTGCGCCGCAGACGCCCGGCATCTTTCCGATCATGGTGTCGTCCTCGGCGGCGTCGAGGAGCACCATGGCGTAGTCGGCGCGCGACAACATCGCCTCGCCGCCGGTGGCGTCGGCCTCGAAGTCGATGTGCGCCCGCCCCCTGCCGGGCTTGTCGACCAGCCGGGTGGCCCGGACGACCGTCCAGTCGAGGCCGGAGATCTCCAGCATGCCCTCGGCCCGCGCCAGGTCCGCGTAGGCCTTCCTGAAGATCATCCAGGCCATGCCGACGGCGAGGCGGGGCCGGGTGGCGGGGACGGAGCGGCTGCTCGTCATCACCACCCTGCGCACGCCGGCCTCGCGCATCGTCGCGATCAACGTGCGGGCGATGCCGCTCCCGCCGACCGCCGCGACGACGGCGTCCTGACCGGCCATGGCCCCGCGCACGCTCGACGGGTCGGTGGCGTCACCTCGCACGACGGCGAGCAGGTCGCCGCGCCCGTCGAGGAGCTCCGGCTTGCGGGTGAACGCCGTCACCTCGTGGCCGCGCGCGAC
The DNA here is from genome assembly GCF_052245635.1 of Nonomuraea sp. KM88. Classification (NCBI taxonomy): domain Bacteria; kingdom Bacillati; phylum Actinomycetota; class Actinomycetes; order Streptosporangiales; family Streptosporangiaceae; genus Nonomuraea; species Nonomuraea sp. KM88. Next base: position 17,110 of record NZ_JBQQCC010000022.1, on the reverse strand, counting down.
GCCCTGCTCCAGCACATGCATTCCGGTACGACCCGTCGCACCGATCACCAACAGCTTCATATAGCCTCCTTCTATATGGCAAAGTGCACTAAAGCAACGCGCATGTCAACCCGCGTACGCCTTGCGGAAGGAGGAATGGCGCGTGTCTATGCGGTCGTGGTCTTGTCCTTCCACCAGGACGGGTTGTCGGTGTACCAGCGCACCGTCTCGGCCAGGCCCTCGTCGAAGCCGACGCGCGGACGGTAGCCGAGCGCCCGCAGCTTGGCGCCGTCCAGCGAGTAGCGGCGGTCGTGCCCCTTCCTGTCGGTCACCCGTTCCACCACGTCCCAGCCCGCGCCCACGGCGCCGAGCAGGCGCCCGGTGAGCTCCATGTTGGTGAGCCGGGTGTTGCCCGCCACGTGATAGACCTCGCCCGGCACGCCGCGCTCGGCGACGAGCCGGACGGCCCGGCAGTGGTCGTCCACGTGGATCCACTCCCGGACGTTGCCCCCGTCGCCGTAGAGGGGGAGCCTGCGGCCGGTGAGCAGGTTCGTGACGAACAGGGGAATGATCTTCTCGGGGTACTGGCGGGGTCCGTAGGTGTTGCCGCACCTGGTGATCACCACGGGCAGGCCGTGGGTCGTCGCGTCGGCAAGGGCGATCAGGTCGCCGCCCGCCTTGGCCGCCGCGTACGGCGAGCGCGGGCGCAGCGGCGCGTCCTCACGCCACGAGCCCGACGCGATGCTGCCGTACACCTCGTCGGTGGACACGTGCACCACCTTCGGGACCCCGGCGTCGAGGCAGGCCCGCATGAGCGTCTGGACGCCGAGGACGTTGGTGCGGACGAACTCCGCCGCCCCTTCGATCGACCGGTCCACGTGCGACTCGGCCGCGAAGTTGACCACCAGGTCGTGGCCGGGCACGAGCCTGGCGAGCAGGCCGGCGTCACAGATGTCGCCCTCGACGAGGTCGCAGGCGACCCCATCCAGGTTCGCCGGGTCCGCGGCGTAGGTGAGCCGGTCGAGCACCGTGATCGTTTCCGCGTCCGTGGTACGGGCGAAGTGGGAGCCGATGAACCCGGCACCGCCGGTGACAAGAATCCTCATGGGCGTTCACGAGGCCATGGCGGTCTCCACGACCACCGCGCTGTCCTCGTCGCCTCGTCCCGCGGCGACCACCTCGTCCAGCCGTTCCACCGCGCGCGAGCACACCGGAAGGTCCAGCCCGCCCGCGTCCGCGTCCGCGACGGCCAGCCGCAGGTCCTTGGCCATGAGCCGGGCGCGGAACGCGGCCGGCTCGTAGATTCCGTCGCGCATGAAGGTGGCGCGGAAGGCCAGGGCCGGTGAGCAGAACGCGCTGCCGGTGATCGCGTTGATCAGCATGGTGCGGTCGAGCCCGGCTCGCACGCCCAGGGCCACCGCCTCGGCCAGGGCCACGGTCTGGACGCCGAGCAGGAGGTTGAAGGCCAGCTTCATCGTGCACGCCATGCCGGGCGGGCCCAGATAGCGCAGCTCACCTCCGATGGCCGTCAGGACGTGCTCGACCTCGGCCACGTCGCGCTGGTCCCCGGCGGCGAACAGGCGCAGCTGGCCCTGCGCGGCCATGGCGGGGTTGCCGATCAGGCAGAGCTCGACCCGGCGCACCCCGTGGGCGCTCAGCCGCTCGGCCGCCTCGGCGGCGTAGGCCGCCGAGACGGTGGTGGTGTCGACGACGATCGTGCCGGGCTTGAGCGCCGGCACCATGCGCTCGAACAGCGTCTGCTCCACGGCGCTCTCGTCGGCGAGGCTGAGCAGGACGACGTCGCTGTCGCGGGCGGCGTCCCGCGGCTGCGGTGCCCACCGGGCGCCGGCCTGCCGCAGCGGATCGGCCTTGGCGGCCGTCCTGTTGTGCACGGTGAGCGGGAAGCCGGACTCCAGCAGGCGCCGGGCCATGCCCGCGCCCATCGCGCCGAGCCCGACGACGGCGAGCCTCATGACGCCTCCGCCGGCCTGGTGTCGGCGGACAGCTGGGAGATGCAGCGCATCGTGGCGTCGCGGAAGTAGGTGCCGAACTTCTCCGGCGAGCTGGTGTCGCGCTCCTTCAGCAGGTAGGGGGCGAGCTGCTTCTCCAGCGCGTGCACGCCGCCGTGGCGGGCCATCTTCGCCGAGACGGCCTCCAGCGTGCCCTCGTAGTGGATGATCCGGACCATGAAGTCGTCCTTGATGAACACGGCGGTGCCGAGCAGGCGGCCCACCTCGTTGCCCTGCTCGTCGTGGAGCTCGGAGCTGTCCACCCGTCTGAAGTTCCGGAAGATCTCGGCGATCTCGTCCTCGTGCCCCGGCTTGACCCGGTAGGTGATCGCGGCGTACGTCATCACATTCCTCCATCGACGTTGAGCGTGGTTCCGGTGATGTAGCGGGACTGGTCTCCGGCCAGGAACAGCACGGCGGCCGCCACCTCGTCGGCGGTGCCGAGCCGGCCCAGCGCGGTCATGCCGGCCAGCCGTTCGCGCAGGTGCGGGGGCGGCCCTTCGCCGGGGCCGGCCGCGTCTATGACGCCGGGCGCGACCGCGTTCACCCTGATGCCGCGCGGCCCCAGCTCGCGGGCGAGCGACCGGGTGAGCCCGATGAGGGCGGCCTTGGACGCGGTGTAGTGCGCGCTGGCGGGCCGGCCGCGCAGCGCGACGGACGCGGAAAGGTTGACGATCGAGGCGCCGCCGGACATCAGCCCCAGCGCCTGCCGGGTGACGAGGTAGGCGGAGGTCAGGTTGGCGTCCATGATCTGGTGCCACTCGCCGGGGTCCAGCTTGTCCACGGGGCGGACGCCGTCCACCCCGGCGTTGTTGACCAGCACGTCGAGCCCGCCCAGGCGCTCGGCGCAGGCGCCGGCGAGCGCGGCCACGTCTTCCTCCCGGGTGACGTCGGCGGTGACCAGCTCGTACGGGAGCGAGGCGGGCGCACCCCGGTGGCAGGCGACGACGCGGGCGCCGGCCGCGGCCAGCGCCCGGGCGGTGGCCGCGCCGATGCCCCGCGAGCCGCCGGTGACCAGCACCCGCTTGCCGGCGAGCGCGGCGTCGTACGTCATGATCGCTCCTCGGGGTAGGCGGCAGTGACGGCGTACAGGGCGAAGCTCTGCCCGTTCGAGCCGTCCTGGAAGGAGCGCAGCGGCGCGGTCGTCTGCCGGTGCCGGGTGCCGGCCTCCCACGTGCGGAAGGACTCCAGGCTGTCCCACTCGCTCAGCACCAGGAACCCGCCCGGCTGGGTGAGGGAGCGCAGCAGCTCGTTGCCGAGCAGGCCGGGCGTGCCGGCCAGCTCGCGGCTGACCTGGTGGTAGGCCTCGGCCAGCTCGGCGTGGGAGTCCCCCGAGGCCCTGGCGTAGACGAGCACGCGCACTCTCGGGCTGGTCATGTCCTGGCCACGGGGTCCATGGCGTAGACCACGTTCATCGTGACCATGGAGCCGCCCGATCGGAACGGGTGCAGCCGGACCCGGTGCTGGAGGTGCTGCTCGCTGGTCTCGAACTCCCGGAAGCGGGGCTCGTCCACCCAGTCGCTGACGATGTAGTAGACGCCGTCCTCCTCGGCGCTCTTCGACAGCCACTGGCCCTCGTTGGCCGGGTGCTCGGTGACCGCGGTGCCGACCCGCAGCCAGGTCTCCTCGAACTCGCGCTCCGCGCCCGGTTTGATCTGCATGCGCAACATCACGCGAAAAGTCATCGCTAGATCCCGCCGTCCACGTTGATGGTCTCGCCGTTGATGAACGCCGACTGGTCGCCGGCCAGGAAGGTCACCACGGTGGCGATCTCCTCGGGGCGGCCCATCCGGCCGAGCGCGATCAGGCGCCGGTAACGCTCGCGCACCTCGTCGGGCACGCCCGCCTCCGTCTCGACGGGGCCGGGGGCGACCAGGTTGACGCGGATGCCGCGCTCGCCGAGCTCCTTGGTCAGCGACCTGGTCAGGCCGATGAGTCCGGCCTTGGCCGCGGTGTAGTGGGCGCGCAGCGGGATGCCGACGGTGGCCACCTTCGAGCCGATGTTGACGATCGAGCCGCCCTGGCCCATCAGCGGCAGCGCCCGCTGGATGACCATGGCGGTGGCGGTCAGCCCGGTGTTCACGACCCGGTGCCACTCCGCCGCGTCCAGCTCGGCGAACGGGACATGGCTGATCGCGCCCGCGTTGTTGACGACGATGTCGATCCGGCCCCATCGGCGCTCGCACTCGCCGACCAGGGTGTCGATGTCCCGCTGCTCGGTCACGTCGGCGGTCGCGACGTGGTGCTCGCCGCCGATCGCCCGCAGCTCCTTCTCCAGGGTCCGCGCGGCCTCGCCGCCCTGCCTGGTGCAGGTGACGACGCTCGCGCCCGCCCTGGCCAGGTCGAGCACGATGGCCCGGCCGATTCCTCTGGCGCCGCCGGTGACCAGCGCCTTCCTGCCGTTGAGTCGCATGGCTTCTCCGATGTCACATCAGGGTGGCCGCGCCGGCGCCGGCGGCCGCGAGCGCGGCCAGGACGAGCACGGTGCGGATGAGGTTCCAGGTGCGCCACCGGGTCCTGGGGTCCCGCGCGGCCCAGTCGGGCGGCGGGTCGCCGGGGTCCAGCGACGTCACGTACTTGTTGATCGGCACGTTCTTCACGACCGAGACGGCCATGACGAGCGCCAGCAGCGCCGCCGCCGCGGTGTAGAGGGAGCGCGCGCCGGCGGACGGGGCCAGCACCGCGAGCGCGGCGTTGGCCAGGAAGGTGATGGCGTTGACGATGGGCATGAGCGGGTCGTAGCGCGGCCACAGGAAGCTGATGGCGCGCACGTACCCGTCGTAGGGCATGGCCTTGGTGTACGGCTCGATGCCGATGACGGTCGAGAGCATGACCCCCGCCGCCAGGCCGCCTCCGGCCAGGGACAGCGGGATGAGCAGCGAGATCATCGCACCGTCTGCGCCGCGGCTTCCACGCGGCGCCGGATCAGGTCGAGCTGGACGGCGGAGTTGCCGTTGATCCTGGCGGCCATCGCCGCGTCGTCCAGCGGCGCGCCCGGCTTCATCTGGAAGTCCTGCCTCCAGCGCATCAGGACGCCGCCGTCCACCTCGGTGTAGTCCCACGCGATGTGCATGTGGTCGAACCAGCCGGTCTCCACGCGGTGGGCCCGCACGGTCCGCTTGACCGGGTCGGCGGTCCGCTCGGACACCCAGCTCCAGGCGTTGCCGTCGGCGTCGGGGTGCATGGTGAGCCGGAAGCGGACGGTGTCGCCCTTGCGCTCGAGGATCTCTGCGGCGGCGTACTCGCTGAACAGCCGCGGCCAGTTCTCCACGTCGTTGGTCATGCTCCAGACCACCTCCATCGGCGCGGCGATGACGATCTGGTTCTCGGTGTGTGCTGCCATGGTCCTGTCCTTACGCTCTGACGACGATTGCCGAGTTGAATCCGCCGTAGCCCCTGGCCAGCACCAGTGCCGCGCGCAGCGGCGCCTGCCTGGGGGTGTCGCGGACGAGGTCGAGCCCGAGTCTCTCGACGGGTTCCGAGATGCCGACGGTGGGCGGGATGACCTGGTCGCGCAGGGCCAGCAGCGCGGTGGCCAGGTCGAGCGCGGCGCCGCCCGCGTACAGGCGCCCGGTCATGGTCTTCGGCGCGGTGACCGGGACACCCAGCGGCCCGAACACCGCGGTGACCGCCTCGGCCTCCTGGCGGTCCAGCTCGGGCACCCCGGCGGCGTCCGCGAAGACGACGTCGACGTCGCCGGGCCGGACGCCGGCGTCGGCCAGGGCGGCCTCGATGGCGCGGCGCAACCCTGGAGGCCGGTCGGTCCACGGCGGCGGATCGAACGTCGCCGCGTGACCGGCTATATAGCCATAGGTGGTCTTTTTCGTGTCGGTGGGCTCGATGACGAACATCGCCCCGCCCTCGCCCGGCAGGTAGCCGTCCGCGCGGGCGTCGAAGGGCAGGAACGTCCCCGACGGGCTGAGCCGGCGGCTGCTGAGCTGCGCGACCAGCCCGTACGGGCACAACGACGCGTCGGTGCCACCCGACAGCGCCAGCCGCACCTGGTCGCGCAGCAACCGGCACGAGTGGGCCACCGCGTCCAGCCCGCCGGCCTGCTCCGCGCAGACGACGCCGCACGGGCCGCGCATCTTGTGGCGGATCGCGATCTGGCCCGTGCTGGCCGCGTAGAACCAGGCGATGGACTGGTACGCGCCCACGTGCCGGGGCCCGTTCCGCCACAACTTCTCGATCTCCCGCTGCCCGAAGTCCGTGCCGCCGGAGGAACTGGCCGTGGTCACCGCCATCTCGTACTCGGGCAGCCCGGCCGGGTCCACCTCGGCGTCGGCCAGCGCCATCTCGGCCGCCGCCAGCGCCATGTGGGTGAACCGGTCGGTCTCGGCGACGAGCCTGCCCGGCACCCGGCCCTTGGCGGTGAACGACGACTCGCCGCCCCTCGTCACCGGGTAGCCGCCGGCGTCGAAATGCGTGATCGGCCCGAGCCCGGACCTGCCGTCCAGGACCGCGCGCCAGTAGTCCTCCGCGCGGTCCCCGTTGGGCGCCACCACCCCCATCCCGGTCACCGCGCTCATCGTTCCCCCCGCCCCAGCACCATCGCCGTCTGGAAACCGCCGAACCCGCTGCCCACGCTGAGGACGGCGTCCACCCGCCGGTCGCGGGCGGTCAGCGGCACGTAGTCGAGGTCGCACTCCGGGTCGGGGGTGTGCAGGTTGGCCGTGGGCGGCACCACGTTGTCCCGCATCGCCAGCAGGCAGGCCGCCGCCTCGATCGCGCCGATCGCGCCGAGCGAATGCCCGACCATCGACTTCAGCGAGCTGACCGGCACCTCGTAGGCGCGCGGCCCCAGAGCCCGCTTGAAGGCGGCGCTCTCGTGCCGGTCGTTCTGCTTGGTGCCCGAGCCGTGGGCGTTGACGTAGTCGATGTCCGACGGATCGAGCCTGGCGCCGTCCAGCGCGGCGCGGATGGCCTCGGCCATCTCCCTGCCGTCCGGCTTGAGCCCGGTCATGTGGAAGGCGTTGCTGCGGGAGGCGTACCCGGCGATCTCACCGTAGATCGTCGCGCTGCGGCGGCGCGCCGACTCCAGCTCCTCCAGCACCAGGACGGCCGCGCCCTCCCCCAGCACGAACCCGTCCCTGTGCAGGTCGAACGGGCGCGAGGCGTGCTCGGGGTCGTCGTTGTTGGGCGAGGTGGCCTTGATGGCGTCGAAGCAGGCCGAGGTGATCGGCGAGATCGGCGCGTCGGTCGCGCCGGCCACCACCACGTCGGCCGTGCCCTGCCGGATGAGACGGGCGCCGAGGCCGATGGCGTCCAGGCCCGACGTGCAGCCGGTCGAGATCAACCCGACCTGCCCCTCGGCCCCGCAACTCCACGCCACCTCGGCGGCCAGGGTGCTGGGCGCCATGAACCCGTACAAGTGCGGCACGCCGTACGCGTCGTCCACGAGCCACCGCCTGCCGCCGTCGCTCAGGACGACGTACTCCTCCTCCAGGCTCATCGTGCTGCCCACGGCGCTGCCCAGGCTGACGCTCACCCGCTCGGGCGCGACGTCCTGGCCCAGGCCGCTGTCGGCCCACGCCTCCCTGGCCGCGACCACGCCGAGTTGCGCGGCCCGGTCCATCCTTCGGACCTCCTGAGCCGACAGGCCCTCCGACACCGGGTCGAAGTCGCACTCGGCGGCCATCCGGGAGCGGAAGCCCGACGGGTCGAAGAAGGTGATGGTACGCGTCGCCGTGCGGCCCGCCGTGAGCATCTCCCAGAAGGCCTTGGTGCCCGGGTCACCGGGAGCGACGACGCCGATCCCGGTGACCACGACGCGGGCGGACGACATCAGGCCTCTCCCGCTCGTTCTTCTGTGTCGACGTGACCCAGCTCGGGGCGGGGCGCCAGCGGGCACAGGTGGAAGACGATGAGCGCGTCCTCCGTGCCGGTGTTCTCGACGCGGTGCCGGGTGAACTTCGGCACCATGACGCTCTGGTCGGCGCTCATCTTGACGTCATCGCCGTCCAGCCTCGCGACGATCGTGCCGCGGGCGACGAACATGTACTCGTCGGAGTAGGGGTGGTAGTGCTCGGCGACGGACTCGCCCGGCTTGAGCAGCGTCACGCCCATGAAGCCCGTGGTCGAGCCCACGGTCTTGGGGCTGAGCAGCACCCGCAGGTCGCCGCCGCGGCGGCGGTTGGGCTCGACGTCGTCGAGGTGGACGATCCGGGGTCCGGCCTGCTTGTCGGTCACGAGCTCTCCCAGGTGTAGAAGGGGATGGCCATGGCGTCCTTCGGCTCGCGCCAGTTCGGGTCGTACGGGCTGACGTGCTCCGACAACCTCTGGCTGACGTCCAGGTAGAGCGGGTGACGGCGCGCCTTGTCCAGGTCGGGCTTGATGTCCTGGTCGGCCTCGACCAGGTGGAAGTACAGGTCGTGGAAGCGGAAGAGGGTCCTGCGGGACACGCCGATCAGGTGCGGCAGATCCGTGGCGTCGGAGTCGGCGAAGATGCCCGCGATGGCGTCGGCGTGCGAGGCCTCCATGTGCGCGACGATGAGCGTTCTGTGCGGCAAGGTGATCTCCTACTTGATCGCGATGGCGAGGGTGTCGGTGGGGCCGAGCGGCTGGACGGAGGTCTGCTGGAATCCCGCCTCGCGCATCCACGCCAGGCACTCGCCCTGGGTGTACTCCGACCCGTCGGTCGTGGTGAGGATCATGTGCAGGCTGACCAGGAGGTTGTCGGCATCGGCCGGCTCCTCCTCGATCATGCGGTCGTAGACGAGCAGCACCCCGCCGGGAGCCAGCGCCTGGTAGGCCTTGCCGACCAGCATCCGGCGCTCCTCCTCCGACCAGTCGTGCAGCACGTGCCCCATGATCAGCACGTCGGCCTGCGGCAACGGGTCGTTGAAGAAGTCGCCGGGCACGAACGAGGCCCGCCCGGCCAGCCCGAGCCCGGCGAGGTGCGCGTCGAACCTGGGCTCCATCTCCGGCAGGTCGAACACCATGCCCTTGAGGTGGACGTGCGCCCTGACCAGGTGGGAGATCAGGTTGCCGCGGGCGCCGCCGATGTCGGCGACGGAGTCGTGCGCGGTCCAGTCGTAGGCCTTGGCCAGCTCGGGGCCGAGGTGCCCGCTGAGCGAGTCCATCATGGTCAGGAAACGGTCCAGGAACGCGGGGTTGCCGACCAGCTCCCGGAAGTCGCCGTCGTTGGCCTGCGGCCGGCCGGTGCGCAGCGTGTCGGTGAAGCTTCCCCACGCGGGGTAGAGCATCTCGCCGGAACGCGACAGGAAACCGCCGACGTAGGCGGGCGCGCCGCGGACCAGGAAGCGGGAGGCGGCCGGGCTGTTGCCGTACCTGCCGTTCTCGCGCTGGAGCAGGCCGGTGACGACGAGGGTGTCCAGCCACTGGCGGGTGGCGCGGGGGTGCAGGCCGAGGCGCTCGCACACCTCCTCCGCGGTGGCCTCGACGTCGTCGAGCGCGGTGAACAGGTCGAGCTCCACTGCGGTGAGCACGACCTTGGACATCGCGTACATGCTGCCGATCCGGAAGATGTCGGCCGGGGTGCTGATCGATGCGTCCGTTGCCACGGGGGCTCCCTTCTGAGTGATGATCGGGTCAGGCGTCGGGCGTCACGGCCTCGATCAGCCGCAGGTCGCCCGCCTCCCCGCGAACGCCGCCGAAGCCGAGGCCGGCACGGTCGAACAGCTCGGCGAACTCCTTCTCGGTGCGCTCCTTGCCGCCCGCGACCAGGAGCATGTGCAGATCCATCAGCCGGGCCCGCCGCTCGGCGGGGCCGCTCGCGAGGAGCTGCTCGACGACGATCACGCGGGCGCCGGGCGGCGCGGCGCGCCGGCAGTTCCGCAGAACGCGCAGGCACGTCTCGTCGTCCCACATGTGCAGGGTCTGCTTGATGAGATAGACGTCGCCGCCACCGGGGACGGCCGTCTGGCAGTCGCCGGGGAAGGCGCGGAAGCGGGAGGCCAGCGGGCCCTCGCGCAGCGCCGGGTCGACGGTGTCCAGCGCCTGCTCGGTCTCGACGAGCACGCCGGTGACGCCGGGGTGGCGTTCCAGCACCGCGCGCAGCAGGTTGCCCTTGCCTCCCGCCAGCTCGACCACGCACTCGCCGTCCTTGACCGGCAGCGCCTCGGCGACCAGCGGGTCCTCCCGCTGCGCCACGACCGACAGGCCGTGCTGGAACGCCTCGCCTGCCTGCCTGTTCTGGTCGAAGTAGGCGAAGATGTCCTGGCCGTAGTGCGCCTGGAAGGCGGCTTCGCCCGTTCTGACCGAGTGGGCGAGCAGTCCCCACAGGATCCAGTTCCAGTCGCCGCCCAGGCGGATGATCCCCGCGGGGCCGCCGGGCGCGTCCGAGCGCAGCGCCCGGGACAGGGGGGTGTGCTCGTAGCGGCCCTCCGCCTCGGCGAAGATGCCGTACGCGGTGAGCAGCCGCATGAAACGTTCGAGCGTGTCCCGCCGCGCGCCCGCGGCCGAGGCGAGCTCCTCCAGGGTGACGGGCTCGCCGTCCACCGCGTCGGCCAGGCCGAGCTGGACCGCCGCGCGCACCACCGCGCTGGCGTGCACGCCCGTCGAGAGCTCGAACACCTTCGCGGCCGCTTCGTCGCGCATGACCGCCATTGCCATGTGATACCTCCGGGTCATCCGGCGGCCGGGTCCTCGAGACCCGCCGACTGCAGAGGCTGGCGGCGAGGGCTCAAGGATCGCTCCAGCACCGCTTGAGCAGCGGCCCGCGGATCGCTGGGGGCCGGGTCGGGCGCCGGCCGGCCCCGCTCAGGTGATGCTCGAGCGCGGCGAGCCAGCATGGGCGTCCCGGCGGGCCTGCTCCGCCCGTCGTGCCGATCAAAGGGAGTGACGGATGGAACTGGGGCTCACTGGAAAGAGCGTGCTCGTCACGGGCGCCAGCAGCGGCATCGGACGTGCCGCGGCACGCCTGTTCGCCGCGGAAGGGGCCAGGGTGGCCCTCACGTACCGCGTCAACAAGGACGGTGCGCAGAGCACCGTGACCGAGATCGAGCGGGCGGGCGGCACCGCGATCGCCGTGCAGTACGACCTGGGCGACGCGGACTCCATCAGGACCGCCGTGGCCGGCGTGATCGACGCCCACGGCGGCGTGGACGTGCTGGTCGCCAACGCCTCACCCTGGTCGGGGCCGCACCTGCCGCCCCGCGCCTTCGAGGACGTGCCGGTCGCGGAGTGGCAGACCCAGCTCCGCGAGGAGCTCGACGGCGCCTTCCACACGGTGCAGGCGGTGTTGCCGTCGATGAAGGCGCGCGGCTGGGGACGGCTGGTCTTCGTCTCGGCGGCGTCGGTGCGCTCGGGCATCCCCGGGGAGGAGGCGTTCATCGCCAGCAAGGCCGGCCTCAACGCCTTCAGCCGCACCCTGGCGGCCGAGGCGGGCACGAGCGGGATCCTCAGCGTGGTGGTGTCGCCCGGGGCGACGGCGACCGACACCACCCGGCGCGCTCTTCCCCCTCAGGTGATGAGCAAGGTGGCCGCCTCGGCCGCCACGGGCCGCATCTCGACGCCCGAGGAGGTGGCCAGGGCCATCGTGTTCCTCGGCTCGGAGGCCAACGGGAACATCACCGGCACCATCGTCGAGGTCACCGGCGGAACCTGATCCGCCCCTGCGCCGCCGCGGGCCCGAGAGGCCCCGCGGCGGCTTTCCGCACTCAGCAGGGCCTGCGCCGTTCCTCCGGGCACGAGGGACCGCGACCCTCGATCAGCTCGCGGCGATTCCCTCCGGACACGAGACGACCGCGGCCTCCGGTCAGGCCGCGGTCGTCCGCTTCCGGCACAGCGCGCCGTACCGGCCGGTCAGGCTGTGGCGATGCGTTCCAGCTGCGGGACGACGGCGGCGGGGGCCGGGCGGGCGGCGATCTCCTCGCGCAGGCGGGCCGCGGCCTCCTTGGCCCGCTCGTCGTGCAGCAGGCGCAGCGCCCGCTCCCGCAGCTCGGCCGGACCGGCGTCGTCGGGCGGCAGCAGTTCGGCCGCCCCGGCACGCACCAGGCGGGTGGCGTGCGCCTCATGGTCGGGCAGCTGCGGCACCAGCAGCTGCGGCAGGCCGGCGGCCAGGCCGGTCAGCGAGCTGCCGGCGCCGCCGTGCGCCACCAGCAGGTCGCATGACGGCAGTACGGCGTGCAGCGGCGCGTCCTCGACGACCCGCACGCCCTCGGGAAGGGCGCCGAGCAGCGGGCGCTGCCCGGCGGTCACGGCGGCGACGACCTCGGCCTCCGGCCCCGCCAGCGCGCTGACAGCGTCCCTGGCCAGGAAGCGGCGCGCGTCCACGCGGGCCATGGTCGTGCCCCACGTCACGCAGATCCTGGGCCTGTCCGCCGGGCCGAGGCGGGGGTCCGCGCCGGCCCCGTTGTACGGGACGTACCTGATGGGCGTCGGCCGGTAGTCCACCTCCACCTGCACGCCGGCGGGGAACGGGTCGATCGTGGCCGCCCCGAGCGGATCCAGGTCGTCCAGGCCGTGCCGCTCCGCCATCGGCGCCAGCAGCTCCGGCAGGAACCGGCGGGCGCGATGGACGAGGTCGGCCCCGTACAGGTGGCGCACGGCCGGCACTCCGGCCGCCGCCGCCGCGACCGGGGCCGCCCAGGCCGTCGGATCGTGCACGACCAGGCCGGCCCGCCATTCCCCGGCCAGGCGTACCAGGTCGTCGACCATGGCCTCGGCGTTGGCCTGGAACATGCGCAGCGCGCGGGGGGCGCGCCCGTTCGTCAGGGGTCCCGGGGGCACGGGCGGGGTGCCGAAGCGCCGGGTCGGCAGCGCGTACCCGCGGACCAGGTCCACCGAGTCCACGTCGGAGCCGACCACGGCGTACGGCAGCCCGGTCCGCCGCGCGGCGGCCGTCAGCGACGGTTGGCAGGCCACCAGCACGTCGTGCCCGGCCGCGCGGGCCGCCCAGGCGAGGGGCACCATGGCGTACAGATGGGACGGCCACGCCCAGGCCGTGAACAACACCCGCACCGTTCCACCAGCTCTCAGCTCAGGACCGCATCGGCGATCAGATCAACCTGTCCGGGGTCTGCCGTGCACGGCAGCAGGATCAGCTCGTCGCAGCCGGCCTCGGCGTAGCCGCGGGCCAGCTCGCGCAGCCGCTCCGGGTCCGTGGCCGCGCCGGAGACCACCAGCGCCGCCTTGTCGCCGATGAAGGCGTAGTAGGAGCGCAGATAACGTTCGGCGTGCTCGCGCCCGCCCGGGCCGAGCGCGACGTAGGACAGCGCCAGCAGCCTGGGCGCCTGCGCCCTCCCCTGCCGCCGCCATTCCGCGCGCACCGCGGCGGCCAGGTCGGCGTAGCGGGAGACCGAGCTGCCGCCGCCGATCCACCCGTCGCCCACCCGCGCCGAGCGGCGCATGGCCGCCGCCGAGTGGCCGCCGACCAGCAGGGGCGGGCGGCGCCGGGGGCGCAGGCCCTGGCCCGGCTCCGACCAGGCGTCGCGCAGCTCGCGCACGACGGTGTCGAGGCGCTTGCCCCGGCCGGCGAACGGCGTCCCCGTCGCGTCGAAGTCGTCCTCGCGGTCGCCCGAGGCGAGGCCGACCACCAGGCGCCCGCCCGACAGGTGGTCGAGCGTGGCCAGCTGCTTGGCCAGCAGCGCGCTGTCGCGGCAGGCGGCGATGAGGATGGTGGTGGCGAGCTTGATCCGTTCGGTGACGGCGGCGGCGGCCGCCAGGGCCAGCAGCGGCTCGTAGTTGCGGTACACGATGCGGTCGAGCGCGCCGAGCGTGCTGAACCCGAGCCGGTCGGCCCTGCGGGCCCACTCGACGAGCCGCTCGCCGGTCAGGTCCGGCACGGTCGTGGGCAGGGCGAGTCCGATGTCCATGGTGACGGGCCTCTCAGCCCCGGTCGAGGATCCGGCCGGCCACCGCGCGCAGCACGGCCTCCGGGTCGGCGGGGAGGACGGGCGCGCGCCAGGCGACGAAGCCGTCGGGGCGGACCAGCACCGCGCCTGACGGGCTCACCCCGTACGTGCGCGGCCAGCGGCCCTCCGGGTCGGCCAGTTCCGCGCCGCCGATCATCCGCGCGTCCAGGCCGGCGCGGGCCGCCGCCTCGTGCCAGCCGCCGCCCTCGGAGCCGGTGAGGAGCACCGTTCCCTCGCCGAACAGGTCCAGCGTGGACACCGGCACGCCGTCGCGGACGATCGGGCAGTGCGGGGCACGGGTGCCCGGCGCACCGAGCAGGGCGGGCTCCAGCGCGGGCGGGCCGCCGGTCTCCTCGGGGAGCACGGCCGCGGAGTCGTACCGGTAGCCCAGGATGATCGCGGCGTAGCTGACGGCCTTCCCGTCGCCGTCGGCGGTGCTGGTGCGGTCGCGCATCGTCTTCATGGCGTAGTCGATGGTGTGCCCGGCGACGGCGCGGCGCTCCCGCTCGTAGGTGTCCAGGAGGCCGGGGCCCGCGTCGCCGGCCAGGACGGCGGCCAGCTTCCACGCCAGGTTGTGGGCGTCCTGCACGCCGGTGGCGGCGCCGAGCGCGCCGGTCGGGGGCATGGCGTGCGCGGCGTCGCCGACGAGGAACACCCGTCCGTGGCGGTAGCGCTCGGCCAGCTGGGCGGCGACCTCGTAGCCGAGCACCTTGGCGCCGGTCCGCTCGATCTGCACCTCGATGTTGTCGACGCGCAGGTCGGGCACTCCCACGGCGGCGCGGATGACCGCCACGCACCGGTCGTCGTCGAAGTCGTCGGCGTTGCCGGCGGCGGGGTCGTAGGGGGTGACGAACACCCAGCGCGAGCCGTCCATCGGCATCATGCGGGTTCCGGGCTCGGGCTGGTCGAAGTAGCCCAGGCCGAGGTCCCGGCCGCGCAGCGGGCCGCTGAGGTCGGCCTTGAAGACGAGGCTGACGATGTTCTGCAGCACGCCGGGGCCGGTCACGCCGATGCCGAGCCGCTGCCGCACGGAGCTGCGGCTGCCGTCGGCGGCGACGAGATAGCGCGCGCGGATCCGGCGCTCGCGGCCGGTGTCGGCGTCGCGCACCGTCGCCGTCACCCCGTCCCCGTCGTCGTCGAACGACGTCAGCTCGGTGGAGTAGCGCACGTCGGCGCCCAGCTTCACGGCGTGGTCGGCGACGATCTCCTCCAGCCTGTTCTGGTCGATGGAGCACCAGTCGCACGGCGTGGCCGCGCTGAGCCCCGGCGCCTCGTTGCGCATCGGCATGGAGAACAGCTCGGCGTCGTTGAGCGTCCTGGCCCTGATCACCGTCTTGGTGCTCAGGTCGGAGGTCAGGGACTGCGCGGCGACGATCGTCTCCTCCAGACCGGCCGACCGGAAGATCTCGACGGTGCGCGGGTTGATCACCCGCGCCCTGGGGTGGCGCAGCGTGCTGGGCTTGCGCTCGACGAGCGTCACCCGCACTCCCGCCCTGGCCAGGAACAGGGCCGTGGTCAGGCCGACGACGGCGCCGCCGGCGATCAGCACCTCGGTGTCTTCGTGTGGCATGGCTGGCCTCATCCCTTCGGTCATCGGCACACCTACAAGGGAGCAGAACCGGCGTCGCGCGGCGCTGGACGCCCGGTCGAGTTCCGCTCCAGCCCTCGTCCGCCCCGGATCCAGCGCGGCTCGAACGCGGCCTTCCACGATGGCCTCGCGACGATCTGATCCGAGAGAGCGGGGCACACCATGCGACTGGGGATCAACGTCCCTCTGAACGACGCCGACCTCGTCATGGAGGCGGAACGGCTCGGGTTCGAGGTGGCGTTCGTACCGGAGGGATTCCGTTCGGACGCTGCCAGCGCGCTGGGATACCTCGCGGCCAGGACCACGCGGATCCACGTGGCCTCCGGGGTGTTCCAGATCCCGGCGCGGACCGCGGCCATGACCGTGATGACGGCCGCCACGCTGGACGGCCTGTCCGGCGGCCGGTTCCGGCTCGGGCTGGGCGTCTCCAACGCGTTCGTCACCGAAGGCTGGCACGGCACGCCGTTCGGCCGCCCGCTGGCCAGGACCCGCGAGTACGTCTCCATCGTGCGGGCCGCGCTCGACGGCCGCCAGGTCGACCACAAGGGCGAGCACCTGCAGGTGCCGCTGCGCGGCGGCCGGGGCACCGGCTTCCGCCTGCACGCCACGCTGGTCAGCCCGCGCATCCCGATCTACCTGGCCGCCGTCGGCCCGCGCGGGCTGGAGCTGGCCGGGGAGATCTCCGACGGCTGGTTCGGGGTCTTCAGCTCGCCCGAGCGGGTGGCCGAGGCGGTCGGGCACATGGAGGCCGGGCGGCTGCGCGGCGACCTGGCCGGCGAGCCGTTCGAGGTCATCCCCTCGGTGTCGATCGCCGTGGACGACGATCTGGAGGCCGCCGCGCTGCCCGTCAGGCACCACGTGGCGCGGTTCGTCAGCCTCGGGCACCGCGCCGACAACTTCTACTTCCGCCTGCTGGAGCGGCTCGGCCACGGCGATGCGGCGGTGGAGATCCAGGACCGGGCGCGGGCCGGCGACGCGGCGGGCGCGGCGGCGGCGGTGCCGTTCGAGTTCGTCGACAGCACCTCGCTGCTGGGACCCCCGGACCGGGTGGCGGAGCGCATGGCCGCGTACGCGCGGGCCGGCGTCACCACGATCGCCCTGTCCCCCGTCGACTCCGACCCGGTGGCGCGGCGCACATCCCTCCAGGTCGCGGCGGAGGCCGTCGGCCTGGTCACTCCCGGCAGATAGGGCCGGCACCCAAGGAGGAACCATGTCAGACAAGGCAGGCAAGCGTCCCGGGATCGCCCGGCGCGTGGCGCTGGTGGCGGCGGCGGGCACCCTGACCCTCGGCTCGGTGGCCGGCCTGGCCGGCTCGGCCAGCGGCGACACCGAGTGGCGGCGCTCGCCGGTCGGCACGTGGGCCGTGGAGATCACGTTCGCGTCCGGCACGAAGACGGAGCGCGGCCTGTTCGCGCTGCGGCCCGACGGCAGCTTCAGCCTCGCCGTCGGCAAGCGGACCGGGTTCGGCAGCTGGCAGCCCACCGCCGACGGTTTCCGCTACGCCTTCAGGCACTACGCGTTCAAGGCCGACGACACCTTCGACTTCGAACTGCGCGGCGTCCAGGAGGGGCAGGTGGACGCGGACGGCACGTTCACCACGACGGGGACGGGAACGTCCCTCGACGCCGACGGCAACGTCCAGGGCGTGTTCGAGACCCAGGTCGAGGGCGAGCGCTACAGCCTCCAGTCACCGTGACGGCAACCGGGGGCGGCGCCAC
>NZ_JBQQCC010000021.1:0-159151 GCF_052245635.1 Nonomuraea sp. KM88 | reverse complement strand
CGACGTGGTAATCGCCGAACTTCACGTGCATCAGGCCCGGGACCCGTACGTCCGGGTCGGCGTCCTTGTAATAGTGAACGCCCTGGACCAGCGACGACGCGCAGTTGCCGACACCGACAATGGCCACACGAACCGAACCCATGCGGTTCCTCCCATCAATGAACCGGAATGGTGACCATCCAAGTGCAGCGCAAAGGAGAATCGCCACACGCGTGTCGGGTATCCGACATTTCCCACCCTCTGCGTTCGGCGGTCAGGTATCTCTCCATCAGATCCATCAATGTCCGGGGACAGGTTGACTTGTGCGGGGCGTGAAATGCGCACGGCTGCGCGGCGAGAAAGACCGCACCCCTTTCGCGCCCGCCGGAGCGGCGTACGGACGGACCGGGCGGATGACAACATTCGTGGTGGCCGGTTGGTCTCGCGGCGACGGGAGCGGGTCAGCGGCCGAGCCGGGCGTCCAGCGTTCCCACGCCGTCCTCGTGCGAGATCCCGTGGAACAGTTCGCGAGCCTCTTCCCAGATGGCCTTGGCCGTGCGGTGGTCGCCGGCGGCGTCGTGGGCGTCGCCGAGGGCGCGCAGCGTCCGCGCCAGGTAGGGGATCGAGCCGCGGGTCCGCCAGACCCGGACCGAGCGTTCGAGGGCGGCGATGGCGGCGGGCAGGTCTCCTTCGGCCAGGTTCACCTGCCCGAGAACGCTGAGCGCGTCGGCGAGGTAATGTCCGAAGTTGCCGTCCTCGCTGTGGGCCAGCGTCAGCTCGGCGGTCGCCCTGGCCCGCTCGTCCCCGGTGACGAGGAACAACTTCGAGAGGTAGAGCAGCGAGAACGTCTCCAGATAGCGGTAGTTCAACCGCCGCGCCATGTCCAGGGACCTCTCCAGCAGTTCCTGGCCGCCCGCGAAGTCACCGCTGAACGCTTTCGCCGCCCCGAGGAACTGGGTGATCGTCGTGGTGTAGTGGGGGTTGCCGAGCGCCTCGGCGACCTTCGTCGCCTGCTCCAGGACCGTGTGCGCCGCCCGCGGGTCGTCCTCGCCGTAGATGATCGCCATCACGTGGTAGGCCCGCGCCTGGCCGCCGAGGTAGCCCGCGTCGGCGGCCGTCCGCAGGGCGCGCTCCGCCAGGGCGAGCGCCTGCGCACCGCCGTTCCCGTCGGCCGTCATGCTCCAGGCCAGGGTCGCCAGGGCGTCGGCCATTCCCACCGGATCGTCCAGCATGGTGAACAGGTCGAGGAGTTGCGAGGCGCCGGCCCGCATCCGCGTCATCGCCGGTCCGGGGCCCGCCGGCGAACTCCAGGTGGTGACCTCCAGGAGGCCGCGCATCAGCACGGCCTCGCCGCGCCTGTCGCCGGTCTCACGGCAGAGCGCGAGCGCCTGCTCGTGCATGCGCAGCCAGCCGTCGTACAGGCCGCGCACGTTGAGGTACGTCTCGGTGGACCCCGCGAGGTCCCACGCGAGCTGGCCCAGGCGCGCCTCGCACGCCTGGGCCACCCCCGCCATCAGCGCGGCGTGCTCCGCGCCGAACCAGGCCATCGGGTCGGCCAGCAGCGGGCGGGACACCGCCGCGGGCAGCCGCCAGCGCGGCGCACTGCTGTGCATGAGTGCGAAGCAGGGGCCCGGGACGTGCTCCGCCGCGACCTCCGCCAGGGCCAGCCACGCGCCCAGGGCCCGCCGGAGCGCGGCCTGGCGCTCGGGTTCGGAATCCTCGCGCTGCGCCCGCTCGCGCGCGTACAACCGGATCAGGTCGTGGAACCGGTACCTGAGCCTGCCCGTCTCGTCCGTCCCTGTGAGGTTCAGCAGATGGGCGTCGACCAGGGTCTCGATCTCGCGTTCCGCCTGCCGTACCGGCACGTCCAGGAGGGCGGCCACCGCCCAGGAGGCGAAGTCGGGCGCGTCGAGCAGCCCGGCAAGCCGGAAGGCCCGCTGCCCGCCCGCGGGAAGCGTCCGGTAGGTCATCTCGAATCCCGCGCGGATGTCGAGGTCGCCCGCCACGAGTTCGTCCAGCCGGTGGCGTTCCTCCCCGAGGACGCCGGCGAGGTGGGCCAGGCTCCACTGCCTCCTGCCGAGGAGCCTGGCCGCCGAGATGCGGACCGCCAGCGGGACGCGACCGCACAGCCGGGTGATCTCCAGAGCCGCGTCCGGATCGTCCTGGACGCGTTCGTCACCGATGATCCTTCTCAGCAGGTCCATGGCCTGGGCCGACGGCAGGACGTCGAGTTCCAGCAGGCTCGTGCCCTCGAGGCCGACCAGCCGGACACGCCCGGTGAGCAGCACGGCCGTGCCGGGGGCCCCGGGCAGGAGCGGCCGCACCTGCTCCTCCCCCGCGACGTTGTCCAGCAGGATGAGAGTTCTCCGTCCGGCCAGGCAGCTCCGGTAGAGCGCCACGCGTTCTTCCAGGGATTCGGGTATGCCGGTGGCGCTGATGCCCAGGGCGAACAGGAAGCGGCTGAGGACGTCCTCCGGGCGGGCGGGGTCGGCGGAGGCGCCGCGCAGGTCCGCGTAGAGCTGACCGTCGGGGAAGCGACCCGCGATCCGGTGCGCGACGTGCACGGCGAGCGTGGTCTTACCCAGGCCTCCCATACCCGCGACGCCGGCCATGGCGACGGTGCCCGGCCGCGGCTTGGTGAGGGCCTCGGTCAGCTCCGCCACCTCGCCGTCCCTGCCCGTGAACTCCGCGATGTCCGGGGGCAGCTCCGCGGGGATGGGGGCCGTTCGAAGCTCGGGCGTCAGGGCCGTGGCATGGACGCGACGGTAGGCGGGCAGGACACGCCCGGGCGCGTGCCGCGCCTTCTCGCCCGGCTCGGTGCTCACTCCGTCCGGCCGGCGCGCGGCCCGTTCACGGTGGGGCCGGGCCTCCGCCGGCCTGTACGGGCCCGGCCCTCCAGGCGAGCGCGTGATCTTCGCCTGGGCGCGAGGAACGAGGTCGAGTGACGGGTCCTCCGTGAGGATCCTCTGGTGCATGTCGTGCAGCTCTTCCGCCGGGTCCAGGCCGGTCTCCTCGACCAGGGTCCTGCGGGCACGCGTGTATTCGGCGAGCGCGTCCGCCCTCCGGCCGCAGCGGTACAGCGCCAGCATCAGCTGCGCGCGCAGCCGCTCCCGCAGGGGGTACTCGCCGGTGAGCGCGGTCAGCTCGCCCAGCAGCGCGGCGTGGCGACCCAGGCTCAGGTCCACGGCGATCCGCGACTGCAGGACCGACATGCGCACCTCGTCCAGCCGCGCGGCCTCCGTGGCCAGCATCGGGACATCGGCCATGCCGGCGAACGCGGGCCCGCGCCAGAGATCCAGCGCCTCCTGCAGAAGGCGGGTCGCCGCCTCCGGCTCACCGGCGGCCTCCGCCGCCTGCCCCGAGCTCGCCAGGTTCTCGAACCGCCCCGCATCGAGCTCGTCCGCGGAGACCGTCACCAGATAGCCGTAGCCCTGCCGCACGACGCGAGCCGGGTCGTCCAGGTGCCGCCGGAGCCGGTGGACGTAGGTCTGCACGTTCTTGGTGGCGCTCTTCGGAGGGGTGTCCCCCCACAGCGCCACAAGCAGTTGGTCTTCCGAAACAGGGTTGCCCGCCTGGCACAGCAAGACCGCCAACAGCACGCGCGCCTTGGGCGTGCCGAGATCGAGCGGCTCCTCCTCGCGCCACACCGTCAGTGGACCTAATATCCCAAACCTCATCGTGCTCCCTTGGATGGACGCACTGTAAACCTGGACGGCCCGTTCCGGCGGTCCACTGGGTGAAGAAACGGTTGCGAACTCTTCGATCCCCGGCGGCATTGGCGAGTTGGACGTCGGATGCCGGGGCGATGTCAAGAACGCTCCGGGCGCTCCGACCTTTCCGGTGAGGACGGCGTGACGCCCCCTTGAAGTGCGATATCCGACGTGAAGGAGCAGACATGTCACGGAACATCGAGACCGTCAACACCTATCTGGACGGTTTCCGCAAGAACGATCACGAGCAGATCCTGTCCTGCCTGACGGACGACATCGAGTGGACCGTCTTCGGCGCCTTCCATCTGACCGGCAAGGACGCCTACGACCGGGCCATCGACGGCCCGCCCGAGTTCGTCAACCCTCCTCACCTGGAGGTCGTGCGCATGGTCGAGCAGGGCGACGTCGTCATGGCGGAACTCACCGGGACGGTGAAGCGAGTCGCGGGCGGCGAGATGCGCATGTCCATGGCGGAGGTGTTCGTCATGCGCGACGGCAGGATCGCCGAGCGTCGTGCCTGGGTCATCGAACTGAAGGAGAACGGCCACCGCTGACGGCAGCCACCGGGGCGAGGGCCGGTCTGTCGAGGGCCGGCCCTCAGTCCTCGGCCAGGCACCGCTGCAGCAGCACGAAACCGGGCATGGTCTGCGCCGGCCGGATGGCGACGTCGAAGACCTCCGGGTCCGAGAACACCGGCTCCCCGTTCGGGCGGCGCACGTACGCGACCCGCCCGTAGTCCACGCCGTCGTCGCGGTCGAAGCTCATCCAGGTGATGGCCTCCTGCTCTCCCTCCTGGAGCGGCTGGGAGGAGACGGGCCGGACGGCGATCGTGCCCGGAGGCTTGAACAACCACACCTGCGGAACGCCCAGCACCCAGCGGACGACGTCGATCTCCAGGCCCTTCTCCGCCGCCCTGATCTCGAACGCCTCCGCCGTGACGGGATCGCGCAGGTAGTCGTACTCGCTCAGGACGACCTTGTCCGTGCCCTCCATGGCGACGATGGCCGGGCACTCCCGGGCCACGATGTTCTTCTCCAAGCGCTCCACCGCATCGAACAGCAGATGCGCGGTCGCCTCGTTCATGTCGCCTCCGAACCACCTCGCCCGCAGCGTCCTCCGCCACCAGCGTTCCAGAAACGACCGGGCACAGGCGCACAACGCGCGGAACCCCTCCGGCGGTGTGTCGTCAGGGACCGCAGGTCGGGCAGTCGGATCGCCGCGGGACGGGACGCGAACGGATCTCCAGCGGCCAGAAGTCCACCTCGCTCCACTTGCCGCTCAGCGCCGGCTCCAGCCCCGCCAGGACCCGGATCGCCTCCCAACCCAGAATGGTGCCGATCAGCCCGCACAACGCCCCGATGGCGCCCGCCCTCTGCCTCTTGCCGATCAGCGACTCCATCCGATGACGCCCGTGATCTGCGAACGTCTCGGCCCGCACACACGCCCAGCAGGCCGTTCTGCCCGGAAGAACCGTCGCGCCGAGCACCCCGATATGGTACGCGTAGCCGGTGCCCAGGATGTGCGGCACATCCGGCCAGCAGGCCTCGCTCACCCAGGCCGCCGTGTCATTGGGCGTGGGCAAATCCATCGCGTTGACCACGACACCCGCCCCGTCCACCAGGTCAGCCAGATCGGCGGACGACGTCACACGCCGGTCGAAGGTCTCGACCATGACATAAGGATTGGCCGCCCGCAGCCTGGCAGCGGCCGCCTCCACCTTGGACGCCCCCACGTCGGCGACGGCGAACAGGCTCTGCCGGGTCAAATTGGACGGCTCGACCCGGTCGAAATCGCACAGGCGGATCGTGCCCACACCCGCGCTCGCCAGACAGAGCGCGACCCAGCCCCCGAGCCCGCCAACGCCGCACACCACCGCCGTCGAGCGGTCCACACGCTCCTGCAACCGCACGCCGGAAACGACGTCGGCACGGCCCTGGTCACAGAAATCCTGGAGCAACCGCAACTGGCGGTCGTAGAACTCGGCACGCTCCTCCCCGAGCTTCGAAAAGGACGACGCCAAATCCCCGACACGACTCAGCAGCCTTTCTTCCGTGAGAATCTGCAGCACCTCACCGAGCGCCTGCGCATCACCGACGGAACGCTCGATCTCGGCATACGTGCGCGTGCCGTCGAGGAGCTTTATCACGTGTCTCACGAAATCGTCGGCGGCGAATCTCTTCACGGTCCTGTCCGCCGTGCACAGAAAGAGCAGCTCCCGGCCCTCGGCCTGGACGATCACGCTTTCCCGCAGCCGGGGGCGCCACTCCGTCACGCGCTCCTCCTCGCCGGGCTCCCTCGGGTGCATTCTGCCCAGCAGAGGTTTGTTCCACAAGCCGGCCGGTTCCTGATCGCCGGCTACGCCACGGTCGAACAGCCTGTCGCGAAGCTCGCCAGGGCTGCGGGGTCAGTCCTTGTCCGACAACCTGGAGACGTCGTCGGCCGTCAGCTTGATGGAGTTCGCCGGCAGCGCGACGTAGTCGCCCGTGCCGCTCACCGCGTACTGGGCCTGGTCGGAGTTGAGCATCGCGGCCGGGGAGTCCGCGTACGTCTCCAGGAAGAGCAGGTAGCTGCCGCCGCCCTTCAGCGGCGTGGCGTGCTCCACCTCGTACTTCACGCCGTCGATGGTGCCGCCGAGTTCCTTGACCTCGACGGTCTGCCCGGGCTTCGCCGACCCCTTGAACACCTTCAGCACCTTCGCGTCGTGGACGGTCACGACGTCGCCGGGCGGCGCGGCGGCCGAGGGATCCGCCTGCTGCGGGGCGCCCGCCATCGGGTTCGACAACGGGTCGGTGTCCGACGGATCAGGAACGGGCTCCGCCTCGCGCCGAACGCGTGACGTCGTCGACAACGTGGCCTCGACCACCAGCGTCGCCCGCGCGAAAAGCTCCTCCGCGCTTTTGTACTCGGGATATTCGGCCTCGATGACCATCGTGGCCGGTTCGGCCCCGGAGCATCCCGTCACGAGAAGGGCCGCCGTCGCGGAGGCCGCCAGCAGCCGGGTCAACGCCTTCATGTGATCTGCCTTTCCCACGCATCCGGTCATCAGTAATAGGCGTTGACGTCGCTGACGTCATGGGGCCGGGGTTTGGTGTAGGTCGTGGAGTTCCGGTTCCGGCTGCGGTTCATGATGGACGTCACTGTGTTGTGCGCCAGGTTCAGGGCATGGCCGAGCTCGTGCACGAGAACGCTGGTGATGAAGTTGGAGGTGTTGGACGCGTCCCTGGCGATGGTGCGGGAGTTGAGCTTGATGTAGAAGCAGCTGGGGCCGCACCGGGTGTAGGTGCCGTACCAGGTGTTGCTGTAGCTCTTCGCGGTGATCGTCGACCCGGAGTCGCTGTCCTTGTAGACCCGCACCGGGGTGCTGGTCGCGTTCCAGTTGGATCCCGCCTTGTTCATCGCGGGCTGCCAGACGTCGTTGTAGTTGTAGGGATAGACGCTGAGCTGGGGGGTCTGCAGGCCGTTGCCGCTCCTGTGGGCGATGACCGGGGTGGTGCTCACCGCCACCGCGACGATCCCGGTCGCTGCCACCGCCATGGTCCGGAGAACGCCTCTGCGCATGGTCATCCGGTTCCTCCTGTCCTGGTCCACGAACGATGATCGGTGGCCGGCGTACGAATGTCGTTACCACCGGATGCAGACCTTCTGTACCGCGCATCCGGGCCCTGTCACGGAGCCGGGACCCGTGATGACACAAGGGAAGGGCCGGACCCGTGACGGGCCCGGCCCTTCCCCTGTGAGAACGTGATGGACAGCGCGGAGATCGCCTTGAACGCGGTGTCAGTCCGCTCGAAGCACGATCACCGAGGGTGGCGTGACGTCAGGTGGTGCTGCGGGCCGACGCGGCCCAGGTGTTGCAGGCTCCGGGAGAGCCGCTGTTGTAGCCACGCGTCATCCAGGTCGCCTGCGTGGGCCCCCTGCCGTGGTCGTTCTGCGGCCACGCCTTGGCGCCGTTCTTCCTGAACCAGTCCACCGTGTAGTCCCACTGCCGGTCCGAGAACTGCGAACCGTCCCGCAGCGTCGACATGAAGGCGCCGGAGAAGCACTCGGCCTGGAGCTCGGACCTGCGCGACAGCGCCAGGCGCTGGGAGCGGCCGGCCGAGTTGCGGGCCGTCCAGTAGTAGCTCCAGATCCGCGAGGTCTGCTGCACGTGGTGGCCGTACTCGTGAGCCATGAGCCGCGCGATGCCCAGCGGGAACGGCTGGCGGAGCTGCTTCTTGGTGATCAGCATGTACATCGTGCGGTTGGCGGAGCAGTAGTAGCCGTCGGCGCCGGTGCTCCACCTGCCGCAGGGCGTGTTCACCTTGCTGGTGATGATGCGCAGCCGCGGCTTGGAGAAGGGCATCCGCGCCTTGCGGAACTGCGCGCCCCACGCCTTGTTCAGGCAGTTGGTCACGCGGGTCAGGAAGCGCTTGTACGCTGCCGTGCTCCCGGACGGCAGCGCACCGGGCCTGCAGTTCACGTCGGTGAGGCGGCCGGTCCGGTAGATCCGGTTCTTGGTGGCCAGCGACTTGTTCGCACTGGCGCTCCGGCTCAGCGTGCTCGCCGCGGCTCCCCCGAGCGGCTGGGCGGCCTGCTGGATCTGGTTGCTGGGTGCCACGGCCGCCGAAGCCACGCCGGGCGAGACGAACACCTGCGAGGTCACGGCCATCGTGAGGGCCACACCGGTGGATGCGAGCGCTGCGAATCTGTGAGAAACGTTCATAGACTGCACAAGACTAGGTCAAGATCGGGCATATTGCGTCGCAATTGGCACGATTGCTTCATGTGACGCGTGTGACGAGGGATACGAACACGCGTGAATCACGCGGCGCCGCCGGAGCGGTCATGATCGGCAGGACGTCCGTCGTGGGGCCGTCGAGAACGCGGGGACCCGGACAAGGCGATCGCGGCATGGCGGGATGTTTACCGTCGTCCCGTGTTGAAGGCGGCACTCCCGGTAAGGAGCTCAGCATCCGACTACCGGCTTCGGGGGGATCAGTGCCGGATACGCCGCACGGGCGCGCCCATGCCCGGAACGCGTCCGCTACGGGAAGCCGCCGGGCCGGACGGCCGAAGGCGACCGCGCCCCCCGGGCCGTTCCGCCCGGGTTTCTGGCGGAGCCCGCTGCGCGGTCCCTGGCTCACGTCGGTGCTCGGTCTCGTCCTGCTCGTCGGGCTCGCCGTCGTCGCGGTCACCGGGTTGGTGTCGTACGCCGCCTACGAGCCCCGGCTGCCGGGCAACGACACGACGCCGGGCAAGGGTCTGCTGGGTTTCTATCTCTTCGACTGGCCGACGCACCCGGCCTGGCTGTACCGGGTCACCCAGGGCACCCATGTCATCCTGGGGCTGACGCTGGTACCGGTGCTGCTGGCCAAGTTGTGGTCGGTGATCCCCAAGCTGTTCCAGTGGCCGCCGGTGCGCTCGATCGCGCAGGCCGTCGACCGCGCCAGCCTGGTGCTGCTGGTCGGCGGTGCGGGGTTCCAGTTCGCTACCGGGATCCTCAACATCCAGCTCTTCTACGTCTTCCCCTTCTCCTTCTATCCGGCGCATCTGTACGGTGCGTGGATCTTTCTGGCGGCGCTGGCCGTCCACGTCGCCATGCGGCTGCCCCGGGCGGTCCGCGCGGTGCGGTCCCGGGACCTGCGGCGCGAGCTGCGTACGCGCCTGGCCGACACGCGACCGGAACCTCCCGACCCCGACGGCCTGGTCCCGGCTGATCCGGCGCCGCCCACCATGTCCCGGCGCGGTCTGCTGGCGTTCGTCGGCGGTGGCTCGGCGCTGATGTTCGGCCTGTCGGCCGGCCAGACGCTGGACGGGCCGCTGCGCCGAACGGCCTTGCTGGCGCCGCACGGGCGCGAGTACGGGACGGGGCCCAACGACTTCCAGGTCAACAAGACGGCGGCCAGCCTCGGCGTCACCGCGGCGGAGACGGGCGATGGGTGGCGGCTGGCGGTCGTGGGGGCGAGCCCGGTGCACCTGTCCCGTGCGGACCTGCTGGCGATGCCGCTGCACACCTACGCGCTGCCGATCGCCTGCGTGGAGGGGTGGTCGACCGAGCAGGTCTGGACGGGTGTGCGGCTGGCGGACCTGGCCCGCCTGGCCGGCGTCCCGCCCGGCGCGGCGGCGGTCACGGCCAGATCGCTGCAACGCGTGGGCTATTTCGGCCAGGCCTCGCTCAGCGCCGGGCAGGTGGCCGACCCGCGTTCGCTGCTGGCGCTGCGGGTCAACGGCGCCGATCTCTCCCTCGACCACGGATTCCCCGCGCGCGTCATCGTGCCGAACGCCCCGGGCGTGCACAACACCAAGTGGGTGCGCGAACTCGAGTTCCGCCGGGAGGGACGGTGAACCGCCGCGGTCGCGGCGCGAGCCGGTGGGCGAGCGCCTACGGTGCCGGCCCGTGGCACCTTCTCGGGCTGGCGGCCTGCTTCGCGGTGGCCGGTTACGCCGCCACCCGGGTGGTGGAGGCCGGCATCTGGATGGGGTTCGCCGTGTGGTTCGTCGGCGCCGTCATCTTCCACGACCTGGTGTTGTGGCCGCTGTACTCGGCGGCCGACACCGCGATCCGATCCCTGCCGAAGCTTCCTGCGCGCCCCGGCCCGGCTCGGCCGGCCGGGCGGCGGCCCGCGGTGGTCAATCACGTACGGGTGCCGGCCGGGCTGTCCTGCCTGCTGCTGCTCGTGTGGTTCCCCCTCGTCCTGCGCGGTGCCGAGCGCAACTACCAGGCAGCGGTCGGGCTGAGCACCTCCCCCTACCTCGGGCGGTGGTTGTCGATCACCCTGGTGCTCTTCGGCGTCTCGGGCCTGCTCTACGCGGTGCGGCGCCGGGCCGCGGGACGGTCGAAGCGCTGACCGGCCCCGATCGGCGGTGACGCGGCGGCGGGCGCGCTTGTCCCCCGTGCGAGCTACCGGCGAATGTCCACCGTGCGGGGACGCTTCGGGGACGGCCTGATCCATAACGTTGAGGCGTGGTTACGGCGCTCCGCCGCTTTCCCACCACACCACCCTGCGAGTCACCGGAGGACCCCCATGTCCCGCAAGATCAAGGCAACCGTTCTCGCCGCGCTGTGCGGCACCGTGATCGGCGCGGGCGCCACCGGTTGCAACGGCGACGCGCTGGAGAACTGGGACCCCATCGCCTCCGCCGAGCAGCAGATCGAGGCCGACCTGATCTACGGGACCAAGAAGATCGAGGTCGCGGGCAGGTCGGTGAACGTGTCCTGCTCGGGTGCGGCGGCCGACGGTGCGCCGGTGATCGTGCTGATGCACGGCGGCGGTGACGACCTGACCAAGATGGCCGCGCTGCAGAAGACGCTGAGCGGGAAGAACCGGGTCTGCTCCTACGACCGGCTCGGCGCGGGCGCCAGCGACAAGCCGCAGGGCCCGCAGGACTTCGCGAGCACCGGCAAGATCCTCACCGGCGTGCTCGACCAGGTCGCCGGTGACCGCCCGGTCGTGCTGGCCGGCCACTCGCTCGGCGGGCTCATCGCCGCCCGCTACGCCCCCGACCACCAGGACCGCGTCAAGGGGCTGGTGCTGATGGACGCCACCCCCTCGACCATGGCCGGCGACGTCGCCAAGGTCATCCCGGCCTCGGCCAAGGGCCCGGCGGCCGAGGTGCGCGCGCAGAACCTGGCGATCTTCAAGGGGCAGAACCCGGAGCAGCTCGTCATGGCCGACGGCAAGGTCCGCTCCGCCGGCAAGATCCCGGTCGAGGTGATCAAGCACGGGCAGCCGTACCTGGCGGCCATCCCCACCTACGGCAAGCGCCTGGAGAAGGCGTGGAGCGCCGGCCAGCGCAAGTGGCTCGCGATCTCCAGCAGGAGCAGGCTGAGCACGGCCGCCAAGAGCGGCCACTACATCTACACCGACCAGCCCGACGCCGCCGTCAAGGCCGTCCAGCATGTCACCACGCAGGTCGCCGGCTAGTGCGGGCGTCCACCACGAGCACGCGCGTCAGCTGACCCCTACAGGCCGAAGGCGCCGCCCTCCACGAGAATGAGCACCCCGAGGCCGATCAGCACGGTCGGCAACAGGAGGTGACCCCACCGGCTCAGCGCGCGAGCGACGACCGGGCGGGTGGCACAAAATCGTCCCGCGACGCACCGGCTAGCGGTCGCGTACGCGCCCCCGGTCAGGGTGCCGAGACGAGCGTCTCAGTAAACTTCGAGACGCGTCACCGGTACGAATCAGACCTGAGCACACCCGTCAACCCGCCCCTTCGCGGGGTATGACGCCGACCCGCCGCGCCCAGCGGCGGTACGCGGCGGCCAGCTCGGCGACGCGGCCGGGGTGGCGTCCGGCGAGATCGGCCAGCTCGGAGCGGTCGGTGTCCATGTCGTAGAGCTCCCATGGCCCCGCGTGCTCGCGGACCAGCTTCCACCGCCCCCGGCGTACGGCGGCGTTGCCCAGGTGCTCCCAGAACAGCCACGTGTCCGGGACCGGCTCGCCGCGCAGGGCGGGCACCATGCTGCGCCCCTCCAGGGGCGGCGTATCCCGCCCCTGGAACTCGCGCGGGTACTCGACGCCGGCGGCGGCGAGCAGGGTGGGCAGCACGTCGGTGAGCTGGAAGGGGGTCCGGACGATCCGGCCCGCGGCCAGGCCTCCCGCGGGCCAGTGCACGATGAACGGGGTGGCGATGCCTCCCTCGTGGACCCACCGCTTGTAGAGACGGAACGGGGTGTTGGACAGGTTGGCCCACGCGGGGCCGTAACTTGCGTAGGTGTCCTCCGGGCCGGGATCGACACCCGGGAGGTTGCCGACACGCAACTCGGCGCCGTCCCGGGTGGCCGCCGGCACGATGTGCCGCCTGGCCCGGAATTCCTCCGGGTCGCCGAGCGGCAGGATCTCGGCGCAGCCGCCGTTGTCCGACAGGAACGCCACGACGGTGTCGTCGTAGACCCCGGAGGTCGCCAACTGGTCGAGGATCCGGCCGATGCCCCGGTCCATCCGCTCCACCTGGGCGGCGTACACCTGCATGCGGCGGGCCTCCCACGCCTGGTCCGGTGCCGCCGCCCACGGTGGTTGCGCCGGGTCGGGCCGGGACAGTGCCGACTCGGCGCCGAGCAGGCCCTCGGCGCGCAGCCGGTCGAGCCGGCGGGCGCGCAGTTCGTCCCAGCCCGCGGTGTAGACGCCGTCGTACCCGGCGACGTCCTCCTCGGGCGCGTGCAGCGGCCAGTGCGGCGCGGTGTAGGCCACGTACGCGAAGAACGGACGGCCGGCGGCGGCCTCCCGGCCGATGAACTCCACCGCGTGGTCGGTGATCGCATCGGTGTAGAAGAACCGCGGATCGCGGGTTTCGGCGCTCGCGTCCGCCTCGCCCCGGTACAGGGTCGCCGGGTCGTAGTAGCTCCCGCATCCGCTGAGGGTTCCGAAGAAGTCGCCGAATCCTCGCCGGGTGGGCCACGAGCCGACCGGCTCCCACAACGGCCCGCTCAGGTGCCATTTGCCCGACATGGCGGTGGCGTACCCGGCGGCTCCGAGCAGCTCGGCGACGGTCACGCAGCGGTCGTCGAGGCTGCCCGGATATCCTCCGGGTGCGCCGTTGCCGGCCAGGACGCCGACACCGGTCTGGTGCGGATGCAGCCCGGTCAGCAGGGACGCGCGCGACGGGCTGCACCGTGCCGTGTTGGCGAACTGCGACAGCCGCACCCCGGCCCGGCCGATCCGGTCGAGATTCGGCGTGCGGATCTCGCCGCCGTAACAGCCGATGTCCGAGTAGCCCAGGTCGTCGGCGAGGATCAGCACGATGTTGGGTCGGCTCATGTCGTACCGTCGCCCCGCACCCGCAGCCAGGCGGCGGTGTCCGGTCCGAGCGGGTCGCCCGCGGCGGCGTGGGCGTCGCTGCGCAGGAGGGTGACCGTGCCGGCGGGCAGCGGCACCTCCGTGTCACCGAGATTGACGACGCACTCGAAGTCCGGTCCGCGACGGAAGCGCAGGACCGAGCCGCCTCGGTCCACCCACTCGAGCTCCTGGGGGACGTCCAGCTCCCGCCGGATCCGCAGCGCCCGCGCCACGAGGTGGTAGGTGGAGGCCGGGTCGTCCACCTGGTTCGCCACCGAGAGCCGCCCCCATCCGGAAGGCTGCGGAAGCCACGGGTCCGCCGAACCGAACCCGGCGCCGTCCGGCGCCGGCGTCCAGGGCAGCGGTACGCGGCAGCCGTCGCGTCCCCGGCGGCGCCCGCCCGAACGGGTCCAGATCGGGTCCCGGAGACGATCGTCGGGGATGTCCATGTGGTCGGGCAGCCCGAGTTCCTCGCCCTGGTAGAGGTAGGCGACGCCGGGCAGCGCCAGCATCAGCAGCAGCGCGGCCCTGGCGCGACGGCGGCCCAGATCCTCGTCGACCGGGCCCAGCTCGTGACCGGATTTCCCCTGGTGCTTGCGGGTGTCGGCACGGCCGTAACGGGTCACCGTGCGTTCGACGTCGTGGTTGGACAGCACCCAGGTGGGCGGCGCGCCGGAGGGGGACCCGGAGAGAGACATCGTGCGGAGCGTGGAGTCGATCACCGTGAAGAGGTCGCCGGCGTCCCACGCGGACTGCAGGAAGGGGAAGTTGAAGGCGGTGTGGAGCTGGGCCGGCGCCACGTACCTGGCCAGCCGCTCGGGGTCCGCCACCCACGCCTCGGCCACGAAGATCCTCGGAGGGTCGTAGGCGTCGGCCACCTCGCGCCACTCCCGGTAGACGGCGTGCACCTCGTCGCGGTCCCGGTGCGGATGGTCGGGCACGTCGGTGAGAACGAGCAGGTCCTCCTCCCGGTAGCCGAGATCGGGGTAACCGGGGTGCTTGATCAGGCCGGTGGCGACGTCGACGCGGAACCCGTCGACCCCGCGGTCGAACCAGAAGCGCAGCAGGTCCAGGAACTCCGCGCGGACCTCGGGATGGGACCAGTTGAGGTCGGCCTGGGTGGGATCGAAGAGGTGCAGGTACCACTGCCCGTCGGGCACCCGGGTCCAGGCCGGGCCGCCGAACGTGCTGCGCCAGTCGTTGGGGACGACGTGCCCGTCCATGAAGTGGTACCGGGCGCGTTCCGGGGAGCCGGGCGGGGCGGCGAGCGCGGCCTGGAACCAGGGGTGATCGGTGGACGTGTGGTTCGGCACGATGTCCAGGATCACCTTCAGGCCATGCCGGTGCGCCTCCGCGACGAGTTGCTCGGCCCCGCGCACGTCGCCGTACTCGCGGGCGATGGCACGGTAGTCGGCCACGTCGTAGCCCCCGTCGTTGTTCGGCGACTCGTACCACGGCGTGATCCAGATGGCGTCGACACCGAGCCCGGCCAGGTAGCCCAGGCGGCTGCGGATCCCGGCGATGTCGCCGATCCCGTCGCCGTCGCCGTCCGCGAAGGACCGGATGTAGATCTGGTAGATCACCGCGGTACGCCACCACTCGACGTCAGCCATCGGCGGCTCCGATCAGATCAGGCTCGAATTCCGTCAGGAACTCGCGCAGTGCCGCCAGTTCGCCGTCGTCGAGGGTCCGCAGCGGTGGGGCGACCGTGGGGGCGCACAGGCCTCGCATGGCCAGGCTCGCCTTGACGACCGGGACTCCGGCCCGGATCCCGTGCACCCCGAGCAACGAGACGACCCGTTTCTGGGCCAGGGCGGCACGCTCCTGATCGCCTGCGTGGTGCGCGGCGACGAGTTCGAGCGCGACGCGCGGGGCGAGGTTGGCGATTCCGGGGGTGATCCCGTCCGCGCCCGCGGACAGCGCGTCGAGCATCTTGCCCTCCGCTCCCTGGCTCACGCCGAAGCCCGGCCGGTGGCGCTTGACGTCGAGCCACTGCCGCAGGATGTCCGAGTCGCCGGAGCTGTCCTTGACGCCGGCGACGTGCTCCATGTCGGCGACGGCTGCGATCGAGCCCGCCGAGAACGGCGGCGCGTACCGCGGGATGTTGTACGCGATCACCGGCACGGCCGCGGCACGGCTCGCCCGGTAGTGCTCGACGATGTCGTGCTCGTCATGGTGGAAGTAGCAGGGCGGGCTGAGGGCGACCGCGTCGCACCCGGCCGCCGCGGCGAGCTCGGCCCGCCTGAGCGATTCGCGGGTGCCGGCGGCGGAGACGTTGACGACGACGGTGCCGCCCGGCACCAGCCACCGCCAGCGGCCGACGGCATCGGCGAGGAACGCGCCGATCTCCGCCGTCTGGTGCAGCGGCCCTTCGCCGTTCGTGCCCAGGAGCATGATCTTCGTGATGCCCGCGGCGGCGAGCGCGCCGAAATATCCCAGGCCGGCCGCGAGGTCCGGACGCCCGCTCTCGCCGATCGGGGTCACGGCGGGGACGATCACACCTGACACAGGCATCAGTACCCCCGGATCTCCGGCCAGGACAGCTCGACGCCGTCGGCCTTCAGCGCGCCCTGGAACGCTCGCAGGTGCCCTTCCTTGCGCCGGACATCGTGCGGCTCCACCGTCTCCCCCAGGCAGTAGGCCACCAGTGAGGCGGCGGCCTCGCCGATGTTCCACTCCACGGGGTGCAGCCGGTAGCAGCCGTTGGTGATGTGCGTGCTGCCGATGTTCTTGCCGGCCGGCAACACGTTCCGCACGCGTACGGGCAGCAGGGCGCCGAGCGGGATCTGGAACGGGCAGCTGGGAACGTCGATGTAGTTGTCGCCGCCCGTCGAGGGGTGCAGGTCGATCCGGTACATGCCGATGCCGACCGTGTCGTCGTACGGCTTCGCGCCCGCCTCACCGCGTACGGCGAGGGACACGTCCTGTTCGACGACGGTGTACTCGGCCCTGATCCGCCGGGACTCGCGGATGTAGGGGGCGGCGGCGAAGCCGTCGGGGGTGTCCATGACGTCCGGCCGCAGCCGTAGTCCCGGCCAGCCGCGGCCGCCGTCCGGCCGTGGCGCCTCGGTCTGCAGCCAGTAGAGCATGCTCGCGGAGAGCTCACGCGCTCCGGCTAGGTGGCGTGCCTTCTCCTCCTCGCTCACGCCGATGAGGGCCCCCGCCACGTAGTCGATCATGGGCCAGTTCACCAGGGTGACGTCGCTGGTCACGAAGCCGGGTTCGTACAGCTCGCGGGCGACGGCCCGGCGGAACTCCCACAGCTCGCGATCCCCCGGGTCCTGGCTCTGGTCGGCGAGCACGGGCCCCGAGCGGATGTTCGGGGTGAACGTCCGCGTCAGCGGCTCCCTCGTCCGCGGGTCCGGCGCGGTCAGCCCGACCTGCGGTCCCGGCCAGTAGTCGGGACGGTACGCGCGCCAGTGGTCGTAGTTCGCCGGCCGGTCGATCACGTGGTCCTCGCCCTCGCGGTGATCGACGGCGAACACCCAGGAGAATGCCTGCATGTTGCCGGGCTGCGCCGCCTCCGGCGCGCTCGGCTCACCGGTCTCGTGCCTGGACTCGAACCCGGTGACGTGTTCCACGCCCGCGAGCGGCAGCAGGTCACCGAGCTCGGTGGCGTCCAGATAGTACGGGCTCGCGATGTGCACCAGGCCGGCGTCCGCGCGGTCCACTGTCACGCTGCTGACCCGGTCGCCGTCGGTCTCCGCCGCGACCGGCCGCGCACGGAGCAGGATGCGCAGCCGGCCGCTGCTCAGGTAGGGGTCGACGAGCGCGCGCAGCACCGCACCGCTGACCCGCGGCTCGTGGCACAGTGCACCGACCCGGCCCAGGCCGGGGTTGAGGTGTGGCTGGCTCCTGGCGGCCACGGTGAGGGGGTACCACGTCCGGTAGTGATCGCGGACCGCGTTGCGGTACCGGCGGTAGGAGGCGGTGCAGCCGAACTGCTCGATCCACCGGTGCTCGTCCGGGGGCACGCCCTGGCTGGTGAACTGCCCGCCGATGCGGTCGCCCTCCTCGGTCAGCACCACCCGCAGCCCGCGGCGCAGAGCTGCGAGCGCGGCGGCGACTCCGCCGACGCCACCGCCGATGATGGCCAGATCCGCATCAGTGATCCGCGATTCCAACGTTCCCCCTGGTTGCATGTGAATTCAGGCGCCCTCGAGGTCAAGGGCGGCGTCGAAAAGTTTCCTGGTGTACGGATGGCCGGGCCGCTCGAACAGGTCGTCGGCGGTCGCCGTCTCGACCAGGCTGCCCTGGTGCATGACCGCCACCCGGTCCGCGATCTGCCGGACCACCCCGAGGTCGTGGGTGATGAAGAGGATGGCGAGCCCGCGGGCGGCGCGCAGGCCGGCCAGCAGCCGCAGGATCTGCGACTGCACCGAGACGTCGAGCGCCGAGACGGCTTCGTCGCAGACGAGCAGCCGAGGACGCAGGGCGAGCGCGCGGGCGATGCTGACCCGCTGGCACTGCCCGCCGGACAGGGCCGTGGCCCGCCGGGTGGCGACGTCGGCGTCGAGGCCGACGTCCGCGAGCAGCTCGCCGATCGCGGCATCCCATGAGCGGCCGTCCGGAGCGGCCGATGGGTGGGTCCGCCAGGTCTCGGCGATGATGGACCGGACGCTCATCCTGGGATTGAGCGAGGCGGCGGGGTCCTGGAAGACCATCTGGATCGCCCGCCGGGTCGCCGGTGACCGCTTCGCCACCGGGCCGACCGGAGCCCCGTCGAACAGGACCGCGCCTTCCTGGTGTGCCTGGAGCCCGACGACGCAGCGGGCGACCGTGGTCTTGCCCGAGCCGGACTCCCCGACGATCGCCAGGGTCTCGTCAGGGCGGAGGGCGAAGGAGACGCCGTCGACGGCGTTCGGCGCGGTGCCGCGCCTGCGCTCTCGCCGGGTGTGGAAGTTGACCACGAGGTCGCTGACCTCGACCAGAGCCGATGCGCTCATGTCTCCTCCGGGAAGTGACAGGCGACCTGCCGGCCGGCGGCGACCTGCCGCATCCGCGGCACCTCGCTCGCGCACCGGGCCTGCGCCTTGGCGCACCGCGGGTGGAAGGGGCATCCGCTCGGGCGTTCCGCCGGGCTCGCCGGGCTGCCCGGCAGCGGCTCGGCGATGGCCGTCTTGCTGCGTACGGCCGGGACGCTCACCACGAGCGCCCGCGTGTACGGGTGCGCCGGGCTGTTGAGCACTTCCCGGCCGCTGCCGACCTCGCAGATGCGGCCGGCGTACATGACGACGACCTCGTCCGCCACGTGTGCCATCACCCGCAGGTCGTGGCTGACCAGCAGCATGGACATGCCCTCCTCGTCGCGGACGCGCCTCAGCAGGGCGAGGATGCGGGCCTGCACGGTGACGTCGAGCGCCGTCGTCGGTTCGTCGGCGAGGATGAGCTCCGGCGAGCCGGCGAGCGCCGTCGCCACCATGGCCCGCTGTCGCAGCCCGCCCGAATACTGGTGGGGATATTGCGCGTGCCGCTTCTCCGGGTCCGGGACGCCCACCCGGTCGAGCAGGTCGATCACGGTTCTGCGCACCTCCTTCGCGGGCATCCCGCCGCGCCGCAGGATCTCTCCGACCTGCCGGCCGATCGTCTGCGTCGGGTCCAGCGCCGCCTGGGGGTCCTGGAAGATCATGGCGATGCCGCGCCCGCGCAGCCGGCGGCGGTCCTGCTCCGCCATGGCGGCCATGTCCTCGCCGTGCCACAGCAGCCGGCCGGAGACCGCCGCGCCGGCCGGCAGCAGGCCGATGATCGCGCTCGCCGTCATCGTCTTGCCGCTGCCCGACTCGCCGATCAGGCCGGTGGTCCGGCCCGCGGCGACGGTGAACGAGACGTCGTCCACCACGCGGACCGGCCCGGACGGGCCGGGCAGGTCGATGGACAGGTGCTCGACCTGGAGCAGCGGCGCCTGCTCCGGGTCGAGCTCCGCCGGCACCGGATCGGTGACGTTCGAGGAGCGGTTCATGATGCGCCGTTGCCGATCCTGACGGTGGAGAAGTCCGGCGTGAGGTCCGGGGGAATGGCGAGGCCCTGCACGGACTTGTTCCGGACGTACAGGTTCCGCACGAACATGGGGTACATACCGACCGCGTCATCCCAGATGACCTTGTTGGCCTGCGCGTACAGCTCCTGGCGCTTGGCGGTGTCGCTGGTCGAGCCCGCCTGGGCCAGCAGCTTGTCGAGGTCGGGGTTGCAGTAGCCCGTGCGCTTGGCCGCGCAGGTGTACAACCGGCCGAGGCTGGTCGCCGCGTCGAAGCCGGCGGTGCCGAGCTGCTGGATGTTCAGGTCCCACTTCAGCGCCAGCAGATCCTGCAGGAAGACCGCCGCCTCCTTCTGGGTGGGCTCGGCCTTGACCCCGATCTTCGCGAGGTCGCTCGCCACCGCGTCGGCGAACTGCTGGAACTGCGGCTGGGAGAACTGCATCTGAATCGTCTGGTCGTAGTCCCAGCCGGCGTCGTCCAGCGCCTTCTTGGCCGCGGCCGGGTCGTACGTCACCGGAGTCTGCGGCGCGTAGCCGAGCACGTTGGGGGTCACCACGGAGTTCGCCGGCGAACCCGTCTCGGGGAAGAGCGACTTGATGATGGTGGCGAAGTCGACCGCCTGCCACAGCGCGCGCCGGACAGCGGCCTCCTTGAGGCCCTTCTCCGAGCCGTTCATCCACATGGTGATGACGCCGCTGCCCGAGTCCTTCTCGACCACGAGATCGGAGTCGCCCTTCAGACCGGGCAACTGGTCGTCGGGGACCGCCCACGTCAGGTCCACCTCGCCGGTCTTCAGCGCGGTCATCCGCGCCGCCATCTCCTGGATGCTGCGCAGCTCCAGGCGGTTCAGCGCCGGCTTGCCGCGCCAGTGGCCGGGGTTGGGGGCGAGCACCAGGCTCTGGCCCGGCGTGAACTTCTCGACGACGAACGGGCCGGAGCCGATCGGCTTGGCCCAATCGCCGTCCTGGTGCGCGGCGGGGGTGACGTAGAAGGTGATGAGCTTGCCGAGCAGCGCGGGATCAGGGTCCTCGGCCGTGATGACGACCTTGTTCGCACCGCTCTCCTTGGCCTTGTGGCCGGCATAGTTACTGGCCATCGCGCCTTTGAGCGCCAGCAGCCGCTCGAACGAGGCGACGACGTCGGCGCTGGTGACCGGCGTGCCGTCGGAGAACTTGACGTTGTTCCGCAGCGTGAACGTCCATTCCGTGGCGTCCTCGTTGGCCTGCCACGACTCGGCGAGCACGCCCTCGAACGAGCCCTTCCCCGCCGTGCGGACCAGCGCGCTGAAGATCGCCTTGGCCGCCACCTGGGTGCCGTTGTCCATCGCGGACGCGCCGTGCGGGTCGAGATTCTCGATCGGCGTCCAGACGGCGACGGCCAGATCCTGCTGCACGGCGCCACCGGTCGGCGAGCCGCCGGTGGTGGTGCTGCAAGCCACCAGCCCGACGATGGATGTTGTCGCGGCGGCGAGGGCCACCGCACGACGAAGCCGAACGGGCCTCATGGGAATCCTTCCTGACATTGGCTGAGCCGTCAGCGGCTGGCGCCGAGACGCTGGGTGAGATGGTCGCCGAGCAGGCCCGTGCTCACCACGAGGCCGGTCAGCGCCAGCCCCGGTAGCGCGGAGATCCACCAGGCGGTGTCCAGATAGTCCTTGCCGTGAGCGATGACCTGGCCCCAGGAGACCGTGGCCGAGGGCAGGCCGAGGCCCAGGAAGCTGAGTCCGGCCTCGGACAGCACCGCGCCGGCGAACTCCGTGGTCGCCAACGCGGTCACCGGGCCGATGACGAACGGGATGACGTGCCGGATGATCACGACCGGGGTGGCGACCCCGATCAGCCGCGCCGCGTCGACATAGGGCCGTTCGCGCAGCGAGAGGGTGAGGCCACGGGCGAGCCTGGCGAAGCCGACCCAGCCGGCCACCGACAACGCCAGGACCACGACCAGCATGCTGCGCTCGAAGAGGCCGGCGATCACGATCGCCAGCAGGATGCCGGGGAAGGCCATCAGGACGTCGATCAGCCGGGAGATCGCGACGTCGGTCCAGCCGGCGAGGTAACCGGCGAGCGTCCCGAAGGCCAGCCCCACCACCAGGCAGGCGGCCACCACGGAGATCCCGATGATGATCGACGTCCTGGCGCCGTAGACGAGCTGGCCGAGCATGTCGCGGCCGGCGCCGTCGGTGCCCAGCAGGGCGACCGTGCCATCCGCTCGCGCCGCCCCGATCGGCAGCAGCCGGTCCGCCACGCTGGTCGCCACCGGGTCGTACGCGATCAGCAACGGGCCGATCAGGCCGACGAGCAGGTAGCCGGCGAGCACCACGGTGGCGATCGTGGCGACGGTCGGCGTGGACCTCAGGCGGACGGGCCACAACCGCGGCCGGACGGTTATCGCACTCATGCGCGTGCCCCCAGCCGGACTCGCGGATCGAGCCGGGCGGCGATCAGGTCCGCCGCGACGTTGCAGCAGACCACGATGACCGCGATGAGGAGCACGGCGGCCTGCACGATCGAGTAGTCGCGGTTGGTGACCGCCGTCACCAGCAACGAGCCGAGACCGGGCCAGGTGAAGACGCTCTCCACGATCACCGCGCCGCCCAGCAGCGTGCTCACGTGCAGCGCCCCCACGGTCACCACGGGGGTCGCCGCGTTGCGTACCACGTGTCCGGTCACCACTTCGCGTGTGCTGAGCCCTTTGGCGTACGCCCGCTGCACGTAGGGCTCCGCCATGGTGTCGGCGACGCTGCTCCGGGTGATCCGGGTGAGGAGCGCGGTGAAGGGAGCCGCGAGCGTGAGCGCCGGGAGCACGATGTGCGCCGGGGTGCCGACGCCGGCGCTGGGGAGCAGCCGGAGCTGCAACGCCATCACCAGGATCAGCATGATCCCGATCCAGAACGGCGGCATGGAGTAGAGGGTCAGGGCGAAACCGGAGATCCCGCGGTCGATCCACCGGCCGCGATGGGCGCCGGCCAGGGCGCCGAGCACGACGCCCGCCATCGCTATGACGGTCGCGGTCAGGGTGAGCTCCACCGAGGCGGGCAGCCGGGACAGCACCAGCTCGACCGCCGGCTGCCCGAAGCGGTAGGACTCTCCGAAGTCGAGCGTCGCCAGCTGGGTCAGGTAATGCCAGTACTGGATCGGCAGCGGCTGGTCCAGGCCGAGCCGGGTCCGAGCGGCCGCCACCTCGGCCGCCGTGGCGTCCGGTCCGAGCAGCACCAGAGCCTGGTCCCCGGGGGCGGCCCGCATGATGAAGAACACCAGGGTGGCGGCCCCGAAGATGATCAGGACGCCGGTCGCCGCCGTGCGCAACGCGTACCTGGTCATCGCCGCACCACCCGGCTGATCGAGTTGCCGCGCACGTCCGTGCACGGCACGACCAGCTGGAGGGGCGGCTGCTCCGCGCCTTCGAGCAGGTTGACCAGCAGCTGCACCGCGGCCCGGCCGATCTCCACCCGTGGTATCTCGAACGACGTCCAGATCCTGGTCGCGGTCGGCGGCGGTGCGGAGCCGAGGAAGGCGACCGACAGGTGGTCCGGGATGCGCAGGCCGGCCGCCTCGGCGACGTCGGCCAGGGCGAGGCCGGTGGCGTTGTCCTCGGAGGGCTCGACCACGACCGCCGTGATCCCCTCCCGGACCCAGCCGGCGACCCGGTCCGTGCCGATGTCCTCGGCGCCGGAGGAGAACTCGACGACGAGGTCATCGGGGCGCAGGCCCGCGGCCTGCGCCCCCTGCCGCAGGCCGAGCTCGCGATCGTCGCCCGGTTCGGCGCCGTCGGTCTGCCGCAGGAGCAGGATCCGCTGGTGTCCGAGGGCGGCCAGCTCCTCCACGAGGGCCGCGGTCGGGGTGACGTAGTCGGGGGCGACGTAGGACAGCTCCGTCCCCTCTATGTCGCGCCGGCCGATGAAGACGAACGGGAAGTTCTCCTTGGCCAGGTTCGCCAGGTCGTCACGCGAGATGTGCCGGCCCAGCAGGACGCAGCCGTCGGCCTTCAGCAGCGCGTTGCGTCCTCTGGCGTAGACCCCGCCCTGAGCGGTGTTGGCCGAGGTGAACAGCAGCAGGTCGTAGCCGAGCCGCGCCGCCTCCTCCTCCACTCCGAGCAGGAACGGGTGGTAGAAGTCTCGCTGGTCGACCGGGAACACCGATTCGAACGTGTAGAGCCCGATGGTCTTGACGGTCATCCCGCGCAGCGCGCGGGCGGCGGGGTTGACGGCGTACCCCAGGTCTTCGATCGCCTGCTGGACCCGTCGGCGGGTCTCCTCGGCCACGGGCCCGCCCGGGCCCCCGTTGAGCACGAGGGAGACCGTGGCCTGGGAGACTCCGGCCCGCTGGGCGATCTCGACTTGGGTGGGGCGACGGGGCCCCGCTCGTTTGCGCATGGCGATCCACTTGACTAATACGTAACGACTCCGAGGCACTCTAGGGACCAAAAGGCGGTGTACACAAGGGGCAAATTTCCCCAAGATTACGTCGAGGTGTCGCAAAGCAGGCGTAGAACGGGCATCTTCCGCCTCTTGTAAGCCGCATATGACGTCTGTACGATCCACGATCTATACGTATCGACTCGCATCACAGGAGGTAGAGGCCATGCCCGAGGGCACCGATCGTCGAGCGCTTTTACGGATCGGCGGTGCGGCACTGGGCGCGGCCGCGGCCACCGCGTCATGGAGGGCCTCCCCCGTGGCCGCCGCGACCGCGGACCCGCCGGAGATCGTCACGCCCCAGCAGTTCGGCGCGCTGGCCGACGGGAAGCACGACGACACCGAGGCCATCGAGCAGGCCATCAACGCCCAGCGCACGCAGTACCGGATCGTCGTCTTCCCGCCGGGCACCTATCGGATCACCCGGACCATCGTCATCCCCGACCAGCCCGGCGAGAACTACAACCGCATCCAGCTGCGCGGTTACAGCACCATGACGAACCGCGCGTCCATCATCCAGGTGGAGCACGACGGCGTGGGCATCGACGTGCGGTGCTCGCTCGCCGCAATTCACGGCCTTGCCTTCGTCGCCCCCGCCAAGACCGAGAACAACCGGGCGCTGCGCTTCGCCGGCGAGGTCAACACCGACGACACCGACGCCGCCATCCTGGAGTGCACGTTCATCTCGTTCAAGCTCGCCGTCGAACACGTCGGCCGCGGGCTGTACTTCTCGCACAACCTCGTCGCCCTCTGCACCACCGGCATCAGCCTCGCCTGGCCCACCGAGGGCGTCGACGGCGGCGGCGTGCACGTCCCGCCGTACGGGTTGCGCAAGTGGCTCATCACCAACAACCACTTCCACAGCCCGTTCCAGGCCATCGTCACCGAGGGAGCCGAGGACGCCGACTTCCGCGGCGCGATCATCCAGGGCAACCTGCTCGACATCGGCCGGCGCCTGCTGATCGGCAGCCTCACCAACTCCACCATCAGCGGCAACATGGTGGAGAAGGGCGACAACGGGCCGATCATCGAGATCACCAGCGGGGGCCACAACCTGACCATCGCCGACAACGTCCTCGGCGGGCTCGAACCGCCGCTGAACGACGGCCCGAGCGCCATCCAGTTCTCCAGCGGCGTCAAGGCGCAGAACGTCACCATCAGCGGGAACACCTTCAACTGGCTCAACCACTCCCCGATCCGGTTCGAGAACGACGCCAGCAAGATCACCATCGCGAACAACTCGTTCGACCACTGGAACCTCGACGGCAAATCCGATGCCGCCGCGATCAGGGTGGCCGGGAAGGCGAGCGCGTTCAGCGTCATCGGCAACGTCATCTCGGCCGACCCCGCCGACCGCCCGCCGATCATGACCACGGGCGGGCTGCACGAGTCACACGTCATCGGCAACGCCTCCGCGCACGTGCCGCTGGTCGCGGGCCCGGTGGCGGCCGACTCGTTCGTGCAGGCCGAACCGGGCCGGTTCAACCGGATGGAGGTCGCCCAGCCGCTGGGAGCGGCGGCGAAGGTGGTCAGCACCTCGACCGAGAAGCCCACGGTGGGCGAGGACCACTACGGCTCGTTCGTCGTGGAGGGCAACAACGCCAACCCGGGCGTCAAGGGCGGGCTGCGGGTGGTCCCGGTCAACCAGTCGGGATCGGCCGCCACCGAGTTGCTCTGCTCGACCACGAACACCAACGGGCTGGTCTCCATGACCTCCAGCGCCACCGGGCTGGTCCCGCCCGCCGACAACGCACGCGATCTGGGCAGCGCGGACCGGCGGATGCGAACCGTGTACGCGCACCAGGTGGCCCTGGCCGAGCAGGCGCCCGACACGCTGCCGGACGCGGCCGGCCACACCGGAGGAATCATCATGATCCGCGATCCCAAGACCGGCAAGCGCGGCCTCGCACTCTCCGACGGTGAATCCTGGCGGAACGTCGTGCTCGGCGCCGAGGTCTGACCCGGCTCGCGTGGAGGCGATCCGGCTCGCTCCCGACGCCCGGCCGGACGTCTGGCGGGGCTGCCTGGCCTGGACCGAGGAGGGCGGCTCATGGCAACCATGGCGGCTGCCACCGGACCGGATCGCCACCGCCCACGCTCCAGGCCTGGTCACGCGTGCGCGGATGCCCGCCGGCGTCCGCGCGGTCGTCCGAACCGACGCGACCGCACTGGAACTGCGTACCCACGCGGTGGACGACGATGTGACGTCGCTGGACGTCGTCGTGGACGGCGCGCTGTGGCGGCGGACGGCGCTGACGGCGGGGGCGGCGACGAGCCACGTCGCGTTGCCGCCCGGACCCAAGGCCGTCGAGGTGTGGTTGCCCCAGTTCGGCGAGATCCGGACCGGGCCCCTCGTCCTGCACGGCGCGACGTACGCCACCGCCGCCGACGAGGGGTTGCGCTGGGTCACGTACGGAAGCTCGATCACGCAGTGCCGCTCGGCCGCCGGCCCCGGCGAGACAT
Source organism: Nonomuraea sp. KM88 (assembly GCF_052245635.1). Classification (NCBI taxonomy): domain Bacteria; kingdom Bacillati; phylum Actinomycetota; class Actinomycetes; order Streptosporangiales; family Streptosporangiaceae; genus Nonomuraea; species Nonomuraea sp. KM88. Next base: position 132,849 of record NZ_JBQQCC010000021.1, on the reverse strand, counting down.
GGCCGGCTCTCGTCGCCCGGCGCCTCGGCTGGGACCTCACCTGCCTCGGCTTCGCCGGGGAGTGCCACCTCGATCCCATCGCCGCCAGGGCCATCGCGCGTACGCCCGCGGACCTGATCTCGCTGTGTCTTGGCATCAACGTCTACGGCAGCGCCGGTCTCGGCCCGCGGACGCTCACCGGCCAGGTGTCGGGGTTCATCCAGGCGGTTCGCGACGCGCATCCGCGGGCGCCCGTCGCCGTGATCTCGCCGATCGTCTCGCCGAGTCGTGAGCGGCTGCCCAACCAGGCGATGATGACCCTGGACGATGTCCGCGGCGCCGTCACGGACGCCGTGACCACGCTGCGCCGATGCGGCGAGAGCGACCTCCACCTCGTCGACGGGCCCGCCGTCTTCGGAGCCGGCGACGCTCACCTCCTGCTCCCCGACGGCCTGCATCCCAGCGCCGACGGATACCGCCTCATGGCCGGGCGGCTCGCCCCCCGCCTGGCGGCCCTCGCGCCCGAGCCCTAGCCGCCTGCCCGTCCCGGCTGCGCGCAGACGGCGAGGCTGTGGTGGGCGAACCGGCGTACGGACCGCACCTGGGAGTGGTCGCGGAGCCAGGCCAGGCGTAGCGGCACCGGCGGCCCGTCGCTGAGCGGGACGGCCCTGACGTCCGCCGATCCCGTCGCCGCCGCCGCGCGGGGCGTGCACAGGACGACGGCCTGCCCCAGGCGGACGACCGACAGCATCTGCATGCCGTCGCTCACCACCGGCCCCGGACGCCCCGGCAGCCCGTCCGGCCAGAGCTCGGCGGCCATGCGCTGGAGGTTGTTCCCCCGCCAGCGCACCACCTGCTCGTCCGCCAGGTCCGCCGTGACGATCGATTCCCTGCCGGCCAGCGGATGTGACGCCGCAAGCAGCACGTGCACCTGTTCCATGTGCAGGACCACGTTCTCCAGCGTCTCGTCGTCGAGCGACGCGCGCAGCAGCGCGAGGTCGGCCGCGCCGGAGCGCAACTGGTCGAACTGGTCGTCCGCGTTGCCGACCACCACACGTCCGGGCATCAGCGGCAGGGTCTCGTTGTACGCGTGCACGAGCTCGTCGAGCAGCCAGGCGTCGCAGCCGGGCCCTGTCACCGTCAGCGGAGACTGCGTCCCCGCCGCCCTGCGCGCCCGTGACATGGCGTGCCCGGCCTGGGAGACCAGGCCCCTGGCCTCGCCCAGCAGGACCTCCCCCGCGGAGGTCAGGCTCACGTCGCCGGGGGCTCGGACGAGCAGTGGAGCTCCGACGTCCCGCTCCAGGGCGCGGATGGCGCGTGAGAGCGCGGGCTGGGTCATGGCGAGCCGGGCGGCGGCTCTGGTGAAGTTGCGTTCCTCGGCCACCGCGATGAAGTAACGCAACTGGCGAATCTCCACATCAGCCACGCGCGCAGTCTCTCACGTGCGGCTATGCCGCTGCGACATGGCGGTCTGCCGCATCGGACCTTCCTTTCCCCGGCTGGCCGGTGTGTGCTGGACAGGCGCCGCGGCGCGGAGCCCCTTCGACCCGCGACCTCACCCGCGGCACCCGTTCACCCTCTTGATTGGATGACGCATGTCTGAGCATGCCCGCAAGGCGATCGTGACCGCGGGAACCGGCGGGATCGGCCTGGAGACGGCCGCAGGGCTGGCGGCACGGGGCTGGGACGTCACCGTCGTGGGCCGCGACGCCGACCGCGGCGCCGCCGCGACGGCCCGGCTGGAGGCGGCAGCGGGGCGCCCCGCGGGCCGTTTCCTCCGCGCCGACCTCTCCTCCCTGTCCGGCACCCGCGCGCTCGCGGATCGGCTGGCCGCGGAAGGACTCCTGCACCTGCTGGTCAACAACGTGGGCGGCATGTGGACCCGGCGCTGGGAGGGCGCCGACGGCATCGAGGCGAGCCTGATGCTCAACCACCTGTCGCCGTACGTGCTGACCGAGGCCCTTCTGGACGCGCTCAAGGCCGGCGCGCCCAGCCGCATCGTGAACGTGACCTCCTCCGCCATCATGGCCGCGGTGCCGGTGTTCGAGGAGGCGGAGCCGCCGGGGCCCTACTACGGCATGGCCGCGACGGGCCGGGCGAAGCTCGCCCACCTCGCCTACACGATGGACCTCGCCGAGCGGCTGGACGGCCAGGGCACGCAGGTCGTGGCCGTCGACCCGGGACCCGCCGCGACGCCCAACGCGGCGCAGATGACGATCGACATCCTGCCGCCTCAGATGCGACCACTCTGGGACCAGGTCCAGGAGTGGGTCACCCGCCCGGTGGCGGAGGCCGCGGCCGCCGTTCTCGCCGCCTGCACCGGCCCCTCGCACGGTACGGGTGCGCTGATCGGCCCGTCAGGCGCTCCCGACGACAGCCTGCGCCAGCACCTGACGGAGGACGTGGCGGCGGCCGTACGCCGGTGGACTCCCGGGCTCCTCGCCGGCTGACGACACCGTCGGCGGCTGAGCCGCTTCTCCCGGGTTGCGACGGGCCGCGCACCCTCCGTGGGTCACCGGGCCGAGGCGCGAAGGGCCGAGGCGATCCACGTGAAGATCGCCGGATCGTCCTCGCCCGTGCTTGGCGGGGTGTCGTTGATCAGCTCCACCAGGGACAGGTACCTGCCGTGGGTGGCGTCGTACCGCTCCTCCTCCTGGGAGTCCTCGCGCCGCAGTTGCTCGACGAGGAGGAAAGCCCTGGCGAGCCGCTCACGCTGCTCGGTCGTGGACTGCGCGTCCATGGCCTCGGCGGCGGCGCTCGCCATGCGGACGGCCAGCTCCCGCGCCCGTGGCGAGTCCGGCGCCATCCCCGATCGGTACGCCGCCACGAGCTCCTCCCCTATCTTCGCGCCGTCCTTGTGGATGAAGTCCCACACCGGCGCGGCGGCCAGGCTTCTCCCCGGGAAGGCGCCGTACGTGTCCTGGAGGTAGGAGCGGACCGCGCGGCGGAACTCCTCGCCCTGGACCAGGTCGGCCAGCTCGATCCAGGCTTCGAGCTGGGCGGCGCTGGGATCCTCCGGCAGCCGCGGCCGCATCGTCCGCAGGCGGTCGACGAAGCCGGACGGCACGTCGAGGCCCTCGCCGACCTCGTTCCAGAAGTCGTCGACGAGCCGCTCGCGCTCCTCGTCGGGCATCGAGACGAGCTTGTGCATCAGAGCCGCCTGCGCGGCCGTGCCGCCCTGCTTGACCAGCGTCCTCAACACCGCCCTTCTCGCCCGCAGGTCCCGCTCCTGGCGCTCGACCAGCTCCAGGTGCGTCACGACGAGGTCGTGCAGCGACGTCTCACCGCCGAGCAGCCGGCGGATGTCGTCCAGCCCGGCGTCCAGGTCGCGAAGGGTGCGGATGAGTTCCAGCCGCGCGATGGCGCGGACGTCGTAGAGGCGGTAGCCCGCCTCGCTCACACGTGTCGGGTCGATGACGCCGGCGTCGGAGTAGTAGCGGATGGTGCTGACGTTCAGCCCGGTCCTGCGGGCCACGTCCCCGATGGCGTACAGCTCGTCGTCGTCCATGCCGCAACTATGGAGTCTCAAGCGGCTTGAGACTCAAGCCCCGCCCTGCAGGCTCGTACGCGGGAGCGAAGCGCGGAGGGCCGCCGAGATCCAAGCGAAGGGCATGGCCTGCTCGTCCGTGGCGGAAGGTGTCCCGTTGATCGCGGACACCAGGGACAGGTACCTGCCATGGGTGTGGTCGAATCGGGAATCGTCGAGCGGCGGTTCCTCGCGGAGGAACTCGTCGATCTCGATGAACTTCGCGGCCATCTCGCGCCGGAGCTCGGCGGTGGCCTGGCGGCCGCCGAGCGGGGCGGCCGCCTCCACGAGGCGGACGGCCAGCTCCTGCGAACGCGGCGCGTCCGCGGGCAGCCCGGAACGGTACGCGTCCATGATCTCTCGCATGATCGTCGTCCCCGACCCGTAGATGAAGTCCTGCACCGGTGTGGCGGCCATCAGCCGTCCCGGGGGCGTGGAGAACGCGTCCTGGAGGTAGGAGCGGACCGCGCGGCGGAACTCCTCGTCCCGGACCAGGTCGGCCAGCTCGATCCAGGCTTCGAGCTGGGCGGCGCTGGGGTCCTCCGGCAGATGGGGCCGCACCTCCCGCAACCGGTCGACGAAGTCGGGGTTGACGTCGAGACCGTCGCCGACCTCGTTCCAGAAGTCGTCGACGAGCCGCTCGCGCTCCTCGTCGGGCATCGAGACGAGCTTGTGCATCAGAGCCGCCTGCGCGGCCGTGCCGCCCTGCTTGACCAGCGTCCTCAACACCGCCCTTCTCGCCCGCAGGTCCCGCTCCTGGCGCTCGACCAGCTCCAGGTGCGTCACGACGAGGTCGTGCAGGGTTGTCTCACCGCCGAGCAGCCGGCGGGCGTCGTCCAGCCCGGTGCCCAGGTCGCGGAGGGTGCGGACGAGTTCCAGCTGCGCGATGGCGCGGATGTCGTACAGCCGGTGGCCCGCCTCGGTCACGCGGGTGGGCGCGAGGATCCCGGCGTCGGAGTAGTAGCGGATGGCGCTGACGCTCAGCCCGGTCCTGCGGGCCACGTCCCCGATCGGGTACAGCTCGTTGTCGTCCATGCCGCCACTATGGGAGCTCAAGCGACTTGAGATGCAAGACCGCCGGAAAACCTGGTTGCCGTGCCGGTCCGACATGCGCAACCGTGAACAGATGGCCACATGTACGAAGTGCGGCGCCGCCGGCGACCGGTGTGAGGAGCTGTTCCACCGGCTGCTGATCCTCGACTTCTCGCGGCGCGAGCCGTGGTCGCCCCTCCACGCCGTCTCGGTGAGCTGCTACTTCTTCCAGCATCCCGGGCGGGCCGTGGACGGAGGCCCGTCGTTCTACTGGGCCCTGCTGCACATGTACCTGCGTGACGGGGTCGAGGCGATGCACCGCAGCACCCAGCGGGCCCGGCGGCTCAACTCGCACCGGTACGGAGGGCGCAAACCCGTCGTCGCGGACTTCCCGGGGGCGCCGCCGTTCCCCGAGGCCGGAGCGCCGCCCACGGGCTACGCCGTCACCATCGAGGACGTCGCCGTGGACGGCACCTTGATCGAAGTCGCGCGCCCGCTCGCCGCCTCCCCGGAAGGTGACAGGCACTGAGGGTGCTCCCCCGCCGCTACCCTCTCGATGTATGTCATCGTGGCGGATATACGCGGCGGCGGGCCTGCTGCTGCTGACCACCGGCTGCTCGCTCCTCGGCGAGGACGCCGAGGACGTCCCCGACGTCAGGCGGGAGCGGACGTTCGCCACGGCGGGCCCCCGGCAGCTCACCGGCGCGGGCCCGGCTCCCGGCGTCATGCGGGAGGCCTGGCGCGTCAAAGGGCTCGGGCAGGGGGATGATCGCCAGATCAGGCTGGAGGGCGGCCAGCTCTTCGTCGCCGGCGCCGACGGCTTCGACGTCTACGACGCGGGCACCGGCCGGAAGAGGTGGCACTACCGCGAGCCGGGCCGCGAGCTGACCGGGTTCGCCGTCACCAAGGATGACCTGGTCGTCGCCTCGCGATCCGAAGAAGGCAGCCACCTGACCGGGCTGGCGGCGGGCACCGGCCGGCTGCGGTGGGAGCGCGGCGATGACGAGGGCAAGCCGTTCACCGGCGGGCCCGGCCGGCGGCTGGCCGTGGGCGAGGGAGTCGTACCACTCCTGGTCAGAGCCGAGCCCTCCGGACGTGACGAGGAGGAGAAGCCGGACGAGTTCCTGGCCCTCGACGCCGCCACGGGCGAGGAACGCTGGCGCCGGCCGCACCACGCGCCGAACGGCTGTGACGTCGGCACCCGGTCGGCGGCCACCGACACCGACGGCAGCGTCCTGGTGTTCAGGGAGTCCTGCCGCGACGACCACTACCTGTACGCCTTCAACCCCTCGGACGGGAAGCCGCTCTGGTCGCGCACCGGCACGTCCGACGACTCCCTGGTGGGGATCTCCGTACGCGCCGGCGCCACCCTGATCGAACTCGACGAGCACACGCGCACCCTGGTCGGCCGCGACGACCGCGAGATCGCCAACCTGAACGGGATCGGCCGGTGCCTTGCTCCCTGCTCGCTGCGGAGCGTGGGAGACGACCTGGGGCTGATGCATCTCGACGAGTCGCGCGACGTGACCCTGTCGGTGATCGACGTGGCCGGCGGACAGCTACGCACCCTGACCACGCCCCACGACACCATGTCCGTCACGGCCGGCGGGCGGCTGTACGGCGTCAGCGCCAAACTCGGGGGCACCCTGCTGCCCGCCCGCCTGACCGTCCTCGACGCGGCGACGGAACAGGTCACCACGATGCCCCTGCCCCTCAGCCTCGACTCGGACGTCGGCGGCCTGCGGTGGCTCGGGACCGCCGGCGGTCACCTGCTGGTGGCCACGTCGAAGGGGGACGACCTCGTCGCGTACGCCTCCACCCCCACGGACGGCCCGCTGGAGCTGGGCGGCGTGGCCAAGGACGAGTGGCCTCAGGCGTGCGACCTGCTGAAGGACGTGCCGGGCAGGACGACAGCGCGCACGCCCATGGTGGAGGGGCCGGTCAGGATCGGCTCCCAGGAGCTGGCCAGGAGCCGGTGCCACGTGAACTACTCCGCGCACGGAAAGGACGGGCAGGCCATCGCCGAGGTGCTGTGGGTGGCCGCGACCGCCGCCGAGGCCGACGGCCTGGTCAACGGCGAGACGGGCCTCCACGGCGCCGACGAGGTGCAGAAGAGCAGCGACGAGGTCGTCCTCGTGCGCAAGGGCCGCTTCGTCGTCAAGGTGCAGTCGCGGCAGGAAGACGATCTCCAGCGGATCGTCGCGGGGGTGGTCAGCGGGTTGGGCTGAACGTCAGCCGGTACGGCTGAGGCTGAACGTCGTGGTCGTGCCGGAGGTCTCCCGGGTGGCGACCCAGCCGTCGCCGGCGCCGGCGTACTCACCGGCGGGCGCGGTGTCGAGAGGGCCCTTGGACAGGTCGTAGACGCGGACGTAGCAGTTGTCGCGGTAGCAGTCGGCGGGACGGACGAGGAGCCGGTCTCCGAGGAGAACGGCGCCGAGCCTGCCCCAGACCTTGAGCGGCTCGCCGTCGCTCCAGCGGGCCTTGCCCGAGGAGAGGTCGTAGAGGGTGAGCGTCTCCTTCTCGCCGACCAGTTCCTTGACCAGCACCGTCCTGGCGTCGCCGGTCAGGATCGTGCCCGGTTTGCCGCCCGTCCAGCGGGTCCGACCGGTGGCCAGGTCCACGACCCGCGGGTGGCCGCGCTCGTCGACCCCGAAGAGGCCGCCGCCGTCGGCCGAGACGTCGGGCAGGCCGTACCTGCACTGCCTGTCCCGCTCGGCGTCGGCCAGCCTGACGCGTCCCTTCCACTTCCTGGCCCCGGTTTTTGCGTTCAGCGCGACCAGGTCCAGCCGGCACATCTCCTTGAACGTCTTGACCTGGTCCTTCTTGCTGCTCATGATCAACAAACCGCCGGTGAGGTAGGTGGGCCCGGAGACCCGCTGCTGGCCGCGGGGGTAGAGCAGCTCTCCGCCGAACCGCTCCTTCTCGACGCGTACGCCGAGCCGCCCGCCCGACGAGGCGTCGAGTGTCATGAGCCAGTGTTTGCCCCGGTAGCCCTTCGGCCGGGTGGTCATGGTGAGCACGCCGCCGGCTCTGCCGGTCACGGTGGCGACGTGCTCGGCGAGGATCGTCCAGCGGACCTGCCCGGTGCGCGCGTCCCTGGCGCTGAGCCGGCAGTCGTCGTGCCGCTCGGTCTGCTCCCCGCGGCAGACAGGGGTGTACACCATCTCGCCGACCACCGACTCGTACGGCGAGGAGGTGGCCTTCCACAACGTCCTGCCGTTCGCGGGATCGAGGCCCATGACCACGTTGGGCGGCGGCCACGTGGACGCGCCGCCCTGCCGGTGGGTGACGATCACCACGCCGTCGGCGACCGAGACCTCCGCGTCACCGCGGAAGGTGCGCTTCCAGGCCTGCTTGCCCTTGTCCGTGATCGCGCGCAGCTGGGTGCCGGCGGCCACCATGAAGCGGCCACCCGCGGCGAAGAGCTGGGCGTCCCGCCATCGCGCCTCCCCGTCGTCCTCCATGGTGATCGACCAGTCGGTGTCGGTCGCGGGCGGGGGTGTGGGCGACGGTGGCGGGGTGCCGGGGACGATCGTGCGTACGGGGGCGCTGGGCGCCGTCTCCGCGGGAGTGCCGCCCCCGCTGCAGGCCGTCGCGAGGAGCGCGAGCATCCCACACGCGAGTTGCCGATGTGGTCGTCGATGCACCGTGCCTCCCCGGAATTTCGCACACCATATCGCCCGAAACCCGAAAGGAGACCTGGCAGGTTTCAGGGTGGTCGCACCGGGTTCATCACCATGAAACGACGGCGTCGTCACGCGCGCGGTAGGCGCTCGGCGGCGCTCCGAGCAGGCGGAGGAACGAGCGCCGCATGGTCTCGCCCGTGAGGAAGCCGTGGCGGCGCGCGATCACCTCCAGCGGATCGTTCCCCTCCTCGATGGCCGCCCGTGCCGCCTCGACCCGCGCGCGTTCCACGAACCGTCCCGGGCTCATTCCGACCTCGCGGGAGAAGCGGCGGCTGAAGTGCCGCACGCTCATCGACAGGCGGTCCGCCATGGCGGGCACGGTGAACTCGCCTTCCGGGCGCATCACGATGTCGCCGAGCAGGCTCCGCAGCGCGGGGTCACGCGCCAGGCGCGGCAGGCGCGCGACGCTGTCGGGCCGGCCGTCGGGGCGGCGTACGAGCCATTGGGCCACCCGGTGGGCGACGTCCCCGCCGTGGTCGTCCTCGACGAACGTGAGCGCGAGGTCGACGGCCGAGGCGATTCCCTGCGCGCTCCGCACCCTGCCGTCGCGGATCGGGTGCGGCACCACCTTGACGACCTGCCGGGATCCGCCCGGTTCCGCGGGCCGGCCGCCCTGGAGCGGGACGCCGTCGAGTGCCGGCGCCCCGGCGCCGATGGAGGCGACCCGGCGGGCCAGCCTGGCCAGGCGCCGTACGTGGCGGGCCGCGCCGGGTTCACCGGTCGCGGCTCCGGAACAGCCGATGAGCAGCAGCGTGTCGAACTCGTGCCGGATGTCCGCCGGATCGACGTCCGTACCCAGCCGTACGCCGCAGGACGTGCGGACGTACGTCCCGCCAGGAGAGGCGAGGCGTACGTGGTAACCGCCGGCCGTCAGCCGTGTCACCCCCTCGAACACGTCCATGGGACCTGCCACGTCCAGCAAACGAACCCCGTCGCCGACGGCCACCAGGACCTCCGCTGGTCCGGGCACGGCGGCGCCTCCGCGCGATCTCATCGAGCCTCCCCCGTTGATGACACCTTCGCGGCCAAGTGCAGCGCCAGCAGACGCTAGCCGTGCCGGTCCTCGAACCGTCCTCGAACGGTCCTTGCTCGACGGCGTCGCCGGCAGGTGCGGGGACCGGTGAGGTGTGCGTCCCCGCGGCGTGGGCAGCGGAGAACGGGAACGATCATCGATGGCGAGAATTCAAACCAATAGCACGCCATCTGTTATCACGATGAAACGTAGGGTGTGACTAATCTCTCAATAGTTTTCACCCAAATTGCACCGAACAAGCGGTACAAGCGATGTCCCCGGCGCTCCGGCGGGCGCCGGCGGCGTTCCTCACGAAGGCGCGCGAAAGGGTGCACTCGCTGCTCGGTTGCGACGATGGCGGAGCCGCCGGCCGGGCTTCCGCCACCCCGCCGACCAGCCAAAACGGGAAAGTCAACTGGTGTACCCCGGAACCTGGAGCTCAAACTGTCAGGCTGTGGCGGCCTGGTAATCCGTGTTACCTCTTCGCGTAAATTCGGAGTCCATGTCGTCAGCACACCCACGACCGCAAGCGGATTCTCCGCCCTCCACGGAGGAACTGGGACCACCCCGCCTCGAGGACGGCCGGGAGTTGTGGCGCATCACCCGTGAATCAAAGATCCTTGACCTCAATTCCCCTTACAGCTACGTCCTCTGGTGCCGGGACTTCGCGGACACCTCGGTCGTGGCGCGCGGCGAGAACGGCGTGCGGGGCTTCATCACCGGGTTCACCCGCCCCCAGGAGCCGCAGACGCTCTTCGTGTGGCAGGTCGCGGTGGACGAGAAGTGGCGAGGCCGCTCCTTGGCCAGCCGCATGCTCGGCTACCTGGCTGGCAGCGGGTGCCGGTTCATGGAGGCCACCGTCACGCCGGACAACCTCGCCTCGGACCGGCTGTTCACCGCCTTCGCCCGTGACCGAGGGGCGGATCTGGAGAGACGGCCGCTCCTCGGCGAGGAGTTGTTCCCCCTGGATCACCAAGCAGAGGTGCTCTATCGAATCGGGCCCCTCGATCAGCAAGCCCATTAGGAGACAGCTGAAATAATGGACGTTTTCGAAAGCACCGAGTCAGAGGTCCGCAGCTACTGCCGGGGCTGGCCCGCCACGTTCCGCAAGGCCACGGGAAGCCACCTCTACGACGAGGATGGGCGTCCGTTCCTCGACTTCTTCGCGGGTGCCGGCACGCTCAACTACGGCCACAACAACCCGCAGCTGAAAGAGGACCTGCTCCAGTACCTGAGCGGCGACAACATCGTCCACAGCCTCGACATGTACACCGTGGCCAAACGGGAGTTCCTGGAGACGTTCCGGGATGTGATCCTGAAACCTCGCGGCCTCGACTACCGCGTCCAGTTCCCCGGGCCCGGTGGCGCCAACGCCGTCGAGGCGGCGCTGAAGCTGGCCAGGAAATACACCGGCCGCAACACCATCGTGAGCTTCACCAACGCCTTCCACGGCATGTCGCTCGGGGCGCTGGCGGTGACGGGCAACTCGATGAAGCGCAAGAGCGCGGGGATCCCCCTGCAGACCCTCACGATGCCGTTCGACAACTATCTCGACGGCCGGACGCCCGACTTCCTGCTCTTCGAGCGGCTGCTCGCCGACAGCGGCAGCGGGCTGGACACCCCGGCCGCGGTCATCGTCGAGACCGTGCAAGGAGAGGGCGGCCTGAACGCGGCCAGCCCGGAATGGCTGGGTGGCCTCGCCGAACTCTGCAAGCAGCACGAGATCCTGCTCATCGTGGACGACATCCAGATGGGATGCGGGCGCACCGGGCCGTTCTTCAGTTTCGAGCAGGCCGGGATCACGCCCGACATCGTCTGCCTGTCGAAGTCCCTGAGCGGCTACGGGCTGCCGTTCGCCGTCACCCTGCTCAAGCCCGAGCTGGACGTATGGGACCCGGGCGAGCACAACGGAACGTTCCGCGGCCCGAACCCGGCCTTCGTCACGGCGACCGCTGCGATGCGGCACTTCTGGGCCGACGAGGGGATGGAGAAGGAGACCATCACCAAGGGCGAGCAGGTGCAGGAGTCGCTGGATCGGCTCGCGGCGGCCTACCCCGAGGGAGTGAGCGGCACCCGGGGCCGCGGGCTGGCGCAGGGGATCGCCTTCACCGAACCCGCGCACGCCTCCGCGGTCTGCGCGGCGGCCTTCGAGCGGAAACTCCTGCTGGAGACCTCCGGCCCGGAGAGCGAAGTGGTGAAGCTTCTGCCGCCGCTCACCTCGACCCCCGACGAACTCGCGCAAGGTCTGGACATCATCGCCGACTCGGTCGAAGCCGTCCTGGTCTGAGAATCCGAAACCGGCTGAAAGGAGAGAATATGATCGTTCGCTCGCTGAAGGACATCACCGGGACCGAACGCGACGTGGAGGCGCCGACCTGGCGCAGCAAGCGGCTGGTGCTGGCCCGGGAGAAGGTCGGCTTCTCGCTGCACGAGACCGTTCTGTACGCCGGCACCGAAACCTCGATGTGGTACGCGAACCACATCGAAGCCGTCTTCTGCGTCGAGGGCGAGGGCGAGCTCACCAACGAGGAGACGGGTGAGAAGCACCGGATCGAACCGGGCACCATGTACCTCCTCGACGGCCACGAGCGTCACACCCTCCGCGCGCACACCGACGTACGCACTGTCTGCGTCTTCAACCCGCCCTGCACCGGCAGGGAAGTGCACGACGAGAACGGCGTCTACCCATTGATCAAGGAGGAAGCATGACCTTGACCGAAGGACTCAACCCGACCCAGCGCGACCCGTACCCCACCAGGAGCGCCAAGGAGCCCGCCCTGCTGTACCGGCAGGACCCGGTGGTGTACGGCGGACCGGACGACGGGCCCATCGACGCCGAGACGCTGAACTCCTACGGGGAGAACGGCTTCCTGTCCGTCGACCGGCTCCTCGAGCCCGACGAGGTCGAGCTCTACCGCGCCGAGCTGCGCCGGCTGTCGGAGGACCAGAAGATCCTCTCGGACGAGCGCACGATCACCGAGCCCGGGTCGAACGAGATCCGGTCGATCTTCGAGGTGCACAAGACCAGTCAGGTCTTCGCCGACCTGGTGGCCAACCCGCGCGTGGTGGGCCGGGCCCGGCAGATCCTCGGCTCCGACGTCTACGTGCACCAGAGCCGGGTGAACTTCAAGCCCGGATTCAACGGCAAGGACTTCTACTGGCACTCCGACTTCGAGACCTGGCACGCCGAGGACGGCATGCCCAGGATGCGCGCGGTGAGCATCTCCATCGCGTTGACGGAGAACTTCCTGCACAACGGCGCGCTGATGATCATGCCGGGGTCGCACAAGAGCTTCGTGTCCTGCGTGGGGCAGACTCCTGACGACCACTACAAGGCGTCGCTGAAGCAGCAGGAGATCGGCACGCCCGACCCCAGCAGCCTGTCCGTCCTCGCCGACAAGCACGGCATCGAGGTGTTCACCGGAGCCGCCGGTTCGGCGACCATGTTCGACTGCAACTGCATGCACGGCTCCAACAGCAACATCACGCCGTTCCCGCGCTCGAACATCTTCGTCGTGTTCAACAGCGTCGAGAACACCTGCGTGGAGCCGTACGCAGCGTCCTCGCGCCGGCCCGACTTCATCGCCGCGCGCGACTTCACGCCCGTCGGCTGACAGCCGCGGCGCGACTCGTACGAGTCGGACGCCCAGGCCAGGCCCCCGCGCCGGCCTGGGCGTCCGCGCGTCGGGCGGCCCGTCAGGAAGCGGCCAGCGCCTTGCGCAGCGTCTGCGCGAACTCCCCCGGCTGGTACGTGAAGCCGCCGTGGTCGCCGGGGAAGACGACGGGCGCCGTGCCCAGCAGGCCGGCCAGCGCCACGGAGGTGCGGTAGGTGAGCAGCCGGCCCGAGTCGGCGCCGACGCCCACCACGACCCGGAGCGGGCCGGCCCTGAGCGCGCCGGCGTCGGGCACGTAACGGGTGGTGCCGCGCAGCTCGTGGGCGAAGAAGCGGGCGCTGTCGGCCAGGTCCTGCTCGCTCGGCTCCTCCGGAGCCCCGTCGGGAACCTCGTCGCCGTCGAAGCCGGCAGTGGCCATGAACTTCGCGAACGCCGGCCCGACACCCTCGCGGTGGAAGGTCTCGATGATGTCCTCGGTCGCGGCCCGCCGCTCGGCGGCGTCGGGCAGCAGTTCCAGGCAGGGAGGCTCGTGCGCGACAAGGGTGCGCACCCTCTTCGGGAGCCGGGCGGCCAGGGCCAGCCCCGTCACCGCGCCGCCGCTGCTGCCGAACACGTCGGCCGACTCGGCGCCGAGCACGTCCATGAGGGCAGCGGCGTCGTCGGCGCGCAGCTCGGGAGTGGAGTCCTCGGCGGGGTCGTCGAGCACGCTGCCCGCGATGCCGCGCGGATCGTGGGTGACCACGGTGTGGTCGCCGGCCAGCGCGTCGGCCAGCGGGGCGAAGTACGCGGCGGCCATCGGCGCACCCAGCAGGAGCAGCAGCGGTCCGGTGCCGCGCACCTCGTAACGCAGCCGCACGCCGGGGACTTCGAGGATGTGCGTGGTCGTCATGGCGAAGGTCCTTCCTCGGATGTCACGGTGACGGAGGGAAGACCGCCGCCGGCGGCGGAACTCATCGCCCGCCGGTCAGGTTCCCGACCTGATCGGCACCACGTTGCCGGGCGCGCCCTGGCGCGGCAGCGCGAACCAGGTGGCCTTGCCGACGAGGTCGGGATGGGTGATGTAGCGCTGAGGGTGGCAACCGTAGAAGCCGTCGGAGAGCCTGGCCACGATCCGCAGCCCGCGGCCGTGCTCGGCCGACACGTCGTCCGGCGACGGGGAGGGCAACAACGGGCTGCCGTCCACGACCACGATCATGATCTCTCTGGCGTCCACGTGCAGCGCGAGTTCGTAGGGGCCGTCGCCGTACATGAACGCATTGGTGATCAATTCGCTCACCATGAGAACGGCGTCGTCGATAAGATCGTCGGAAAGCGTCAGGGAGATTAATTCATCGCGAATGATCGACCGCGCCTGGCCGACCGTGCGCACGTCTTCGACCAGCGGCCACACGTACTGCACACGGCTCCGGCGAGCTGATCGCAGCGAGGTCATGACATCTCTTTCCGGTGCGGCGGGGCAACGAATGCACGTTTCACTCGACACGAGGGCCTGCCTATGGGTGGACGTTCGGCGCCGTCGAAACGTGTACGCACGAGAAGGCCGTTCGGGTCGAATCCTCGGCGATAAATCAGAATTCTTTTTCCGCCCGAGCGGAAACGGTGCGTGCGACACGGGGTACGGACTGTGCCATGAGCAGTCCAGACGAGAACGCACCGAAGACCGACACCGAACCGCGCCTCGACGCCGCCGAGCGGCCCGGCAGGCGCGCGGCGCGGCCGGAGGCGCCCAAGCCCGCCGGCCGGAAGGCCCTGGAGCAGGCACTTCTCGAAGCGGGCAAGGAGTTGAAAGACCTCACCTAAAGGCAGCGCCTACCACAACGACCACAGAGCGGCGGGCGTCAGGGGAACGTCCGTGATCTTGTCTGCGATCTCCGGCAGGGCGGCCGCGACGGCGTTGGCGATGGCGGCGGGCGGGCCGATCGTGCCCGACTCGCCCACGCCCTTCATGCCGCCGGGTGTCAGCGGCGACGGCGTCTGGGTCATCACGACCTCGATGTCCGGCACCTCGCGCGTGGTCGGCAGCAGATAGTCGGTGATCGGCTGGCCGTCCTCGGAGTAGACGATCTCCTCGGTCAGCGCCATGCCGATGCCCTGCGCCACGCCGCCCCTGATCTGCCCCTCCACCAGGGTGGGGTTGACCAGCACGCCGGAGTCGTTGACCACCCAGTAGCCTTCCAGCTCGACCTTCCCGGTCTCGGGGTCGACGGCCACCGCCGCGGCGTGCGCGCCGTACGCGAAGGTGTACGCCTTCGGGTCGTAGCTGACGCGCTCCTCGAGCCCGGGCGTGACGCCGTCCGGCAGGTCCCAGCCGCGCCAGGCCGCCGTGGCCAGCTCGCGCAGCGTCACCGACGACTGCGGGTCGCCCTTCACGCGCACCGCCTCGCCGGCGAGCTCCAGGTCGTCGGGCGCCGCCTCCAGCCGGTGCGCGGCGATGGCGACGAGTTTGTCGCGCAGGCGGGCGGCGGCCTGGGTGAGCGCCCCGCCGCCGATCGCCATCGACCGGCTGGCGACCGACCCGACCGACGAGTACGGTGTCGCCGCCGTGTCGCCCAGCACCACCCGCACCCGGTCGATGGGCACGCCCACGCGGTCGGCGGCGACCTGGGCCAGCGCCGTCTCGATGCCCTGGCCGATCGAGACCACCCCCGACGACACGACGACGGACGCGTCCTGTTCCATGCGTAGGATCGCCGTCTCGTAGCCGCCCGCCTGGATGCCGCTGGCCTTGAGATCCATCGAAGGGCCCATGCCGGTGGACTCGACGTGGCAGGAGAAGCCGATGCCGCGCCGCCGCCCGTCGTCCTTCTCCACCGGTGTGACCAGGTCGCGCAGGGTCGTCAGGGCGAGCGGGTAGTCGCCGGAGTCGTACGGCTGGTGGACGCGCGACGTGTACGGCAGCTCGTCCGGCCCCACCATGTTGCGCAACCGCAGCTCGACCCGGTCGATGCCCAGCCTGCGGGCGGCCTCGTCGATCAGGCGTTCCCTGGTGAGGGTGCCTTCCGGCTGGCCGAAGCCGCGGTAGGAGCCGGTCGGCGTGGTGTTGGTGACGACGCCGCGCACGCGCACCGCGGCCCGGTCGAACCGGTACGGGCCCGGCAGCGTCGTGGCCGTCACCGCGAACGTCGAGGCGCCGACGTTCGACGGGTGCGCGCCGATGTCGCCGAGCACGTCGACATAAAGGGCCACGAACCGCCCGTCGCCGTCGAGCGCCAGCCGCCCCCGGTGCACGGCCGCCCGCGCGGGCAGGGTGGCGAGCACCCGGTCGCCCGGTGTCTCCGACCAGCTCACGGGGCGGCCCAGGCGCATCGCGGCCAGGCAGACGATCGCCTCGTCGGGGTAGACGTGCTCCTTGCCGCCGAACCCGCCGCCCGTGTCGCCGCTGACGACGCGCACCCGATCGTGCGTGAGCCCGAACGCGTCCGCCAGGTGCTCGCGCACGTGGTGTGGGGCCTGGGAGGAGGTGTGCACGGTCAGCTCGTCGTCGGCGTACACCGCGACCACGCCACGCGGTTCGAGCGGGTACGGCGAGAGGCGGCCCATCCTGAAGGTCATCTCGACGACGTGCTCGGCCTGCTCGACGGCGGCGGCGCAGTCGTCGTCGCCGAGCGTGAAGTCGGTGAAGAGGTTGGTGCCCCAGTCGGGGTAGAGCAGAGGTGCGGGGTCCTCCAGGGCATGTTCGATCCCGACCGTCGCGGGCAGCTCGTCCAGCTCCAGGTCGATGAGGTCGGCGGCGTCCCTGGCGGCTTCCGCGGTGCGGGCGACGACGACGGCGAGGGGTTGTCCCGCGTATCGGATCGTGTCGTCCAGCGCCCGGTAGGACAGGAGGCGCTGGCCGGGCGACAGGCTCACGCAGGGAAGACGAAGATCGGGGGCGTCGGCGGGGGTGATGATGTCGAGCACGTCGTCGGCCGCCCAGGCCGCCTTCGCGTCGCAGCCGAGCAGCCTGCCGTGGGCGATGGGGCTGCGGATCACGTGGGCGTGGGCCATGCCGGGCAGACGAACCGCGCCGACGTACTTTCCTCTTCCGGTGAGCAGCCTGGCGTCTTCCCGTCGCGGCGTGCTGGCGCCGACATACGCGTCTCCCATGCCCCGATTGTGCGCGCCGCCCGCCGGACGGTCCATACCATCCGCGAGAAGGCGCACGTCAGCGGGGGTATAGATGCAAACGTTCCTGCCTTATGCGGACTTCTCCGCGACAGCGACGGTCCTCGACCCGCTCCGGCTCGGCAAGCAGCGCGTGGAGGCGCTCCAGGTCCTGCGCGCCCTCACCGTCCCCGGCTACGGCTGGCGCCACCACCCGGTCGTGAAGATGTGGTCCGGCTACGAGGAGGCGCTCGTCAGGTACGGCCTCGAGGTGTGCGCGCGCTGGTGCGCTCTCGGCCGGTCCGACACCTGCGCGGCCACCATCCAGGACGACCTGGCCCGGTCCCGCGGCACGACGACCGTACGCGGGCAGGACGAGCTCGGCGCGGCGGGCGAGTTGCCGCCCTGGCTGGGCGACCCGTCGCTGCACCTCAGCCACCGCTCCGCGCTCCTGCGCAAGGACCCGGGCTTCTACCGGCCCGTCTTCGGCGACGAGGAGCCCGACGACCTCGACTATGTCTGGCCGCGTTCGGACCGCCTGCCACCCTGATCACGCGACGGCCGAGTCCGGTCGCCTTCCAAAGTCCCGCCGGCCCCGAACGGCGAGGGTGCGGGACGCGGTCAACGACCCTCCCTGAGTGCGGGTGTGACGGTGATGAGGGCCTCGGCGCGTTCCGTGGCCGTCATGGCGCCGAACGCGCAGAGCCGTACCAGGTCCTCGTCCGTCGCCGAACCGCGCCAGGCGGCGACGTCGGCGTCGGTCACCCGGTACGGCGCGAGCGCGACGAGCAGCGCGAGCCTGGCCCCGGCCCGTTCCCCGGCGGGAAGACCGGCCAGCGGCCCGGCCAGCCAGGCGCCGCCCATCGGCGGATGTTCGCCGTCCCAGGCGGCGACGGCCCGGGTCACGGCGGAGCGGGCGGGCGGCCCGAGCAGCTCGCCGCCCGCCTGCGCCGCGGCGCGCAGCGCGGCGTACGCGGCGCCGACGGGCGTGCCCGCCGCCCAGGCCGGCTCGGGCCCCACGGGCAGGTCCGCCACCAGCGGCAGGCCTCCGCCCGCGGCCGGCGTGCGGCGCACCGCGCCGGACATCATCCGGCCGCCCATGCTCCGCACCAGGCGCGACCTCTGCAGATTCGCGGGCAGCAGGTTCTCGGTGAGCAGCGCCGAGGCGATGCGGTTGACGAAGTGGAACGTCAGCGCGGTGCCGATGTACTCGTGCGCGAGCACGACGGGGAAGGGCCCCGGGCCCCGGCTCCTGGTCCAGGCCAGCAGTCCGGCGAGTTCGGGATCGCGGGGCGTGCCACCGGCGGCGACGGTCTCAGCGAGGTGGTGGTCGCCGGTCGCGTGCAGCAGGGTCGTGTGCGCGGCCACGCAGAACGGGCATCGGTTGGCCAGCGACACCCCCAGCGCCACAACCTCCTTGGCGGTCCTCGGCGCGTCGCCCGCAAGCAGCGACTCGCGCAGCAGGGCCCAGGTCGCGGCGAGCACCTCCGGAGACGGCGACAACGTCAGGAACACCGCCATGCGGGCCATGCCGAAGTCCTCCGCGAGCTGCGCGTAGACCTCACCCACCCGCCCGGTGGCGCCCTTCGGCTCCACCGGGGTGACGTAACGGAACGAGCCGGCCATCATCAGCTCCTGTCTCTGATGGGATCCATGACACCCCATGGTGGTATCCGGCCGGTCATCGGTCGTCGTGGCTGCGGAGACTCCTGCGGCTACGCCCCGGGAAGCAGGATCGACGCCCCTACTTCCCCGGCAGTAGCGTCGAAGTGCGACCAGGCGCCGACGAACCGGCCGCGGCGAGGCCCTACTGTGCAGGAGTGAGCTCTGTGCCCCGATGGCGCCCCATGGCCATGGACGGCGCGCTCGCCGTGACCGTGGCCGCCATCCTGACGCCCACCGCACTGGTCGCCCCCGGCACCGGCGCGCTCGAACTGGCCGCGGTCCTGGCCGGCTCGCTGGCGCTGGTCGCCTGGCGCCGCGCGCCGCTGGTCGCGCTGCCCCTGACCACGGTCTGCATGCTCGTCTTCTCCGAGTACGCCGACCCGGGGCCGTCGGCCGCCTTCCCCGTGCTCGTGTCGGTCTTCGGTGCGGTCAGGGCCGGCCACCGGCTGCTCGCGGCGCTGGCCGGCGCGCTCTACCTGGGCGTCGACCTGGCTGCGAACCTGGCCACCGCCGCCCCGCAGGACGCCCAGGCCATCACCCAGTCGACGACGCTGCTGCTCGGCTGGTTCCTGGCGGCCGGGGTGGCGGCGACCGTGGCCAGGCACCGGCAGGCGTACCTGAAGCAGGTGGAGGAGCGCGCCGCCGAGGCCGAGCGGACCCGCGAGGAGGTGGCGCTCCGCCGCGCGAGCGAGGAGCGGCTGCGCATCGCCAGAGAGCTGCACGACTCGCTCACCCACAGCATCTCGATCATCAAGGTGCAGGCGGGCGTGGCCATCCACCTGGCGCGCAAGCGGGGCGAGGAGGTGCCCGCGGCGCTGCTGGCCATCCAGGAGGCGGGCGGCGACGCCATGCGCGAGCTGCGCGCCACGCTGGAAGTGTTGCGCGACGCCGGCGGCGAGCCCGCGGCCAGCGGCCTCGACCGGCTCGGAGACCTGGTGGAGCGGGCCCGCTCGACCGGCCTGCGCACCACGGTGACGATCTCCGGCGAGCGGCACGAGCTGCCCCGCGAGGTCGACAGGGCGGCGTACCGGATCGTGCAGGAGGCGCTGACGAACGTCTCACGGCACGCGGGCGGGGCCGCGGCGGCGGTGCGCATCGACTACGGCGGCGGCGAGCTGGTCGTGCAGGTGGACGACGACGGCACGGCCGGCCCCGGCACGGCGCCCACGCCCGGCGTGGGGCTGCGCGGCATGCGCGAGCGCGTCACGGCGCTCGGCGGCCGGCTGCGGGCAGGCCCGCGCCCCGAGGGCGGATTCACCGTACGCGCAGAACTACCGCTGGGGGAACCATCGTGATCCGCGTGCTGCTCGTGGACGACCAGGCGCTCATCAGGGGCGGCTTCCGGGCCCTGCTGGAGGCGGAGGACGACATCGAGGTGGTGGCCGAGGCCGCAGACGGCCGGCAGGCCGTGGCCCTGGCCCTGGAGCACCGGCCGGACGTCGCGCTCATCGACATCCAGATGCCGGTCATGGACGGCATCGAGGCGACCCGCCAGATCGCCTCCGACGAGCGGCTGAGCGACGTCCACGTCGTGATCCTCACCAACTACGGCCTCGACGAGTACGTCTACGACGCGCTCAGGGCGGGTGCCGGCGGCTTCCTGGTCAAGGACACCGAGCCCGCCGACCTGCTGCAGGGTGTCAGGGTGGCGGCCCGCGGCGACGCCCTGCTCTCCCCCGCCATCACCCGCCGGCTGATCGGCGAGTACGTCGCCCGCCGCCCCGAGCCGCGGCCGGAGGGCCTCGGCGCGCTCACCAACCGCGAGCGCGAGGTGACCGCCCTGGTGGCCCGCGGCCTGTCCAACGACGAGATCGCCGCCCACATGGTGATCAGCCCGACCACCGCCAAGACGCACGTCAGCAGGGCGATGACCAAGTTGCGCGCCCGCGACCGCGCCCAGCTCGTGGTGTTCGCCTACGAGTCGGGGCTGGTGACCCCGCGAAGGAACGTTCCCGACTGAGCCCCGGAGCGTGTTCGTCTGAGTACACTCAGGCACGTCCAACCGGCCGAGATCTGAACGGCGAGGTTCTTGGCCATGGGCGGCGCCCCTCGGCCCCGTCCCTCTGGAGTCACGTGAGCGATGTGCCGCCCTCCCACCGGAGCAAACGATCGCACCGCCGGCGGCGCCGTCCCTGGCTGCGCGGGGCGATCACCATCACCGCGGCGGTCGTCCTGCTGGTGGTCGGCGTGGTCGTGGGCGTCTGGGCCAGGCTGACCGGCAACGTCAAGCACGTCGACGTGACCGCCGACGACCTCGGCACCGCCCGGCCGGCCAAGGTGGCCGGCACCGCGCTCAACGTCCTGGTCGTCGGCTCGGACCAGCGCGACGGCGCCAACGCGAAATACGGCCGCGTCGCGGGTGAGCGCACCGACACGATCATGCTGGTTCACGTGTCGTCCCGGCGCGACCAGGCGATGGTCGTCAGCTTCCCGCGCGACTCGCTCGTGCAGCTGCCCGCCTGCCGGGCCACCGGCGACCTGCCGGGGCAGCGGCCGCACCTCGGCATGATCAACGAGTCGTTCAACTCCGGCGGCATCGGCTGCACCTGGAAGACGATCGAGGCGCTCACCCGCATCCACATCGACCACTTCGTGAAGGTCGACTTCTCCGGCTTCAAGAGCCTGGTCGACGCCGTCGGCGGCGTGGAGGTGTGCCTGCCCGAGCCCGTGCGCGACAAGAAGGCCCTTCTGCACCTGCCCGCGGGCCGGCAGACCCTCAACGGCGAGCAGGCGCTCGGCTACGTGCGCGCCCGCTACAGCATGGGTGACGGCTCCGACATCGGACGGATCCAGCGGCAGCAGATGTTCATCGCCTCGATGGTCAAGAAGGTGATGAGCGGCGAGACGCTGACCGACCCGGCCAGGTTGTTCGCCGTCCTCGACGCCGGCACCAGGGCGGTGACGACGGACCGCGGCCTGACCCCGTCCGTCATGAAGGATCTCGCGCTCAGCCTGCGCGGGCTGGACGCCGGGCGCATCCGTTTCATCACCACGCCGTGGCACTACTCCGTCACCCAGCCGGGCCGGGTCGAGTGGGTGCAGCCCCAGGCCGACAGCTTGTTCCGGGTGGTGGCCAGAGACCAGAGCGTGGAGGGCGTCAAGGGCGGCCAGGCCAAGGTCGCCCGGTCGAAGGTGCAGGTCGAGCTCCGCAACGGCACCTGGCGCAGCGGGCTGGCCCGTGAGGTGGCAGCCTCCCTCGAACAGCGCGGCTACCACATCGCCAAGATCGGCGACACGGCCCGCAAGCCGCAGGCGAGGACCACGATCCTCTACGGCCCGAACGGCGAGACCCGCGTGCCCACCCTCGCCCGCGACCTCGTGACGGCCGCGCCCAGGCACGTGCCCGCCGCCGAGACCAACCGGCTGGTGCTGGTGATCGGCGACGACTGGAAGGGGGTCAAGCCGCTGCGCGTCGACGACCACGAGGCGATCAAGGGCTTCGACGCGACCCACGACTCCTGCGCCGCCTGATTGTCACGCCACGCTAGCCGGTCCGCGCGGGCCGCCGGAACCAGTGCCGGTGACTGCGAAGGAACGTCACCAGGTACAACAGCTGCAGGCCGCCCTCGACGAGGAGGAACATGGCCGCGTCCACCGCCGTCAGCAGAGGACCGCCCTGGAAACCGGCGGCGAGCGCCGTGACCGCCCGCACAAGCGAGGAGACCACGATCGGTACGCCGTAGAACGCGTACATGGCCAGAGCCACGCCGGCGCCCCCGGCGAGGAAGACGCTGTACAGCCGGGTTGCCCGCCGCTCGTGAGGGGGCAGGACGGTCGACGGGTCCGCCGGGCGGCCTCTCCCTCGCACCGCGGACACGGCCCGGGCAAGCAGGTACCGCGCGTACGCCAACCCCTGGTCGAACAGGTTGCGGCAGCGAAGCAGATCGCGCAGCACGAAATACAGGTCCGATCGCATGTACACGTGCGCCTGGAGGGCGACGCTCAGCAGCACGGCCAGCATGAGCGCGCGCAGCAGGGCGGCCACCGGCTCGGGTGGCGGGGCGTGCGCGAGGAGCAGGACCAGCGCGGCGATGAGCAGGACGTCCCACGCCATGCCGGCGAGGTACACGCGGTAGCGCGCCCGCCGCGGCACGCCCCAGATCGCCGTGACGTCCGTCTGCATGACCAGATGGTGCAGCCGGGTGCCGAAGCTGATGCGCGCCGGCGCGTCGAGCGAGCGCGCCGCGAAAAGATGCATGAGCTCGTGGACGGTGACGACGACCGAGAACATCGCGGTGTTGACCAGCACCACAAATCCCACGTGCTCGTTCCAGAAGAAGTCCTCGTAGCCGGGGAACACATCAGGACGGGTGAGCAGGGTGAGCACGGCCGCGGCGACGATCGCCCACCACAGCAGCACGACCGGCCTGCTGAACAGCCAGGACACGCTCGTCCGGGAGAGCGAGCCAAGATGAGGGCGTGGCGCACCCTGCGCCGGGTCGGGCAGCGGCTGCCCGTCGATCGACGCGACGAATCCCATCTCCCGCATGGTGTCCACGACGCCGGCCACGCCCACGCCGACCCCGTGTCTCCTGGCGATCTCCTCCTCCACGGCGGCGACCGTCAACCCGTCGCCGAGCAACCGGATGATCTCACCACACAGGGCGGGCATCTCGGCGAACTCACCGATCTCGGGCCGTCCGGCCACGATGTACTGAGGGTCGTCGTCATCGGGCCGGACAAGCAGGGGATGCAGTCCGACGACGCTCCGATCACCGACGGCGGCCGCCGGTGTCACCTCGCCGACCCGCAGTCAGGGCAATCCGCGTCGAAAGGGACTTCGATGGCGTAGGAGTGGTCCCAGCGAGCGTAGTTCCAGTGGAAAACCTGCCCACGGGTTTGGCGGGGCAGCCCACCGAGGTGATACAGCACGTCAAGGGCGCAGAGGTGCCCGCCGATATTGGCGCTGGCAGCGACCACCGCGTTGGGCTGGTCCTCCCGCATCAGAGAACGGCCGTCGCGTTTGTGCTCACGCTGCGCCTCGCTGCGGTCCAGGCACGTCCAGCAGCCGGTCTCGCCGGGGTGGAAGGAGCCGACCACGGCCATCGGTCCTGCGTACAAGCTGAAGAACCACGGCGTGCCTGTCCGGAGCGCGGCCACGTTGGTCCACCGCATGATGTCGGGGAACGGCTTGTCGGCGCAGAGCACGAACACGTCGCGGCCTGTCATCAGCTCGGCGATGTCGTCGGGGCCGGTCGCCTTCACGTCGCTTCCCGTGACTTCGACCAGCCGGTTCATCGAGGATAGGGAGGCGACCGCGGTGTCCACCTTGGAGCGGCCGATGTCGCTCTCGGAGTAGAGCAGCTGGCGGGTGAGGTTGGACTCCTCGATCAGGTCGTAGTCGGCGAGATGCAGCGCTCCGACACCGCCCGCGACCAGCCCGGAAGCCACCGCCGACCCCGTGCCGCCGACGCCGAGCAGGGCGATTTCCGCTTCCTTGATGGCGGACTGCACCGCGTACGGCGACTCGCGCGGGACGAGATCGATCCAGGAGAAGAAGTCGCGGGCCGTCCTGTAGCGCGCCGCTTCCTCGACGGTGAGGTTGGCCGGCAGCGGCGCGTCGGCCTCCTCTGCGAAGCCGCCGTCGATGACGGAGTTGATGACGTCGCCGACGCTCTGCCGATCCATGGAGGGAAACGCCGCGGTGAACTCGTCGATGATCTCCTCGACGGTTCTCGTGCCGTCCATCAGAGCGAGTAGCCGCTCGATCCGGCCATCCGCATGATCCTGTATCTCCGCGCCCACGCCGAACTGCTTGGTCCCGATGAGAATCCGGTTGCCGGGCAGCGCCATCGGCCGGTGAACCTGTTTGATCGCTGGCATCCGCATCGTGACGTCCTTTCTTCGGCGTTACGGAGACGAGGGAGCCGGCCGGACAATTCCGGTCGGCTCCCGTAGCGCTCAGATTCAGCCGCCGCTGATGTCACGCCAGATCGTGGTCTCAAGCTTCTCGAGCCGGCGGATGCGCAGCTCGAGCTTCTCGCCCTCGGCCTCCGGTCGTACCTCTTCGGGCATTTCCTTCTTCATTCGTCCTCCAAGATCACCATGAGTGCGTGTGCGCCCTGGCAACGCGCTTCGGCCTGTTGCCTGCGGCCACCGGCCAGAACGAACCGTCAGCACACGCTAGCCACGCCGGTCCTCGAACCGTCCTCTAACCGTCCTTATGCGGTGCAACCGGGCCAGCAGGTCATCCCAGGCCCTGGCCCCGGAACGGAACGTTCGGGACGTCAAGGCCGGCCAGGCCAAGGCGGGCCGGCCGGCGCCCCCCAAGCGGTGGAGCGATCCGCGCCACACGCGGCTCCCGCGCCGTCCGAGCGCCACGGGCACGGACGGCGCGGGCGTCAGGTGATGATGGTGGAGAGCGCGGCGAGGGCGTCGACGACCTGGTGGGCGTCGGGGGTGGCCGATGGGTCGAGCAGCCACTGGAGCATCAGCCCGTCGGCGATCGCCACCACCACCGACACGAATACCTCGGGGTTCATCGGCAGCTCGACCCCGAGCTCGCCGGCGGCCCTGCGCAGCATGCCGGCCCCGGCGGTGCGGGCGCGGGCGTAGGCCTGGGCCAGCTTCTCCCGCAGCACGGGCTCGCGCAGCGCCGCGGGATAGCCCTCGACGAGGAGCACGAGCTGCGGCCCGAGCTCCTCGAAGACGTCGATCAGCTCCCTCATGGCGCGTTCGAGCATCTCCCTGCCGGTGCCGGGCTCGGTGCCGAACATGGATCGCTCGACCCGCTCCGTCCACTGCTCGAAGATCTCGGCGATGGCCTCGTTGAGCAGCGCGTCCTTGCCGCCGAAGTGGTAGCCGATGGAGGCCAGGTTGGTGCCGGAGGCGGCGACCAGGTCTCGTGCGGTCGTGCGGGCGTAGCCCTTCTCCTGCAGGCAGCTCACGGCTCCCGCCAGCAGTCTCTCCCGGTATCCACCGGCCTCTGTTCGCGCCACGCGATCCATGGTATCCAGATATACGTTCGTATATGACGTACGTATATCTAGATGGAGGACGAACAGTGATCCCTCCGGGACCGAGAGTTCCCGCGCTGGCGCAGACCGCGCGTTTCATGGCCGCGGCGCCGAGCGCGTTCGAGGCCTATCACCGCAGGTACGGCCCGATCTTCACGGTTCGCTACGCCGGCTTCCCCCCGGAGGTCTACGTGACGACCGCGGAGCTGGCGGAGCAGGTCTACCGGACCGACCAGGGCGGCGGGCACGCCGGCGCGGCGCGCCGCGACTTCCTCGCGCATCTGGTCGGCGAGCATTCCGTGCTCACGCTGGACGGTGACCCGTGGTGGCGGCACCGCAAGACGCTCAACCCGCCGCTCCGCGCCAGGCAGGTCGCCGGCTACCACGACGACATCGCCACGATCGCGGCGGAGAAGATCGCGACGTGGCCGCTGGGCAGGCCCTTCGCGCTGCGCGATCGCATGCAGGAGATCACGCTGGAGATCATCATCCGGCTGATCTTCGGGATCAGCGACGCCGAGCGCGTCGGCAGGCTGCGGGCGCTGCTGCCGGCGCTGATCCAGACCGGCGGCTCCATGCAGGTGGCGATGCTGCCCGACCGGTTGCGCGGCCCCGCCGCACGGGTGCCGATCACGCCGTACGCGCGCTTCCTGCGGCTGCGCGCCGCCGTGGACACGATCCTGTTCGACGAGATCGGCCGCCGGCGCGGCACTTCCGGCGGCACCGACGTGCTCGGCCGGCTGCTGGACACCGGGCTGGACGACCAGGAGATCCGCGACGAGCTGATCACCATGCTGATCGCCGGTCATGAGACGACCGCGACCGGCCTGGCCTGGGCGTTCGAGCGGATCCTGCGGATGCCCGAGGTGCTGGAACGCCTGCCGGACGACGAGCCCTACCTCGACGCGGTGGTCAAGGAGGTGCTGCGCGTCCGGCCCGTCGTCTATGAGGCGCCACGGCTGCTCGACTCACCCCTGCGGCTGGGCGACTACGAGATCCCGGCCGGGTGGTACGCGGGACCGTACATCCCGCTCGTGCACCGCGATCCCGCCGCCTTCGCCGAGCCCGGGGCGTTTCGCCCGGAACGTTTCCTGGCGGGGCACCAGAACAGGGGCTGGATGCCCTTCGGCGGCGGGCGGCGCTTTTGCGTTGGAGCGCAGCTGGCGCTCCTGGAGATGCGCGTCATCATCCGGGAGGTGCTGCGCCGCCTGGAACTCGCGGCGCCCGATCAGGCGCCGGAGGCCAGGCGGCTGGCGAACGTGACGCTCGCGCCCGCGCGGCTGACCCGGGTCATCGCCCGCGCTCGGACTCCTGCTCGGACGGAGTAGGAGAGTCCTCGCGTCGCGGGTCGGCGCCCAGCTCCTCGCGGAGCCGGTCGTAGTCGATGTGATGGTTGGTGTACTTCAGCTGGCGAGCGACCTTCGTCTGCTTCGCCTTGGCTCTACCTCGGCCCATGGCTACTCTCCCTCGTCCCCGCTGCCATGCTATCCAACAACGTTACGACTTGAAGAATTATGCAACTGAACTCGATTACTCTGGCAACATGCACGTGGAGGTCCATCAGGCCAAGGCCGACTTCTTCCGAACGCTCGGCCACCCCGCTCGCATCCGAGTGTTGGAGCTGCTCCAGGAAGGGCCACTTCCCGTCAGGGACCTGCTGGCCCAGATCGACATCGAGGCTTCGAGCCTCTCACAACAGCTCGCTGTCCTGCGCCGGGCGGGGATCGTGAGCGCCATCCGCGAAGGCAGCACGGTGGTCTACACCCTGGCCACTCCAGAGCTCGCCGACCTGCTCGGCGCCGCCCGGCGCATCCTCACCGACATGCTGGCCGACCAGGGCGAGCTCCTCGCGGAGCTGAGAGCCGAGGTCACCTAGCCGGCCCAGGATCGACAAGGCGGGCGGAAAGGACAGATCCGTTAGGCTGCGGGCATGGTCTCCGAGCTGTTCGATCCCAAGGCGTGGCAGGCGGTCGAGGGATTCGAGTTCACCGACATCACCTACCACCGAGCCGTCGACCAGGGCACCGTGCGCATCGCGTTCGACCGCCCCGACGTGCGCAACGCCTTCCGCCCGCAGACGGTCGACGAGCTCTACCGCGCGCTCGATCACGCCCGGCAGACCACCGACGTCGGCTGCGTGCTGCTCACCGGCAACGGCCCGTCGCCCAAGGACGGCGGCTGGGCCTTCTGCTCGGGCGGCGACCAGCGCATCAGGGGCAAGGACGGCTACCAGTACGCCGACGGCACGCCGGCCACCGGGCGCCTGCACATCCTCGAGGTGCAGCGGCTGATCCGCTTCATGCCCAAGGTCGTGATCTGCGTGGTGCCTGGCTGGGCCGCGGGCGGCGGCCACAGCCTGCACGTTGTGGCCGATCTCACACTGGCCAGCGCTGAGCACGCCCGGTTCAAGCAGACCGACGCCGACGTGGCCAGCTTCGACGGCGGATTCGGCTCGGCCTACCTCGCGAGGCAGGTCGGACAGAAGTTCGCCCGCGAGATCTTCTTCCTCGGCGACACCTACTCCGCGGCCGACGCCCACCGCATGGGCATGGTCAACGCCGTGGTCCCGCACGCCGAGCTGGAGGCCACGGCCCTGGAGTGGGGCCGGAAGATCAACGGAAAGTCGCCGACGGCGCAGCGGATGCTCAAGTTCGCCTTCAACGCGATCGACGACGGCATGGTGGGGCAGCAGGTGTTCGCCGGCGAGGCCACGCGGCTGGCCTACATGACGGACGAGGCGGCCGAGGGGCGCGACTCGTTCCTGCAGAAGCGCGAGCCCGACTGGTCGCCGTTCCCCTGGCACTACTGAGCCGATGCGGATCACGGTGCCGGAGGCGCTGACCGCCTCTCATGTGAAGTACGACGGGGAGGCCGGGCGTGCCTGGTCGGCCGGGCTGCCCGCGCTCGCCGATCGTTACCTGGAGGAGTGGCGGCTGCGGCTCGACGGCGGGCCCAGGCACGGCGTGGTGTCGCTCGTGCTGCCCGTCGTCCGTGACGACGGCACGAAGGCAGCCCTCAAGCTGCAGCCCGTCACCGACGAGAACGCCACCGAAGCCATGGGGCTGGCCGCGTGGGCGGGCGACGCGTCGGTGTTGCTGCTCGAATCCGACCCGGCGACCGGCACCATGCTGCTCGAACGGCTGGAGGCCGACCGGTCGTTGTCCGCGGTGCCGGACGACATGGAGGCGCTGGGCATCCTCACCGACCTGCTGGCCCGTCTGGTGGCCCATCCCGCCCCCGCGGGGATGCGCCGGCTGGGCGACATCGCGCAGGCCATGCTCGACGACGTGGACAAGGCGCTCACGCGGCTGACGGACGAGCACCACCGCCACTGGATGACGTGGTGCGCCTCGGCGGTCGCCGAGCTCGTCCACGAGCCCGGCGACCGCCTGCTGCACTGGGACCTGCACTACGACAACGTGCTGGCGGCCGGGCGGGAGCCGTGGCTGAGCATCGACCCCAAGCCGCTGGCCGGCGACCCCGGGTTCGACCTGATGCCCGCCCTGGACAACCGGTGGGACGACGTGGTCGCGTCGGGTGACGTGACGCGGACGGTGCTCAGGCGCTTCGACCTGATGGTCGACCGGCTCGGGCTCGACCCCCGGCGGGCGGCGGGCTGGACCCTGGGCCGGGTGCTGCAGAACTTCCTCTGGGAGGTCGAGGACGGCACCCATGCCGAGAGCGAGTGGATGCGCATCCAGCTCGCGGTGGCCGAGGCCGTACGGCACCGGCAGTGACTCACAGGGTCAGCACGACCTTCCCGCGGCCGTGGCCGGTCTCGATCTCCCGGTGGGCGTCCGCGGCCTCCTCCAGCCGGTACGCCCGCCGCACCGGGAACGCGAACTCGCCCGCGGCGTACAGCGCGGCGTAGCGCCCGAGCCGTTCGGCCGTGCGCTCCCCCTGGACGACCTGCACTCCCAGCTCGGCAGCCTTGCCGTGCTCGACCAGCGTGACGATGCGGGTGCGGTCTTCGACCAGCTCGATCGACACCTCCAGCGCGTGGCCTCCTGCCCCGTCCAGGCCGGCGTCGATCCCGCCGGGCGCGAGCTCGCGCACCCGATCGAACAGCCCCTCCCCGTAGGCGACGGGGATGGCGCCGACTTCGCGTAGATGGTCGTGGTTGACCTCGCGGGCGGTGCCGATCACGGTGGCCCCGCGCCTCCTGGCGATCTGCACGGCCGCGGTGCCCACCGATCCGGCCGCGCCGTGCACGAGCAGCGTCTCGCCCGCCGTGACACGCAGGCCGTCGAGGGCCAGCTCGGCGGTCTGCACGCCCGCGGTCATCCCGCCGGCCACCTCCCAGGGCACTTTCGCGGGTTTGGGGGCCACGTCCGCGGCGGGCACGACGATGTATTCGGCGTAGGCGTGCAGCCGCGAGAACCCGAGCACCTCGCTGCCCGGCGCCACCCCCGTCACGCCGGGTCCCACCTGGTCCACCACGCCGGCGAACTCGTTGCCGGGGATGCGGGGGTAGCCGACGTCCGCACGTCAGGGCCGCCGGGCTCGGCGAAGGCCGCGGCCCTCATCAGTTCGCTCACGGGACAGAGCCTGCTACCTCAACCGAAGTTGAGGTCAAGTCACATACTGTTATGGGAACTTTTCCATTTACTCGGTCTTTATCTAGATATAGTGCGACAGGGACACACACGGGGACGGGGCACCTAGGTGGGATGACCGAGTTCACAGACGCCGCATTCAGCTTTCCAACTGTCATTTTCAGCATCCTTCTCATCGTGGTCGTGGGGTATTGGCTGGCTGTCATCACCGGCCTGTTCCACGTGGACGACGACGCGGCCTGGCTGGGGCTCGGGGGAGTTCCCGCAGGGATCACGCTCTCGGTGCTGATCGCGGTGGCATGGACGCTGTGCTTGATCGGCAGCCAGACGGTGGAGGGCGACCTGCTGTTCGCCGTGCCGGTCGTCGCCGTGGCCGGCGGCTGGTTCGCCGCCCGTGGCCTGCTGCTTCCGCTGCGGCCGCTCTTCCGCGAAGGGGACAGGTCCTCGCGGAAGGACTTCATCGGCCAGATGTGCGTGATCCGCACCGGCGAGGCCACGCCCGACTTCGGCCAGGCCGAGGTCAGCGCCGCGGACGGCGCGTCCGCGATCGTGCAGGTGCGCACGACCGGGCTGGACCGCCTCGACCGCGGCGCCACCGCACTCATCTTCGACTACGACAAAGACGGCGAATTCTTCTTGGTCATGCCGTATGAAAGTGAGCATTGATGGACGTCATCTCTACCGGACTCGGCATACTCATAGCGGTTATCGCGATCATTGCCATCGGGCTGCTCGTCCTCATCGGCCGCCTTTTCCGTAAGGTCGAACAGGGCAAGGCACTGATCGTTTCCAAGATCAACAAGGTCGACGTGACGTTCACCGGCAAGATCGTCCTGCCCGTCGTCCACAAGGCCGAGGTCATGGACATCTCGGTGAAGACGATCGAGATCCACCGCACCGGTCGCGAGGGCCTGATCTGCCGCGACAACATCAGGGCCGACATCAAGATCACGTTCTTCGTACGCGTGAACAAGACCACGGAAGACGTCATCAAGGTCGCCCAGGCCATCGGCACGGCCAGGGCCAGCGACGAGCAGACGCTGCAGGAGCTGTTCAACGCGAAGTTCTCAGAAGCGCTGAAGACGGCCGGCAAGCACCTGGACTTCGTCGACCTCTACACCAAGCGCGACGAATTCCGCGACGAGATCATCCGGCTCATCGGCACGGACCTCAACGGCTACAGCCTCGAAGACGCCGCCATCGACTACCTGGAGCAGACCTCCCTGGCCCAGCTCGACAAGAGCAACATCCTCGACGCGCAGGGCATCCGCAAGATCACCGAGCTGACGGCCCTCGAGCACGTGCGGACGAACGAGTTCCGGCGCAACGAGGAGAAGGAGATCACCCGCCAGAACGTGGACGCCCGCGAGGCCATCCTCGAACTGGAGCGCCGCCAGGCCGACGCCGAGCTCAAGCAGCACCGCGAGATCGAGACCGTCAAGGCCCGCGAGGAGGCGGAGATCGCCCGCGTGCAGGCCGAGGAGCGGCTGCGCGCCCAGACCGCCGGCATCAAGACCGACGAGCAGATCGGCGTGCAGCGGGAGAACCAGCACCGCGAGATCGCGGTCGCCGAGAAGAACCGCGAGCGCGTGATCGCCATCGAGACCGAGCGGATCGAGAAGGACCGCCTGCTCGAGGTCATCGCCAAGGAGCGTGAGACCGAGCTGTCCCGCATCGCGAAGGACAAGGAGGTCGAGACCGAGAAGCGCTCGATCGCCGAGGTCATCCGCGAGCGCATCGCGGTCGACAGGACCGTGGCCGAGCAGGAGGAGAGCATCAAGCGGCTGCGCGTGGTCGAGGAGGCCGAGCGCACCCGCCAGCAGGTGATCATCGCCGCCGAGGCCGAGGCGCAGGAGAACCTGGTCAAGGACATCAAGGCCGCCGAGGCCGCGGAGGCCGCCAGCAAGTTCAAGGCCCGCGAGGAGCTCGTGCTGGCCGAGGCCAGGCAGCAGGCCGCCGATCTGGACGCGCGGGCCAAGATCCGGCTGGCCGAGGGCATCCAGGCCGAGTCCGCCGCCGACGGCCTGGCGCAGGTCCAGGTCAAGGAGCGCGACGCGGACGCCATCGAGAAGATCGGCCGCGCCGAGGCGCTGGCGCTGAAGGAGAAGCTGGCCGCCGAGGCCGACGGCGCCAGGGCCATGGCGCTGGTCGAGGGCGACCGGCTCAAGGCGCGGGCAGAGGGCGAGCAGGCGATGGCGCTGGCCGGCGCCGCCGCGGTCGGCGAGAAGCTCAAGGCCGAGGCCGAGGGTCTCACCGAGAAGGCGGCCGCGATGGCCGCGCTCGACGAGGCCAGCAGGGAGCACGAGGAGTACCGCCTGCGTCTGGAGGCCGACAAGGAGATCCGTCTCAAGCACATCGACGTGTCGCGGCACGTGGCCGAGTCGCAGGCGAGCGTCCTGGCCGCCGGGCTGGCCAAGGCCAACATCGACATCGTCGGCGGCGACACGATGTTCTTCGACAAGGTGGTCGGCTCGATCACCGCGGGCAAGGCGGTCGACGGGTTCATCGGGCACTCCCAGGTCGCGGGCGCCCTGGCCGAGCCGTACGTCAACGGGACGGCCAGCCTGGCGGCCGACCTCGCCGACGTGGTGAGGGGCGTGCGTACCGAGGATCTGAAGAACCTGACCGTGTCCGCACTGCTCATGCAGCTCATCAACAACGGCGGCCCGCAGTCGTCGGCGCTCGGCGAGTTGCTGGAGACGGCCCGCCGGCTGGGGGTGGCCGACTCGCCGGTGGCCGCGCTCGCCGGGGCGAGGGGCTGACCGTCTGTGACTGCGCTCGAAGCCGGGCCTGAGCTGGAGGCGGGGACCTACGAAGTCCTCAGGAACCGGCTCCAGGCCCAGGCCAAGGCCCTCGCGGCGAAGGCCGAGGCGGTCAACCAGGAGCGGCTGCGCGTGTTCGGCGGCGCGGAGCTGCGCCTGCTGGGCACCGAGCGGATCCGTACGGAGAACAACTGCGTCCCCAGGGACATCGTCTCCCTGGGTGACGTGATGTTGTTCGGCTACAACGTCTTCATCGGGCTCAAGCCGGAGACGACGGTGGCCGACGTGTTCGCGGTGCACCGGTTCTCCAGGGACGGCGACGCCTTCCGGTTCGACGCCGACAAGCTGGAGGCGCTGGAGGATCCGGCATTCAGGAAGGACTTCGCCGAGCTCTACCGCTACTACAAGGAGACGCGGCTGCAGCAGCTGCGGCGGGTGGAGGGCAAGCTGCTGGCGGTGTTCCAGACGGGTCCCGCGGATCTGCGGGTGCTCCGCTGGGCAGTCAGCACCGGCGGAGCCCCGAAATATCTGGACAACAGGGGTGAGCGTGACCACGTCTTCCCCCCGTCCCACGACTTCGAGTGGACCCCCACCACCCGCGACGACCACGTGCTCGGCCGCCACCCGCACATCGCCATCGACGGCGAGGTGTTCGTCGAGACCGTCGGCGGCGACCTCACCATCAAGATCGAGGACAACACGGAGACCGGCGCGGGCATCTACTCCGAGCCGGTCACCGAACCCCTGCAGAGTCTCGCCGACGCCGACGTCGAGTACTCCCGGGTCGGGCCCCTCATCCTCATGCGGATCAAGCCGTACAAGGAGACCGACTGGCGGCACCTCGTCTTCAACGTGCGCACCAGATCCGTCGTGCGGCTCGACGGCATCGGGCAGGCCTGCCAGCGGCTGCCCGAGGACCAGGGACTGATCTTCCCCGGCGGCTACTACCTGGCGACCGGGGTCAGCAAGACGTTCGACACGGACGTGACCGACCTGGAGTTCGAGCGGGTGGTCCGCTCCCCCAACGGCGAGGACGTCCTGTACGTCTTCCACGCCAGGGGCGACGGGCGCTCGCTGCTGCTGCCGTACAACGTGATCAGGAAGGAGGTGGCCACGCCCATCGTCTGCCACGGATACTCGTTGTTCGAGGACGGCACGATGGTGGTCTTCCGCGCCACCTCCGAGGAGCCGACCCGGGTCCACCCCATGCAGGTCTGGCAGACCCCGTACGTCTCCGACACCTACGCCGCCGCCCAGCCCGCCGGCACCGGGCCGCTGGAGCGCATCGGCAACGCCGAGCTGGTGCGCGGCATCTCCGACTGCCTGTCGGTGTCCCGCATGGTCGAGGAGATGGCGCCGTCCGCCGGGACGTTCGAGGGGCTCATCGCCGCGTGCACGCGGGCGTTCGACTCCTACCACTGGCTCGGCGACCACGGCCTGCGCGGCCCGCTCTCCGACGTACGCGCCACCGCCGAGCAGGTCCTCGACGAGTACGAGAACGTCGAGCAGCTCACCAGGCAGGCCGAGCAGACGCTCGCCACCGCGACGGAGGAGACCACCCGCCTGGTCCGCCGTGCCCAGGCCGACGACCCGGTCACCGCCGACGCCTGGGTGAGCCTGCTGGCCACGTTGCGCAGGGCCCAAGGCCACCTGGTGACGCTGCGCGAGGTCCGCTACGTCGACCTGGCCGCGCTCGACACGCTGGCCACGTCGGTGGCGGAGGAACTGGACTCGGTGGGCCGGCGGGCGGTCGCGTTCCTGGAGGGCGCGGACGCGTTCACCGCCTACCACGCCGCCGTCGAGCAGCTGGCCGCCGAAGCCGCCGCGATCACCACGGCCGCCGAGGCCGAGCCCGTCGCCGACCGGCTGGCCGAGCAGTCGGAGGGGCTGGAGGTGGTGACGGAGGTCGTCGGCTCGCTGGAGATCGCCGACGCCACCGTGCGCACCTCCATCCTGGGCCGCATCGCCGAGGTCCTCGGCGGTGTCAACCGCGCCAGGGCCGTGCTGGACGGCCGCCGCCGCGAGCTGCTGGGGGCCGAGGGGCGGGCCGCGTTCGCCGCCGAGTTCGCCCTGCTGGGGCAGGCCATCACGGGTGCGCTGGCGATCGCCGACAACCCGGAGAAGTGCGACGAGCAGCTCGGCCGGCTGATGCTCCAGCTGGAGAACCTGGAGTCGCGCTTCGGCGAGTTCGACGACTTCGCCGCGCAGCTGTCGGCCAAGCGGGACGACGTCTATGAGGCGTTCTCGTCCCGCAAGCAGGCGCAGCTGGACGAGCTGGCCCGGCGCGCCGACCGCATCTTCGCCTCCGCCGAGCGGGTCCTCGCCAGCGTCACCCGCCGCCTCGGCTCGTTGTCGTCGCTCGACGAGGTGAACACCTACTTCGCGACCGACCCGATGGTGGCCAAGATCCGCTCGGCCGCCGGCGAGCTGCGCGCGCTGGGGGACGCCGTACGCGCGGAGGAGCTGGACGGGCGGATCAAGTCGGCCCAGCAGGAGGCCGCGCGTTCCCTGCGGGACCGGCTGGACCTGTTCTCGGACGGCGGCGAGACCCTGCGACTCGGCCACCACCGGTTCGCCGTCAACACCCAGCCGATCGATCTGACGCTGGTGCCGCACGTGGAGCGCGACGACGACCGCACCTCCATGTACTTCGCGATCACCGGCACCGACTACCGCGCGCCCGTACCCGAGTCGTTCGCCGACACCCGGCCCTTCTGGGACCAGTTGCTGGTCTCGGAGACTCCCGACGTCTACCGGGCCGAGCACCTGGCCGCCTCGCTGCTCGACTCGGTCACGGCCGGCGCGCCCCTGGCCGACCTGGTCAGGCAGGCGGCCGAGTCGCGGTACGACGAGGGCTACGAGCGGGGCGTGCACGACCACGACGCCACGATCATCCTGGACGCGCTCGTACGGCTGCGCGACGGAGCCGGGCTGCTGCGCTACCCGGCCGACGTCCGCGCGGCCGCCCAGCTGTTCTGGGCGTTCGGGCTGGACGAGGTTTCACGTAAAACATCGACGACCCGGGCGCTGTCGCTGGTGCGGGCGCGCACGGTCTTCGGCGACACCTCCGCCCTGGGCGCGCTGGCCGCCGAGCTGGGCGCCGCGATCGCGGAGTTCATGTCCGGTCTCCGTACGGACGCCGCGCCGGATGCGGGCCTGGCCGGCGAATATCTCGTCGAGGAGCTGGGCGGCGGCCCGGCCGGGTTCGTGACCAGCAAGGGCGCGCGTGACCTGCTCGACGCGTTCCGCCACGAGCTGGGCCCGGCCAAGGCGCGCGAGTTCGACGAGGACCTCCAGGCGGTCGCCCTGCCCGAACGCCTCCAGCTCGCGCAGGCGTGGATGTCCGCCTTCCGCGATGGCCCCGAGGTCACCGAGGCCATCGCCGTACAGCTGTGCGACCTGCCCCGCCATGACTCGAGCGCCGCCACGACCGAGACCGTGAACGGGCTGCTGGGATCCCACCCCCGCGTCGCCGGGCGCAGGCTGGAGATCAGGCTCGACGAGCTGCTCACCAGGGCGCGCCGGTTCCGGCAGGAGCGGGTGCCCGCCTACCGCGCCTTCCAGCGCCGCAGGAGCGAGCTGGTCGAGGCGGAACGGCGGCGGCTGCGCCTGGACGAGTACCGCCCCAAGGTCATGAGCGCCTTCGTCCGCAACCGCCTGCTGGACGAGGTGTACCTCCCGCTGATCGGCGACAACCTGGCCAAGCAGCTCGGCGCGACCGGCGCGGGCAGGCGCACCGACCAGATGGGCCTGCTGCTGCTCATCTCGCCGCCCGGCTACGGCAAGACCACCCTCATGGAATACGTCGCCAGCCGGCTCGGCCTGGTGTTCGTCAAGGTCAACGGCCCGGCGCTGGGCCACGGCGTCACCTCGCTCGACCCGGCCGACGCGCCCGACGCCACGGCCAGGCAGGAGGTGGAGAAGATCTCGTTCGCGCTGGAGACGGGCAACAACACGCTGCTCTACCTCGACGACATCCAGCACACCTCGCCGGAACTGCTGCAGAAGTTCATCTCGCTCTGCGACGCCCAGCGCCGCATCGAGGGCGTGTGGAACGGCCGCACCCGCACGTACGACCTGCGCGGCAAGCGGTTCGCCGTGTGCATGGCGGGAAACCCGTACACCGAGTCGGGCCAGCGGTTCCGCATCCCCGACATGCTGGCCAACCGGGCCGACGTGTGGAACCTGGGCGACGTGCTGTCCGGCAAGGATCACCTGTTCGCGCTCAGCTACATCGACAACGCCCTCACCTCCAACCCCGTGCTCGCGCCGCTCGCCGGCCGCGACCGCGCGGACGTGGAGCTGCTGGTGCGGCTGGCCAGAGGCGACACGACGGTACGGCCCGACCAGCTCGGCCACCCGTACACCAAGCCGGAGCTCGACCAGATCCTCAGCGTGCTGGCCAAGCTGGTGCGGGTGCAGGAGGTGGTCCTGGCCAACAACCAGGCCTACATCGCCTCGGCCGCCCAGTCCGACGCCGCCCGCACCGAGCCGCCGTACCGGCTGCAGGGGTCGTACCGAAACATGAACAAGCTGGCCGAGCGCATCGTGCCCGCGATGAACGACGACGAGCTCGAAGCGCTGATCGACGACCACTATCTGGGCGAGGCCCAGACCCTGACCTCGGACGCCGAGGCCAACCTGCTCAAGCTGGCCGAGCTCCGTGGCCGCCTGACACCCGCCCAGGCCGAACGGTGGGCGGCGATCAAGGCGGCCTACCTCAGGGCCAAGGCGCTCGGGGGAGCCGAGGACGACCCGATGACCAGGGCCGTCGGCGCGATCGGGCTGCTGGCCGACCGTGTCGGCGACGTCGGCACGGCCATCAGGGAGTCCGAACGCTGACCGGCGCCCGCGCGGGGCGGACCCGTGCGGCGCCGGGTCATCCGGTGAGCGCCTCCGTGGCCTCCCGCTGCAGGGCCGTCGACCGTTTCAGGTAGTCGAGGATCAGCGCCAGCTCGTCGTCGGTGTACCGCTCGTACAGGTGCGACAGCGCCGCGACGAACGGCTCGAACAGCTCCGCGAACCCGGCCAGCTGCTCCGGGTTGATCTCGACGATGACCCGGCGCCGGTCCTTGGTGTCGCGTACCCGCCGCACCAGCCACCTGGACTCCAGCCGGTCGACCAGCCCGCTGACCGTCGCCGGCGCCAGCCCTGTGTGCTGCGCGAGCTCCCCCGCGGTCAGGGGCCCGAGTCGTTGCAGCAGGTCGAGGGTCTTCTCTTCGGTCATGCCGAGGCCCAACCGCGCGCCCATGGCGCTGTGGTACATCACGGCGGCGTTGCTGCTCTCCCGCCCCGCCGTGCTGAGCGCCTCCAGCAAATCATTTCGTTGCTCCGAAATATTTCTGGACACGAGATCTTCTTCCTGCCTATATTTCGTTCGACCGAACGAAAGGATATCACCATGAAAGCGTTGATCGTAGGGTGCGGCATCGGCGGCCCCACCACCGCGATGGCCCTGCGCGAGGTGGGCATCGACGCCGAGATCTTCGAGGCGTACGAACGGGGCGCCGACACCGTGGGTTCGTTCCTGAACATCGCCTCCAACGGCCTGGCCGCCCTGCGCACGCTCGGCGCCCACACGAGGGTGATGTCGTCGGCCATCCCCACTCCCCGGTTGGTCATGTGGAGCGGCTCCGGCAAACGGCTCGGCGGGGTGGCCAACGGCCTGCGGCTCGACGACGGCACGGTGAGCCACACCATCCTGCGGTCCGACCTCTACCGGGCCGTCCGCGACGAGGCCGCCCGGCGCGGCGTCCCGATCTCGTACGGCAGGCGCCTGGTCTCGTACGACGACCGGGGAGACCAGGTGACGGCCAGGTTCGCGGACGGCACGGAGGCCACCGGCGACCTGCTGATCGCGTGCGACGGCCTGCACTCGCGCACCCGCGACATCCTCGACCCGCGCGCCGTGCGGCCCCGCTACAGCGGCCTGTACAGCTTCGGCGGCATCGTCGAGGACTCCGGGCTCACCGGCGAGCCCGAGACTTACAACATGGTCTTCGGCAAGCGCGCGTTCTTCGGCTACACGGTGGCCGAGTCGGGCGAGACCTGGTGGTTCGCGAACCTGCCCAGGCAGCTCGGCGACATCCCGGACGACTGGAAGCCGGTGCTGGCCGAAGCGTTCGAGCACGACGCGAACGCCTCGGCCGACCTGATCCGGCACGCCGACGTCGGGCCGGGGCTGCCCGTCCACGACCTGCCGCCGGTGTCCGTGTGGCACCGCGGCCGGGTCCTGCTCACCGGCGACGCCGCGCACGCGACCTCGCCGAGCTCCGGCCAGGGCGCCTCGCTGGCCGTCGAGGACGCGATCGTGCTGGCCCGGTGCCTGCGCGAGAGCGGCGACCACAGGAAGGCGTT
Organism: Nonomuraea sp. KM88; assembly: GCF_052245635.1. Taxonomy (NCBI): domain Bacteria; kingdom Bacillati; phylum Actinomycetota; class Actinomycetes; order Streptosporangiales; family Streptosporangiaceae; genus Nonomuraea; species Nonomuraea sp. KM88. The sequence continues at coordinate 93,621 of NZ_JBQQCC010000021.1, read as the reverse complement.
CGAGCGTTTCGAGGCCGCGCGGCGGCCCCGGGTGGAGCGGGTCGTGGCCTACTCAAGGACGATCAGCAACAGCAAGGCCGCGGGCCCGGTCGCCCGGGTCTTCCGCGACCTGATGTTGCCGGTCTTCTTGAAGAAGAGCGCGAGCCAGGAATCACTCGCCTGGATGTACCGCTACGAGCCGAGCCTGTGACACCGCGCCGGCGCTCGCGGGCACGAGCGGCAACCGCACGTCCGGGGTCGGGATCATGCCCTGGGCGTGCAGCACGCCCTTGAGCACGGTGGGGTTGGGCTCGGCGAAGAGCGTCGCCGAGAGCTTGGCCAGGCGGTGCCCGAGCGTCCTGGCCCGGGTGACGTCCCCGGCGTGCCAGGCGCTGGCCAGCTCGGCGAAGCTCGCGGTCTCCAGATGCGCTGAGGCCAGGATCCCGCCGGCCGCGCCCAGCGCCAGCAGCGGCGAGATGAACGCGTCGTCGCCGCCGAGCACCTCGAACCCGCCGGGCGGGTCCCCGAGCAGCGCCACGGCGTCCTGGTCGAGGCCCGCCGCGTACTTCACGCCGGCGATCATCGGATGAGCGCCCAGGCGGCGCAGCGTGGCGGCCCCGACCGCCTGCCCGGTCCTGTAGGGGATGTGGTAGATCACCAGCGGCACCGGCGTCTCCTCCGCCAGCGCCTCGAAGTGCGCGACCACGCCGCGCTCTCCCGGCCGCAGGAAGTACGGCACGGTCACCAGCGCCGCCCCCACCCCCTCCGGGAGGCGCCGCAGCGCCCCGGCCGTCGATCGGGTGTCGTTCCCCGTCACCCCCACCGTCAGCAGCGCCTGCCGCTCGGCGCAGACCCGCGCGCAGACGTCGATCACCAGCGCCCGCTCCTCCGGATCGAGCGCGGCCACCTCTCCGGTGGTGCCCAGCGCGACCAGGCCGGCCGCGCCCTGGTCGAGCACGTGGCCCGCGAGCTTCTCGACCGCGTCCGCGGCCACCTCTCCCGAGGTGGTGAACGGGGTGATCAGCGGTACGTGGATTCCTCTCAGCATGCTTCGAGGGTGACGCGCGCGAACCCGTTAGGTCCAGCACTGATTTCTTGGCCAGAGGTTAAGCTGAACTTATGCTCGACCCGCGCAAGCTCCTCCTGCTCCGCGAGCTCGCCAGGCGCGGCACGATCGCCGCGGTGGCGCAGGCCGTGACGTTCACGCCCTCGGCCGTCTCCCAGCAGCTCTCCGCCCTGGAGCGGGAGGCGGGCGTGCCGCTGCTCGAACGCACGGGCCGCACGGTGACGCTGACGCCCGCGGGCCACCTCCTCGTCGAGCACGCGCAGGCCGTGCTCGAACAGCTCGAACGCGCGTCGGCCGCGCTCGCCGCCGCCCGCGCCGGGCCCTCGGGGCCGCTGCGCGTCGGCGCGTTCCCCACGGCGGCCCGCGTGCTCCTGCCGCCCGCGCTCGCCGCCCTGACCGGCGCCCACCCGGGTCTCGAGCCGAGGGTCTCGGAGATCGACCCGGCCGACGTCTCGGCCGCGCTGCGGGCGGGCGAGCTGGACGTGGCGCTCGTGCACGAATACGACTTCGTGCCGCCGGTCACGGACGCGTCCATCGAGACCGAGCCGCTGTTCAGCGAGCCGATCTACCTCACCGACCGCCCCTCGATCGCCGCCGCCCGCGCCGACGCGTGGATCACCAACAAACCGGGCACCCTCTGCCACACGATGGCGATCAGGGCATGCCAGGCGGCCGGGTTCGAGCCGATGGTGCGCCACCACATCGACGACTTCGACACCGTGCTCGCCTTCGTGGCGGCCGGCCAGGGGGTGGCGCTCGTGCCCCGCCTGGCGGCGATCGATCCGCCGCCTGACGTGTCCCTCACCCGTCTGCCGCTCAGCCGCCGCACGCTGGCGGCCTTCAGGCGAGGGTACGGCGGGCACCCGGCGGTCAGAGCGGCCGTCTCCGCCTTCCGCACAGCCGTCACCCACCTCGCCGACCAGGTCAGTTCATGATCGATGAGCGGCCCCGGCCGATCCGGCGGGCCTTCAGTGCCAGGTGGAGGTGCGAGCGCACCAATCCGTCGCGTAGGTCCGTGTCGAGGATCATGGCGATGCGGCCGAGCCGGTAGTACACCGTGGTCCGGTGCAGGTGCAGTGACGCTGCCGTGCGCTGAACGTCGCAGCCCAGGTCGAGATACGTCTCCAGGGTGCGCAGCATGGCTGCCGAGTCTCCGGCGTGCTCCAGCGGGTCGAGCACGGAATCAGGTCCCGGCGGCGACATCCGCGACAACATGCGGTACGGGCCGGCACCTGACCAGGGCAGGATCCGAGGCAGCGCCGGATCCAGCGCGGCGACCTCGGCCGCTGCCCTGGCCTGGCGGTACGCCTCGCGTACCGCGTCCACCTCGAAGCTCGCCGGGTCGCTGACGCCGATGGCGAAAGGGCGGCGGGCTGCCGTGCGCAACGCGCGGTCGAGGGCGCCGGGACCGCCGGTGTGCAGGCAGGACAGCGCGGTCACGTGCGTGGGGTTGACGAAACCGCCGGCGCACGCGGGGTCGGCCTGGATCGCCCGTGGCAGGGCGCTGCCCAGGCGCTGGAACTCGGTGGCGGACAGGGTGGGTATCCGCTCGCGGTCGCGGCCGATCGGCACGGCGGCGCGGACGACGATCTCGGCGTCGAGAAGCGACGGGGCGAGCCCGGCCAGCCGATCGCGCGCGCTCGCGCCGGGGCGGCCCGGTTCGAGCAGGCGGCGGATCAACTCGTCACGCCCTTCGGCCTGCCCGTCGAGGTAGCGGGCCAGCTCGGCGGCGGCGTCGATGACCGCGTCGAGAGCGGCGCCCTCGAGCGCCTCGCCGTCCTCCTGAACCCACAGATGGCCGAGACACTGCCCGCCGTGCCTGATGGGGACGCACAAGCGGGCCTGCATGCCCAGCTCGGCGTTCTCAGGAAGGCGGACCGGGGCGGTGGCCCTGGCGATGCCGTGGCGGTTCTGCCACGCCCGGATCTCCGGGGCGACCCGGCGCGAAAGGATCGAGGCGACCCGGGCCGGGTCGGCGTGCGCGTCATGCGCGCTGTAGCCGATCACCCGCCCGTCCACCGAGTCGACGGTCAATCCGTGGCCGAGCCGCTCGGCGAGTTCTTCGAGCATGTACTGGAAAGTGCCGTCCCCGCGATCCATGCGCGACTCCTTCAGGCAAGCCCGTTCTTGCGACAAATGTAGAAGCCGGGGTGGGCGCGGTCTCGTCGCTGATCCGATGCGCCCGCCGCCGGCCTCCGCCTACCGTCGAAGCACGGAAGTCCTGAACCCGGAGATGACACCGTGATGCGTGCCGGCTTTCCCCGCCCATGGGTTTCCACCGCAACCGAGCGGCTGACGCGCGAGGTCGCAGGCCGCCTGGCCGGGCAGCCGCCCGCCGCCACGCTCGAAGAGATCACCCGGCTGGCGTTGTGGAACAAGCGCATCCACGGCGTCGAGGCGGTCAATCTGAACCCGGCGACTAACGTCATGAATCCCCACGCCGAGGCCCTGTTGTCGGCCGGGCTCGGCTCGCGTGCCTCGCTCGGCCATCCGGGCGAGAAGTACGAGACAGGGCTGGAGGCCGTCGAGCGGATCGAGATCATCGCCGCCGAGCTTGCCGCGCAGGTCTTCGACGCGGACTTCGCCGAGGTCCGCGTCGGGTCTGGCGCCCTGGCCAACCTGTACGCCTTCATGGCGGTCTGCCGTCCCGGCGACACGATCATCGCCCCACCCGCGAGCATCGGCGGCCACGTCACCCACCACGCCGAAGGAGCCGCCGGTCTGTACGGGCTCACCACCGTCCCCGCTCCCGCCGCCCACGACGGCTACACGGTGGACCTGCCCGCGCTGCGCGAGCTGGCCGTACGCCTGCGCCCCGCGCTGATCACCATCGGCGGGAGCCTCAACCTCTTCCCGCACCCGATCGCCGCCGTCCGCGAGATCGCCGACTCCGTCGGAGCGCGCGTGCTCTGCGACGCCGCCCACATGTGCGGCCTGATCGCCGGTCGCCTCTGGCCGAACCCGCTGCGCGAGGGCGCGCACGTGGTCACGATGAGCACCTACAAGAGCCTCGGCGGGCCGCCGGGCGGGCTGATCGTCACCGATGACGAGGAACTGGCGGGACGCCTGGACGCCATCGCCTACCCGGGCCTGACGGCGAACTCCGACGCGGGCCGCATCGCCGCGCTGGCGGTCACGATGCTCGACTGGAAGGCCGAGGGGTTCGCCTATGCGCGGGCGATGGTGGCGAACGCGGCCAGGCTCGCGGCCGAGTTGCAGGCGCTGAACGTGCCGGTGTTCGCCGCGGAACGTGGCGGGACGAGCTCGCACCAATTCGCGCTGCCGGCCCACTCGTACGGCGGCGGGCAGCGCGCCGCACGCCGGCTGCGCGCCGCCAACCTGCTCGCATGTGGCATCGGTCTGCCGATGGAGCCGGTGGCCGGCGACATGAACGGCCTGCGGCTCGGCACCCCGGAGATCACCCGCATCGGCATGGACGAGGACGACATGCCCGTGCTGGCCGCGTTCCTCGCCCGCGCCCTGGAGCCGAGCGCGACGCCGGCCGCGCTCGCGGCCGAGGTCACCGCCTGGCGCGCGCCGTTCACCGGCGTGCGCTTCACCGCCACCCCCGATCAGGGAGGAACATGAACGTCGAGCCCTTCTCCCGCTTCAGCGACCGCTACCTGGACGTGCCCCGCGTCACCTGCCAGGTCGGAATCCCACTGGCGGCCCAGCCCGAGATCGGGCACAACCGATGGCACCCCGAGATTCCACCGGCCGTGGCGGTGGATCCGGGCGGCGAGGTGATCCTGGAGTCGGCCGCCTACGACGACTACCAGATCCACGACAACGGCAGCCTGGACGAGCTGCGGCGTGTCGACCTGTCCCGCATGCACCCGCTGACCGGGCCGGTCCACGTCAAGGGCGCGCGGCCCGGCGATGTGCTGGTGGCTGAGGTGATGGGCGTCGAGCCGCTGAGCGGCATCGCCTTCTCCAACATCTTGCCCGGTACGCCAGGCCTGCTCGGCGAGATCTTTCCCGATGGCTATCGCTCGACCTGGCACGCCCGCGGCGGCATGGCCGAGTCGCCCGAGGTGCCCGGCGTCAGGATCCCCGCCCAGCCGCACGTCGGAACCATCGGGGTGGCGCCGTCCTTCGAGCTCATGCGCCTGTGGCACGAGCGGGAGCAGCCGCTGTACGCCGACGGCCGGGCCTTCGCCCCCGACCCGCGCAACGCGCTGCTGCGCGGCCTCGGGGAGCAGGCCCAGCGGGTGGCGGCCCGCACCCAGCCACCGCGGGAGAACGGGGGCAACATGGACATCAACCGGCTCGGGCCGGGAGCCAAGATCTACTTCCCCGTCTTCGTGGAGGGGGCGCTGCTGTCGCTTGGAGACCACCACCTGTCGGCGGGGGACGGCGAGTGCAATTTCAACGCCATGGAGATGGACGGCCGGACGTGGTTGCGGCTGCACCTGATCAAGGACGGCATGGCCCGCCACCGCATCACCACGCCGCTCGTCCAGCCCACGCCGCTGGTCGCCCACTTCGGCGCCGACCGCTACCTCGGTTTCAACGGCTTCTGCTGCAACGGCACGGAACAGGGCTACCAGGACGCGACCTTCGCCGCGCAGGAAGCGATGCGCCGGGCCGTGGACTACCTCATGGGGCTGGGATACAGCGGTGAGCAGGCGTACGTGATTCTCAGCGTCGCACCCGTCGAGATCCGCATCAGCTGCATCGTCACGATCCCGAACCCGACGGTGACGCTCTACCTCCCGATCGACATCTTCGACCGGGACATCCTGCCCCGCTGAGCCCGGCGGGTCATGCCCGTTCCCTGCCCCCTCACCTGCCGAGCACGGCGTCGAGCACGGTCGTGGCGCTGACCATGTCCCGGTCGTACTCGCCGGCCGTCACCGCCACGACCAGGTCCTCCTCCGGCACCGCGAGCAGTCGCTGGCCGCCGTTGCCGATGCCCTCGTACTGGCGGCGCTCGCCGGTGCCGATGTACCACTGGTAGCCGTAGCGGAACTCGCCCTCGATCACGACCCGGGGCGTGAGCATTTCCGTGATCCACCCGCCGGGCACGATGTCGCGGCCGCCGTCGAGCACCAGCCGGCCGACGGCGGCCAGGTCGAGCGGGCGCAACCGCAGCCCGGCCGCGGCCATGGCCAGCCCGTCGTCGCCCTTGGACCAGTGGAAGTCGCCGATGCCGAGCGGCCGGAACAGCGCGGTCTCGGCGTACTCCTCCAGCGGCTTGCCCGTGCCGCGCGCGATGACGCCCCCGAGCAGCGCCGTCGCGCCCCCGCAGTACAGCCACCGCCTTCCGGCCTCCTCGACGACGGGCCGCTCCAGCACGTAGCGATACCGGTCGGGCGCCAGCTCCATGGCGATCTCGCTGTTGGCCGGGGACGTGTAGGGGGCGTCCTCGTTCCATTCGAGGCCGAGGGTCATGGTGAGCGCGTGCTCAATGGTGAGGTGCGCCCGCTCGGGATCGGCCACCAGATCCGGATATTCGGCGAACTGCCGCACCAGCCCCTCGCCGGGCTCCGGCACCAGCCCTTCACCCAGCGCGATCCCGTACAGCAGCCCCACGACGCTCTTGGACACCGAGCGCACGTCGTGCAGCGTGTCCCGGTCGAACACGACGTGCCCCAGGTCCTCGCCGAGCCGGTGATCCGGCCCGGCTCCGTAACGTTCGAGGACGACCTCCCCGCCCCGCATCACCACGAGACCGTGGAAGTTGGGCGCCTTGCCCGCGCGCAGGACCTCGTCGACCCGCTCAGCCATCGCCATGGTATGTCTCCCTGAAGTCGGCACATACTGGCATACCGCCTCACACGGTGTCAGGCACAAGAAGGACGATTCACGGCTCCGGGCATCGCCGCCCCCGCGGTGGGTCAGACACGGCGGGTTTCAGCAGGCGCCGACCCACGTGACCGAGTTGATGTTGACGCTCTTCTTCTTGGTGAATTTCTTGATCGTCGTGCCGTCGCCAGGCGGATGCAGGCATCCGGTCTTCTTCGCCTCGCCGAAATAGTGGTAGGTGAAGCGGATGTGGTCGGCGCCGGCGACTCTATACCCGTTGTTCCTGATCCACGACGACCCTCCGTCGAAGGTGTGGGTGTGGCTGATGTTCCCGCTGTACTGCCAGAGGGGGTACCTGGGGGGATCGTAAATGCAGAAATTTCCTCTCTTGCACCTGTCGACGGGGATGTCGGCGGCCGAGGCCGCCTGGGCGGGGGCGGCTGCCGTTGCCAGGGTCAGAAAGGCCACGGCGCCGAGTGTGCTGACGGTTTTCTTGATGTTTTCGACCATGGCCACCGTTCTACAGAACAGCGATTTCATTCGGCTTTACGCGGCCTAAACCGATCGGCGGCGGGCGGAAATCAGGCGGCCTTGGTCACCTCGGCCGCGGAGAGCGGCGTCGCGATGTCCTCCAGCCCCTTTCGTTCGGCCTTGACCCCCAGGAACAGCTCCACCAACCCTCCGGCGATCATCACCAGCGCGCCGATGGCGAACGCGAGCGCCGTGTCCCCCGGCACGCCGCTCTCGACCAGGTTGGCGAAGACCAGCGGCCCGGCGATGCCGCCGCAGGCGGTGCCGACCGCGAAGAAGAACGCGATCGCCATCGCCCTGGTCTCCATCGGGAAGATCTCGCTGACGGTCAGGTACGCCGAACTCGCCCCCGCCGAGGCCACGAAGAGCACCACCGACCAGCAGGCGGTCAGCGTCACCGCGGTGAGAGCCCCCTGGGCGAACAGCCAGGCGGTGCCGAGCAGCAGCAGCCCCGACCCGATGTACGTCGCCGAGATCATCGGAATTCGGCCCACGGTGTCGAAGAGGTGGCCGAGCAGCAACGGGCCGAGGAAGTTGCCGACCGCGATCACGGCGAAGTAGTAGCCGGTGCTCGTGGTGATGCCGAAGAAGGTGGACAGGATCTGGGCGTACCCGAAGGTGATGGCGTTGTAGAGGAACGCCTGCCCGACGAAGAGCGACAGGCCGAGTACGGTCCGCCTGGGATAGAGCGCGACCATGGTGTGCGCGATGCGGACGAACCCGATGGACTTGCGCTGGTGGATGGTCATCGACCGCGACGGCTCCGGCAGCTCCTCGCCGACCTGGTGCTCGACGTCCTCGACGATCCTCTCCGCCTCGTCGCCCCTGCCGTGGATGAACAGCCAGCGCGGGCTCTCCGGCACGTGCCGGCGGACGAGCAGGATCGCCAGGCCCAGCACCACGCCGAGACCGAACGCGACGCGCCAGCCGATGTTCACCGGGAGGTCGTTCAGCAGCGGCACGGTCAGCAGGGCCCCGCCGGCCGCGCCGAGCCAGTAGCTGCCGTTGATGATGATGTCGATGCGGCCGCGGTGCCGGCTCGGGATGAGCTCGTCGATGGCCGAGTTGATGGCGGCGTACTCGCCTCCGATGCCGAAACCCGTCACGAACCTGAACAGGAAGAACCACCACACGCTGAACGAGAACGCGGTCAGCAGCGTCGCCGCCAGGTAGACCAGCAGCGTGATGATGAACAACTTCTTCCTGCCGAACCTGTCGGTCAGCCAGCCGAAGAACAGCGCCCCCGAGCAGGCCCCCGCCACGTAGAGCGCCGCGGCCGTGCCCGCCACCTGCGCCTGGGTGATGTCCAGGCCGCTGCCCGGCTTGGCGAGCTGCGCGGAGAGGTTGCCGACGATGGTGACCTCGAGCCCGTCGAGGATCCACACGGTGCCCAGGCCGATGACGATCATCCAGTGCCAGCGTGACCACGGCAGCCGGTCCAGCCGCGCGGGCACCTTCGTGGTGATGGTGCCGGTTTCCACGTCGCTCATAAGGTCATCTCGATACCCGGCGAGCGAACGGCAAACGTTTCCCTATGCGGCGGGGCTTCTGGCCTCGAGGATCTCCGTGCGGGACCACGGCCCGCCGTACCAGAACCGCCAGCCGGCGTCGCGCCGCTGTACGTCGACGACGCCGAGCGAGCGCAGCGTGTCCTCGTACGCGCGGGTGTGGTGCGGGTCGGCGATCAACATCAGCCCGCCGGGCCGCAACACCCGCAGCGCCTCGCGCACGGCCTGTTCGCGCCCGCCGGGGCGCGCGATGGTGTGGATGGCCTGGTCGGTGACGACCACGTCGAACGCGCCGTCCTCGAACGGCAGGTCACGCAGGTCGCCCACCACCAGCGACACCCGGTCGGCGACGCCCTCCCGCTCGGCGTTCGCCCTGGCCCGCGGCGCTTCCTTGGAGCGCTGGTCGAGGCCGGTCGCGTGGCCCCCGTCCAGCCGCCGTGCGGCCAGCGTGAGGACGGCGCCGCGCCCGCAGCCCAGATCCAGCAGGCGCTCGCCGCCCTCCAGGCGGTCCAGCTCCGCCGCCCAGACGGCCGGCTTGCCGCGCCGCGTCGTGTAGAGGTGGCTGCCCGCGCTGGCCAGCGTGTAGGTGCCGCCGAGCAGGAAGGCGACCCCCGCCTCGGGGACGTCGTACACGAACGACAACACCGTGAGCGCCGCCAGCATGATCACTCCGAGGAGCAGACCCGCCAGCGCCCAGGGTGCGTCGAACCCGTATCTACCGTGTCGCTTGCCCACATTCACGTTATATCTCAAGCTGGTCTTGACCGGGAATTGACCGGACCCCGCCCTGACGCACCATCACAGCGCATTGCTCATTACTAGGGTGACCTGGATGGGCACACATTGGGGGTTTGACCAGGCATGACGGAGAGAGAACGAGGATTCGGCCTGGGAGCGAGCATCGCCCTGACCATGGGCGCGGCGATGTTGTGGGGAGTGGCACACCTGGCGGTCGAGCGCCGCCGGTCCGGTCTGGCACTCATGGCGGCGTACGTGCTGATGCTGGCCGGCGTGCTCACCGTCTTCACCGCGTACAGCGCCAACCTCCTGTCTCTGGCCGTCCAGCCCCGCTGGCTGACCGTGCTCACCGTAGCGCTGGTGGCGATCGCCCTGGCCTGGACCGGCGTGATCGTCTGGTCGTTCGTCCTCGTACGCCCCCCGCGCACGGACCGGATCGGCCGCTTCCTGACCACGACGCTGACCGTCGCCCTCTGTGCTCTCATCCTGGCTCCCACCGCCTACGCCGCCAGGATCGCCTACCTGTCGCGGGACGTCGTGAACACGTTGTTCCCGTCCAGCGCCGACAGCACGCCCATCATGGCCCATGATCCGTGGAACGGCGCGGCGCGCGTGCAGTTCCTGCTCATCGGCGGCGACTCGGCGCCCGGCAGGCCCGGCGTGCGCACCGACAGCATGACCGTGGCCAGCGTGGACACCACGACCGGCGCCACCACGCTGTTCGGCCTGCCGCGCAACCTCCAGCGCGTGCCGCTCCCCCACGGCCCGGCCGGCAGCCGCTTCCCGTTCGGCTTCACCGGCGCAGGCCCCGACACGCCCGGCCTGCTCAACGAGATCTTCCAGTACGCCGAGGAGCACCCGGACATGGTGCCGGGCGTGCCGAAGGGCGAGCGCGGCCCCACCCTGCTCAAGCAGACGATCAGCGGCATCATCGGCCTTCCCGTGCAGTATCACGTCCTGGTCGACATGAAGGGCTTCGCGGAGCTCGTCGACGCCATGGGCGGCGTACGGGTCACCATCAAGGACCCCATCGTGTACGGCCGCAACCGCGAGGGCCTGCTGCCGCCCGGCACGCGCAGGCTGTCCGGCGAGGAGGCCCTGTGGTACGGCCGCTCGCGCACCGACAGCGACGACTATGTCCGCATGGGTCGGCAGAAGTGCCTGCTCAACGCGGTCGTCAAGCAGGCCGAGCCGATGACCGTAATCAACAGTTTCGAGCGGCTGGCCGCGGCCGCCAAGCGGACCATCTCCACCGACCTGCCCCAGGACCTCCTGCCGGCCGTCGTGGACCTGTCGCAGAAGGTGAAGAACGCCAGGATCCGCAGCCTCAGCTTCGTGCCGCCGCTGATCGACACGGCGAACCCCGACTGGCGCCTCATCCGCGACAAAGTCTCCGACGCCCTGAGGGAGCGCCCGTCCACCAGGACCGTGCCGACGCGCGAGAAGCCGCCCGCGACGCCGAAGCCGGACAGCCCGATCAACCTCGACGCCACCTGCGGTTAGACCGTCTCGTCCAGGTGGTCGGCGTAGTAGGCGATGGCGCGGGCGTACCCGCCGGCCCGGTCTGACCCGGCGACCACCTGGAGCAGCGTCGTGACCGCCTCGGCGGAGCGCCCGGCGTTGTGCAGCGCCATCGCCATGAACGTGCGCAACGCCCCGTCGCCGGGGAATTCCTTCAGCCCTCGCTCGAACGTCTCCAGCGCCTCGGCGTGCCTGCCGAGCACCCGCAGGGTGCTGCCGTACCCCGTGAAGGCGCCCAGCCGGTCGGCGTCGCTCAGCCCCTCGCCCGCCAGCGCGCGTTCGTAGTAGGGGACCGCCTCGGCCTCCAACCCGAGCGCGTCGTGCGCCCACGCCGCCTGGTAGGCCACCTCGGCGTCGTCAGGGTGCCGCCGGGCCAGCTCGACGAGGAGCTGCCGGGCCTGCTCGCCCTGGCCTTCCTCACGCAGGCATACGGCGCGTGCCAAATCGTCGTTCCGCATGGAGCGAGTGTGGCATGATGAGGCTCGACAGAAACGGTAACGATTTTCATCCCCAAGAGGAGGCGCCGTGAGAGTGGCGTTCGTCGGAAAGGGCGGCAGCGGCAAGACGACGATGTCGGCGCTGTTCGCGAGGCATGTGGCGAGCCAGGGCGGCCCCGTGGTCGCCATCGACGCCGACATCAACCAGCACCTCGCCCTCGTGCTCGGCCTCGACCGGCAGCCCGAGCCGCTCGGCGCCCACCTCACCGAGATCAAGGAGCGCCTGCGCGGCGCCAACCCGCGCATCCCCTCGGCCGAGTCCATGGTCAAGACCACCCCGCCTGGCCGCGGATCCACGCTGCTGAGCTTCGACGACCTCGCCGCCGACCCGCTCGGGCTCACCACACCCGACGGCCTGCGCCTGCTCGCGACCGGCCCGTTCAGCGAGGACGATCTCGGCGTGGCCTGCTACCACTCGAAGGTCGGCGCGGTCGAGCTGCTGCTCAACCACCTGGTCGACGGCGCCGGCTCCTACGTCGTGGTCGACATGACCGCCGGCGCCGACTCCTTCGCCTCCGGCCTGTTCACCCGGTTCGACCTGACGTTCCTCGTGGCCGAGCCGACCAGGCAGGGCGTGAGCGTCTACCGGCAATATCGCGACTACGCCGCCCAGTACGACGTGGCGCTCGCCGTGGTCGGCAACAAGGTGCACGGCGAGTCCGACGTCGAGTTCCTGCGCGAGCACGTGGGTGACGATCTGCTCACCTGGATGGAGCACTCATCAGCCGTCCGCGCCATGGAGCAGGGCCGCCACTTCACGCTCGACGACCTCGAGCCGGCCAACGCCGACGCGCTCGCCCTGCTCCGCAAAACCCTCGATGAGCAGGAGAAAGACTGGGAGCGCTTCGGCCGGCAGACCGTGGAGTTCCACCTGCGCAACGCCCGCGCGTGGGGCAACGAGCGCACCGGCACCGACCTGGCCGAGCAGATAGATCCGGGCTTCGTCTACGGGCCCTGATCACACGACTGTCCCCCTCCAGGCATCTGGAGGCTCCCCCCATCCCCGCCTAGCGTCACATTTGATCCCTTTCGAGAGGAGACAGCATGTCGCTGACCGTTCCGAACGATCTGCTCGACCAGGCCAGGGCCGGTGACGTGGACGACGCGGCCTTCGTCGCGTGCGTCCGCGACTCGCTGCCGTACGCGTGGTCGCTGATCAGCGACCTGGCGAGCCGGCGCGAGCAGACCGGGGCCGAGTTCGCGGACAACACGGTGCCACCGCCGTCCGAGGAGGCCCGCGGCCAGCTCCTGCGCTGCCTGGCGAGCGACGCGATGCGCGGTGCGCTGGAGCGCCACTTCGGGGTCCGCCTGGCCTTCCAGAACTGCCACCGGGTCGCCGTCTTCGACCCGACGGCCACGAAGGCCCTGCACGAGTTCGTCACTCCGCGCGCCCAGATCCTCAACCAGAAGCCGGAGCTGGTGGACTGCTGATCCCTCCCGGTGACCCGGCACCCCGCCGGGTCACCGGGGCAGCAGCGGCAGCACCTCGTCGCCGAAGCGCCTGATGTTCTCCAGCGTCCGGCGATGCTCCCCCAGACCCTCCACCATCAGGATGAAGTGCTCAATTCCGGTCCTCTCCGCGGTGCGCAGCAGGGTCTCCGCACAGTGTCCGGCCGACCCGACCGGATGGATGCGCGTCAGCAGATCCGCATATGCCGGGATGTCTCGTGAAGGGCGCGGCCGGCCGTCCACCGGCACATAGCCCGCCAGCCCCGGCCCCAGCCACCGCGGCAACGACTCCCCGAGTTCCCGCACCGCCTGGGCCGTCGAGTCCGCCACGTACGCGACCCCCGCCGCCACGTGCCCGGCCGCCGTCCCCCCGCGCGCAGCGTAGTCCGCGACCAGCGCCGCCTTCTCCGCGTCCCCGATGTGCATGCCGAGCAACATGGGCAGGCCGCGCGCCGCCGCCAGCCCCACCGTCGGCTCCGAGGTGCACGCGACGACCGGCCGCAGCACCGCCTCCGGCACCACCCCGACCTCCCTGAACCGGAAGAACTCCCCGCCGGCCGCCACCCGGCCACAGGAAAGGGCGTCGAGCAGCACGTCCAGCGACTCCCCGAAGCCCCGCTCGAACCGTTCGGCCCCCGTGCCGAACACCTCCAGGTCCACCCACGGCCCGCCCCTGCCCACGCCCAGCGTGAACCGCCCGCGGGAAAGATGGTGCAACATCGCCGCCTGCTCGGCCAACGCCACGGGATGCTGCGTGGACAACACGCTCACGGCCGTGCCCAGCCCGATGCGCGTGGTCCTGCCGGCGGCGACCGCCGCCAGGGTGGTCGCCGACGGGCACACGCCGTAGGACATGAAATGGTGCTCGGCGATCCACGCGTCGTCGAACCCCGCCTCCTCCGCCGCCACGACCAGCTCGACGGCGTCGGACAGCACGCGCCCGGCTTCCTGGCCGGGAAACTGCGCCGCGATCAGAAAAATGCCGATTCGCACCTGATCCATCATGGCGGTCATCCGGAGAGAGCCGCCACCCGGAAGGCCTCACTCCCAGCGAGCCCGCTGCGCCCGCTCACCCGAAGAGCGTCGCCTGCCCCTCCCCCGCCAGCGGATCACGGTGCTGCTTCAGATGCCGCCACTGCGGCAGATCGTCCAGGTAGGACCACGAAAGACGATGGTGCGGGGTGGGCCCCAGCCGGGCGAGGGCCTCCTGGTGCGGCGGCGACGGGTAGCCGGCGTTCTCGGCGAAACCGTACTCGTCGCAGCCGATCGTCCCCATGTAGGCGTCGCGCCGCACCTTGGCCAGCACGGACGCCGCCGCGACCGAGATGCTCGCGGCGTCCCCCTTGATCTCCAGCCGCACCGGCCAGGGCGGGCCGATGTAGTCGTGCTTGCCGTCGAGGATCACCGCGTCGGGGCGTACGGGCAGCGCCTCCAGCGCCCGGCGGGCGGCCCTGCGCAGGGCCTGCGTCATGCCGAGCCTGTCGATCTCCTCGTGGGTGGCCTCGCCGTAGCCCACTCCGGCCGCCCACGCGGCCAGCTCGGCGGCGAGCGGCGCACGCCTGGCGGCGGAGACCTGCTTGGAGTCCGTCAGGCCCGCCGGCGGCTCGGACAGGTCGGTGACCACGGCGCAGACGGTGACCGGTCCCGCCCACGCGCCCCTGCCCACCTCGTCGACGCCCGCGACCGTGCGGACGCTGTGCTGGAAGAGCAGGAGGTGCTCGATGTCGTACGTCGGCGCCATGGACGCAGACGCTATCGCCTCCACGACCGGCCGGGGGGCGGTCGTGGCCGAAGCCCGGCGCCTCACTCGCCGAACGACCGGCCGACCACGTCCTTGGTCGAGCGGACCGGCCCGTCGGGCCAGTCGGCGAGCATGTCGTCCTCGGGGCGCCGCCGCTCCGCCGGGCGTACCGGCTCGAGGTCGGCCGCGATGTAGCGGGCGGCCACGTGGATGGCCCGCAGCGTCACCGACACCGACGGCCGGTTGACGCTGGAGCTTCTGGCGACGGCGTGCACGTCGCGGCCCACCGGGTTGCCGGGGAACTGCCGCACGGCCAGCCCTCGCACCCCGGCGGCCAGCGCCAGCGCGGGCACGGCGGCGATGCCGATGCCCTTGGCGACGAGCGACAGGATGGTCCCCAGCCCTTCGAACTCCCACGGCGTCGGCCGGGTGCCGCCCACGTCCACCAGCAGGCGGTCCACGGCCAGCCGCGACGGCTCGCCGTCGGGCGTGGCCATCCACGCCTCGTCCCGCAGCTCGCGCAGGTCCAGCGGCACCTCCGGGTCGGCCAGGCGGTGCTTGCGCGGCACGACGAGCACGAGGGGGTCGCGCAGCAGGGGGAACACCCGCAGGCTGTCGCTGTCACGTACCCGGCCGTACCAGTCGTCCACGAGCGCGATGTCCACCTCGCCCGACTGCACCTCGCGCAGCCCGCGCCCCGACCGGCTCTGCCCCAGCCGCAGCGTGAGCTCCGTGTGGCGGCGCAACGAGCGCGCGAGCGCGGGCGCGAACGCCACCGCCGCCGTCGGGAACGCGGTGACGACCACCCGTCCCGCCGGTTTGCCCGCGTGCGCGGACAGGTCGGACTCGGCCTCCTCGACCATGGACAGGATGCGCTCCGCGTGCATGACGAGCCGGCGGCCCGCGTCGGTGAGCTCGGCGCTGCGCGCGGTCCTGTCGATCAGCGCCGTGCCGGTCTCGCGTTCGAGCGCGACGAGTTGTTGCGAGACGGCCGAAGGACTGTACCCCAGCGACTCGGCAGTCGCCGAGATACTTCCTCGGCGTGCGAACTCGCAGATCAGCACCAAACGTCGCAATTCCAGCATCAGACTTCCTTATGCCTACCCACGAAAAGCCTCGCTTGTCCTGATGCCTGTTGGCAACCACCCTGGGAACGTGACAAACATGACGGTAACTCTGTCCGCCACTCTGGCGGCGAATGAGGACATCGAACGAAGACGACGCGCCGGGGAACGTGTGCTGCACCTGGCCTTCGGTGAGGCCGGTCTGCCCGTCCACCCGGCGCTGCGCGAGAGGCTGGCCGCCGCATCGGAGCACAACGGCTACGGACCGGTCGCGGGGGCGCCCGGACTGCGGGTCGCGGCGGCGGGCTACTGGACACGACGGGGGCTCATCACCGACCCCGAGCTGATCGTCTGCGGACCTGGCAGCAAGTCACTGCTGTACGGCCTGCTCCTGGCTATCGGCGGAGACATCGTCTTGCCCATGCCCAGCTGGGTCAGCTACGCCGCGCAGGCCGATCTCGTGGGCTCACGCCCCATCCTGGTGCCCGCACCTCCAGGAGAGGGCGGAGTGCCCGACCCCGACCTGGTGGCCGCCCAGGTGCGGCTGGCCAGGGCGCAGGGCAGGACGGTGCGCTCGGTGCTGGTCACGCTGCCCGACAACCCGACGGGACGACTGGCCACGCCGGCGACCGTGGGCCGCCTGGTGGAGGTCGCCCGCGAGCTCGACCTGATGATCATCTCGGACGAGATCTACCGCGACCTGCTGCACGACCCCGCCCTGCCGTACACCTCCCCGGCCGACCTCGCACCCGAGCGCACGATCGTCACCACCGGCCTCAGCAAGAGCCTGGCCCTGGGCGGCTGGCGGATCGGCGTCGCCCGGCTCCCCGACGACGGTCACGCACTGCGGGCCCGCCTGCTCGCGGTGGCCAGCGAGATCTGGTCGGCGCCCGCAGCACCCGTACAGGAGGCCGCGGCCTACGCCTTCAGCGATCCACGCGAGCTGACCGAGCGCATCACCCGCAGCCGCCGGCTGCACGGCCTGGTCGCGCGGGCCGTGCGTGACAGGTTCCTGGAAATCGGCGCCGACGTGCCCGCCCCGCAGGGCGGCTTCTACCTCTACCCCGACCTCAGCCACCTGAGACTCGGCGGCTCCGCCGAGATCACCAAACTTCTGCTGGAGAACCACGGCATCGGCGTCCTGCCGGGGCACGCCTTCGGCGACGACCCCGCCGCGGCCCGGATGCGCGTGGCGGTGAGCCTGCTCTACGGCGAGTCCGCGCAGGAGCGGCTGACCGCTCTGACCAGCCCCGACCCGCTCCAGCTCCCGTGGATCGCGGCCAACCTCAACCATCTGTCGATGGGACTGAAAGAGCTCTCGCTCGTACGCTCCGCGCAGGCGCCCGCGCTCGTACCCGCCCCCTGCAGCGGTTAGGCGATCCTCTTCCCGACAGCCCCATAAATCCCGTGAGCCGGTTGCCCCACCCCCCACAAAGGGTCGTCATCCTGCGGAGACACCCCGTCCGCAGCCGCCGGCGAAAGAGTTTCCCGCGTATGAACACCCGCTCATCGTGTGCCCATGCCCGCTCCGGGCTCCTGGCGGATCGCCATGAGGCCGGCAGCGGCGGAGGCGTCCTGATCATCCGTCCGTCACGGCCCCGCCCGAACTTTCTGGGCGGGGCCGGTATTTTTGCCTGCCTGCCGGCGCTCTGTATGACACGCCCCCGCGTGTGCTCGGTGCCGATCTGAGTGTCATACCCAGCCGGCCACCAGCATCCAGGGGCGAGCTCAACGCCTGATCAACGGCGGATCAACGGCCCGGTGAACGATCAGCCGGCATCTAGGTGACGAGCAACGATGGATCTATCATTCGGTAGCAAATCGTTCCATTGGCTTGGAGACAGACGGCATGGCTGGTCAGAGCGTTCCAGGCGAGCTGCGGTTCGCCGTGCTCGGTCCTGTCCGCGCGTGGCGTGATGGCCGGGAACTCGACCTCGGCACCCCGCTCCAGCGTTCCATTCTCGGCATGCTGCTGCTGCGGGAAGGGCACGCGGTCACCCCCAACGAGATGATCGACGCGGTCTGGGGTGAGGACGCGCCGCCGCGGGCCCTGGGCGCCCTGCGCACCTACGTCTCCAGGCTCCGTACGGTGCTCGAACCCGACCGGCCCGCCCGCTCCCGCCCGGAGCTGCTGACGTCGATCGGCAGGGGCTACGCGCTGCGGCTGGCCGGCGACGCGCTCGACCTGACCCGCTTCGAACGCGGCATCCGCGAGGCCGAGTCCGCGCGCAAGGCGGGCAGGCTGTCCGAGGCCGCCAGGGCGCTGCGGGCGGCGCTGTCGTTGTTCGAGGGCGAGCCGCTGGCCGGGGCCGTCGGGCCGTACGCCGAGCACCAGCGCGACCGGCTGGTCGAGCGCCGCATCAGCGTGGTCGAGACGCTCATGGACGTCGACCTGGAGCTGGGCAACCACGCGAAGGTCGTCTCCGAGCTGATCGCGCTGACCGCCGACCACCCGCTGCGCGAGCGGCTGCGGGCCCAGCTCATGCTCGCCTACTACCGCTGCGGCCGGCAGGGTGACGCGCTCAACGTGTTCACCGAGACGCGCGAGGCGCTCGTCGACGAGCTGGGCATCGAGCCCGGCCCCGAGCTGACCGCGCTGCACCAGCGCATCCTGGCCGCCGACCCCACCCTGGCCGCCGCGCCCGTCCCCGACGACGAGGCGTACGCCGCAGAGCCGCGGGACGAAGAGGAGCCGCAGGCGCTCGACCTGCCGCGCCCGGCGCAACTGCCCGCCGCCGTCAGCGACTTCACCGGCCGCAAGGAGATCGCGGTACGCCTGCGCACGATGGTGTCGGCCGGCTCGCCCGCCCAGTCGTCGCCCGAGGGCGTGCCGGTGGTCGCTATCTCCGGCATCGGCGGCGTCGGCAAGACAGCGCTGGCCGTGCACGTCGCCCACCAGGTCGACGAGGTCTTCCCCGACGGCCAGCTCTACGCCGACCTGCGCGGCTACTCCGGCGAGGCCACCGCGCCCGAGTCGGCGCTCGGAGCCTTCCTGCGCGCGCTCGGCGTCCCGCCGGACGTCATCCCGGAGGGCCTCGCGGAACGCTCCGCCCTCTACCGGTCGATCCTCGCCGAGCGCCGCATCCTCGTGCTGCTCGACAACGCCCGCGACGCAGAGCAGGTCAGCCCGTTGCTGCCCGGCTCCGCGGGGTGCGCGGCCGTCGTCACCAGCCGGGGCAAGCTGGCCGACCTGCCGTCGGCGCGGCTGGTCGACCTCGACGTGATGGAGCCGGACGAGGCCCTGGCGTTGTTCACCGCCGTGGCCGGGGCCGAGCGCGTCTCGGCCGAGCGCGGCGCGGCCATGGACGTGGTGGCCGCCTGCGGGTTCCTGCCGCTGGCGGTGCGGATCGTGGCCGCCAGGCTGGCCGCGCGCCCGTCGTGGACGGTCGCCTCGCTGGTGCCCAGGCTGGCCGACGAGCAGCGCCGCCTCGACGAGCTGCGGGTGGGCAACCTGGCCGTCGAGGCCACGTTCGCGCTCGGCTACGGGCAGCTGGACGCCCCGCAGGCCCGCGCGTTCCGGCTGCTCGCGCTGCCCAACGGCCCCGACATCTCCTTGGGGGCCGCGGCGGCCGTGCTGTCGATGAGCGCGTTCGAGGCCGAGGAGGTGCTGGAGTCGCTCGTGGACGCCAGCCTGCTGGAGGCGCCCGCGCCGGGCCGCTACCGCTTCCACGACCTGCTCAAGCTGTTCGCCAGGCGGGAGCTGGAGAAGACGGAGCGGCCCCAGGCCAGGACGATGACGCTGCGCCGGCTGCTGGGCTTCTACCTGGCCTCCGCCCAGTCCGCGCACCGGCTGGCGTACGAGGGCAGCATGATCTCGGCCAACCTGGTCGTGGTGGGGAGCGGGCGCACGTTCACGAGCGTGGACGAGGCCGTGGCGTGGCTGATCGCCGAGGGCGACTCGTTGTTCGCCGCCATCAACCAGGCCGCCGCGTCCGCGCGTGCCGCCGAGCACCTCCTGCCCGCCGCCGACCTGCTGGTGGCGATGGAGCCGCTGCTGGAGTCGGGCACGCACACGCGCGAGTTCGACCAGAGCACGCGGGCGGTGCTGGCGGCCGCGCTGGCCATGGACGACACCGCGGGCGAGCTGCGTGCCCGTTACGTGCTCGGCCGGGTGTTGTTCGCGGGCAACCGGCTGAGGGCGGCCGAGGAGCACTTCAGGCGCGTGGACGAGCTGTCGCGCGAGCGCGGCGAGATGGTCGTCACCGGTGAGGTGCTGAACGCCCTGGCCGTCGTGGTCGGCAGGCAGCGCCGCCACACGGAGGCGCTGTCCTTGTTCGACTCCGCGATGCGCTTCTACCGCGAGAACGGCGTGCCGGCCGGCGAGGCCCTGGTGCTCAGCTACTCGGCCCGCGACCACCTGGGCCTGGGCCGCCCTGACGACGCGATCGCGGCCGCGGAGAAGGGCCTGGCCATCTTCACCGAGATCGGCAGCGGCGCCGGCACCGCACGCGCCCGCTACCACCTCGGCATCGTGCTCTCCCGGGTCGGCCGGCTCACCGAGGCCGTGCACCACCACGCCGAGTGCCTGGCCTTCTTCCGGGCCAGCAGGCAACGGGTCTGGGAGCAGCGCGTGTGCTCCAGGCTGGCCGAGACCTTCATCGCCGCCGAGCGTTACCCCGAGGCCGTGCGCCACGCCGAGCAGGCCCTCGTGGTCTCCCGCGAGATCGGCCACCCCTACGGCGAGGCGCTCTCGCTCACCGTCCTCGGCAAGGCGCTGCGCGGCCTCGATCACGGGCCCGGCAGCGTGGGGAGGAGTCTCGACTGCCTACGGCAGGCCTTCGAGATCTTCTCCCGGCTCGGCGCTCCCGAGGCCGGCGATCTCAAGGTCCTGCTCGACGGCGCCCCCACCGACGAGCCCGCCGGCATCTCCACTGGCATCTCCACTGGAGCCCCCACTGGCGAGCCCGTCGCCGGGACCGACGGCGAGACCGTCGTCGAGTCCTGAGTACAGCTCGTCGTCCAGACGTGTCATCCACACATGGTTGATCAAGGCTGTCCTTCGGGAGTCACGATGTGCTCGTGATCGACTGAAGTTCGGCCCGGCCGGTCATCCTTCGCCGCCACGCGTCGCTAGGGGGCCCGGTCATCGGGATGCTCCGCGAGGCGGCAGCCGCCTCACATAGACGACCGGCCGGACCTGACACGGCCCTCGAACCCCCCAAGGCCGTGCCTGGCCTCGAGCCTCCACCCGCGGTGTCAACGTCCGATCAATGCCGGATCAAAGCAGGAAGTATCCCTCGGCGATGAGGGGCCTGACCGCGTCGGCGTTGGGGATCTCGCCGTCGCCGACCAGCTCGGCGATCACGTTGAGCAGCGGCCCGAGCGCCAGCTCGCCGTCGCAGACGCCGGCCAGCGCGGCCTCCACCGTGCCGACCTCCCTGGTGCGGCGCAGCCCCTGCGTCTGCCGCAGCACGATGCGGATCGGGTCTTCCGCGCCCGGCAGGCCGATCCGCTCGTCGAGCAGGCCTTCGACGGTACGCGGCCGCGCGGCGTCGAGGTCGCCGGCCCGGTGGGCGGCCGCGACGGCGTCGATCACCGAGTCGACGTAGTCGCCGACCGGAAGGCTGACCTGGTGGGTGAGCTGCTCCACGCGCACGACCGGGTCGAGCGTGCCCGAGTTGCGCATCGTGATCCAGCCGAATCCGATGGCCTCGACCTTGCGCTCCTCGAACCAGGACAACCAGCGGTCGTAGTGTTCCGCGTAGCTCCTGGTGCCCTGCTCGGCGGCGTCCCTGAGCCAGAGCTCGACATATTCGGCGGGGTCCTGCACGTCGCGCTGCGCCACCCAGGCGTCGCAGCCGGTCTCGCGCAGCCAGCCGCCGACGCGGTCGTGCCAGTCCTCGCCCTCGACGTGCAGCCAGTTGGCCAGGAAGTGGGCCTGTCCGCCGGGGCTGAGATGGCGGGGCGTCCCGCGGAGCAGGTCGCGGCAGAAGCCGTCGCCTTCGGCGCCCGACTCGCGGTAGGTCAGCCTCCCCTCCGGGCCGATCACGAACGGCGGATTGCTCACGACGAGGTCGAACAACTCGTCCTCGACCGGCTCGAACATCGACCCGGTGCGCGCGTCCACCTTTGCGACGCCGGACAACTCCCAGCTCAGCCTGGCCAGCTCAAGGGCCCGCGGGTTGAGGTCGGTGGCCACGATGTGCTCGGCCCGCCCGTCCAGATGCAGCACCTGCACCCCGCACCCGGTGCCGAGGTCGAGCGCGCGCCCGACCGGGCGGCGGGTGACGAGCTGGGCCAGGTTGGCCGAGGCGCCGCCGGCCCCCACGACGTGGTCGGGCCGCAGCGCGGGATCGCCCGGCCGGACCTTGCGGTCGGAGACGAGGTAGCCGCCGGTCTCCCAGGGTTGCAGGTGGACCGTCGCGCGGACCTCGTCGCCGTCGGTCTCGACCAGCCCGGACCGCGTGACGGCGGGCGGGAGCGCGCTCGCAGGCACGGGAACGCCGAGCCACCACAACCTGATCAGCGTCGCCAGCGGATCACCGTCGGCGGTGGCGCGCAGCGCCGGGACCAGCTCCTCCCGGGACAGCGCGGAGGCGGCCATCGCGCCGAGGCGCTCGCGTACGCCGTCGATCGTGTAACCGGTCTCCAGGAGGTGATCACGCAGTCGTTCCACAAGTCCATCCTTTCATCGCGGACTCCTACGCATGATCCGATACCGAGAGTGTTCATACTGTTACCGATCCGCCCCGGCATTCTGCCTGCGCCGGTCATCCGGGACGCGATATGTCTAGAGAAGCCAGCGCGTCATCCGGAGGAGCGGACTCATGCTGATCCCCTGTTTGGCCTGCGATTCCCGGTTTGTTCCAGACGACTACTTCCGCGCCTGCTCCAGCTACCACCGCGGCATGGACCTGGTCTCGTGGACCTGCCCGCGCTGCGGCAACCGCGACGACCTGCGCGTGCTGCCGGGCGAGCTCGGATTCGGCTATCCGCATCAGGGCAGGTACGCCGTGCTCGCCCGCGTACGCGTGCCCGGCCTGCGCAGGCACCGCGGCGACCTGCGGCTCGACATCTCGCTCGGCAGGGGCAGCTGGAGGGTGCCCGCTATTCGGGTCGCTGGCGCAGGCTCTGCCAGGCCGCCTCGCCCAGTCCCCTGATCTCCTCGTCGGTCGGCGTGTGGGCGCCCGCGAACCACAGGCGGCACATCTCCTGTGCGGGCCCCAGCCACAACACGTAGCACATGGTCGGATGGACGGGCTGGAGCAGCCCGTTCTTCATGTGCGGGCGCCACCAGTCGGAGACCTTGCGGAAGAACGCGCGGCGCTCCTCGGCCACCTCGGCGCCGCCGGGCTCGTTCTTGCGGGGCGGCCGCTCGCTGACCAGCAACCTGGCCCGCTCGGGGTGCTCGCCCGCCCAGCGCATGTGGAAGGCCACCACGGCCTCGATGCCGTCGCGGGCGTCCTCGTGGCTGACCAGCTCGGCGAGGAAGGCGCTCTGGTAGGCCGTGAGGATCTCGGCGTACAGCACGCCGAAGACATGTTCCTTGCTGGCGAAGTGGTGGTAGAAGCTGCCGACGCTCACGCCGCTTTCCTCGCGAAGGCTGGCCAGCGTGGTGGCGGAGACCCCGTCCTGGCTGAACCGGCGGAGGGCACCCTCGATGATGCGGGTCCGGCCGTCGCGTCCGTTCTTGACACTCTTCACGCTGTCAATGGTGTGCCACCAGAACGTTATTCCGCAAATGGCCCGGCCTGATTGATCATAGCGGTCACCGCCACGGACCCGGAGGTGACCGTCATCTGGGCGTCCGGCCAGAGCCTGCGGATGAGCCTGAGCACCCGCCGGTTCTCGCCCAGGACGTCCATCGCCACGGTCTTCGCCCCGCGCACGGCGGCCCGCATCAGCAGCATGTCGACCAGCCGCGGGCCGAGCCCGAACCCCTGCCACCGGTCGGCCACCACCACGGCGATCTCCACGTCGCTGCACTCGCCCCGATAGCT
The DNA here is from genome assembly GCF_052245635.1 of Nonomuraea sp. KM88. Taxonomy (NCBI): domain Bacteria; kingdom Bacillati; phylum Actinomycetota; class Actinomycetes; order Streptosporangiales; family Streptosporangiaceae; genus Nonomuraea; species Nonomuraea sp. KM88. The sequence continues at coordinate 69,839 of NZ_JBQQCC010000021.1, read as the reverse complement.
CATGGCGTGGCCGACGATCTCCCCGTCGGCGGTGGTGGCGATGAGGGCGTCGCGGCGTTCGTCCACCGCGAGCAGCGCGCGCACCAGCCCGGCGGCGGGGCTGGCGACGCCGGTGAAGAAGCGGAGCGTCTGCGTGTGCAGCGACAAACCCGCCAGGAAGCGTCTGATCCGCTCCTCGTCGTCAGAGCAGGCCTGGCGGATCTGAGTTCCGTGCATGAACTCAGCCTGCCCTGTCGCTCCTGAGTCTGTCAATTGAACTCAGGTATGATAGGGAGATGAACGTGCCGTCTCGTATGGGTCTCCGAGCGGACAACTGCTCGATCGAGCGCACCCTGGACATCGTCGGGGAGAAGTGGACCTTCCTCGTGCTGCGCGAGGCGTTCAGCGGCGTGCGGCGCTTCGCCGACATGCAGGCGATCACCGGCGCCCCCCGCCAGGTGCTCAGCGCCCGCCTGGCCCGGCTGGTCGACGAGGGCCTGCTGCGCAAGGAGCCTTACCGCGAGCCCGGGCAGCGCCAGCGCGACGAATACCGGCTCACCGACAAGGGCCGCGACCTCTATCCGCTGATGGTCGCGCTCATGCACTGGGGCGACAAATACCTGACAGGCGAAGAAGGACCGCCCGTCCGGCTCACCCACCGCGGGTGCGGCGCCCCCGTCGAGCTGCAGTTCCGCTGCGAGGACGGCCACGAGGTGAGCGGCCCGCGCGAGGTCACGCCCGTCCCCGGCGAGAGCGCCGAACTCAGGAGCGCGTGAGCGGCCCGCCGCAGGTGGCGCCCCTCCTTGCGCCTAGTCTTGAGAGCGTGTACCGGTTCCTGCTGACGCCTCGATGGCTCGCGCTCCACGTGGTGGTGCTGCTGGTCATCCCCGCCTTCGTGTTCCTCGGGCGGTGGCAGTTCGGGCGGTTCGAAGAACGGTCCGCCAACAGCGAGCGGGTCACCGCCAACATCGAGGCCGCGCCCGTGCCGCTGGAGCGGCTGGCGGCCCCCGGCCGGCCGGTCCGCGAGGACAACCGGTTCAGGAAGGTGACGGTGGCGGGCACGTACGACCCGTCCCACGCCCTGGTCGTCCGCCGGCGCCCCCAGGAGGGCAGGCCCGGCTACTACGTCCTGACCCCGCTCGTCACCGGCCCCGGCACGGCGGTGATCGTCAACAGGGGCTGGGTCAAGGCGGGCGCCACCGCCGACACCCCGCCCGAGGTCCCGCCGCCTCCCGCCGGGCAGGTGACGGTCACCGGCCGGCTGCGCCCGGGCGAGACCGAGGAGTCCAGCGGCATCCGCGAGCGCTCAGGGCTGCCTCCTGGCCAGGTGCTGCTGATCGACGTCGACAGGATCGGGAAAGGGCTGCCGTACACGCTGGTGGGCGGCTACGTGGAGCTGACGGAACAGCAGCCGCGGCCGGCAGCGGCTCCCGCCCCGGTGCCGGAGCCCGACGTGGGCGCCGGCGGCGGGCTCAACCTGGCCTACGGCGTCCAGTGGTGGTTGTTCATCGGCATCGCCGTCGGCGGGTGGATCCTGCTGATCCGCCGCGAGGTGGCCGAGCGGAGGGCGGCGGCCGCGAAGGGCTCGGAGGGGGCGTCGCAGGCCGAGGAAGCGGAGAGCGCACCCCGCTAAGGTGGTGAAGTGCGGCATATCAAGTTCACCAACCTCTGCAATTTCCGCGACGTAGGCGGATATTTCACGAAAGATGGGCGTGTCGTCCGGTGGCAGCGGCTCTACCGGGCCGACTCCCTCGGCTGGCTGGCGGGCGACGATCTCACGACCTTCCGCGACCTGGGCGTACGCGCCGTCATCGACCTGCGGCACGCGTTCGAGATCGAGAGGTACGGCCGCGTACCCCAGTCCGACGGCCTGCTCTACCAGAACCTGCCCGTCGAGGGCCGCCGCTGGGACACCGCCACCACCTACGACGAGGAGATCGGCATCGAGCGTTACCTCGCCGACCGCTACCTGGAGGTGACCGAGGACGGCGTGGCGAACCTCAGGACCGCGCTGGAGACCATCGCGCGGGCCGACAACGCCCCCACCGTCATCCACTGCGCCGCCGGCAAGGACCGCACCGGCGTGCTCACCGCGCTGGTCCTGTCGCTGGCGGGGGTCGGCGAGGACGACATCGTGGCCGACTACGCGCTCACCGGGCTGGCCACCGACCGCTTCATCGCCGACTGGGGCAGGAGACACCCGGGCACTTCTCCGTGGCCCGGGTTCGGTCTGGCCCCCGCCGAGACCATGCGGCTCTTCCTGACCGACCTCGTGCACCGGCACGGCTCGGTCGAGGCGTACGCCGACCAGGTGCTCGGCCTGGCCCAGGACACCGTCGACGAGCTGCGCGACCACCTGTTGACGGAGGCGCCTTGACACGAGTCGGCTCCCGATGTGTTGATCTCGGAGACCCAACGGATACGTCGCAGCTTGTTCGACGTTATCCCCTCGTCGTACGGTTACGTGCGTGACTACGCCGCTGCTCCCCGACCCAGACCCGAGGCGGCGCGACTACGTGATCATCTCCGCCGACGATCACCTGATCGAGCCTCCCGACCTGTTCGATGACCGGTTGCCGGAGAAATACGCCGAAGTCGCGCCCAAGGTCGTGGAGACGGAGGCGGGTCACCAGGTCTGGCGCTACGGCGGGGCCACCTACCCGTGCGCCGGCATCGACGTCGGCGCGGGGCTGCCGCGCGAGCAGTGGACCCTCGACCCCGTCAGGTTCGACAGCATGCGCCCGGGCTGCCACGACATCGAGGCACGCATCAAGGACATGGACGTCGCGGGCATCTGGGCCGCGCTCTGCTTCCCCGGCATGCTGGCCGGCCAGTCGGGCATGCCGTTCGCCAGGACCCGCGACCAGGAGCTCGGCCTGGCCCTGGTCAAGGCGTGGAACGAGTGGCACATCGATGTCTGGGCCGGCACCTACCCCGAGCGCGTCATCGGCCTGCAGCTCCCGTGGCTGCCCGATCCCGACCTCGCCGCCAAGGAGATCCGCGCCAACGCCGCCAAGGGCTTCAAGGCCGTGGTGTTCCCCGAGTTCCCGACCAGGCTGCGGCTGCCGTCGATCCACTCCGGCCACTGGGATCCGTTCTTCGCGGCCTGCGAGGAGACCGGCACCGTCGTCGCCCTGCACACTGGCGACGCGTCGTGGTCGCCCGTGCCCTCCCCCGACACGCCCCTCGAGGCCATCACCACGCTGATGCCGACCAGCGCCATGTTCGCCTGCGCCGACTGGCTCTGGTCGGGGCTGCCGCTGCGCTTCCCCGCGCTGCGCATCCTCATCGTGGAGGGCGGCGTCGGGTGGCTGCCGATGCTGGCCGAGCGGGCCGACTACGCCCTCGACCACCCGGTCGCCGGTGAGGCGTCATGGGAGGGCGGGCTCAAGCCGAGCGAGGTGCTGCGCCGCAACTTCTTCTTCGGCACGCGCGACGACCACGCGCTGTCGGGAGTGCGGCTCGCCGTCGGCCTCGACCACGTGCTCCAGGAGAGCGGCTATCCCCACTCCGACTCGACCTGGCCCGACACCCAGAAGTCGGTCGCGCACAACCTCGGCACGCTGCCGCCCGCCGACATCGCACGGGTCGCGTACGGCAACGCGGCCCGCCTCTTCGGCCACCCGCTGCCGTCGCGCGCCTGGTTGCGGATGGAGGAGATCTAGGCCTGTTCGAGGCCCTCGACGCGGCCCTGGATGACGCTGCGCTCGTGCTGGACGTAGCGCCCGCTCTCGCCCAGCAAGGAGGCGAGCAGCCACAGGAAGACGCCGAAGTCGTCGGCGACGCCGATCAGCATGAGGAAGTCGGGCAGGACGTCGACCGGCGACAGGATGTAGACCACGCCGAGCGCGAGCAGGCCCAGCTTGCCCTTGCCCATGCCGTCGTACTGGCCGCGCATGACGGCGCCGATCATCCGCGGGATCGCGCGGACCCTGGTCATCAAGGCGGGGGACCCGGGTCTGGTCACCTCGCGATAGGTCCGCCACGCCGCCGCCGCGCGTGCTGCCTTTGCCATCATGACAACCCCCTACCCGTGGCTCTTCACGACATAACGCGTCGCCGCCGCCACGAGTTCCTGCCGATCAGGCCAGCGCCGCATGCTCGAACGGGCGAGCACGCTCGACCTGCGCGGCCACCCTGACGAGCAGGTCCTCCCGTCCGGCCGCCGCCACCAGCTGCACGCCCACCGGCAACCCCGCCGCGGTCCTGTGCAGGGGCAGCGAGACGGCGGGCTGCCCGGTCGCGTTGACCGGCGAGGTGTAGGCCACGGCGTGCATCGTCCTGCCGAGGCTCACGCTGAGGTCGTTCGGCGGGATCCAGCCCAGCGGGAACGGCGCGACCCCGAGCGACGGCATCAGCAGCAGATCGTGCCCGGCGGCCCACCAGGCGGACATGCGCCGGCGGAAGCCGTCGATCCACTGCGTGGCCAGGATGTGGTCGGCCGCGCTGTGCCCCTGGGCCGTGCCGACCATGGCGGCGTTGCGCGGCTCCAGCTCCTCCACGTCCACGGGCCTGCCGCGCGCCGCGCCCAGGCCCGCCACCTGCGCGGCCAGGTGGTCGGCCACGATGGCGCCGAAGTGCCGGGTGAAGTCCGGCTCCGCGAGCGCCTCGGGGCCTCCTGGCGCGACGTCGTGGCCCAGCGACTCCAGCAGCTGCGCGGCCCTCGTGACGGCCTCCGCGACCTCGGGCTCCTCCGGCACGTCGCCCCGGGGATGCGTGGCGAGGAACCCGATCCGCAACCGCCCGGGATCCGCCCCCACCTCCGCGGCCAGCGGGCCCGGCAACGGCGGGGCGTCGTACGGGTCGCCGGGACGCATGCCCGCGACGACGTCCAGCGCCGCCGCCGTGTCACGCACGCTCCTGCTGACGAACCCCGGGCACGAGAACCCGCTCCACCCCTCCCCCATGGCCGGGCCCAGGCTGACCCGCCCGCGCGTCGGCTTGAGCCCCACCAGGCCGCACATGGACGCCGGGATGCGGATCGAGCCGCCCCCGTCGCTGGCGGTGGCCAGCGCCACCATCCCGGCCGCCACCGCCGCGGCCGAGCCGCCGCTCGACCCGCCCGCGGAGTACGCCGGATCGTACGGGTTGCGCGTGGGCCCGAACGCCAGCGGCTCCGTGGTGATCGTGGAGCCGAACTCCGGGGTGTTGGTCCGCCCGAGCACGACGAACCCGGCCTCGCGCAGGCTGACGACGCCGTACCCGTCGGGGGCGTCCACGGCGCCGTCGAGCACCGAGGAGCCCGCGCTGTACGGCTCCCCCGCCTGCCGCCAGCCCAGGTCCTTGAGCAGGATCGGCACCCCTCTGAAGGGCGCTTGCGCAGGAATGGCGTCGATCTCGGCCAGCGCGCGTTCGAAACGGCGGTGGATGACCGCGTTCAGCTCGCCGTCGCGGGCCTCGATGCGGGCGATCGCGGCCTCGGCCAGCTCGCGCGCCGAGACCTGTCCCTCCCTGACCGCCCGGGCCTGGGCGACCGCGTCCAGCCTCAGTACGTCGTCCATGTCGCCTCCTACGCCCGGGGAGCCAGGTCGCGCACCGCCTGGTCGATGGAGACCTCGCCGCCGGGGATGGGGGCGAGGACGGGGGTGTCGAGCCCGTTGTCCACGTACTGCTGGATCCTGGCGCGGCAGGTGGCCGCGTCGCCGTGCACGACGAGGTCGTCGACCACCTCGTCGGGGATGGCCTTCAGCGCGGCCTGCCGGTCGCCGGCCGCCCAGGCCTCGTGCATCGGCCGCAGCGTCTCGCCGCGCCCCAGCCAGTCGTGGAAGGCGGCGTAGACCGGGACGGTCAGGTAGCCGGCCAGCATCCGCCTGGCCATCTCGCGCACCTGGGCGGCGTCCTCGCTCACGCAGACGAACAGGCGGGCGATCAGCTCGGTGCCGGGGCCGATCTCGGCGCGCACGCGGCGTACGTCCTGTGGGGAGAGCCAGTTGGTGATGGCGCCGTCGGCCTCGGCTGCGGCCAGCCGCAACATGCCCGGCCGCAGCGCCGCCAGCACGATTCTCGGCGGCGCCTTCGGGGCCCGCTCCAGCCGGAACCCCTTGATCTCGAACGTCTCGTACTCCTCCGAGACCTTCTCACCGGCCAGCGCCCTCTTGAGGAACCGCAGGGTGTCGCGGGTGCGCGCGTACGGCTTGTCGAAGGTGCCGGCGTTCCACCGCTCGACGATGGCCGGGGAGGACGCCCCGATGCCCAGCACGAACCGTTCGGGCGCGAGATCGGCCAGCGTGGCCGCGGACATGGCCAGCAGCCCGGGACCGCGCGTCGAGACGGGCACGATGGCGCTGCCCAGCCTGATCCCCGGCGCCCACTGCGCGGCCAGCGCCAGCGGCGTGAACCCGTCGACGCCGTTGACCTCGGCCGACCAGGCGTCGGTGTAGCCGAGACCGGGCAGCTGCGCGATCAGCTCCTGCGACCGCGCGAGCGAGCGGTCGTAGAAGGGAATGGTCATGCCCCACTTCTGCGTCATGCACGGCCTCCGGCTCGGTTCCGCCCGCGGTTGGACGCTGGCCGGTCAACCCTACCAACCGCTCGGTATGGGAGGCTAGGCGCGGAGTTCGTGGACCGCCGCGATGAAGTCCTTCGTGATCCCCCGCAGCCCCGGCAGGTGCGACAGCCCGACCAGCCGGTCCACCAGCGGCACCGTGACCTCGATCAGCCGGTACGTACGCGCGCACCCCGGCGAGGTGTCGTGCACCCAGAACAGCACCATCCCCATGGACAACAACCACAGCAGCTCGGGCAGCTCCTCACGCAGCTCCGCGTTCATGCGGTCGCGCGACCCCTCGACGACCTGGCGGTAGATCGCGATGGACGCCTCCCGCGCCGGGGACGACTGCTCGCTGAACGGGCTCAGCGGGTTGGTCGGCTCGGCCGCGTGCTTGAAGAACTTCACGGCGAACTCGTGGTAGGGCTCGGAGACGCGTACCCACTCGCGCAGCACCCCGCTCAACCGGGCCGCGAACGTGTCCTCGGTCTCCAGGAACGCCCTGCATGCCTCCTCGTGCTCGGCCTGGGCGCGGTCGTAGTACGCCTGGATCAACGCCTCCTTGCTCTCGAAGTAGTAGTAGGCGTTGCCCACGGAAACCCCGGCCTCCGCGGCGATGGCGCGCATGGTGGTCGCGTCGAAGCCGCGCTCCCTGAACAGCCGCAACGCCGTCTCGACGATGAGCTCCCGGGTGCTCTCCGATCCGCGGTTTCGGGCTTCGGACACGTTCGTCACTGTACGTCGGGAAAGCTGGTTAGGTCATGAAGCCGCACGGTGATCGCCGATCCACGGCAAAGTTGCATCCGCGGCATGAGTTATCTCCTGTGAATGGTGGGATTGTCGTTTCAGGCGGAAGGGCTATTTCCGCGAAAAGGCATCGACATGTGGATACGTGGAACAGTGCGCCTCATCGTAGTCGCGCTCCTCGGCATAGAGATCACCATCATCGCGCTGGCCTCGGCCGCCTCCGCCGCCACCCACCCCGATGGGGAGCGGACAGGAAGCGGCCCCAACGAGGCCGTGCCCGGCGGGTGGGAGGATCCCCTCCCGCAACCGCTGGGGGCAGCCATGGCGGAGACGCAGTCCAGCGCCTCCGAGAACTGGCCGCTTCCCGCCGGCCCCTGGGCGCGCGAGAACATGATGAACCGTGAGGATCTGGCGGCCCTGCGAAACTGGCCGCTGGACGACCTGCGGTGGCTCACGGAAGGCAGGCAGGCGCCGGACACCACACACGCGCAGCCGTGGCCGGCCCAGCCGCGGGCGAACCTGTCGCCCGCCGAACGCCGGCCACAGGCCGCCAAGGCACGAAAACGCACCAAGGTGGCCAAGAAGCGCCACACACGGCGGCACAAGGCTCACAAGCGCGCCAGCGTGGACCTGGCACGCGTGATGCCCCGGCAGGCGGCCGCACAGCTGACCCACGCCACCGCCGCCGGCTGGCTGCGGAGCTCGGGCCTGCGTACGAAGTCGACCGGCAACTGCACCAGCAAGCACCGGCACCACTGCACCTCGTTCGACTCCGTGCGTGCCGGGACCGTCGCCGGCATCATCCAGCTGAAGCGCGAGAGCGGCTGCCCGATCATGGTGACGGGTGGCACGGAGACCGGCCACGCGCCGGGCCAGTACAGCCACGGCAACGGCTACAAGCTGGATATCTCACACAACTCTTGCATCGACCGGCACATCAAGAAGGTCAGCGACCGGGCCGGAGTCCGCAGCGACGGCGCCCGGCTCTATCGATCCGGATCAGGCACCGTCTTCGCCGACGAAGGCGACCACTGGGACATCCTTTTCCGGTGACGTGCCCTGCGGCGGACGCCGTGCGGCACCCACGGCGTCACACCACACCATCCGGTCACTTCTCGGACGCGACCAGCTCGGCGATCTCCGCCGCGTTCAGCGCCGCCCCCTTGCGCAGGTTGTCTCCGCACACGAACAGGTCGAGCGTGTTGGGGAAGTCGACCGCCTGGCGGACACGGCCGACGTAGGTCGGGTCGTTGCCCACCACGTCGAGCGGCGTCGGGAACACCCCGCCCGCCGGGTCGTCCATGAGGACCACCGTCGGCGCCGCCTCCAGCACGCGATGCGCGTCGGCGACCGTGATCTCGCGCTCGAACCGCGCGTGCACGGCCAGCGAGTGGGTCGTGACCACCGGCACGCGCACGCAGGTCGCGGAGACCTTGAGCTCCGGAATGCCGAGAATCTTGCGGGACTCGTTGCGGAGCTTGAGCTCCTCGGAGGCCCAGCCGCCCTCCTTGTAGGAGCCGGCCCACGGAACCACGTTGAACGCGATCGGCGCCGGGAACGGCGACTCGCCGGGCAGCTTGTCGGCCAGCACCCTGCTCACGTCACCGGCCACCTGGCCGAGGCTGCGGTCGCCCGCCAGGGCCTCGACCTCGTCGTAGAGCCGCGCGGAACCGGCCACGCCGGCGCCCGACACCGCCTGGTAGGAGGCGACGACCAGCTCGGTGAGCGTGAACTCGGCGTGCAGCGCGCCCATGGCCGCCATCATCGACAACGTCGTGCAGTTGGGCGTGGAGATGATGTTGCGCGGCCGGTTGCGCGCGTCGAGCGGATTGACCTCGGGCACCACCAGCGGCACGTCGGGCTCCATGCGGAACGTGCCCGACTTGTCGATCACGACGGGACCGCGGGCGGCCGCGATCGGCACCCACTCGGCCGACACCTCGTCGGGCACGTCGAAGATGGCCACGTCGATGCCGTCGAAGACCTCGGGCGCGAGCGCCTGGACCACGACGTCCTCGCCGCGCACGCGCAGGACCTTGCCCGCCGAACGGGGAGAGGCGACGAGACGGATCTCGCCCCAGATGTCCTCACGCGACGACACGATGTCGCGCATCACGGTGCCCACGGCGCCGGTCGCGCCGATCAGGGCCAGGTTGGGCCTGCTGCTCATCGTCCGGTTCCTCCATACACCACGGCTTCGACCTGGTCGGCGTCGAGATCGAAGGCACGGTGGGCGGCGCCCACGGCCGCGTCGACACCGTCCTCCCCGACCACGACAGAGATGCGGATCTCCGACGTGGAGATCATCTCGATGTTGACCCCCGCGTCGGCGAGGGCCGCGAAGAACGTCGCCGTGACGCCGGGGTGCGAGCGCATGCCCGCTCCGATCAGCGACACCTTTCCGATCTGGTCGTCGAAGAGCAGCGACTCGTAACCGATCCGCTCCTGGATCTTCTTCAGCGCCGTCAGCGCGGCCTGGCTGTCGGCCGTGGGCAGCGTGAAGGAGATGTCGGTGCGACCGGTGGCCGCGGCCGAGACGTTCTGCACGATCATGTCGATGTTGATCTCGGCGTCGGCCAGCGTTTTGAAGATCGAGGCAGCCTCGCCGACCTTGTCGGGCACCCCGACAACAGTGATCTTGGCCTCGCTCCGGTCGTGCGCGACGCCGGAGATGATCGGCTGCTCCATCTCGGTTCCTTCGTTGTAAGGGTCGGAGACGACCCACGTGCCTTCCTTGGTGCTGAACGAGCTGCGTACGTGGATCGGCAGGTTGAAGCGGCGAGCATACTCGACGCAGCGCAGGTGCAGGATCTTCGTCCCGCAGGCGGCCATCTCCATCATCTCGTCGTAGGAGATCCTGGGGATCTGCCGCGCCGCGGGCACGATGCGCGGGTCGGCGGTGTAGACCCCGTCGACGTCGGTGTAGATCTCGCACACGTCGGCCTCGAGCGCCGCCGCCAGCGCCACCGCCGTGGTGTCGGAGCCGCCGCGACCGAGCGTCGTTATGTCCTTCGTGTCCTGCGAGACACCCTGGAAGCCGGCCACGATCGCGATGTGGCCCTGGGCGATCGCCTCGCTTATGCGGCTCGGCGTCACGTCGATGATGCGCGCCTTGCCGTGGACCGAATTGGTGATCAGACCCGCCTGCGAGCCGGTGAACGAGCGGGCCTCGTGGCCGAGGTTGGCGATCGCCATCGCCAGCAGGGCCATCGAGATGCGCTCGCCCGAGGTCAGCAGCATGTCGAGCTCGCGGCCAGGAGGCAGCGGCGACACCTGCTCGGCCAGGTCGAGCAGCTCGTCCGTCGTGTCGCCCATCGCGGAGACGATCACGGCCACGTCGTTGCCGGCTTTTTTCGTCGCGACGATCCGTTGCGCGACCCGCTTGATGCAGGACGCGTCGGCGACGGACGAACCACCGTACTTTTGCACAACGAGGGCCACAAGAAGTCTCCCGGTCTGGACTATGAGCTGCCAGTCTACTGAAGCCGTCTCATGCGCCCGATGGGCCATACCCCTCTGTGGATGTTCCTCAGACCGCGGTGGTCTCCTCCGCCACGTCGAGCCGCGAGTGCGCGGCCAGCGCCTGCAGCGCCCTCATGGCGGCGCCCGCGTGGTTGCCCCAGGTGTTGAAATATGAGTATTGCCACCACCAGAGCGCCTCGTGCGGGCGGCCCGCGTGGTAGTGGCGCAACCCGTGGATGAGGTCGGCGGCGACCGCGGTCAGGTCATCGGAAAGCCGGTAGGGGGTGACCACCGTGTCCTTGTAAGGGTCGAACACCTCGGCGTAGTCGTCGACCGCCTCAAGCCGCTCGGCCAGCGCCGTGCGCACGCCGTCTATGTCGGGGTCCTCGCTCATCGGCGGCTCGTAGTTGCCGGAAAGGATCACGTCACGGTTGGCGCCGAGCTTGGCTCCCGCGAGGCTCACCTGGGCGACCTCCACCAGCAGCAGCGACCAGATGGCGTCACCGCCCTCGCCGCCCGCCACCCTCGTCAGCCCGTCGACGTAGTCTTGTGCGTGCCCGGAGATCTCTTGCGCCAGCACGCTCCACTCGTCAGACATCCAGCAGCCTCCGTCCTTCGAACGCGCGGCCCAAGGTGACCTCGTCGGCATATTCGAGGTCACCGCCCACAGGCAGACCGCTGGCCAGTCGTGTCACTTTCACACCCATCGGCTTGACCAGACGGGCGAGGTAGGTCGCCGTCGCCTCCCCCTCCAGGTTGGGGTCGGTGGCGAGGATGAGCTCGGTGACGCGACCGTCGGCCAGGCGCGTCATGAGCTCACGAATGCGCAGGTCGTCGGGGCCGACACCGTCGATCGGGCTGATCGCGCCCCCGAGCACGTGGTAGGTGCCGCGGAACTCGCGCGTCTTCTCGATCGCCACGACGTCCTTGGGCTCCTCGACCACGCAGATCACGTGGGTGTCGCGGCGCGCGTCGCGGCAGATGCGGCACTCCTCCTCGGAGGCCACGTTTCCGCACGTGCGGCAGAAACGGACCTTCTCCTTGACCTCCAGCAACGCGTGCGCCAGCCGTTTGACATCGGCCGGGTCGGCCGCCAGCAGGTGGAACGCGATCCGCTGCGCGCTCTTGGGACCGACACCGGGCAACAGCCCCAGCTCGTCGATCAGATTCTGGACGACCCCTTCGTACATGCCTAGAACCCTGGCAACTGTCCGAGGCCGCCGCCGCCCAGCCCCTGGGCGAGCGGGCCGAGCTTTTCCTGCTGCAGATCGGCGGCCGCGCGCACGGCGTCGCGGACGGCCGCGATCACCAGGTCGGCGATCGTGTCAGCGGTGTCCTGCGCGTCGCCGGCGTCGATCACGCTCGGGTCGATCTTGAGCTCGAGCAGCTCGCCCGAGCCGTTGACGACGGCGGTGACCATGCCGCCGCCTGCTGAGCCCTCGATCTGCGCATCGTTGAGCTCCTGCTGGGCGCTCACAAGCTGCTGCTGCATGAGCTGTGCCTGCTCCAGCAGCTGCTGCAGGTTGACATCCCCTGGGTTCACCGTCGTGCGCTCCTCGTGGCTCCGCGTTCTTGACTGCCACGAGCCTACGGTGTTTGGGCGGCGTCATGTACTGGTGGCGGCCCCATGTTTCGTCCCGGGGCCCCTGCCCGGATGATCCGCTCGCTGTCCGGCGTGTCCCCTGACGGGCGTTCATTGATGCTTCCGGCGAGTCCGGCCGGGTCTCAGGCCCCCCTCCAGCGTCCGAGACCCGGCCTCACGCCGGCGAACCGACGCGCTGGCGGGGACGCTACTGAGGCGAACGTTGCGTACAGGTTGCGTCTATTTGATCACTCTGTGCAATCCTCGCGAACGGCTTGCGCGAAGGGCCTTCAAGACGGATAGTCAAGCTGACTACTTGGAGTGACCGATGAGTTACGCCTATCTTGACGAATACTCCCGCGCCCTACGCGGGGCACACGAAGCGGTGGCGACCGGCCAGGACTGGCCGGAGTCTCCACGCCGTCTGATCGCGGCATCGTGGCGTCGCTCCCTCGAAGCCCACATCGACCCGGAGAGGTTGAACGCGCCCTCCGTCTTAGACCCCTCCCACATCGAGGACGTCCGCCAGGCCCACCCGCTGCGGCCCCTCCTCCCCCTCCTCGTCCAAACCCTGTCCAGCCTGGCCGACGAGATCGACCACGTGATGGTCGTCACCGACGACAACGGGCGCGTGCTGTGGCGACGAGGCAACCCGGCCGTCATCCGTCGCGCGGACCAGATCGGCCTCGCCGACGGCCACCAGTGGGCCGAGCACAACGTCGGCACCAACGGCATCGGCACCGCCCTCGCGATCCGCCGGCCCATGCACGTCTACTCCGAGGAGCACCTCATGCGCGTGCTCCACGTCTGGTCGTGCAGCGCCGCCCCGATCAGCGATCCCGACTCCGGCCAGATCATCGGCTGCGTCGACGTCAGCGGCACCGCCAGCACCCTTCACCCCGCCACCGTCGCCATGGTCGCCGTCACGGCCAAGCTCGCCGAATCCCAGCTCGCCCTGCGCATGTACGAACGCGACGAACACCTCCGGCGCCGTTACGAAGCACTGCGCGGGCGGCCCGGCATCCTTCTGTCGTCCACCGGCCGCGTCATCTCCGGCGACCCGTCGGGCTGCCTGGGCAAGCGCGTCCCCCTCGGCAGCCAGACCCAGCGCATGCTCCTCAAAGACGGCTCCGTCGCCCTGTTGGAGCCCTTCTCGAGCGGATTCCTCCTGCGTCCCTCGCCGGCCACCACGCCGCCGCCCCTGACCATGACGTTCCTCGGCGCGGGCACGCCCACCGCCACCTTCGACGACCACGAACGCCCCCTGTCGCTCCGGCACGCCGAGCTCCTCGCCCTCCTCGCGCTCCACCCCCACGGGCTGACGGCCGAGCAACTGTCGTTCCTGCTCTACGGCGACGACGGCAACCCCGTGACGATCAGGGCGGAGATCCACCGGCTGCGGGCCCAGTTCGGGAACGCGATCGCGGCCAAACCGTACCGGCTGACCTGCCCGATCGAGGCCGACTTCCTGGAGTTGCGCCGCCACCTCGCCGCAGGTGACCCGACCTCGCTGGCCCGTGCCTACAACGGCCCCCTGCTGCTGCGCTCGGAGTCACCGGAGATCCGCAGGGAACGAGACGAGCTGGAGGCCCAGGTACGGGCCTGCCTGCTTCGGCGCGGCACACCCGACGACCTTTGGACATACGCGCAGACCTGCAACGGGCGCGACGACTACGAGGTGCTCGAACGCCTCGCCGCCCTGCCCCCCACCGACTCCCGCTCCGCCGCCGCCCGCGCCCGCCTCCTCCTCTGACCCCCTGCGTCTGCCCCGCCCTCCGTGCCGCGGGTCAGCCATCCGTGCGCCGAGGTGTGCTCAGAGGTCAGGTGTGGTCGATCTCACCGATCACCTGGGCGCCGAGCTCGCGCTGCAGCAGCGCCATGCCCGAGACCGAGTCCACATCGGCGTCCGCGTCGTTGAGCGGGTCGACCTCGTCGGCGTCCGGGCCCTTGGAGCGGCCGGGGACCGCGTCCGGCCACGCCGCGGCGCCGCCACGGGGGGAAGGGACGCGAGGACCGGCCTGCGCGGCGGCCTTGGCCGCTGACCGAGCCGCCGCCAGCCCGGTTCCTGCCGCCCCACCAGGTGAACCCGCCGGCCGGACGGCCGCGACCGTACGAGTGGGGTCGGGGGTCGGAGGCGCGCCGGGGGCGAGGTCGTCAGGGGCGTCCGGCCACGACTCGTCGGTGGTCGGGGGGCCGGGAAGGGCGGACGAAGGGCCGGCCGGAGGTTGGCCGGGATCCTGCGCCGCGGCTCCCTGGTCGTCGTGGGAGGCGCCGTCGGACGAGCCGTGAGAGGCGCCGTGTGATGACGTACGGCCCTGGGAGCCCGGCGTGCCGTGGGACGCGGCAGGTGCGGCCGGCGCCCCCTGCGGACCGGCCGGCCCCTGGCCACCGCCATGAGAGGGCTGCTGCGGACGTGCGGGACCGCGCGGGGCGGACGGGGCAGGAGACCCGCCGACGACCGCCTCGACCCGCCACGTGCCACCCAGCACGTCGCCGAGCGCGGCGGCCACGACGGCGTCCTTGCCGCCGCCCGTGAAGTTCTTCATCGCACCGACCTGGGTGAAGCCGAGCGTCACCAGGTTGCCCTCCACGCCGACCACCTGGGCGTTGGTGCTCACGTTGGCCCAGACGACGATGCTGCGCTGCTTGAGAGCGGCCAGCACGCCGGCCCACTGCGCCTGGATCGCGCCCGGTCCCCCTGCGGCGGGAGCGCCCTGGGACCCGCCCGAGGCCGGAGCGTCCTGGGAACCGTCCCCGGCACCGGCTGACGGCTGGGCGGCGTACGCATCGCTCCCTGCCTGTTGCCCTCCGCCCGCACCGGGACGAACGGGCGTGGGCCAGTCATCCCCGGCGTTCGGCGAGGGGGCGGATGGCTGGGCCGCCTCTATACCGCCCGGCCCTGCGCCCTCGCCGACCGGCGAAGCAGCGACCCGACCATGGCCCGCGACCTCGGGGACACCGGGACCCGCCGGCGTAGCAGGACCCGCGGGCGTACCGGAACCTCCGGAGATGCCGCGCCCCGCCGGCGGAGCCGATGCGGCTCGGGCGGCCATCTGGGCGACCGCGCCGCCGCGTTCGAGGCGTTCGAGGCGGGCGAGCAGCGCCTCCTCGCCCTGCGCCGCGCCAGGCAGCAGGACCCGCGCGCACATCAGCTCAAGCAGCAGGCGCGGCGAGGTGGCGCCACGCATCTCGGTGAGACCGGCGTTGAACACCTCGGCGGCGCGCGTCAGCTCGGCCGGCCCCATCGAGGCGGCCTGCTGGACGAGACGCTCCAGCTCGTCGGCCGGCCGGTCGAGCAACCCGCTCGACGCCGCCTCGGGAACGTTGGCCAGAATCACCAGGTCGCGGAAGCGTTCGAGCAGGTCGGAAGCGAAGCGGCGCGGATCGTGGCCACCCTCGATGACCCGGTTGACCGTGTGGAACACCTGGCCGCCGTCACGGGCCGCGAACGCGTTGACGACCTCGTCGAGCAGATCGCCGTCGGTGTAGCCGAGCAGGGAGACGGCCTTGGCGTAGGTGATGCCGTCGTCGTCGGCCCCGGCGAGAAGCTGGTCGAGGATCGACAGCGAGTCACGCGCCGACCCAGCGCCCGCCCTGACGACCAGCGGCAGCGCCGTCGGCTCGAACGGCACGCTCTCCGAGGTGAGGATCTCCTCCAGCAACGCGCGCAACGTCGCGGGCGGCATCAGCCGGAACGGGTAGTGGTGCGTGCGCGACTTGATCGTCCCGATGACCTTTTCCGGCTCGGTCGTCGCGAAGATGAACTTCAGGTGCGGCGGAGGCTCCTCGACGAGCTTGAGCAGCGCATTGAACCCCTCGCGGGTCACCATGTGCGCCTCGTCGATGATGTAAATCTTGTAGCGCGCGGAGACGGGGGCGAAGAACGCCCGCTCACGCAGGTCGCGCGCGTCGTCGACGCCACCGTGCGAGGCCGCGTCGATCTCGATGACGTCGAGGTGGCCCGGGCCCGTGGGGGCGAGCGCGACACACGACTCGCAGGCGCCACAGGGGTCGGGCGTCGGACCCTGCTCGCAGTTGAGAGAGCGGGCCAGGATGCGGGCGCTGGAGGTCTTGCCGCACCCACGAGGACCGCTGAACAGGTAGGCGTGGTTGATCCGGCCCGTACGCAGGGCCTGTCGCAGCGGATCTGTGACGTGTTCCTGACCCTTGACCTCGGCGAAGGTCCCGGGTCGGTACTTGCGGTAAAGCGCAAGGCTCATGCGACCATCCCGCCTGCGAGGGGCTCTCAACGAAGAGACCCCCCGCACACCCGCCAGAGCCCGCTTATCCTTGCTGCCTTCCGGCCCTGGGGAGGTTCACAGGATGACGCCGCGCGAGGGGTCCGTTGACAGTCTAGCCGCATGCCGCAGTGCTCGCTCCATCCCCGCAGGCTCGGAGAGAAACGTGGTCTCCGTACCCCTCGGAGTCAGGTAAGCTCGTCCGCGGAGGATTCGCCTAGTGGCCGAGGGCGCACGCTTGGAAAGCGTGTAAAGGGCAACCTTTCGGGGGTTCAAATCCCCCATCCTCCGCGCCTGGTTGAGGCAGTAAACGCGAAGGGGCCGACCCCATCCAAGTCGGCCCCTTCGTCGTGTCCTGTCTCAGTTGGCCTCTTCGGAGAGCTCGTCCCCCTCCTCCCAGAGGAGGTCACCAACCTGCTTGGCCACTGTGCTGCATCCCCTCCGGTGTGAACTCGCCGGCGCACTCGCCAGTGCCGTTCTTGCGCTCCAGCCCCGGCAACAGTCCCTCGATGCACGCGCGAGCCCGCCACCGTGCTTCGCGACGCTTGAACGACCAGCCACCAGCGCGAACGCACGATCCAGACATGCAGACGAGCGGCATCGAGATGTTCTACCCTGCGCCGGCCGGGACTGGCGACTTCACTGATTCGGCGACCACCTGGGCTTTCTAGCGTGAGTGACGAACATCGTCGACCCCCGCGGCCATCGCCGCCGTCGTGGCGCTCCGCCACCTGTGTCAGGTTCCTCCCACCGGCTGAGAAAGGAACTCACCATGGTGTCCATCCGTCGTGCGACCGCCGCTGACGCGGCGACCGTCCATGGCATGATCTGCGAGATCGCCGAGCATCAGAGCCAGCGCTCCGCGATCACTTTGACCGTCGAACGGCTGAGAGAGCTGCTCACCCGACCCGAGATCACCTATCTGATCGCGGAGACGGACGGGCGAGCGGTCGGCTACGTGTCCTGGCTCCAAAGGATCAGCCTGTGGGCGGGCACGGACTATCTCGCGCTGGACGACCTCTACGTACGTGCCGGCCAGCGTGGCGACGGGGTCGGGGAGCAGCTGATGCGCGCCGCCGCGGAGGCCGCGGACGGCATGGTCATCCGCTGGGAGGTCGCCACGGCCAACGTGGGGGCACAGCGGTTCTACCAGCGCATCGGAGCCGACCTGTTCACCAAGGTGATCTGCCGGTGGCAGGTGGCGGAGCCGGTGACTTCGAGGGCCGAGAGCCCGCACTCGGCCGGCGAGGAGTGAAGTTGTGGAGCTGCGTCGGGCGAGAGATGAAGACGCGCCGGCGGTCGCCCGCATCTGGCACGAAGGGTGGGGCGACGGGCACCGGGGAAACGTGCCCGACGAACTCGCCGCGGTCCGGACCCCGGAGTCGTTCGGGGAACGCGCCGCGCGACGCGTCGGGGACACGGTCGTCGCGACCGTCGAGGGTGCCGTGGCCGGGTTCGTGATGGTGGCCGAGGAAGAGGTGGAGCAGGTCTACGTGGCCAGGCGACACCGGGGCACCGACGTGGCGACCGCGCTGCTGGCCGAGGCGGAACGCCGTGTCGCGGCGAACGGTCACTGGCGGGCCTGGCTCGCGGTGGTCGCCGGCAATGTCCGGGCCCGGAGGTTCTACGAGCGCAAGGGGTGGGTCGACGAGGGTCCGTTCGACCACCTCGCACCGAGCGCGGACGGGCTCATCACCGTCCCGGCGCATCGCTACGTGAAAGTCCTCGGCGGTCCGGGGGACGACCGGGCCGAGGGCTGAGTTCCGCAGCAGGGGCGCCCGTACCGGGCGGTGAGCGACCATGGGTCGGCCCGTGCAGCATCCGGCTCTCGGTCCACGGCATGCCGGCCCTGCTGCGCCTGTCCGACATTCGCAGCACGACCCACCGGCCTGCGGCAGCAGCGCGACCTCGCCCACCGGCTCAAAACCCGCGTCCACCACGGCGGCGCGCGCCCTCCTGCCGGGGCCGGGGCTGGTGCAGAGACACCTCCGTCGCCGACGACCAGTGCCTACGCCCTGTCGACGCGGCAGGGCGAACGCCGTCTGATCGGCGCTATACGCCGGTGGTGCCGTCGATGCGCTCCCGGAGCAGGTCGGCGTGGCCATTGTGGCGGGCGTACTCCTCGATCATGTGAACGTAGATCCAGCGGAGGCTGACGTCCTGTTCCATGAAACGACCGGTGTCGGCCAGAGCGCGCTCGGCGCAGTGCTCGCGGGCATGGGCGATCTCCGCGCGCCAGGTGGCCAGAGCGTCGGACAAGGTGGCGCCCTTCGCCAGCTCAAAGCCGCCGTCGGGGCCACGGGGGTCAGCTTGCGGGTCGTAGATGGGCGGGGCTTGTTCTCCGGCGAACACGCGGCGGAACCAGCTCCGCTCCACCTCTGCCATGTGCTGGACCAGGCCGGTTACCGTCAAGCCGGACGGTGGCACGGATGCTACGGAGGCCTGCTCGTCGTCCAGGCCCTCGCACTTCATGGCGAGTGTTGTGCGGTGAAAGTCAAGCCAGCTTTCGAGCGTGGTGCGCTCGTCGGCGTTCAGGGGCGGCATGGGACGTTCGCTGGGACTCATCGGTAGATTATCGCCAGCGGCCACAACGTTCGGTACGCAGGGCTCGCGTAAGGGCGAACGTCGCCTGATGCGGCACTTCGGTGAACCGGTGGCGGGCGGACAACGTCATCAGTGGTGTGAGACCCATCCACTGGACTGGCGTGGTCGCAGCGGCGGTCCTGCTTCTCGCGGCGGTCGTCCTGAGTCGGGGCAGGGTCGGCGAGCCTGTGCCACCGGTGCCGGCTTCGTGTCCGCAGCGGTGGGAAAGCAGCGAGATCGGCCACTGGGTTCCAGCGGCCGCCGATCTCGACGGGGTTGAGGACTCGCTCGTGCCCGGTAGACCGACAAGCGCGTTGATCTGCTCCTACCCCGGTCAGAACTCGAGACCGGGCAGGGGGTCGCTCGCCGGATCACGGATCTTGACCGACCAGGCCAAGTCGATGGCCCACGACCTGGGATATCTTCCTGTCACCACCGATCGTGTCGGAAAGATGTGCACGCTGGTGGGCGGCCAGATGACCAACTACCTCATCCGGTTCGCCTACGCCGATGGCCAGGCGCTGTGGGTGGGCAGCGCCGAAGAGGTCAACTCCTGCGTCACGACCACCAACGGCACAGTCGTCAGCAATTCATACATCGGGCCCAGCATCACCGCCGCCTACCACACCGGGACCTGGACACTCCTCCCGCCCAAGGACCCCTGCGACCCGGCGACCGGGCGGCGGGGACAGGATGAGCAGATGGTGCCCGATGGGGCGATCAAGGTGCTGGTCTGCCGGGATAAGCAGAGCGGGAGCGCTACACCGCACCCATCTGACGGGCTGGAGCATGGGCAGCAGCAGGCGCGCGAGTTGGCGGCGGAGCTGAACTCGCTGAAGGCCGAGCCGGGCGGGAACACGTGCAGGGAAACCGGCGATGGACGACGGGAAATGTTCCTTCTGCACTTCGGCTACGCGGAGGGACCGCCGGCCTGGGTGCGGATCCTTTCCCGTTGCAGGCCCTCGGTGAACAACGGGGTGCTCGTGGGAGATCTGAACGATGCGCTTCTTGATCGAGTAAGCCGGCTGGCGCCGCCTGCCTGAGGCCCGGCCGAGACCTGCTCGGCTTGCACTGCCGGGCGGCGCCCCTTTCTGCGCCTTGTTGTCCCGATCGCTACGGTCCGGGCTCCGGAGTCGGTCTATGGTCCCATCCGTGGAGGACCTGTTCGGCGGCGCCGCTCCGTACTACGCCAGATACCGCCCGGGCTACGGCGAGGCGGTGATCGCGCACCTGGCGGAAACGCTCGGCTCGGACAGCCGAGTGCTGGATCTCGGCTGTGGCCCTGGGACGATCGCGATCCCGCTGGCCCCAGGAGTGAAGGCGGTATTCGCTGTGGACCCGGCGCAGGAGATGCTCGCCGAGGGCAGGCGCCTGGCGTGATGGAACTGGACGAACTGCTGCCGCCCGGCGGCGCAGTGGCGCTGGTCAGCCCGACGAGGCAGCAGGGAGAGCCGTGGCAGCCGGACGCGCAACCGTGGCAGGGGGTCGAGAGGCGGGTATGCGAGGAGTTCGGGCTCGACATCCACACCGCCGCCAACTCCTTCCACGCCACCGGCGAGCACCACCACGAGATGTTGGCCGCCTCGCCTTTCAGCAGCATGCAAGCCCGCGAATTCAGCCGCCTTCTGACCTGGGACGTAGACGGGTTGATCGGGCTCCAGCTTTCCTACTCCTACAGCTCACCCTCCCGGCTCGGCGACAACCTGCCTGCCTTCGTCAGGACCCTGCGACAAGCGCTGCTCGACGACAACCCAGCAGGCCGGTGGGAACAGATACTTGCCATCGAGGTGCTGGTCGCCAGACGGCCCCGGCGCTGACCCAGCCCGGTGCTACCCCGAGACCTGGAAGCCGTCATCCGCTGGGCCGCCATCAACGGCGTCCTCCGTCGGATCACTGGCGGACAACCTGCCCGCCGGCAGCTCCGCCGCACCTTCACCTGGACCTGATCAACATCGCACACTGACCAAGGTGTCGTTTCTGTCCAAGACGGCTACCGCGGCCGTGATCTAGCGTGGAGCCGGCAGTACGCCCGAGCATGAGGAGACAGCACAGTGCGTAACTTGGTCTACACCGGTTTCATGTCACTCGACGGCGTCGTGGACTCGCCTGGCGGCGGGCCAGGGGAAGAACACCGTAGCGGCGGGTGGGTGTTCAAGGACCTCGAGTTCGTCCCCGAAGCCTGGTCGCTGAAGGGTGAGGAGCTCACCGACACGACGGCGCTGATGTTCGGCCGTCGCAGCTATGAGGCGTTCGCGGCGGTCTGGCCCGGCTCGGAGGACCACGCCAGCTACAAGGAGCTGCCCAAGTATGTGGTGTCGACCACGCTGTCTGACGACGCCATCGTCAACGGGTGGGGGCTGACCACGATCCTGCGCTCGACCGAGGACGTCGCCGCGCTCAAGGAGGGTGAGGGCGGCGCGATCTTCATCCACGGGAGCGCGGAGCTGGCTCGGCGGCTGTCGGACGCGGGTCTGATCGACCAGTACAACCTGCTCGTCTTTCCCGTGCTGCTCGGCGCCGGGAAGAGCCTGTTCGGCCGGGCCGACCGAGACAAGCACATGCTGACGCTGCGAGAATCGGAGAGCTACTCGAACGGGATCCTGAAGCTGGTTTACGACGTCAGGCGTTGATCCAGGTCGAGGGCGATCGCGCCGCCGGAGCCCTCGCGCAGCTGCCTGACGGTGCGTCCGACGTGGGAGCGCAGTGCCCGGGCCAGGTGCGGCTCGTCGAAGTAGTCGAGCTCGGCAACGACGTCGGCGGCCGGGTCGCCGGCAGCCAGCAGCTGCGCCGCCGTGCGGGCGCGCTCGATCTGCCGGACGGTGCCCTGCGTCAGCCCAGTCGCGGCGCGGAACCGGCGTTCGACCGTGCGCCCCGAGACGGCCGGACGGTGACCCCGCAGCACCTCGACGAGGAGCAGGTCACGGACCACGATCCCGGCCCGGACGAGGCTTTCGACCAGAGCCTCGGCGTCGTCGAAACTGGGCGTCTCCCAGCGCGCGCCATCCAGCCGGAACGTCCGGCGCGTGGTGTCGGGGAGCCCGATGCCGCCGTCGACCAGCGCCAGCGTGGGCACGGCCCGCAACGAGGTGCCCACGGCGAACTCGATGCCCGTGAAGGTCGCGCCCTCCGGCACCGGCGCCGTGCCGGTCCGGGTCTCGGGACCGGTGGTGCCCGCGTACGCCCGGCCGGCGTGTTGCCAGAACACCAGGCCCCAACGCACCCCTGCGACGGACGTCATTGCAGTGACCTGCTCGCTCGTGCATGCCCACACGGTGTCGACCCACGCCGAGTCCGACTCGCGCGTCTTGAACCGCAGTTCCACGGGGGAAGAATACGTGGCTTCGCGTTCTCCGTGGCTTGCCCGGCTATGCGGCTTTGCGCTACGGCAAGCTGTGCACTTCACGTCTGCACCCGAGAATCGTCACGCCGGTAGGTGTAGAGGATGAGCCCCTTGTGGAACTTGCCCACCTTGTCGTAGAGCGCGCGAGCCGGGGCGTCTTCCAACGTGTTCCAGTAGAGGCCTGGGAAGCCGTGCTCCCTGGCGTCCCGTGCCACCCACTCGATCACTGCCGTCGCGATACCCCGCCGCCGGACTTCCTCGTCCACGAACAGGTCCGCCAGATAGCATCTCCCGGCGTACCAGACACTGGCGTGGAACAGGTAGTGCGCGATGCCGACCATCCTGCCGTCCAGCTTGGCGGCGATCCCGCGTGCCTGCTCGTCGTCGAGCAGGCGTCGCCAGGCCGTTCGTAGTCGTCGTCGCCACGTTGGACCTGGAAGTACGTGTCTTTGCCGCGGGCCAGCGACTCCCAGCAGGCGCGGTCGGATTCGGTCAGGAAGTCGATCTCCATCACCAACGCGTGAAACCCCTCACGCGAGGCCTGGGCAGCGCCACGACGATCGCCGCCGCGACCACGCCCATCCATCCGGCCGATTCCTGAAACCCTCGCTCGACGTAGGTACTCTCCCCATCACCCAGCCGCCGGTCGATCCGGTCCTGCTCGACCTCCGTCGTTCCGTCTGTTGCGGTCTAGCGTCAGGGCAGGTGAGACGAGAAATGAAAGGCAGCAGTCACTGTTTCGTAGCGTCCGGTGTACTGAACGTAGTTATGGAGCGCGAGCCGCGAGCCGGGGGTGGCAGCGCTGACAGTGGACAGGGTAAGCGGCGCAGGCGGCCGGAGCATGGTTCGGCGTCGTGGCGGGGTGAGCCAGCGGCGTAGTAATTGGCAAGCCACTTAGGGTAATATAGCCTGCTAATCTGTACCGAATGAAGATCATGAAGCGAATCGGGGTCATCGCGGCGGTCGGGGCGCTCGCCTGGGCTGCCACGGTATCCACGGCCAGCGCGGACACGTGGGCCTGGCATGGGTCAGACTATGCCGTTACGTCATACTATGACCACAATCTCACGGCGTGCGACAAGGAGACGGACGGTCACGGTGTGACCGCGTATGGCATCTTCTGGCACCCGCAGAACGGTAATATGACGCTGACGGTCACCGACGGCGGTGACGAGGGCTGCGGCGGCGCCAACACCGGCGGCTATAAGATTAACCAGATCAAAATATGCGAGAACACCGTCGGCTGCAGCAGTTGGAAAGACGTAACCTGATCAGTGCGCATGCCACCGGTGTGGCCGATGCATCTGCGGAAGCTGTGAACGGCGACATACGCCGAATGTGACATGTGACGGGTCATCGGACGGTCCGCGCAGCGAACCACATTCGCCCGGCCCATCCGGCCTGGTGACAGGTCGCGCGACACACTCTCACAACCAACGTTCCCGCAGCTCAAACCTGCAAGTAGCCCGTCACACATGATATGACGGGCTACTTGCCTTGTGACGGCCTGTCGGCATGCGCGTGTACAGCCTGCTTGTCGAGCAAGGGCTCAGCCAGGAGACGTGACGAAGTGGAAAGGGTACGCGGGCATGGGTCTCAGGCCGGATAAGATCCGCCACTCGTTTCAGAGCATGTTCTTGATCGGCTGAGGCGTTTCCGGCACCTCCTGGGCGAGGATCCCGGTCGCTTCCCTGGGCGTGAGCAGTCGGGCCTCGCACAGGAGGCGGACGGACTCCTCCCACTGTTCCCGGGCCTCGCCGTGGCGTTCGAGATCGTGCAGCGTGGTGCCGAACCACCATCGCGTGACTGCTTCTTTCAGGCGGTATCCCGACTCCCCGAGCAGCCGCACGGCCGTCGCATAACTTTCGGCCGCCTCGGTCGGCCGGCCGGCGTGACGGTAGACGTCGCCCAGCGAACCGTGCGCCACGCCCGCATCGGCGAGCGGGTTTCCTCCCTCCCGCGGCTCCACCAGCCGGCGTGCTTCCGCGATCGCCTCGTCGAAGCGCCCCTGTCGGTAGTAGACGTGCACCTGGTTGTTGCGGATCGTGGCCGCGGCCCCAGGGCGTCCGGCGTCGTCGTTGAGCTCCAACGCGGACTCCAGATAGCCGAGGGCCTCGTCAAGACGGCCCACGATCGTGTTGATGACCCCGAGGTTGTTGAGCGCCCCCGCCTTGCGCCGAGGCAGGCCGGCGCGGTCCCAGTCGAGGAGAGCCGTCTCCAGGTGTGCGATGGCGGCGTCGTAGCGGCCCTGGTCTCGGTAGACCCAGCCGAGAAAGCTGCGGAGCTGAGCCTTGTCCTCCCAAGCCCCGACACGATCGGCCACCTCGATGGCGTGCAGGTAGAGATCGGCCAGTTGGGTGTGCCACCCCTGGAAGCAGAACGGCCAGTGGAGTCCGACGGCCAGGCCGATGGCGGTGGCCGGGTCAGGGCCGGCCAGCGCCTGCTGCGCGGCGGCGACCAGGTTGTCCCGCTCGCTCTGGACCCATCGTCCCGCCTCGGCCAGGTCCTTGAAGATGTTGTCGGGCAACTCGACGGGGCATCGCAGTACGGGATCGCTGTTGATCACGGTGCTCGCCATCCACAGGGTGGTCAGGTAGTGGTGAAGCACACGCCGTACGGCGGTGGTGCGTTCCTCCTCGGACGGGTCCTGGTGCGCCCGCTCGCGGGCATAGAGACCGACCAGGTCGTGGAACCGGTAGCGGTCGGCGCCGGGCTCAAGGAGGCGGGCGTCCTGTAAGCGTTCCAGGGCGGCTTCGGCGCGGTGGTGGGGCCAGCCGGTCAGGGCGGCGGTGGCGGCGGAGGTGTAGGTGGGCAGGTCGAGCAGGCCGAGCAGGGGCAGCAGGTGGGCGGCGTCGCGGCCGGCGGGTTCTTCTCGCAGGTGGTGATGGCTGACCGCGATGCCGGCTCGGATGGCCAGGTCGTCGTACTCCAGCATGTCCAGGCGGCGGGTGGCGTCGGCCAGCCGCTTCTCCAGGTCGGCCAGGGTCCAGTCGGGGCGGGCGGCCAGGCGGGCGCCGACGATCCGCAGGGCGAGCGGGAAGCCGCCGCACAGGTGGACGATCCGTTCGGCGGCGTGTGGTTCGGCGTGTACCCGGTCGGGTCCGGCCAGACGGGACAGCAGGGCGACGGCGTCGGCGGCGTTCAGCGTGCCCAGGTGGAGGTGGCGAGCGTTGTCCAGGGTGGCCAGCCCGTCCCGGCACGTGATCAGGACCCGGCAATCGGGGCCGGCGGGGATGAGCGGGCGGATCTGGCGGACGTCGCGGGCGTTGTCCAGGATCACCAGCAGATTGCACGTCGAGGTCAGGGAGCGGTAGCGGGCGGCTGCCTCGTCGGGATCGGTGGAGGTCGCGGCGCCGTCCAGGCCCAGGGAGCTCAGCAGATGGCGCAGGGCTTGGGCCGTGGTCAGCGGATCGAGTCCGGGAGTGGATCCGTGCAGGTTGACGTAGATGACGCCGTCGGTGAACCGGGCAGCCGTGGCGTGGGCGACGTGGACGGCCAGGGCGGACTTGCCGATGCCGCCGGGGCCGTCGATCACGGTGACGGACGGTCCGTGGTCCAGGCTCCCGTCCGGGCCGAGTGCGGTGCGCAGCTGGTGGATCTCGGCGGCACGGGCGGTGAAGGTGTGGGTGTCGGCGGGCAGTTCGGCAGGGATGTACCGTCCGCTGACCGTGACCTGCTGGGCCGGGGTGGTCAGGTCGAGGACGGGGTCCTTGGCCAGGACGGCCTGGTGCAGGCGGCGGAGTTCGGTGCCGGGTTCGAGACCGAGTTCGGTGATCATGACCCGGCGGGTGTCCTGGTAGACGGCGAGCGCTTCGGATGAGCGCCCGGCGCGGTGCAGCGCGAGCATGAGCTGGGCCGCGGGGCGTTCGCGCAGGGGGTGAGCACGCACGTGCACGGCCAGCTCGGCGGCCACCGCGTGATGGTCCCCCGCGGCGAGGCGGAGATCGGCGTGGTCCTCCAGGACGGTGAGGTGCTCTTGCTCCAGGCGGGTGGCTTCGATGCGTGCCCAGGGAGCGGTCAGTTCGGCCAGGGGTTCGCCCCGCCACAACTGCAGAGCTTCGCGGAACAGGGCGTCCGCGGTGGCCGATGCGCCCTGCGACTGGCCGGTGCGGGCGCGTTTGGCCAGGCGCAGGAACAGGTGAGCGTCGATGTGGACGGGTTCGAGCGCGAGCCGGTAGCCGCCGGGCACGGTGTGGATGATCTCTTCGGCGGTGTGGGGTCCGAGCGTTTGGCGTAGTTTGGAGATCACGATGTGGAGCTGTTTGGCCGCGGTCGCCGCGGAGCTGTCTCCCCATATGTCGGAGAGGATGCGCTCGGCGTTCACGGCCTGCCCCGGGTTCAGGGCGAGTCTGGCCAGCACACCGATACGTCGATGCCCGGCGAGCTGCACCGGTCCGTCAGCGGCCAGGACCTGCCACGGGCCGAGGAATCGGATCTCCAGCGTCACGAGGAGCGGCACTCTCCTTCGAGCAAGTCGGCAATGGGACGGACGAGGCCGATCGCGCCGCTGGAACGGCGGTGTCGTGCTTCGCCTGTGCAGGTATAAACGTGCGCACTTACAGGTGTCTTTCACACCGCCAGGCCACCGATCACTCTGGCAGGATGTCCCGCGTTTGTCGGGTGTTCACCTGACGCAGTCGCCTTCCTCCCGTGCAATAGGGTCGGTACCCCAGCCTTACATGGAGGAGCGTGTCGTGATTTCTGCGTCCAAGACCATCACCCCTGGTGCGCATCGCGTGGGAGGCCTCGTGAAGCACGCCAGGCTGCTCAAGAAGCTCGCCGTCGTGGCCGCGGCGGGTCTTCTCGCGCTCGGCATCGGCGTTGCGACCGCGTCTTCCGCCTCCGCAGGCGGACCCTCCGGCGAGA
Source organism: Nonomuraea sp. KM88 (assembly GCF_052245635.1). Classification (NCBI taxonomy): domain Bacteria; kingdom Bacillati; phylum Actinomycetota; class Actinomycetes; order Streptosporangiales; family Streptosporangiaceae; genus Nonomuraea; species Nonomuraea sp. KM88. The sequence continues at coordinate 42,555 of NZ_JBQQCC010000021.1, read as the reverse complement.
TCTCCGCCATGCCCGCCTTCAAGTAGTCCCACGGCAGCGCCGGCACTGAGCCCGGCGTGCATGTCATTGGGGACTGAACCGGCCACCCGGGAGTCAGCGGATCTGTTCAGGGGGCGGAGGTCCGGAACAGCGCGACCGCCCGGGTGCCGATCTTGAAGGACGTCCGGGACCGTGTCCCGTGGTCCACGGGAACCTTGCGGCCTCGTACGGTCACCGCGATCACGCTGCCAGGCGGGAGCACCGCCGTCAGGGCGGCGACCATGCCGGTGACTCCTGCCGTCGCCCCGGAGCCGTGCCAGCGGGTCTGTTCGCCGTAGGGGACGTCGGTGATCACGATGTCGGGCACAGGGTGCCCGAGTGCCCGCCGAAGCTGGTCGGGGTCGAACACGTCGGCCTGGCGCACCGCGTGCGGCACGTCCCCTCCGGCGGCGTCGAGCTCGGCGGCGAGCCGGTGGGCGGCATGCGCCGCCGCGCCGTAGGCCGGCTTGCCGAAGCGGACGGAGCGTGCCTCGAGGTCGGCGGCGCGGGCGGCCAGGCCGGCCCGGCTCAGCAGGGCGAGATTGCGACCGGCGAGGCTCAGCGCTTCGGGGTCGAGGTCGGAGGCCAGCACGGAGGCGATCCGGCTCCGGTGCGACAACGCCAGAACGGTCAGGAGGTAACCGCTGCCGCAGCATGGATCCCAGACCACGGCGGGCCGGTCGCCGCCACGCAGGGCCAGCGCGCGCTGGAGGATCTCGCTGGCCAGCCGGACGGGGAAAGCGGGAAACCCCGCGGCGGAGTGCAGCACCGAGCCGCTGGACAGGTCGCGGTAGTCGGTCCGTACGGTCGCGTGGCGGTAGCTCATCGGGGGCGGCTCGCCCCGCGCTGGCGGGCGGCCTCGTACAACGCCACGGTCGCCGCGCTGGCGGCGTTCAGCGAACTGGCCGAGCCGGACATCGGGATGCGCGCCATCGTGTCGCACGCCTGCCGCCATCCCGCGCTCAGCCCGGTGGTCTCGTTACCGAAGACCAGCAGGGTGGGGCCGGTCAGGTCCAGGTCGGCGAGGTCGGGAGTGCCGTTCTCGTCGGTGCCCACCACCGTCAGTGGCAGCCCCTGGTCGCGTAGCTCCGCGACCCACGCCAGCACCTCCCGGTGCGAATGGCAGCGCACCACCGGCAGCGCGAGCAGCGACCCGGTGGATGCACGCACGGATCGGGGGTCGTAGGGGTCGGCGGCGTGGCCGGTGATGATCAGCCCTTTTCCGCCGAACGCGTCCAGCGAGCGTGCCATCGTCCCGATGTTGCCGGGGTTGTTCGGCCGGTCGAACACCGCACCCAGGAAGGACGGCCCCGCCTGGACGCGGGACAGCTCGTCGTCCGGCAGCTCGGCCACCGCCACCAGCTCGGGTGTGTCCTCGTCCTTGCCGCCCAGCTCCCGCAGCAGCTCGGCGGACATGGCCACCCGCCCGCCGCCGGCCACCTTCAACATCTGCTTCGCCCAGGTGGACAGCGGCCGCTCGGCGTCATAGATGAGCGCACGCACCGGCCAGCCGAACTCGACCGCCAGGCTGATCGGGCGCACCCCCTGGATCAGGAACTCTCCGGCCCGCTGCCGCTTGGCCCGGTTGCCCAGCAGCGCCTGCCACTGCTGGAACCGTGCGTTGGCACGCGTGATGTGCAGCTCCCCCGACACCGATCGTCCCCGGTTCATCACGCTCTCCAGAATAGGACCCCAGGCGACGGCCAACCGTCGACGGCGTGGGCCATGCGCTACGACGTGCGCGGGGCGCCGCCGCTCCTAAAACAAACCGAAATCGCTCTTGTCTACGCTGCGCCCCATGTTCACGAAATCCCTATGGGCGGGAGCGGCCGTGGTGCTGGCCGTGCCGCTTCTGTCCCTGCCCGCCGCCGCGGCGCCGGAGCTCCGCGTCATCTCATGGAACATCTGCGGCGAGGCGGGCGGCGAACGCGGCGACGCCGGCTACTGCCCGTACCGCAATGAACCGGACAAGAAGGTGCAGCAGATCGCCGGTCTCGTGTCCGAGCACAAGGCGAACGTGGTGCTGCTCCAGGAGGTCTGCGGTGTCGCCGCCGACAGCCACATGGAGCTGTTGAAGGCGGCCCTCGGCCCCGGCTGGTCCTTCGCCCGAGCCGACGGCGCTCGCCCCGACGGCCGCGTCGACTGCCGTGGCTCCCTGTCGGGCAACCTCGGCCTCGGCATCGCGGTCAGGTCGCGGATCATCGATACCAAGGTCACGCAGACGCTGCCCCCCGACACCACGGGAAAGAGCAAGCAGACCCTGCCGACGCTGTGCGTGCGTACGGCGAACTGGACCGGCACCCGGATCTGCACCACCCACGTGCTCGCCGACCCCGCGGACCCACGCCGTCCGCAGCAGGTCAGGAACATCAAGACCGCGGTGTCCGCAGGCGGCCTCGACGTGGTGCTCGGCGGCGACTTCAACCTGTTCCCCGGCTCGGCGGAGCTGCGGCCGCTGTCCAGCGCGTACGAGGAGTGCGACGCCGGCGGCGCGAAGCGCAACGAGGTCACCCACCACGCCTGGACCAACGGCAAGCACGTCTACCGCAAGCGCGACCACGTCTTCGCCACTAAGGCCGGCACGAGCAGGCGCTTCACCTCCTGCGACGCCGACCAGTCGCTCATGGACCGCACCGCGAACGAGCCGGACAGCGGCCCGCCGAACGGATACTCCGACCACGCGCCCCTGATCGGCTACCTGCCGGGAGCGTGAGTGCGGCGCCGGCCGTGGCCGCCCCATTGGGTACGGCTAAGGTGTGCGGATGGGAGAAAGTCGCCCAAAACCGGCACGGTCCAGGATGTCCTGGATCTATCCGGCGATGCTCGTGCTGGTGCTCGCCGACCTGTTCCTGATCGGCGTCCTGCCCGGCGGCCTGAGCATCCACAGCGTGGTCGGGCTGGCGGTGGCCTCGGCGGTCGGCCTGCACCTGGTCGACCAGCGTGGCTGGATCAAGCGTACGGCCCGCCGGCTGCTGTCACGGCGAGGGCTGCGGGGGACGATGCGGCGCGTCGGGATACGGGACGGCCTGCTGCTGGCCGCAGGCATCGCGCTGACCGTCACCGGGCTCGTGCAGTGGAACGGCGTACCGGCCGCCAGGCCGTGGCACAGCACGGCGACCGTGGCCTTTCTGGTCACCGCGGGCGTGCACCTCTGGGGTAACCGGCACAGGCTGGCCCACCGCGTGAGAGAGGCCGGCCGCCTGCTCCGGCCGGGCCGCTGAACTCCCCCGAACGCTCAGCCCAGGCCCGCCTCCCCGGACGCGCTTCGCGGAGCCGGGGGCGCCGCCCGGACGAGATCCGCCCAGGGCGACGGCGGATCGGACGCGAAGAAGCGCAGAAGGCCCAGGAGCCGGCTGGCCGGCGGCGCGGTCCAGTGGCGCTCTCCTGGCTTCGGTACGGGATCCGCCAGGCGGCCGAGGGCCCAGGCGAGGTGGACCCACAACACCCGCCCCTCCCAGGAGCGCACCGAGGTGCCCTCGCCGGCCTCCTGGGAGTATCCGTCGAGCATGGCGGGCACGGCGCTCAGCGGTGTCTTGGCGAACTCGATCGCCGGGTCGGCCCACTGCGCGTCGCCCCAGTCCACGATGCCGGTCAGTACGGCCCTTCGTTCCGCGGCAAGCAGGTTCTGCGGGGCGATGTCGCCGTGCACCAGCACCATGGGCGGTTCGGCGGGAACGTACGGGCTGAGCGCGTCGAACCACCCGGTGAGCCAGCGGGCGGCGTCGGCGTCGATCCAGCCGTCGGCGCGGAGCCGGTCCACGAGCACCCGCGGATCCCCGGGGCTCCCGTCCCGGGGGACGGCGGACAGGCCGGCGTCTGAGGGCAGGCGGTGCAGCCTGGCGAGTTCCCGGCCCACCTGCCGGTAGACCTGCTCCGCCCGGTCCGCGGGCAGGTCGAGCCGCTCGAGGTCGGCTCCCCGCACCCGCTCAAGGACCATGTAGGGCACGTCCACCTCGGTGCAGGTGTCGTCGAAGGTCACCACGTCGGGAGTCCGTACGCCGAGGCGCCGGGCGGCGGGGATGACCGCCGCCTCCTTCGCGAGGTCGGCCAGGAACCGCTCGGTGCGCGGGATCCGCAACACCAGGTCGTCGCCGAGCAGGTAGGCCCGGTTGGCCACGCCGGAGTGCGTCGGGCGCACGGTCTCGACAGGGCTCCCGTGCCGGGCGGCGATGGCGGCCAGGGTCGCGCGGGTCGGCTCGAAGTCGTCCATGAGCGTGCATGCTGACAGACCGCCGCTCCGAGGTCTCATCCTTTTCCCGCGCTCCGCGACCGCGTGGCTCAGGCGGGGGCGAGCGCCTTGGAGCGGTCGGTCGCCATGAGTACGGCGAAGCCGCCGAGCAGGCTGCCCATGATGTAGCGCTGCACGCGCAGCCAGGCCGGGCGGCCGGCCAGGAACGCGGCCAGCGCCCCCGCCGAGATCGCGATCAGGCCGTTGACCGTGGTGGCGACCACGATCTGCGCGGAGCCCAGCGCGAGGCTCTGCAGCAGCACGTGGCCCATCGACGGGTCGATGAACTGCGGGAGCAGCGACAGGTACAGGATGGCGATCTTGGGGTTGAGCAGGCACGTCAGCAGGCCCATGCCGAACAGCCTGGCCGGCCGCTCCGCCGGGAGGTCGCGCGGCTGGAAGGCCGACGTGCCGCCGGGCTTGACGGCGTTCCAGGCCAGCCAGAGCAGGTAGGCGGCGCCGGCCAGCTTGAGCGCGGTGTACGCGGCCGGCACGTACGCGAAGACGGCCGTCAACCCGAGGCACGTCGCCGCCAGATAGACGGTGAAGCCGAGGACGACTCCGGCGAGGGAGATCAGGCCGGCCCTGCGGCCTTGGGCGATCGAGCGTGAGATCAAATAGACCATGTTGGGGCCGGGTGTGAGAACCATGCCCAGGGAGACCAGCGCAATCCCGATTATTCCTACCGTCATGTCGGTAGATTATCCGGTATATCCAGAAAAAACACCTTCGATGGCCACCCTGCGTATTCGCCAAACTACTGGGGATGACCCTTGCGGAGGTGACATGCAATTCGATGACGACGCGCCGCTCGACCCGTCGCAGGTCGAGGACGCACGCGCCACGCGCCCCCGACCACGCGGTGGCGGCATGCCAGGCGGCTGCATGGTGCCCCTCGGCCGGCGCGGCGGCTGCCTGACGCTGGCCCTGGCGGTGGCGGGGCTGCTCCTGTTCGGGATCGTCCCCTCGCCGTTCGAGGGCGACGAGAGCGGCCGGCAGGATGGCGAGCAGCGTGACGGGCAGACGCCGAGCGGCCCTCCGGCCCTCTCACCGAGCCGCAGCGGCAACCTGGCCGAACGCTGCCGGACCGGCGCCGACGCCGACCAGTCCGAGGACTGCCGCATCGTCGGCACGGTCAACAGCATCCAGTCGTACTGGCGGGACGAGTTCGGGCGGCAGGGCCAGATGGTGTACCGGCCGGCCAGGACCGTGCTGTTCTCCCGGACGGTCAGCACCGGTTGCGGCACGGCGAACTCCGCCGTCGGGCCCTTCTACTGCCCTCCCGACCGCAAGGTCTACCTGGATCTGACGTTCTTCGACGCCCTCCAGCGGGACTACGGCGCCGAAGGCGGACCTTTCGCGCAGGCGTACGTCGTCGCCCACGAGTACGGCCACCACGTACAGAACCTGCTCGGCACCATGGAACGGCTGGGCGGCGCCGGCCTGCCCGGCGCCGGCAGCGCGTCCGTACGCCTGGAACTCCAGGCCGACTGCTACGCGGGCGTCTGGGCGCGCAACGCGGTCAGGACCGGCTTCTACCAGGAGCCCTTCTCCAAGGCCGACATCCACCAGGCACTCAGCGCGGCCGCGGCGGTCGGCGACGACAGCATCCAGCGGCGCTCCCAGGGCCGGGTGAACCCCGACGCCTTCACGCACGGCACCTCGCGGCAGCGCGCGAAATGGTTCAGCAGAGGATATGAGAGCGGCCGGCCCCGTCAGTGCGACACCTTCTCCGGGGACATCTGAGCCGAAAAGCCGATCAAGAAGCGCGGGAAACCCCTTTTCCCACAGGGCCGGGAAAACTCGTATGCGCGTGCTCAGCTGGGCCGACGCACCGCGGATAACGCGAGGATTCGGATTCTCTCCTAAAATCAGGGGGGTGATCTTCAAGCTTGTCGGCGACGGACGCCCTTATCCCGAACACGGTTTGACGCCCCGAGAGTGGGCGCAGATCCCGCCACGGCAGGTCCGGCTCGACTCGTTGATCACCACGAAGGCCATGCTGGACCTGCATTCGCTGCTCGCCGCCGACTCCACGTTCTATGGTGATCTCTTCCCGCACGTGGTGCAGTGGCAAGGCGAGCTCTATCTGGAGGACGGCCTGCACCGCGCGTTGCGCGCCGCGCTCCACCAACGATCGATCCTGCACGCCAGGGTCCTGGAGTTGCCCGAATGAGCGCTGCCCGCGCCCCGGTGCGCGGGCACGCGAAAGGGCCCCCGAGATCTCGGAGGCCCTTGGGCGGATGGCGGTGGTGGTGGGATTTGAACCCACGGATGAGTTGCCCCATCACACGCTTTCGAGGCGTGCGCCCTCGGCCACTAGGCGACACCACCGCGAACGAGCTTACCGGATCCTGCGAGTAGCGAAGAACCGCTTTAGTACGGCGGAGCACTCGGCGGCCAGGACCCCCATGACGACCTCGGGCCGGTGGTTGAGCCGGCGATCGCGTACGACGTCCCAGAGCGAGCCCACGGCGCCGCCCTTCTCGTCGACGGCGCCGTACACGATCCTGTCGACCCGCGCCAGCACCGCGGCGCCCGCGCACATCGTGCAGGGCTCGAGGGTCACCACGAGCGTGCAGCCGGTCAGCCGCCACTGGCCGCGACGGGCGGCGGCCCGGCGGAGCGCGAGCACCTCGGCGTGGGCGGTCGGGTCGGCGGACGACTCGCGGTCGTTGCCCGCCGCGGCCAGGACCTCGCCGAACTGGTCGAGCACGACGGCTCCCACGGGGATCTCTCCCCTGTCGCCGGCCGTGGCGGCCTCCGCCAGGGCCAGGCGCATGGCCTCCTCGTGGGTCACCGCAACCGGTCGAGCTCGTCGGCGAACGACAGCCGCTCGGCGATCACCGACAGGATGTCGGCGGGCAGCATGCCCTCTTCCACGCTCAGCTCCAGCAGCTCTTCCGAGCTCAGCCCGAGGTCGCTGAGCAGCTCGAAGTCGCCGGCAGGGCGCACCCCGAGGCCGTTGCCCTCCTTTTCCGGGACCACTCCGGCGAACTCGGCGAAGAGCTCGCCCAGGCTGTGGGAGACGACCGCGTGCACGTCGGACAGGAAGACGCGCGGCTCGTCGTCGCCGCGGTAGCGGACGAGGGCGAACCACTCGTCCTCCACCTCGACGCAGAGCAGAGCCAGCTCGTCGCCCGCGAGCCCCAGCGTCTCCATGACGGCGTCACCGAAGTCGTCGACGATCTCGGCGTCATCCAGATCGACCTCGGCGCCGCTCCAACCATCAGAAGTCCTGACAAAAGCCGCAGAGAAGGTGTTGGCCGCCATGTCCGCGCTCCAGGGGGTCAGCCGAAGACCGATTCGATGGCCCGCTCGAACGGCTCGGAGAAGCCGAGCCGGGCAGCGATGCTGGACAACACGTCTTCGGGCAGCAGGTCAATGTCGCCGGAAAGGATGCCCAGCTCCATCTCGTCCAACCCGAGATCGGCGAAGATCGACAGATCTCCGGCGGGAAGCACGGTCTCCTCGTCCTGGAGGATCTCGTCGAGCTCCTCCTCGTCGGGGACGGGCACGTCGAGGTAGTCGAGCACCTGCTCCGCCAGCGGGAAGTCCCACGAGGCGGCGATGTCGGACAGGAACACCTCGACCCGCTCGCCCAGGACCCGCAGCGCCACGAAGAACTCGTCGCCCACGGCGACCAGGCCGATCGTGCTGCTCTCACTGGGCTGCTGCCTGAGGGCGTGGATCAGCCCCTTCAAGTCGGACGTGAGCGTGCTGGGCAACAGCCCGGCATCCCAGCGATCGTCCTCGCGATAAACCACGATGGCGAAGTCGAGAGCGTCTTCGTCTGTCATCGCCATCTCCACCCGACCTCTGACACGACAGATATCACCAACACCTCATGGTTCCAGAGTCGGCCACCGGCCGTGTGCCTCTCCGACCAAATTGTGATCAAAACCGATGAGGTGAGCGGCCCTACGCAGCACCATCTGCGTCCCCAGCCGTCACGAGATAGCGTGGTCCTCTATGGAAACCCTCGTCGTCGACCATCCGCTCGTGGCACACAAGCTGACCGCGCTGCGGGATGTCCGCACCGACTCGCCGACGTTCCGCAGGCTCGCCGACGAGCTGGTGACGCTGCTCGCGTACGAGGCAACCCGTGACGTGCGCGTCACCGACGTCACGGTCGACACGCCTGTCTCCCCCGCCCACGGCGTCCGGCTGGCCAAGCCGCACCCGCTGGTCGTGCCCATCCTGCGCGCGGGGCTCGGCATGCTCGACGGCATGACCCGGCTGCTGCCGACGGCCGAGGTCGGGTTCCTCGGCATGATCCGCAACGAGTCGACGCTGCAGGCGGAGACCTATGCCACGCGGTTGCCCGACGACCTGTCCGGGCGCCAGTGCTTCGTGGTCGACCCCATGCTCGCCACCGGCGGCACGCTGGCGGCGGCCGTGCAGTTCCTCTTCGACAGGGGAGCCGTCGACGTCACGGCCATCTGCCTGCTGGCCGCGCCCGAGGGCCTGGCCCACATGGACAAGGTGTTCGCCAGCTCCGGCAAGCCGATCCGCGTGGTGACCGCCGCGCTCGACGAACGGCTCAACGACAACGGCTACATCGTGCCGGGGCTCGGCGACGCCGGCGACCGGCTCTACGGCGTGGTCTGAGCGGTGTGAGCAGAAGCACTGTCGCGAAAAGTCCTTTTTCCGTCACGCGGAGTCGTCACTTCGTTACATACTGTGGTTGAGTGGGTACGAAGAGACAGGAAGGCAACTTCCGCATTGCGCGTGGGGGAGCACGATGAGCGACATGCCCGGTGCCGAGGTGTTCTCGTGAACGATCACACCAAGGCCGATCCGATGCCGTACGCGGAGGTAGAGGCGCTGCTGCGCGACGAGTTCGCCGGCATCCATTCCTCGACCACCGTAACGCGCTGTGTCGAAGCAGCGCACTACGGCGCGCTGGAGGTCACTGGCTACGCCCATCCCAGCCTCGTGGAGCGCATCGCGCGTAAGCACCTACACGTGCTGGCTCTGGTGGCCAGCGAACGTGGTTAGCAAGATCCGAACATACCCGCCAAGTTACCTTTACCCGGGCACCCGGGTGGGTAATGTAGACGGTGGGTGGAGTGGGTAAGTGGCACGGAGGCGACAGTGCAGGTCAAAAAAGTCCTCACATACGGTGGTATCGCATTTGTCGCGTACTACCTGTTCGCGCGACCAGCTGACGCCGCGGATGCGGTGAGGGGAGCGTTCGACACGGTGTTCAACGCGGCCGACTCGCTGGCCCAATTCGTGAACAGCCTCGCATGAGACTTGTGACCCACGGGGACTCCGCTCCGTCGTCGGTCAACCGCTACCTCCTCCCCCACGAACAACAGGTCCTCATGGTGCGGCGGCACCCTGCCATCCTGCTCCGTCCGGTCGCCGAGGTCTTCGGCGGCCTCGTCGTCGCCGGGTTGCTCAGCAGCTTCTTCGGCGGCGCCGAGGCGGGTGGCACGGCGCTCGTCGTCGTCTGGTGGCTGTGGCTCCTGCTACTGATCCGTTTCGTATGGAAAGTGGCGGAGTGGTCGGTCGATTACTTTGTGGTGACGTCCACACGAATGTTGCTGACCACCGGGCTCATCACCCGCAAGGTCGCGATGATGCCCTTGGGCAAGGTCACCGACATGAGCTTCCAAAGATCTCTGCTTGGGCGCATGCTCGGTTACGGTGAGTTCATCCTGGAGTCGGCAGGTCAGGACCAGGCACTGTCAACGGTCGAGTACATTCCGTATCCGGAGACCCTGTACCTCGAGGTCTGCCAGATGCTTTTCCCCGGCAAGGACGACGGCGACGATTAATCTCCCTGCGGGGAATTCTTCACGCGGGGATACCCGATTCGGCTACTTCATGCAATCATTGCGTGTTGTTGACCCTTCCCCGCCTTGAGAGATGAGATGCCGAGTCAGGGAACCATCGGTGACCGCGTCCGAGGACTGCGGCTGAACAGGCGGATGTCCCAGGCCCAACTGGCCGGACCCGACCTGTCTGACAGTTATGTCTCGCTCATAGAGTCGGGCAAGCGCACGCCGACTCCTGTCGTGGCCCGGCTGCTCGCCGAGCGACTCGGCTGCACGACCGAGTTCCTGCTGCACGGGATCGAGCCCCGCCAGCGGATCGACACCGAGCTGGGGCTGCGCCATGCCGAGCTGGAGTTGCAGCACGGCGACCCGTCCACAGCCGCCGACCGTTTCACGGAGATCGTGAAGGCGGCCGACGAGGAAAACGCCATGCTGACCGCGCACGCCCGCTTCGGCAGGGCGCGCGCTCTGGAGGCGCAGGGCCGGCTCGGCCAGGCCGTGGAGGCCTTCGAGCGCCTGCGCAGGGAGGCGTCGGCCCACCCCGAGCGGCTGGCCGACCTGCCGCTCGCCATCTCGCTGAGCCGCTGCTACCAGCGGGCGGGCGACCGGCTGCGCGCCCACGATCTCGCGGTCTCCGCGCTGCGGCAGGCCGAGCGGCTGTCCATCACCCAGGGTGAGGTCGCCATCGACCTGGCCACCGCGCTGGTGGAGTCGCGCAGCGGGCGCGAAGACGACTCCCCCGAGCTCGACTACGTCAAGAGCGTGCTCGACGCGACCGGTGTCCCACAGGTTGTGGACCGTTCCGGAGAGATCAGGGCGCTGTGGGAGGCGAGCTCGGCCGCCGCCGCGGGCGAGGACTCCGCGCTGGCCGTCAGCCTGGCCGACGACGCGATCATGGCCGGGCGCGAGACGCGGCTGGCGCTGCAGCTCGCGCGGGCCGCCATGCACTGGTCGCGGCTGCCCACGGCGGACATCGACGAGGCCGAGCGGCTCGTCACGGCCGCCTCCGAGGCATTCGCCGCCTTCCCCGGCACCGTCCGCGAGCACGGCGAGAGCCTCGTGGTGCACGCGCGGGTCCGGCTGCGGGCCGGCGACCCGGCGCGCGCCGGCGAGCTCGCCACGGTGGCCCTCGGGCTGTCGCACGACCGGTTGGGCACGACTGCCGCCGAGGCGCACCTCGTGCTGGCCACCGTCGCGCTCGACCTGGGCGGCGACGCCGCGGCCCACGTGCGCGACGCGCAGGGCCTGCTCGCCGGGCTCGACCGGCCGGTGTTCGGCTCCGATCGGCAGGCCGCACGCTGCTGGCGCGAGCTGGGCGACCTCTACGGCAGGATGGGATCCGTGACCCAGCAGACCGCGGCCTACCACAAGGCGCTCGAGTCGGCCGGAGTCCGCTCCGCCATGGCGGGGGTGACGGTCGACGCCACAGTTTCTCGCTGAACCTCCGGGAGCTCCAGATTTGGCTTTTCGAGTCTGGAATAATTAGGGTCTACCAGTCATTCACTCATAGGATGATTGGTTTCCCGGAGGAGGCGGACTGTGAGTCTGCGTACGGCGCAGCGAGCTTCGCTCGTCGACCAGGTGATCGATCAGCTCAAGGAGCAGATCACCTCAGGGACGTGGCCGATGAACGGCAAGATCCCTACCGAGACGGTGCTTGCTGAGCAGCTCGGTGTTGGCCGCAACACCGTTCGGGAGGCCGTACGCGCGCTCACGCACGCCGGACTGCTCGAATGCCGCCAGGGCGACGGCACCTACGTCCGGGCCACCAGCGAGCTGTCCGGCGCGATGTTGCGGCGGTTGCGCCAGGCCGAGCAGCTCGAGATCTTCGAGGTGCGCCGCGCGCTCGAGGTCGAATCGGCGCGCCTTGCCGCCACCCGGCGCACTGACGAGGACATCGAGCGCATCGAGGCGGCGCTGGCCGAGCGCGACCGGGCCTGGGAGCTGGACGACCCCGATCTCTTCGTGGAGGCCGACCTGGCCTTCCACATGGCGGTCGCGCACGCCACGCACAACCTGGTGCTGATCGACCTCTACGAGGACTTCTCCGCGGCGCTGCGGGCCAGCATCACGGCCGCGGGCACGTCGCTGAACAAGAGCTACATCCCCCACGACGCGATCGCCAGGGCCATCGCCGCCGGCGACGCCTCCGCCGCCGAGCGGGCCGGGCACGCCTGCATGGAGCACATCCTCATCGCCCTGACCGAAGCCGAAGCCTGAACGTCAGGCAGGAGTCATGACTGGCGCAGCGACATGACGAGGTAGCGGAAGGCGGGCTCGGCGTCGCCGGGCACGTCCTGGATGAGGGCGGGCCTGGTGGGCGACTCCATGTTGATGCGCGCCAGCTCGCTCTCGATGCCGGTCAGCCCGTCGAGCAGGAACTGTGACTGGAAGGCGATCTGGATGTCGTCGCCGCGCAGCTCGCACTCGACCACCTCGGTGCCGCGCCCGATGTCGCCGCCACCGGCCTGGATGAGCACCTGGCCCTGGCTGAACGACAGCCGGATCGCGGTGTTGCGCTCGGCCACCAGCGCCACCCGCTTGATCGCGTTGACGAACGGCGCCACGGCCACGTCGGCCCTGATCGACCAGTCGTCGGTCAGCCTCGCGCGATAGTCGATGAACTGCTCGTCGAGCAGGCGCACGGTCGTGCTGCGGCCGACGCTCTCGAACCCGGCGACCCCGTCGCCCATCGAGATCGACACCTCGCCGCCGCGCAGCGACCTGGCCACCTCGACCAGCACCCGCGCCGGCACCATCGCGGAGACGGCGACGTCGGAGGCGACCGGGCGCCAGGTGAAGTCGCGGGCGGCGATGCGATAGCGGTCGGTCGCCGCCATCGCCACCGACTCGCCCTCGATGTCGACCCTGATGCCGGTGAGCATGGGCAGCGTGTCGTCGCGGCTGGCCGCCGGCGCGACCTGCCCGACGGCGGAGGCGAACACGCCGCCGCCGATCGCTCCGACGCTCGGCGGCATGGCCGGCATGGTCGGGAAATCCTCGACCGGCATCGTGATCAGCCCGAACTCGGCGCTGCCGCAGGTCAACACCGCCTCGGCGCCCTCGGTGACGATCTCGACGTCGTCGGCGGGCAGACTCCGGCTGATCTCGGCCAGCAACCGGCCGGGGATCAGCACGCTGCCCGTCTCCGCCACGTCGGCGTCGACCGCGGCCCGCGCGGAGACGTCGTAGTCGAACGCGGACAGGGTGAGCTCGTCACCCGCCTCCAGCAGCAACCCGGACAGGACAGGCACCACAGGGCGGCTGGGCAGGACACGGGCGGCCCACGCCACCGCATCTGCCAAAACATCGCGGTTAACCCGGATCTTCACCTGTTACCACCTCTTCGTCGCCGTGCCCCTACGAAAATAGCCGCTACGACCGACAACTCGGGGCGGGCGGCGAGGCTAGCGGCTGTTGAGGTAGGCGAGCACGGCCAGCACCCGCCGGTTGTCGTCGTCGGACGGCGCCAGGCCGAGCTTGCCGAAGATGGAGGCCGTGTGCTTGGCCACGGCGCTCTCGCTGAGGTAGAGGCGCTGGGAGATGGCCGCGTTGGACCGGCCCTCGGCCATGGCCTCCAGCACCTCGCGCTCGCGGGGCGTCAGCGCGGCCAGCGGCTCGTCCCTGGCGTTGCTGGCCAGCAGCTTGGCGATCACCTCGGGGTCCATGGCCGTGCCGCCCTCGGCGACCCGGCGTACGGCGTCGACGAACTGCTCGGCGTTGAAGACGCGGTCCTTCAGCAGGTAGCCGATCCCGCCCGAGCCGTCGGCCAGCAGCTCGCGGGCGTAGAGCTGCTCGACGTGCTGGGACAGCACGAGGACCGGCAGGCCGGGCACCTTCTCCCTGGCCGCCAGCGCCGCCTTCAGCCCTTCGTCGGTGAACGTGGGCGGCAGGCGTACGTCGACGATCGAGACGTCGGGGCGCAGCTCCACCAGGCCCTTGAGCAGCTCGGGCCCGCTCTCCACGGCCGCGACGACCATGAAGCCGTGGGCCTGGAGCAGGTGGACCAGCCCATCTCTGAGCAGGTAGAGGTCTTCGGCGACGAGCACGCGGTTCTTCATCAGCAGAACACCTTGGCCGCTTGCTCGCCGGCGAGCAAGCGCTCGCGGTTGTGGGCGGCCGGGATCCTGATGGCCAGGACGTGCATGACGAGACCCACCGTGATCATGCCGATGATCGTAGGCCACTGCCAGAACTCCGGCATGTACAGCGCGAGGAACCAGGTCTTCTGCTCGACGCCCAAGGCCTTGAAGACGCCCGCCACGACCCCCTGCGGCATCGTCGGGCACCAGGCCGTCGCCCACAACATGACGACCGCCACCGTCTTCCAGCGCGGCATCTTGTGCAGGTCGCCCGCCCAGTGCTCGGGCAGCACCCGGGGCATCTCCATCGTCACGGTGGTGGGCCCGCCCGGCGGGCTGGAAAGGGCGAGCACGCCGTCGAAGGCGGCCAGCCGCCGTTCGATGCCGGAAAGACCGGTGCCCTTCGACGGGTCGGCGCCGCCCATGCCGTCGTCGGTGACTGAGATGCGCAGGTGAGGGCCGTTGGCGCTGACGTCGACCAGCACCTTGCGGGCGTTGCCGTGCCGCGCCGCGTTGGAGAGCAGCTCGCTGACCGCGAAGTAGACCGCCGCCTCCACCGGCGCGTCGGGCCGGTGGGGCAGGTCGACGTCCACGGTGACGTCCATCGGGCTGTCCATGGCGAGCGCGCGGATGGCGTCGGCCAGCCCGCGCTCGGCCAGCACCGGCGGGTGGATGCCCCGGATGACCTGGCGCAGCTCCGTCAGCGTCTCGGAGGAGGCGTCCCTGGCCTTGGCCAGCAGCGCCTTGGCCGCCGTGGGGTCCTTGTCGACGAGTTGCTCGACAGCGCCCAGCGTCATGCCGATGGCCACCAGCCTGGCCTGCGTGCCGTCGTGCAGGTCGCGCTCGATCCTGCGCATCTCGGCCGCCTGGGAGTCGTTGGCCAGGTTGCGGGTGCGCTTGAGATGGCTCACCTGGCCCGCCAGGCGGCTGGCGGTGGTCGCGCCGAGCAGCAGCTCGCTCCACTGCGCGTAGAGGCGCAGCCCGCGCGCGGGAAGCACGATGAACAGCGGCACCAGCAGCGGCTTCACCACCACGTCGAGCACCAGCCAGAGCAGGTCCCGCCACGAGCCCGGGTCGGACAGCAGCCACTTCCACCGGTTGTTCCACTCCGGGATCCGTGGCGTCTTGTAGAGGGTGCGGTCGGAGCGGTACATGCCGTCGGCCTGCGGCACCGGGGGCGGCGGTGCCGGCAGGTACGGGGGCTCGATCTCGATGTCCGTCCACCTGCGCATCAGCCGCCGGTTCAGCTCCGCCAGGCGCCGGACCATCATCACCTGCCACGGGAACAGGAAGACCATGCCCAGGCCGAACGTCAGCAACATCATGAGCCCGGCCAGCGGGATCGCGGGCACCTCGAGGACAAGAAGCGCGAGGAGCACCAGAATCCGGCCGAAGCTTCGAAGCATGCCTCCAGTCTGGGGCAACGCCGCGCCAGGGTCACTGCATCTAAGTACACCCTTGGCGGGCATCCACCCGGATTCCCCGGAAGAGCACGGCTTCCTAGCGTCGATGGCATGAAAATCATCGAGGTCAGGAACCTGCGCAAGCAGTATCCGAACCACGTGGCGGTCGAGGACGTGTCCTTCGAGGTGGCGGAGGGCGAGATCTTCGGCATTCTCGGCCCGAACGGCGCGGGAAAGACCACGACGGTGGAGTGCGTCGCGGGCCTGCGGGCGCCGGACGGCGGCACCGTACAGGTGGCGGGGCTCGACCCCCAGCGTGACCGGATCGAGCTGCGGCGGGTGCTGGGCATGCAGCTGCAGAGCGCCGAGCTGCCGGAGAAGATCAAGGTGCGGGAGGCCATGGACCTGTACGCCTCCTACTACCCCCACCCCGCGGACTGGTCCGAGCTGATCGAGCAGGTCGGGCTCGGCGGCAAGCGCGACACCCTGTTCAGGGAGCTCTCCGGCGGGCAGCGCCAGCGGTTGTCGGTCGCGCTCGCGCTGGTGGGCAGGCCGCGCGTGGCGGTGCTCGACGAGCTGACGACGGGGCTCGACCCGCAGGCCCGCAGGGACACCTGGGAGCTCGTCGAGCAGGTACGCGATTCCGGGGTGACGATCGTGCTCGTCACGCACTTCATGGAGGAGGCCGAACGACTCTGCGACCGGCTCGCGCTCATCGACGCCGGCAGGGTCGCCGCCACCGACACGCCGTCGGGGCTCATCGCGCAGGTGGGCGATGAGCAGCGGGTGAAGTTCCGGCCGTCCGCGCCCGTCGACGACGCCGTGCTGCTCGCCCTGCCCGAAGTGCGCGGGGTCGCCAGGAGCGGCGACCAGATCGTGGTGACCGGCTCCGGCAACCTCGCCCCCACCGTCACCCTGGCGCTCGCCCAGCAGCAGATCGTGCCCGGAGACCTGCGTATCGAGCAGGCCACACTCGACGACGCGTTCCTCGCGCTCACCGGAAGGAAGCTCACGTGAAGAAGATGCTGATCGTGGAGACCAGGCTCTACCTGCGTGACTGGCCGTCGTTGTTGTTCACCGTCGGGCTGCCGGTCGGCCTCCTGCTCGTACTCGGCCTCAGCATCCCGTTCATGACCGAGGCGAACGCGTCGGGCGAGCGGCCGATGGACACGCAGATGCCCAGCATGATGACGCTGCTCGCACTGCTCACGCTCGCCTGCAACATCCTGCCCGCGGTGCTCACCACCTACCGCGAGCGGGGCGTGCTCAGGCGGATGTCCACCACGCCCGTGCATCCGGTGCGGCTGCTCGGCGTGCAACTGCTGATCAACCTGGTCGTCGGCGTGGTGTCCGCGGCCATCCTCATCTCGGCCGCGGCCGCGGTGTTCGGCTCGCCGCTGCCGGGGCAGCCGGTGGTCTTCGTCCTCGTGCTCCTGCTCGGCAGCGCCGCGCTGCTGGCCATCGGGCTGGTGATCGCCGCCCTCGCGCCGAACGGCAAGACCGCTCCCGGCATCGGCGCCGTGGTGATGTTCCCGCTGATGTTCCTGGGCGGGATGTGGGTGCCGCGCGACATCATGCCGGACGCGCTGCGCACCGTCAGCGACTTCTCCGTGGCGGGGCCGTTCGCCCAGGCGCTCAAGGACGCCTGGGCCGGACAGTCTCCCGAGCTCGGGCACCTCGCGGTGGTGGCCGCCGGACTGGTGATCTTCGGTGGGCTGGCCGTACGGCTCTTCCGGTGGGAGTGAGGCTAGCGCGCGGCCCAGACAGGCGGCGCGCCGGTCACGTTGCTCATCAGCGAGTAGAGCGAGGTCGAGGCCGTGATGAACATGCGGTTGCGCTTGGGCCCGCCGAACACCAGGTTGGCGGTGAACTCGGGCAGCCTGAGGCGGCCGATCAGCGTGCCGTCGGGGTCGTAGCAGAGCACCGCCTTGCCCGCCGCGGTCCAGACGCGGCCGGTGTTGTCGAGCCGGATCCCGTCGAAGTTGTCGCTCTCGGTGCCCTCGGCGAACACCTCGCCGCCCGCGAGGGAGCCGTCGTCGCGCACGTCGAACACGCGTACGTGCCTGGCCCGCGTGTCGGCGACGTAGAGCCGGCTCTCGTCCAGCGAGAAGGCCAGGCCGTTGGGCCGGACGAAGTCGTCGGCCACGATGCGGACCTCGCCCGTGGCCGGATCCGCGCGATAGACGTGGCAGCCGTCGATCTCCTGCTCGGCCGCGTGGCCCTCGTAGTCGCTGAGGATGCCGTACGGCGGGTCGGTGAACCAGACGGAGCCGTCGGAGCGCACGACCGCGTCGTTGGGGCTGTTGAACCGCCTGCCCTGCCAGCGGTCGGCGATCACCGTGATCGAGCCGTCGTGCTCGGTGCGGGTGACCCGGCGGTTGCCGTGCTCGCAGGTGATCAACCGGCCCTCGCGGTCGAGGGTGTTGCCGTTGGAGTAGCCGGACGGTTGCCGGAAGACCCCGACCGCGCCGGTCGTCTCGTCCCAGCGGAGCATGCGTTCGTTGGGGATGTCGCTCCAGACGAGGAACCGGCCGGCCGGGAAGTAGACCGGGCCCTCCGCCCAGCGGGTGCCGGTGTGGAGGCGTTCGACCCTGTCGTCTCCTCCGATGGCGGCGAACCGCTCGTCGAGCACCTCGAACTCAGTGGGGATCGTGTCCGTCATGTCATCCACCATACGTAGTTCGGATCTTCCGACGAACTACGATATATCATCTTGCCGTGGACGATATCGACAGAATGCTGATCGGCCTGCTCCAGGACGACGCGACGCGGTCGTACGCGATGCTCGGCAAGGCGGTGGGGCTGTCCAGCGGCGCCGCGCACGAACGCGTACGCAAGCTGCGCGAGCGCGGCGTCATCAGGCGCACGACGATCGAGGTCGACCAGGAGGCGCTCGGGCGCACGGTGACCGCGTACGTGCTGGTCGACGGCAACACGTGGATGGGTGACAGCGGGGACAGGCTGGCCGCGATCCCGGAGATCGAGGAGGCGCACGTCATCGCCGGGCCCGCGTCGGTGCTGCTCAAGGTGCGTACGAGCGGGCCCAAGGAACTGCAGGACCTGCTGCGCCAGGTCTTCCAGGTGGACGGGGTGACGGGCACGCAGACGGTCGTCGTCCTGCAGACCCTCTTCGAACGGACCCTCAAGTAAACTCCAGGTATGACGAAGGTCGCCTGGAACACACGAGAGCTCACCGTAGGCCAGCTCGCCGAGCGCAGTGGCGTCGCCGTCTCCGCCCTGCACTTCTACGAGTCCAAGGGCCTCATCACGAGCCGCCGTACGTCCGGAAACCAGCGCCGCTACACCCGCGACAGCCTGCGCAGGGTCGCCTTCATCAGGCTGGCGCAGCGCATCGGCATCCCCCTGAAGACCATCAAGGACGCCCTCAGCCGGCTGCCCGACGAGCGCACCCCCACCCGCGACGACTGGGCCAGGCTGTCGGCCGCCTGGCGCGGCGAGCTCGACGACCGCATCGAGCAGCTGCAGCGGCTGCGCGACGACCTCACCGAGTGCATCGGGTGCGGCTGCCTGTCGCTGGACCGGTGCCCGGTGGCCAACCCGTACGATCGGCTGGGCGACGAGGGGCCGGGCGCGCGGCGCATCGACACCCGGTTGTGCCCGCCTCAGACGCGTTGCTGTGACACAGGTGCCGCTACGACGGCTCCTTCCGCGGGGGGACGATGAGCGTGGGCCGGCCCGCGTGGTGCAGCACATGGTTGGAGACGCTGCCGAGCAGCACCGATCTGACCCCCGCCAGGCCGCGCGAGCCGATGACGACGAGGGAGGCGTCGATCTCGTCCGCCACGTCCACGATCTTCTTCCAGATCGACTCGTTGTCGGCCACCGCCCGATAGGTGACGTCGGCCATCCCTCCCGCGATCGCCAGCTCGGCCCCCTCCTTGGCGTGCTGCTCGGCCTGCGCGTGGGCCGCGTCCTCGGCACCCGCGTCGAACGCCGCCGCGGCCAGCGGATATCTCTTGATCTGAACGAGCAGCGGCTCCCACACCGTGACCACGACGGTGGGCTGGGCGGTCAGGTGCTTGGCCGCGAACTCGATGGCGGCGCGCGAGTCGGCCGAGCCGTCGTAGGCGACAAGGATGGTCATGGCGTTCTTCCCTTCGCTTCGCTCTTTCAGCAGAGCACCGAAGCTCCACCGGTGAAGCACCGAAGCGATCGGGCGCCATTCCGGGGCCCGCTGTCTGCTTGGTCACACCGTCACGGGCGGACGGGATCGGCGTCCCCGCCATCGCGTGCCGCGATGTCGGCGGGGTAGCGAAGGCCGTCGAAGAGGAGCGCGGTGATCCGGGTGGCGTTCTCACGCCAGCCCTCCGTGGCGCGCAGGTTGCAGACGCCGCCCATGGCACGCAGGAGAGTCTTGCCGTTGATGTCGGTACGGATCGTGCCTGCCGCAGATCCGGCGGCGAGCAGGCGGTCGAGACTGGCGGCCATCTGTGAGCGCGCGTCGTCGAAGACCGGGGAGTCCGTCGCCATGATGCTCGCCAGCGCGGCGCCCATTCCCTTGCCGATCGCGGCGTGCTCCACCAGCAGGAGCAGGAATCGCCGCAGGGCCTCGCCAGGGGCGTGCTGCTCCAGGAGTCTCGGCGGCGCCGCGCAGAGTTCGGCGACCTCCTGCCGGTAGACCTCCTCGACAAGGGCTTCGCGCGTCTCGAAGTGGCGGTAGAGCGTGCCGACGGCGACGCCCGCCCGACGGGCGATGTCCTCGACGTGGGCACCTTCCTCGCCGGCGAGGAAGGCGGCACGTGCCGCGGCGAGCAGAGCGGCCCGGTTCCGCTGGGCGTCGGCACGCAGTGACCGTGACGATGACAACAGTCCCTCCATAAGGTGAATCGGGTTCAGTATAGTTTCCGGAGTCCGGTTCACTTTAGCGAAGGAGCAGGAGTCATGACAGTGCCAGAAGAAGGCCTCAGGGGCCTGCGTGTGCTGGTCACCGGCGCGAGCCGCGGCCTGGGGGCGGCCACCGCCCGCCGCTTCGCCGAAGCCGGAGCGAACGTGCTGACCGCCTCGCGAAGCGTGCCCCCGGAGGGGTCTCCCGGCATCTTCATCCGCGCGGACCTCGCGAGCGCGCAGGGCGTGGCGGAACTCGCCCAGAGGGTGATCGACGCCGTCGGCGGCGTCGACGTGCTGGTCAACAACGCGGGCGCGACGACCGGAGCCATACCGACGTTGGAGCGTTCCGACGAGGCATGGCGCTCCGACCTCGACATGAACCTGCTCAGCGCCGTCCGTCTCGACCGGGCCCTGGTGCCGGGGATGGCGGAGCGGGGCTCGGAGCACCTCCAGCGGATCGCCGACAGCCAGGGCACCGGCCTGGAGGAGCTCAAGCAGCGGATCGTCGACCACCTCGACGTGCCGATGGGGCGGCCGGGCGAGCCCGAGGACGTCGCGGAGATGATCGCCTTCCTCGCCTCCCCCGGGCGAAGTGGCTCACCGGCGCCCAGTTCCGGGTGGACGGAGGAATCATCCCGGCGGTGTGACCGCCCGCCTCCGGGTCGGCCGTTGCCTAAAGCTATTAGGCAAATGCCTTATAGTTGTCGGCAGACAGGAGGAAGCTTATGGTGAGAGCAGGGCTGACCCCCGAACGGCTGACCCGGGCGGGAGCGGAACTGGCCGACGAGGTCGGCTTCGACCAGGTGACCGTTTCTGAGCTCGCCCGGCGGTTCGACGTCAAGGTCGCGAGCCTCTACTCGCACGTCAAGAACTCCCAGGAGCTCAAGACCAGGATCGCCCTGTTCGCCCTGGAAGAACTCGCCGACCGGGTGGCCGCCGCCCTGGCCGGGCGTGCCGGCAAGGACGCCCTTTCCGCATTCGCGGACGCCTACCGCGACTACGCACGCGAACACCCCGGCCGCTACGCCGCCGCCCGGCTCCGGCTCGACCCCGAGACGGCGGCCGCCAGCGCCGGCATACGGCACTCGCAGATGACGCGGGCGATCCTGCGCGGCTACGACCTGACCGAGCCGGACCAGACGCACGCGGTCCGGATGCTGGGCAGCGTCTTCCACGGCTACGTCAGCCTGGAGACGGCCGGAGGCTTCAGCCACACTCCCGTCGGCACGCAGGAGTCCTGGGCCTGGATCCTGGACTCCCTCGACGCCCTGCTCCGCGACCGGGCCACGTCCTGACCCGCACCGCCGCGACGGCGGATGAACGCTTCGAAGAACGGCAGAGATAATGATCACCGATTGGATCACGACGCCCGTCACCGCGGACCTGCTGCGCGGTTTCCTCGACGTGGAGACGACCGCGCACGGCCTGCTGCCGCACCGGCTGCCCGCCCGGGCGCGCCGGCAGATCCCTGACGACCGGCTGGCCATGGCCGAGGCGCAGCCCTCCGGCGTACGGTTGGCCCTCCGCACCCGCGCCACCACGATCGAACTGGACACCCTGCCCACCAAGCGGGTCTACCAGGGGTTCCCGCCCCCGGCCGACGGCGTGTACGACCTGCTGGTCGAGGGAACCCTCGCCGCCCAGGCCACGGTGGCCGGCGGCCGAGTCCACACGATCAACGACATGGTCACCCAGTCCGCAGAGGTGCGTGAGGGACCCGCCGGCACCGCCCGGTTCACCGGCCTGCCGGCAGGTGACAAGGACGTCGAGATCTGGCTCCCGCACACGGAGATCACCGAGCTGATCGCCTTGCGCACCGACGCCCCGGTCGAGCCGGCACGAGACAGCGGGCGCAGGGTGTGGCTGCACCACGGCAGCTCCATCAGCCACGGCTCGAACGCCGCCCACCCGACCGCGACCTGGCCGGCCCTGGCAGCCGCCGGAGGCGAAGCGGAACTGGTCAACCTGGGATTCGGTGGCAGCGCGCTGCTGGACCCGTTCACCGCCCGCGCGATGCGCGACACCCCCGCCGACCTGATCAGCGTCAAGCTCGGCATCAATGTCGTCAACGGCGACGTGATGCGGCTGCGTGCCTTCACCCCCGCGGTCCACGGCTTCCTGGACACCATCCGCGAGGGGCATCCGACCACTCCGCTGCTGGTCGTCTCCCCCATCCTGTGCCCGGTCCAGGAGGACACCCCCGGCCCGCTCGCGCCCGACTACGACGGCGTGACCCTGCGGTTCAAGGCCACGGGCGACCCGGCAGAGCGCGCCGCCGGGCGCCTGACACTGAACGTCGTCCGCGACGAGCTCGCGCGGATCGTCGACCAGCGTAGGGCCGACGACCCGAACCTGCACTACCTCGACGGCCGTGCCCTGTACGGCGAGAGCGACTACGCCGAATTCCCGCTGCCCGACGCGATCCACCCCGATCCCGCAGGGCACCGCCGGATCGGCGCGAACTTCGCGCGGCTGGTCTTCGGCGACGGCGGCCCTTTCGCCGCGAAGACCGGCTGACGGCACCGGCCCGGCCGCGCGGCCCTTGGCGAGCCGCTAGTGCTGGGCCATGTCGACGAACCGGCTGTAGTGGCCCTGGAACGCCACCGTCACGGTGGCGGTGGGGCCGTTACGGTGCTTGGCCACGATCAGGTCGGCCTCGCCCGCCCTGGGCGACTCACGCTCGTACGCGTCCTCCCGGTGCAGAAGGATCACCATGTCGGCATCCTGCTCGATGCTGTTGTGGACAGATATGCCATTCGCGACGAAGTTGTGGGTGCCTGGCACCGTGGCATCGTAGACCGGCTGCTCACCCAGGTGTTCGATTGAGGCGATCTCGTCCCAGAACACATTGTTCGTCGCCAACATCTCGAGATCGGAATCGCCGAGAATCGCAGCCACCCTGCCAAGCCGTCCCCGGCTCGGTGCATGCTTCCACAGCGTGCTACCGCAGAACTGGGTGCCGAGCTCGGCCGCGAACTGGCGATGACTCACGCCTCGTTCTGCCAGAACGCCTCGAACGCGGTCCCAGACCTCCCGCGGAACCGTGTCGACATTGGCATTACCCTTGACCTCCTGGAGGAGAGTGATGCATCGTTCGGCCTGCTTCGAACGCTCGCCATGCGCCCCCACCTCCTTCAAGAACCGGAGTTGGTTCTCCGCACCGTAGACGAACAACTGATAGCACGGCCGGTGGTTGCCCTTTCTCGCCTCTTTGACGCGAGTCGTCACGTTGCACCGCAGAAGCAGTCGTGCGACGTCATCGACCAGCCGTCGGCTCGTCGAGGCATAGTAGATCCTTGCCTGCCCCACCTTGTCGTCCCACCAGATGCACCCATCAGTTGCCCAAAGGTGCCGGAGGAACAGGGCGAGCTGCCGTGTTGGAAGTGAGAAAACTCCGTCAGGGACAAATTTCTCGTGGCTGCGAAGACCGAACAACCCCATCCTGTCCAGCCAAGCGGCGATCGGATTGCGTTTGCCATGTGTGAGCCGGTATGGGGCAGGGAGCCGCAAGGTCGTAACCCGGGCGGCGGCATAGTCGTCCCGGACA
The DNA here is from genome assembly GCF_052245635.1 of Nonomuraea sp. KM88. Taxonomy (NCBI): domain Bacteria; kingdom Bacillati; phylum Actinomycetota; class Actinomycetes; order Streptosporangiales; family Streptosporangiaceae; genus Nonomuraea; species Nonomuraea sp. KM88. The sequence continues at coordinate 18,643 of NZ_JBQQCC010000021.1, read as the reverse complement.
GCGCTGATACCAAAGCTCTTGACGGCTTCTGTCACGGTCGCCAGGCACGCCTCATCCTGACTCGCATAGCGGATCGGCTGCCGCTTGACGAAGGATCCGTCGCCGATCATGTGGGCGAGCAGGACGACCTCGTCCTCCCGCCACTCCTGAAGCTTCTGAGGTGCTGAGACGTGTCGTGGAACAGCAAGCCGCACTCCAGGCCGAAGCTCGCCAAGGGGCCGCCACCCGTCGTAGGTCAGGAAAGGGTGGTTTGCCGTCGCTTTGATCTCCAAGCCGGACTTCAACCGCAGCCGGAAGACGTCCTTCACACCGCTGGAGAACACGTGGGTCATGGTCCGCGGGACAAGCCGGAGCCTCTCGTCAAGGGACCACACCGGAATGTCACGCGCCCCCGACTCCAGCAGGTCGCCCAGCGACACCTCCGAGCCGGTGTCGGCCCGAAGAATCCGAGTATCTGCGGTCAAACAGCCCGACTCCCTCAGGTCGGACACCTGCGGGCGTTTGTCGGTGCGTTGTTCGGGGCCTCGGTTGAGCTGGGAGATCGCGATGACGGGGACCTCAAGCTCCTTGGCCAGCAGCTTGATGGCACGGGAGATCTCGGAGACTTCGTTCTGGCGGCTCTCGACCCTCTTCGGCGAGCTCATCAGCTGGAGGTAGTCGATGACCACGAATCTCAGGTCGTTACGCTGCTTGAGCCGCCGGCACTTGGCCCGGATCTCCATCATCGACATGTTGGGCGAGTCGTCGATGAACAGCGGCGCCTCCGCCACCTCGCTCATCCGGCGGGCCAGGCGGGTCCAGTCGTCGTCGCCCATCATGCCGGAGCGCATGGCGTGCAGCGCGACCCGCGCCTCGGCGGACAGCAGGCGCATGGTGATCTCGTTACGGGACATCTCCAGCGAGAAGATGACCGTGGTCATCCCATGCTTAATAGCCGCAGACCGGGCGAAATCCAGCCCGAGCGTGCTGTTGTGCGTCGGTATACAAGATCTGCTCACAAGGTACATGTGGTCGGCGTTGTCCACTTCAACGCATCGGACGGGGCGCGATGGGACAGGGCGGACGTCGACGATGTAGCGGACCAGCGTGGTCGGGTGTGCGGCGCCGACCTGCCTGGACGCCTTGCGGGACAGCCGGAAGACCTTGTCAGGAGCGGTGAAGTTGATCATGTAGCAGGTGGAGGAGTCCTCGGTCCTGCCCTTGACCGGCTTCGTCCGCATGGTGGCCTTATAGCCGAGGCTCAGGATGAGCTCGAGGGCGTCATGGGCGAGTCTTCGGTTCGTCAGCGCGAGCTGGATCTGCCCGGCTGCGCTGACATAACCGTCAGTGTCGAGCAGGCCGGCCAGCAGTTCACGCCTCTGCTGCTCCGACCCACGCAGGTAGACCTGCGGGATGTGCTTGTCACGGAGGACTCCGAGCGTACGCAGAATGCCCTGAACGGTGCCATGACTCCTGTGGCACTCCTGACAACGTCGCAGGCCGCTCGTAGGCCTACCACAATCAGGACACGTCGGTGCCGCGACGAATCGCGCCTCGCCTCCACAGGTGCGGCCGCACGTGCGCACCTCGGCAGTCCGCGGGACGAACGTGGAACCGCACACCACGCAGGCACGGACGCCGGCGGGCTCCGGCTCGGGAAGACTCATGCGATAGGTGATGGCGGAGCCCGCTCGCGTGATGCGCAGCCCTTCGGCCCTCAGATTAGCGATGATCTCCGGGTCGGTCGTGGTGAAGCGTGCCGCCGCGCTCTCGCCGTCACCGAGCCAGACCCCGAGCGCGTACGGCGGCAGCGGCACCTCCTGTGGCGCGAGGTCGAAGGGCGCCGCGACCGCCACCGCGTGGTTGGGCCGGTTGTCAGACGCACAGCGCAACGAAGCCGCGATCTCCTCAGTGGTGACCACGCTCTTGTGCTCTGCCGTCAGGGCTGCGTTGTTCGGCGTCGTGACGCGTGCGTAGAGGGCTCCGAAAAGCTCCGCCGCCGGATAGGCCGGGAGGTGTCGTACGCAGTCGGTGCGGATCGGCCCGCCCACGTGGGCAGGGATCTTGCCGACGGACCGGATCTCCTTCTGCACCGTGTGCAGGACGTGGCGGAATTCCTCCCCCACGAGCGCAAGCGCTTCGCGGTGAGTGACCGGCTTGTCAGGCTCGGTACAAGCCGACCGGCAGGCTTCTTCCACCCGCCGTACCGCTGCGTCGGACCAGTAGAGAGCTCGGCCGGCGTGCGCGGCCCGCCGGGACGCGCGGGTGGTGGTGCGCCACTGATGCTGAGCGTCCGCCACGATCACGGTGCCGTCGCCGAACTCCACCTCATAGCACGGCCGGGCGTAGATGATGTCCGTTGCGGCGACCACCCGCGTCGGGCGTCCGTCGGCTCCGATCAACTGATCGCCGACCTTGACCTCACCCATCGTCGTCCAGCCCGTAGGCGTGGGCAGCGGGGTGTCGAGCGCGAGCGCCTTTCCGATGGCCGGGCGGGCGGCCACGACGATCATCTGGCCGGGGTGGAGGCCGTTGGTGAGCTGGTCGAGGTCCTGGAAGCCGGTGGGCACGCCGACCATCTGGCCGCCGCGGCTGCCGATGGCCTCCAGCTCGTCGAGGGCGCCGGGCATGATGTCGGCCAGCGGTGCGTAGTCCTCGGACGTGCGGCGCTCGGTGACCTTGTAGATCTCGGCCTGGGCGCGGTCGACGAGGTCGTCGACCTCTTCGTTCTGGCCGCCGTAGCCGTAGGAGACGATGCGGGTGCCGGCCTCGATGAGGCGGCGGAGGATGGCCTGCTCCCGGACGATCTTGGCGTAGTAGCCGGCGTTGGCGGCGGTGGGGACGACGGCCGTCAGCGTGTGGAGGTAGGCGGCGCCGCCGACCCTGGCCATCTCGCCGCGCTTCTGCAGCTCGTCGAAGACGGTGACCGCGTCGGCGGGCTCGCCCCGGCCGTAGAGGTCGGTGATGACGTCGTAGACCATCTGGTGGGCGGGGCGGTAGAAGTCGTCGGAACGCAGGATCTCCACGACGTCGGCGATGGCGTCCTTCGACAGGAGCATGCCGCCGAGCACCGACTGCTCCGCGTCGATGTTGTGCGGCGGGGTGCGCTCGAAGCCTGGACCTGCGCCACCGGTCTCTTCGTCAATGCTCACCGCGCCCCCTCGAACCTCGCAGGCGGTCGCACCACCCCCACTTGTAGTCGACCGGTCTGACAGTTTCGCGGAGTCGCGGTCAGTCGGCAACGTGGCCTGTGGACAACCTTGTGGTCAAGCTGTGCACTATCGCCCCCAGCCTGTGAAAGGCCTGTGGACGAGGCTGGGGATAACTCTTTCGGGTTTCCGCAGCGACCGTCCTGAGCTGGGAAAAGACCGTCCACCGGCTGTGGAGGGAAGAAAGTTTCCCCGACATGCCGTGTAAGGCTCATAATGGACTAGTGCCCATTACCTCCAGAGACCGGGAGATTCTGCGACTGGCTGTGCCCGCGTTCGGCGCGCTGGTCGCCGAGCCGCTGTTCCTGCTGGCCGACTACGCCATCGTGGGACACGGCCTGGGCACCACCGCGGTGGGCGCGCTGGGCGTGGCGGGCGCGGTCCTCACCACGCTGGTCAACCTGTGCGTCTTCCTCGCCTACGGCACCACGGCCTCCGTGGCCCGGCAGACGGGCGCCGGCAACCACGACCGGGCCATGCGCAACGGCGTGGACGGGATCTGGCTGGCGCTGGGCATCGGCGTCGCGCTGATCGCCGTGTGCTGGCCGCTCGCACCAGCCATCGTGGAGGTGTTCGGGGCGGCTCCGGAGCAGAGCACGGAGGCGGTGACGTACCTGCGGATCAGCCTGCTCGGCGCGCCCGGGATGCTGGTCGTGCTGGCGGGCACGGGCGTGCTGCGCGGCCTGCAGGACACGGTCACGCCGCTGGTGGTGGCCGTGGGCTCGTTCGCGCTGAACGCGGCACTCAACGCGTGGTTCGTGCTGGGGCTCGGGTGGGGCATCGCCGGGTCGGCCTGGGGCACCGTGCTCGCGCAGACGCTCGGCGCGGCCGTCTACCTCGTCGTGGTGGTCAGGGGCGCGCTGCGGCTCGGTACGGCGCTGACGCCCCGGCTCGAAGGGCTCAGGCAGGCGGGCACGGCCGGGTTCGCGCTGCTCATCCGTACGGCATGCCTGCGAGTCGTGCTGCTCGTGGCCACCATGGTCGCCACCAGGATGGGCCAGGCCGAGCTGGCCGCGTTCGCCATCGCCACCCAGGTGTGGACGCTGCTCGCCTTCGCCCTCGACGCCATCGCCATCGCCGGGCAGGCCATCACGGGGCGCTCGCTCGGCGCGGGCGACGTCGCCGCGACCAGGGCCGCGACCAGGCGCATGGTCCAGTGGGGCACCTGGTCGGGCATCGTGCTCGGCGTGCTCGTCATCGCGGCGCGGCCGCTGCTGCCGGGGCTGTTCGACGCCGACCCCGCGGTCACCGCGCTGCTGCTGGCCGTGTTGTGGCCGGTGGCGCTGTTCCAGCCGGTGTGCGGGGTGGTGTTCGTGCTGGACGGCGTGCTGATCGGCGCGGGCGACCAGCGTTACCTCGCGTGGGCCGGGGTGTGGACGACGCTGGCCTACCTGCCTGCCGCCCTCCTCGCCGCCGGTTTCGGCGTGGTCGCTCTCTGGTGCGCGCTCGGGGTGTGGATGTTCGCGCGCCTGATCACCCTGGTACGCCGGGCCGCCGGCACTGCCTGGCTGGTGACCGGGGCGTGATCTGCTCGTGCTTGCCGCCGCCCACAGGGTGAGACATGGTGGGCTCCCTGAGGGGTGTTCGGTGTCCACGATTCTGCGACGACTGCCGCCTTCCGAGGCGACCGGGCTGCGCACAGGCGCGCGGCACAGCCTGGCCGAGGTCTACCGCCCGGCCGACCTCGTGGTGCTCGGTTTCGGGGTGATGATCGGCGCGGGCATCTTCAGCATCGCCGGCCGGCAGGCCGCCACCACGGCGGGTCCCGGCGTGATCCTCTCGTTCATGATCGCGGGCATCGCGTGCCTGCTCGCCTGCCTGTGCTACGCCGAGCTGGCCTCCACGATGCCGGCCTCCGGCAGCGCCTACACCTTCACGTACGTCATCTTCGGCGAGGTCTGGGCGTGGATCATCGGCTGGGCGCTGATCCTGGAACTGCAGTTCGCCGCGGCCGTGGTGGCCAGGGCGTGGGCCTCGATCACGGTCGGGGCCATCGCCGCCTTCGGCGTGCGCGTGCCGGACGCGGAGCTCGTGAGCGACGTGCTGGTGCTCGCGATCCTGCTCGTGCTCACCGGCATCGTCGCGCTCGGCGCGCGGGTCGGGCTGCGGGCACTGTGGATCATGGTGTCGGCCAAGCTGCTGGCCGTCGGGGCGGTCATCGTCGTGGGCCTGACCCAGGTCGACTTGGCGAACATCGGCGAGTTCCACGTGCCGCCCAGGACGCTGCCGACCCCGCCCGCCACCGTGCTGGAGATCGTGGTCGGGCAGAGCCAGGCGTTCGGCTGGTTCGGCATCTTCGCGGCGGCCTCGGCCATCGCGTTCGCGTACATCGGGTTCGACGTGCTCGCCACCGCGGCCGAGGAGACCGTGAACGCCTCCAGGGCCGTGCCCAAAGGCATGATCCGCAGCCTGGTGCTCACCACGGTCATCTACCTCGCGGTCGCCCTGGTCATGGTGGGCATGGTGTCGTACACGCGGATCTCGGTGGAGGCGCCGCTGTCCAGCGCGTTCCGCGCGGCGGGCGTCGACTGGATGGTGCACGTCATCGACGTGGGCGCGGTGCTGGGCCTGACGACCGTGATCCTGGTGCTGATCGTGGGGCAGACCCGGGTGCTGTTCTCGATGGCCCGTGACGGGCTGATCCCCAGGAGCCTGGCCTCCGTCAGCCGCCGCTACCACACACCCACCAGGGTGACGCTGCTGATCGGGTTCGTGGCGATCATGCTGGCCGAGTTCGTGCCGGTGGTCACGATGCAGGAGCTCGTGGTGATCGGCGCGCTGTTCGCGTTCCTGTTCGTCTCTGCGGGGGTGATCGTGATGCGGCGGCGCATGCCCGGCCTGGAGCGCGGATTCCAGGTGCCGCTCTCGCCGCTGCTGCCCGCGCTCTCCCTGGTGGCCACCCTCTGGCTCATGGTCAACCTGCGGCTGCTGACCTGGGCGTGGTTCGTCCTGTGGATGGCCTTCGGCCTGCTGGTCTACCTCGTGTACGGCCGCCGCCACAGCCTGCTGGCCCGGCCCCGCGACCCGGTCGAGCCGCCCCGCGGGCGGCACCGGCGCTAGAACCGTCCCGATTCGAGCACGCTGCGCAGGAACTCCCTGGTACGCGCGTTCTCCGGCTCGGTGAAGATCTTCTCAGGCGGCCCCTTCTCCAGCAGCACGCCCCCGTCGAGGAAGCACACCGTGTCCGAGATGTCGCGGCAGAAGCCCATCTCGTGGGTGGTGAGGACCATCGTCATCCCCGACTCCTTGAGCTCCCTGATGATGCCCAGCACCTCGACCACCAGCTCGGGGTCGAGTGCCGAGGTGACCTCGTCGAGCAACATCAGCCGCGGCTGGGTGGCCAGCGCCCTGATGATGGCCACCCGCTGCTGCTGGCCGCCGGAGAGCTGGTCGGGGTAGGCGCGCGCCTTGTCCGCCAGCCCGAACCTGGCCAGCAGGTCATGAGCCTGCTCCTCCGCCTGCCCCTTCGCCACCCGGTGCACCTGCCGGGGCGCCAGCGTGACGTTGTCGAGCACGGTCATGTGCGGGAACAGGTTGAACGCCTGGAACACGATGCCCAGCCGCTTGCGCACGTCGTCGACGTTCGCGCGCGGGTCGGTGATCTCGTCGCCGTCGAGGTGGATCGTGCCGTCGTCCACGGTCTCCAGCAGGTTGACGCAGCGCAGCAACGTGGACTTGCCCGAGCCCGACGCGCCGATCAGGCTCACCACCTCGTGCGGCCGCACGTCCAGGTCGATGCCGCGCAGCACGCCGTGCCCGCCGAAGAACTTCCACACCCCGTCGATGGAAAGGACGCTCATGCGCCACGCCTCCTGCGCGTACGGGCGGCCAGATGGTCGGTGAACCTCGCCATGGGGATGGTGAGCAGGATGAACAGCAGCGCGGCGGCGAGGTAGGGCGTGAAGTTGAACGTGCTGGCCGCGTGGATCTGCGCCTGCCGCAGTGCCTCCAGCGGCCCGATGGTGGCCACCAGCGCCGTGTCCTTCTGCAGCGAGACGAAGTCGTTCAGCAGCGGCGGCACCACCCTGCGGGTGGCCTGCGGCAGCACCACGAACAGCATGGTCCTGACATGGCTCAGCCCGAGCGAGCGGGCCGCGGCCACCTGGCTGGGATGGATCGACTCGATGCCCGAGCGGAACACCTCCGCCACGTACGCGCCGTAGGAGAGGGTCAGCGCGATGATGCCCAGCGTGGCCAGGTCGGTGGGAATGCCCTGCAGGTTGAGGGCGGGCAGCCCGAACCCCACCAGATAGATCACCAGAATCGTCGGCACGCCGCGGAAGATGTCGGTGTAGAGCGTGGCCAGCGCCCGGATCGGGAAGAACGCGGGCGTCCTGATGCCTCTGGCCAGCGCCACCAGCAGCCCCACGATCAGGATCAGCGGCTCGGCGATCAGAAAGATCTTGATGTTGAGCAGGAACCCGCTCAGCACGTCGGGCAGCGCCTCGCGGAACTGGCCGAAGTCGAAGAACGTCTCCCGCACCCGCGGCCAGCCCGGCGAGCTCGTCACGATCCACACGACCATGACGACGAAGACGACCGTCGAAGCCGTCGCAATGGAGGCCGTGCGGCGACTGCGCGACCTGCGCATCCGCTCGCGCTCGGCCTGCCGCTCCGACTTGACCCACTCGCTCACCGAGGGATCACTTCAGCTCGGGCGCGCCCGCCGCCGAGCCGAGCCACTGCTGCTCGATCTTGGCCAGCTCGCCCTTCGACTTCAGCGCGTCCACCGCCTTGTCGACGCAGGACTTGAGCGCGCTGCCCTTCTCCATGACCAGCCCGAACTCCTCCGGCGTGCCGCCCGTCGAGCTGAACTGGCCCACGATCTTGGCGTTGTCCACCTGCGCGGCCGTCACGTAGAACGCCGTCGGCAGATCGACGACGATCGCGTCGACCTGCTCGTTCTTCAGCGCGTTCACGGCGTCCACCTGCTCGTTGTAGACGTTGGGGTCCTTGCCGGGCTGGATGACGCTCCTCACCGCGTCGAGCGAGGTCGTCCCCACCTGTACGCCGATCTTCGCGTCCTTCAGCTCGGCCAGGCTCTTCGCCCCGGCCACCTTGCCCCCGTCGACCGCCACGACGGCCTGCTTGACCGTGTAGTAGCCCTTGCTGAAGTCGACCGCCTCGGCCCGGTCAGGCGTGATGGACACCTGGTTGATGTCGAAGTCGAACTGCTTCTTGCCCGGCGCGTACGCCGAGTCGAACTTGACCGTGCTCCACTGCACCTCGGTGCGGTCGAAACCGAGCTCACCCGCCACGGCGAACGCCACCGCGCTCTCGAAACCCTGCCCGTTGCTCGGGTCGTCGTCCTTGAACCACGGCTCGTAGGCCGGCTTGTCGGTGCCGACGGTCAGCTTGCCGGGGGTGACGAGCTGGAGTTGCTCCTTGGCACACGCGGTGGACGCGGTCGGGGCGGCCGCCGTGTCGTCAACGGGTGCGCAACCAACGACCGCCACCGCGAGTGCGAGCAGCATGAGGGGACGGGCCATGGCCGAGCCTCCAGGGGGATGTGCGAGAGAACGACGGCATTCTACGCTGCCCGAGTAGGGTATTTCGTTCACGGGTGCCCTTTCACCACGGCAATCGGGCAACGTGGGCTCGCGTCACGGCGCTCAGCCGGTGACGGGTCAGAGGCCGTTTCCTGGAGGGCCCCCAGCCTAAGTGCGGCGGGTGGCGGGCCACGGCAGCGCGTAAGGGGAAGAAGGCAGCACTCCGTGCGGCGGGCGTAACGGATGGATACAGCACACCCGCACGGGCGCGCCGTGAAACGAAAAGGCCCCCGCATGGAGCGGGGGCCTTCGCGCAGGTCAGCCTGCGACGACCTCGACGTCGATCGAGGCGGACACCTCGGGGTGCAGCTTGACGGTGACCTTGTGCGAGCCGACGCTCTTGATCGCGTTGACAATCTCGATGCGGCGGCGGTCGACGATCGGGCCGCCGGCGGCCTTGACGGCCTCGGCGATGTCGCCCGTCGTGATCGAGCCGAACAGGCGGCCGGACTCGCCGGCGCGGGTGGCCAGGCGCACGCGCAGGGCGCCGAGCTGGCCGGCGACCTCCTTGGCGGTGCCGAGGTCGCGGATCTCGCGAGCGTCGCGGGCCTTCCTGATGGTCTCGATCTGCTTCTCGGCGCCGCGCGTCCAGCGCATGGCGTAGCCGCGCGGGATGAGGTAGTTACGGCCGTAGCCGTCCTTCACCTCGACGACGTCGCCAGGGGTGCCGAGGCCGGAGACCTCGTTGGTGAGGATGAGCTTCATGTCGACATGCCTCCTTAGCGCGCCGTGCTCGTGTAAGGCAGCAGGGCCACCTCACGGGCGTTCTTGATCGCGGTCGCCACGTCGCGCTGGTGCTGGGTGCAGTTGCCCGTCACCCGGCGAGCACGGATCTTGCCGCGGTCGGAGATGAACTTCCGCAGCAGCGCCGTGTCCTTGTAGTCGACGTAGGAGATCTTGTCATGGCAGAACAGGCAAACCTTCTTCTTGGGCTTGCGCAGTGCCGGCTTGGCCATCGTGGTGCTCCTCTCAGAGCCCCGCACCAGGGCGGGAATGGACAGTCATCCGCTCGCGCGGATCTTGGGTGTTAGAAAGGCGGTTCGTCGCTGAAGTCGTTGCCGCCGCCGCCGAAACCGCCGCCCTGCTGGCCGCCGCCTCCACCGCCGAAGCCGCCACCGCCGCCGCCCTGGGGCGGGGCGGGCGTCGCGGAGGCCCAGGGGTCGTCGGCCGGGCCGCCGAAGCCGCCGCCGCCACCCTGGCGGGAGGTGCGGTTGACCTTGGCGGTGGCGTTGCGCAGAGACGGGCCGACCTCGTCGACCTCGACCTCGTAGACCGTGCGCTTCTCGCCTTCCTTGGTCTCGTAGGACCGCTGCTTGAGCCGCCCCTGCACGATGACCCGCATGCCGCGCTGGAGGCTCTCGGCGGCGTTCTCCGCCGCCTGCCGCCACACGTTGCAGGTCAGGAAGAGGCTCTCGCCGTCTTTCCACTCGTTGGTCTGGCGATCCATGAACCGCGGAGTGGATGCGATGCGGAATCGAGCCACCGCTTGCCCCGTCGGGGTGAAGCGCAGCTCCGGGTCGTCGACAAGGTTGCCGACAAGGGTGATTACGGTGTCGCCTGCTGCCATGGCTAGCGCTCGCCTTCCTGCACGCCTTCGCTTGGGTTTCGGCTCAGACTACGGTCCCGGCCCGACAGAATGCCGGGCAACGAGCTTGCTCAGTGCACGTCGGGACGCAGGACCTTGGTGCGGAGGATGCCCTCGTTGAGGTTCATCTGCCGGTCGAGCTCCTTGACCGTCGCGGGCTCCGCGGACAGGTCGATGACGGCGTAGATGCCTTCGGACTTCTTGTCGATGTCGTAGGCGAGACGGCGACGGCCCCAGACGTCGACCTTCTCCACGGTGCCGCCGTCGTTGCGGACCACGGTGAGGAACTGGTCGAGGGACGGCGCGACGGTGCGCTCATCGAGCGAAGGGTCCAGAATGACCATTACTTCGTAACGACGCATGCGGGACTCCAACCTCCTCTGGACTCTTGCGGTCACGACACTCTGCCGTGACAGGAGGACGCTGACGTCTGAGCCCTGGCGCCCCTTTCGGCGCCGGGGGGTGATGGGTCATCCATCACAACGCAGCGTGCCCAAGGTTACCAGCCTCGACAAGGTGGGAAAGCCTTTAGGAAACCGAGGGGGTGGTGGTTGTGCCACACGTGCTTCAGCCCTCCGAACAGGAGCGGTTCCGTCTCACGCTCAACAGCGACGGACGTGCGCACCCGCTGGAGAACACGCTGGCCGTCGTCACACTGGTCTGCGGCGTGGTGGCGTTCGTGGCGACGTTCTGGGCTTCCGCGCACATGATCGCGTCCTGGTTCGGCACGCTGGGGTTCGGCGTCGGTCTCTACTCTCAGTACATCTCGGCGACCACGCCGCAACGCGCGCTGAACGTCGTCGGGCTCGTGGGGGCGTTCGTGGGCGCCGCGCTCGGCATCGCCCACGGCGGCTTCCTTCCCTATCCGTGAGCCCTTCGCCAGGTCAACGGTCCCGGCGTCCCCGATCGGGGCCGTCATTGATGCGGACTTATCCGCTGATGTGCAGGTCTATTCCGAGCAGCACCAGGAACCAGAGGAAGACGGAGAGCAGCGCCTCGGCGAGATCCTTGAGGAGTCCTGGGGTGATGTAGTCGTAGACCCATGCGACGTAGATGCCGATGACCACGTAGATCAAGATGATCAGCGCTCGTAAGCGCCAGCGGCTCATGGTTTCTCCTCGGATCGGGGGTGCCAGGCGACTTCCCCGGCGCGCCATGGTCAAACGGATAAGCTCGGTGACATGGTGCGCATCGGAGCTCACGTCGACCAGGACGACCCCGCCGCTCACGCCGAGGAGGTGGGGGCCGAGGTGGTGCAGTTCTTCCTCGGCGACCCCCAGGGCTACAAGAAGCCCGTGCTGCCCGCCAAACCGGTCGAGGGCGTCGACATCTACATCCATGCCCCCTACCTCGTCAACGTCGCCACCACCAACAACCGCATCAGGATTCCGAGCCGCAAGCTGCTGCAGCAGCACCTCACGGCGGCCGCGGAGATCGGCGCCAAGGGCCTCATCGTGCACGGCGGCCACGTCGGCAAGGACGACGATCCCCAGACCGGGTTCGACAACTGGCGCAAGGTGTTCGAGCGCATGGAGTGCCCCATCCCCGTGCTGATCGAGAACACCGCGGGCGGCGGCAACGCGATGGCGCGCAAGCTGGAGCGCATCGCCCGCCTGTGGGACGCGCTCGACGGGTTCGACGTGGGTTTCTGCCTCGACACCTGCCACGCCCACGCGGGCGGCGAAGAGCTGGTCGACCTGGTCGACCGGGTCAAGGCCATCACCGGCCGGATCGACCTGGTCCACTGCAACGACTCCCGCGACGCCTTCGACTCCGGCGCCGACCGCCACGCCAACCTGGGCAAGGGGAAGATCGACCCCGAGCTGATTCTGGCGGTCTGCCGGGCGGCCGCGGCGCCCGTCGTGGTGGAGACGCCGGCCGAGGGCCAGGCCGACGACATCGCCTTCCTGAGGAAGAACCTCTAGGGAAGACACACAGCCTGTGGATAACTTCCCTGGATTGCCGAGGAAGGAAAGGGGGTAGAAAGATCAGCCCGCCCACGCGCCATCGAGGAACCGGGCGGCGTTGACCAGCATGAGCGGCCCCGAGATCAGGGCATAGAGGGCCAGCACCCACGCCTTCCTGGTCATCACCTTGGCGACCAGCACCCACACGGGAAACCACAGCAGCAGCGAGCGCGGGATCGACAGGTAGTACGCCGACGTCATCAGCGCCGCCGCCTGCGCCCCCGTGTAGACCAGCTCGCTCCACCGGCGCAACACGAGCAGCCAGACCAGCGCCGCGACCGCCACCACGGCCCCCACGATCTCCATCCTGAAGGCCACCGCGAAGTCGTCGGCGCCCATGGCGGAGTGCCAGGTCGTCCGCCACGCCTCCCACGGCCACACGAAGTCACGCCCCCACCCGGCCTCCTGCGCGTGCTTCCAGGCCAGCCAGTCACCCGTCCTGCTGTAGTGGTAGGACGAGTACGCCACCAGCGGGACGAAGGGCACCGCCAGCCATCCGGCCCGGCGCGGCGCCTCCTTCTTCGTGACGAACTCCACGATGAGAGCGACCGCCAGGAACAACCCGGTGATCCGCACGCATGAGGCGCCCGCGGCCAGCAGCGCCGCCGCGGGCCAGCGTCCCTGCCTGGCGGCCAGCCACGCGGGGACGGCAAAGGCCAGGAAGAGCGACTCGCTGTAGCCCGCGGCCAGGAACACCGCCATCGGGAAGAGCAGCAGCGCCAGCACCGCCATCCAGCCGGAGGCGCCCTCGAACTCGGTCAGCCGGGCCAGCGCCATCATGGCGACCGCCCCGGCGGCCAGCGAGACCAGCAGCCCGGCCGCCGCCCAGTCGGGGACGAGCAGGTAGACCATGCGCAGCGCCGCGGGCAGCCCGGGGAAGAACGCGGGCAGCCCTTCGTCCACCGGCCTGCCCGGCTCGCCGTCGTAGCCGTACTGGGCGATCGTGATGAACAGCGTGGCATCCCACTTGCGCCACCTGTCCAGATATTCGCCCAACGTCACGCCGAGCACGGTCGCCAGCAGCAGCCCCGCCCGCGAGCCGCACCACAGCAGCAGCGCGTCCCGGCCGGACGAGCGTGTGATCATCGGGTGATGGACGCCAGGGTGAAGCGGTCACGCGCGTCGGCGAACACGCCGCCCGCCTGGTCGTCGAGCCCGGCCTGCCGCACCACGTCCTTGTCGGGGCGCAGGATGTCGCGCACCACGAACGCCATCATGATGCCGATCGTGATGACCCGCCCCCAGACGGCGGTGAAGTAGGTGTCGTCGCCGATGCCCAGGTCGTCCCTGCTGAGCGGCGGCTGCGCGAGCAGGTAGAGCCAGATGGCGACGAAATACCACACCTCGGCGAGCTGCCACAACGCCAGCGGCTTCCAGTTGGGCCTGGCCAGCACGGCGAACGGCACCAGCCAGAGCACGAACTGCGGCGACCACACCTTGTTCGTCATCATGAACGCGGCCAGCGCCAGGAAGCAGATCTGCGCCAGCCTCGGCCGGCGCGGCGCGGCCAGCGTGAGCACGGCGATGCCGAGGCACAGGACGGCCAGCGACGCCATGCCGAGCGTGCTGACGTCGGCCTCGCCCAGGACCGGCCAGCCCTTGTTCTGGAAGAACAACCACGGCGAGCCCCAGTCGACGCCGCGTTCCTGGGAGAAGACGTAGAACCGGCGCCAGCCGTCCCACGCGAGGACCATGAAGGGCAGGTTGACCACCAGCCACGCGGCGGCGGTCGAGCCCATGGTGACCAGGAACGGCCGCCATCGCCCCGTCCGCCAGGTGAGCAGGAACAACGCGCCCACGAACATCAGCGGATAGAACTTCGTGGCGATCGCCAGCCCGAGCAGCACCCCGGCCAGCACCTGACGTTTGCGTGCCCAGGCCAGCAGCATGCCCATGGACAACGCGCCCGCGATGAGGTCCCAGTTGATATACGCGGCCAGCACCACGGCGGGCGCGACGGCGTACCAGAGTGGGTCCCACCGCCGTGTGGGTCCGGCCACCGCGGCCATCAGCAGCACGCCGGCCACGAGGGAGACACCGAGCAGGATGACCGTCAGGTCGTAGAACCTGACCGCCTGGGCCACCTGGTCAGGCTCCAGCCACCGGACGATCCAGCTGAACGCCTGCATGACCTCACCCAGCACCACCGGGTATTCGACCTGCTTGTCGAACGGCACCTCGGCGAAGTAGGGGTTCTGGGTGGCCAGCTGCCTGTCGAAGTAGAGCGGGTAGATGTCGGTGTAGCAGAAGTTGGTGTACGTCGAGATCTGGTCGTTCCAGCCACCGGTGCGGCACGGCAGCCGGACGATGTACGCGAGAGACGCCCCCAGGGCCGCGAACAGCCCCAGGGGAAGGTACGGGATGGCTCGCGCCACCAGCGGCGCGCGCACCTCCGTGCTCGTCACTGGCCCTCGAACCTGCCGTTGGCCGGCCCCGGGCCCGTGGCTCTCCTGTCGGGCCCGTTGTCACCGCCCGCGACGTTCGGGTCGTCGATCTCGGGGAACCCGTCGTCGGCCGGCGGCGGATCGTCGATGGTGGGCTCGTCGCCGGTGTCGCCGTCGCAGCCGATGAGGCAGTCGGGATCGTCGCCGGTCTCGTCGTCGAAGGGGTTCTCGCCGTCGTCGAACGGGTTCTCCGGCGTCTTCGTCGGCGTGGGCGTCGGGCTCGGCACGATGTTCTCCGGCGTGCCGATCTCGGCCTTCTCGGGGAACTCCTCGACCGGCTTGCCCTCGTGCGCGGCCAGCATGAACCGCTGCCAGGCGATCGTGGGCGGGCCCGCGCCCTCGAAGCCAAGGGACACCTCGTACGGTCTGGTGTACGGGTTGTTGACGTTGTACTTCTTGCTCGCCTTGCCCTTGGGCGTGATGGGGCAGTTGGAGTGCAGCGGCGGGACGACCTTGCCGCTCTTCGTCCTGCACTCCTCGCGGTAGAACCCGACGGCGGTGGAGATCTGCGGCGTGTAGCCGACGAACCAGGCGCCGTTCTCGTCGTTGTTGGTGCCGGTCTTGCCGGCGGCCGGCCTGTTGCCCAGGCCCTTGCCCGCCGCAGTGCCGTTACGCAGCACCGCCGCCATGGCGACGGTGGAGTCGGCGGCCACTCCGGGGTCGATGACCGACTTGGTGAGCTGCTGCTCGGGGTAGGCCACCTGACCGTTCTGCTCGACCTTCTGCACGACGTGGTAGCGGGTGTATTTCCCGCCGTTGGCGAAGATGGAGTAGCCGGCGGCCTGCTCGACCGGCGTCACCGGGGCGCTGCCGATGGCGAACTGGTAGTGGTGCTCCTCGATGTCGGCTGTCATGGCCTTCTCGTTGAACCCGGCCGCCACGACGAGGTTCTTCACGTCGTCGAGCTGGTTGGGCAGCGCGTACGCCATGGAGACGAAGGCGGTGTTGACCGACTGGGCGGTCGCCTTGACCACGTCGACGGCCCTGCCGACGTTGTGGCTGTTGGTGATGCCGCCCTTCTGCTGCCCCGGCAGCTCCTTCGGCACGGTCTCGTTGCCCGGCACGTAGCTGCTGAGCGAGTAGCCGGCCTGCAGCCAGGCGGCCAGCACGTACGGCTTGAACGCCGACGCGGCCTGCTTCTTCGACTCGAAGGCTTCGTTCCACGGGTCGTTGACGTAGTTGTCGCCGCCGTAGAAGGCGATGACGCGGCCGTTCTTCGGGTTGACCGCGGCCAGGCCGCCGTGGAACTCCTTCGACATGCCCTGCATCGTGGTCTTCATGGCCTGCCGGGCGGCCTTCATCAGTTTCCTGTCGAAGGTCGAGGTGATCTTGAAGCCGCCGCTCTCGACCTCGTCGCGGGTCAGGCCGCGCGCCTCCAGCTCGTTCAGCACCTGCCGCACCATGTAGCCCCTGTCACCGCCCAGGGAGTTGCTGCTGGTGCTCTTCCTCGTCTTGGGGAACTTCGCGGTCTGCGGGAGCTGGCCGTATTTCTCGGGCCAGAGCTCGGCCATCCTCTTGATGGTCTGGTTGAAGCGATATTTCAGCGCCGGGGAGTCGGGTTCCCAGGCCGGCTGCTGGATCCGCGCGGCGAGGTAGGCGCCCTGCTCGGGGGACAGCTTCGCGGCGGTCATCCTCTTGCCGAAGTAGGCCCGTGCGGCGGCCTGGACGCCGTACGCGCGGCCGAAGTTGACGGTGTTGAGGTAGTTGCGCAGGATCTCGTCCTTGGTCAGCGTGTCGTCGAGCTTGACCGCGACGAAGATCTCCTTGATCTTTCGTTCGATGGACACTTCCTGGCTGAGGCCGTCGTAGTAGCCGCGGGCCATCTGCTGGGTGATGGTCGAGGCGCCCTGCAACTGCTGACCGGTCGCGGTCATCCACACGGAGCGCGCCATGCCGGAGAAGGAGATGCCGGAGTCCTCGTAGAACGTGTCGTTCTCGATGGCGATCGCGGCGTCCTTGACGCTGTCGGCCATCTCGTTGATCTCGACGCTCTCGCGCGGCATGCCCAGCCTGGCGATCTCGGTCTTGCCGTCGTTGTAGTAGATGGTGCTCTGCTGCGCGGTCGCCTCCGCCTGCACGGTCGTCGGCACCGGGGTGTTGGCGTACGCCACCATGACCATGCCGAACATGCCGGCCGCGAGCACCACGACGCCGGCCACGACGATTTTCCAGCTCGGCACGAACCTGCGCCAGCCGCCCCGGCCGCCGCCGCCCTTCTTGACGGGCGGTCCCGGAGGCTCGGGCGGTCCGCCCTGCCCCCTTCTGCGGCGCCGCGGCGCGTCGCTGACCATCGTCTCCTGGTTACCGAGCGTGCGCGACTCCTCGCGCGAGCGGGAGCGCGGCGGCGGCTGGTCGCCGCCGCGCTCGCCCGCCGGGTCGCCGCGTCGGGGAGGCTCGTCGTACGGCTGTGCGGCCATGGCGCCGGTCTGCTCGTACGCCGCCTCAGGACGTCGGGCCTCCGGCGCCTCGCCCCAGCCGGGTCCGCCGGTTTGGCGAGAGGAACCTTGGGGCACAGAACGGGATGAGTTGGAGCGACGGCGCCTTCCTTGGCGTGCCGTCCCCTCATTCATGCTGTTACTCACACGTCCTCGCAACGTCGTCGGAACTGAAACGGCGGTAGGGCGTGAGGCTCCTCGCCGCCCTCGGTCTTCACGCTTGGCCGACGAGGTCAGGCGGTCCGTTCCCGAGTACGTACGAAACCGTCAAGTGGTTCCAGGAACAACCTTGGCAGACCTCGACAACGTACACCCGGAACTCATCGTAATCATGAGCCATGGCGATGAGCTCTGATGTGACTTTTGCCTGGCCGGCATGGCGCCCGAGGCACTCACCGTAGACATAAGTCACATTAGTGACGTTCTCCCTTTCGCAGACCGGGCAGAGTCGTTCGGTCGGCTCGCCGAAGTGGCGTGCCGCGCGAAGGAGGTAGGGCTGTGCGTCACAGACGTCACCGCGCGAGGCTCGCCCGGAACGCAGGGAGCGGACTGCCGCTCTCTTCGCGAGACCGTAATCCACCACCCTTCGCTGTGACCACATGAGCGCCAGACTACGGCGTTTTGCGGGTCCATCCCAACGACTCCGCGGATTCATAGATTGCGGCGATATAGCGCCACGACGTATCCTCAAGATGTATCGGCTCGATACATCGACGCGAGAGGGGGGCGGTTCCCATGGCCAGCGGACAGGGCAGAGTCTTGGAACTGGCCGTGCTCGGGTCGCTGCACGAAACGCCGCTACACGGCTACGAGCTGCGCAAACGGCTCAATGCCCTGCTGGGGATGTTCCGTGCGTTCTCCTACGGGTCGCTGTACCCCTGTTTGCGATCACTTCTGGCTCAGGGCCTCATCGCGGAGGAGCAGCCCGCTCCCGCCACGATCGTCGGCGGCCGGTCGAAAATCGTCTACAAACTGACCGCCGAGGGCAAGGAACGCCTGCAGGACATGCTCACCCAGGCAGGTCCTTCCGCATGGGAGGACGAGAGCTTCGGTGTGCACTTCGCTTTCTTCCGGCACACCGAGGCCGAAGTCCGTCTGCGCATTCTCGAAGGCCGCCGCAGCCGGCTGGAGGAGCGGCTCGACGCGGTGCGCACGGCGCTGGCGCGCACCAGGGAACGCCTCGACAGCTACACGCTCGAGCTGCAACGTCACGGGCTCGAGTCGGTCGAGCGCGAGGTGCGCTGGCTCAACGAGCTGATCGCAACGGAGCGCCGGGCCTCGGAAGAGCCCGGAAGAGACACCACGTCAACTGATGAGTAAGGGAGCGAGTGCGATGGGTTCGGTTCGCGTGGCCATTGTCGGTGTCGGCAACTGCGCGTCGTCGCTGGTCCAGGGCGTTCACTATTACAAGGACGCCGACCCGGACGTACGGGTCCCGGGCCTGATGCACGTGAAGTTCGGCGATTACCACGTCG
>NZ_JBQQCC010000020.1:0-166853 GCF_052245635.1 Nonomuraea sp. KM88 | reverse complement strand
CGGCATGCGCGAGACGCTGGAGGAGTCGGGCGTCGAGGCGGTGTCCGTCGGCACGCTGCGCCGCGACGACGGCGGCCTGCGCCGGTTGTGGTCCAGCGCGGCCGAGTTGTGGGTGCGCGGCGTCGACGTCGACTGGGCCCAGGCCTACGCCCCCGCGCGTCCCCGCCGGGTCGACCTGCCCACCTACGCCTTCGAGCGGGAGCCGTACTGGCCGAAGAACATCCAGTCGAACGCCGACCTCACCCAGCTCGGCATGGGCCAGGCCGGACACCCCCTGCTGGCGGCCACCGTGTCGCTGGCCGACGGCGAAGGCGTGCTGCTCACCGGCCGGCTGTCGCTGAAGACCCACCCGTGGCTTGCCGACCACATGGTCAGCGGGCAGGTGCTGCTGCCCGGCACCGCCTTCGTGGAGCTGGCCGTCAGGGCCGGCGACGAGGCCGGCTGCGACCTGCTGGAGGAGCTGACCCTGCAGGCCCCGCTGGTCCTGCCCGAGCGCGGCGGCGTCCAGGTGCAGGTGGCCGTCGGCGCGCCCGACGAGGACGGGCGGCGGGCGCTGACCATCCACTCCCGGCTCGACGACGAGCCGTGGACCCGGCACGCCACCGGCTTCCTCGCCAGGGACACCGGGGCGGCCGCCTTCGCAGAGGCGTCGTGGCCGCCCGCCGGAGCGACCGCCGTCGGCGCCGACGGCGTGTACGAGCTGCTGTCGGGCATCGGCGTCGACTACGGCCCCGCCTTCCGCGGCGTGCGGGCCGTGTGGCGGCGCGACCGGGAGCTGTTCGCCGAGGTCGCCCTGCCGGAAGGCACCGAGACCGGCGGCTTCGGGCTGCACCCCGCGCTGCTCGACGCGGCACTGCAGCCGCTCGCCGTGGGCGACCTATTCCCCGCCCAGGCCACCGGCGGCCCCGTGCTGCCGTTCGCCTGGACCGGCGTGCGCCTGGCCGCGACCGGCGCCGCCACGCTGCGGGTCCGGCTCGCGCCCGAGGGCGCGAACGCGGTGCGGATCGAGGTCGCCGACGCCACCGGCGCGCCCGTCGCCTCCGTGGACTCGCTGGTCGTCCGCGCGATGGCCGCCGCCGACCTCAAGGCCGCCACCGACCCGCTGCGTGACGCCCTGTTCGCCCTCGACTGGGTGCCCGCTGCGCCAGCCTCTGGGCCGGCCGCCGGGCTCGACGGCGCGCGCTACGCGATCGCCGGCGGCGACGGCAGCCGGCTCAGGGCCGCGCTGGAGGCGGCAGGAGCGCAGGTGGACGCGCTCGACCAGGACGGCGCCACGCCGCACCTGGCGTTCTGGGTGTGCGCCCCCGACCCGGCGGGCGATCCGGCGACGGGAGCGCGCAGCGCGACCAGCGAGGTGCTGGCCGCCGCCCAGTCCTGGCTCGCCGAGGAGCGGTACGCCGACGTGCCCCTCGTCATCGTCACCCAGGGCACGATGGCTCAGGGCGGCGACCTGCCGGCCGCCGCGGTGTGGGGGCTGATCCGTTCGGCGCAGTCGGAGAACCCGGGCCGTTTCGTCCTGCTCGACCTCGACGGCACGGACGAGTCGTGGCAGGCGCTGCCCGCCGCGGTCGCGTCCGGTGAACCCCAGATCGCGCTCGCCGGGGGCGAGGCCCTGGTGCCGCGGCTGTCCCGCCAGCGCGCCGCCGCACCCGCGGAAGCGGGGGCGGGCTCCGAGGCGCCCGTGGCAACGCGACCGGCCGCCGCCTCGTGGGATCAGGACGGAACCGTGCTGATCACCGGCGGCACCGGCACCCTCGGCGGGATCGTCGCCCGCCACCTGGTGACCGAGCACGGGATCCGCCACCTGCTGCTGATCAGCCGCCGCGGCCCCGCCGCCGCGGGCGCGGCCGAGCTGATGTCCGAGCTGACCGCGCTCGGCGCGGACGTGACCGTCACCGCCTGCGACGCCGCCGACCGGCAGGCCCTGGCCGACGTGCTGGCGGGTATCCCCGCCGAGCGTCCGCTCACCGGTGTCGTGCACACGGCGGGCGCACTGGACGACGGCGTCCTCGCCGCGCTGACGCCCGAGCGGATCGACACCGTGCTGCGGGCCAAGGCCGACGCC
Organism: Nonomuraea sp. KM88; assembly: GCF_052245635.1. NCBI lineage: Bacteria > Bacillati > Actinomycetota > Actinomycetes > Streptosporangiales > Streptosporangiaceae > Nonomuraea > Nonomuraea sp. KM88. The sequence continues at coordinate 164,788 of NZ_JBQQCC010000020.1, read as the reverse complement.
GTGCTGAACCTGCACGAGCTGACCGAGGACCTGCCGCTGACCGCGTTCGTGCTGTTCTCCTCGGCGGCCGGCGTCTTCGGCGGGCCCGGCCAGGGCAACTACGCGGCCGCCAACGCGTTCGTCGACGCGCTCGCCGAGCGGCGCGGAAGGCTCGGCCTGCCCGCGCTGTCGCTGGCGTGGGGTTTGTGGGAGCAGGACAGCGGGCTCACCGGGACGCTCAGCGAGACCGACAGGGCACGGCTGGCCCGCACCGGGGTCGCGCCGCTGTCCACCGCCGACGGGCTCGCGCTGCTGGACGCCGCCTGCGCCGCGGACCGGGCGGCGCTGGTGCCGATCCGGCTGGAGTTCGCCGCGCTGCGGATGGCGGCCCAGTTCGGGGCGCTCCCCACGATCCTGCAGGAACTGGTCCCCACGTCGAAGCGGCGGGTGGTGGGCAACGACCCGGCCACCGCGTCGGAGCTGCGCGAGCGCCTGGCCCGCATGCCGGAGTCCGAGCACGCCAGGGTGCTGCTCGACCTCGTGCTCGGCCAGGTGGCGACCGTTCTCGGCTACCGGGACCCCAGCGCCGTCGAGCAGGACCGCCCGTTCAACGAGGCCGGGTTCGACTCGCTGACCGCCGTCGAATTCCGCAACCGCATGAACGCGGCCACCGGCCTGCGGCTGCCCGCCACCCTCGTCTTCGACTACCCGACACCCGCCGGCCTGGTCGAATATCTGCGGACCCGGCTGCTCGACGGGCCACGGTCGGCCGCCTCGGCCAGGACGCAGTCCGGCGAGGAGGAGCCGATCGTCATCGTCGGCATGAGCTGCCGGCTGCCCGGCGGCGTCACCGACCCGGACGGGCTGTGGAACCTGGTGGCCGAGGGCGGCGACGCGATGTCGATGTTCCCCGCCGACCGCAACTGGAACCTGGACGAGCTCTACCACCCGGACCCGGAGCACCCGGGCACCACGTACACCCGCGAGGGGGGCTTCGTCTACGACGCCACCACGTTCGACCCGGCGTTCTTCAGCATCTCGCCGCGCGAGGCCGTGGCCATGGATCCCCAGCAGCGGCTGCTGCTCGAGGGCTCGTGGGAGGCGATGGAGAACGCCGGCATCGACCCGGGCACGCTGCGCGGCAGCCGGACCGGCGTGTACGTCGGCCTGATGTACCACGACTACGGCTTCCACCTGCAGAACCCGACGAGCGACCTGGAGGGCCTGGTCGGCACCGGCATCTCGGCGGGCGTCGCCTCCGGGCGCGTGTCGTACACCTTCGGCTTCGAGGGCCCGTCGGTCACCATCGACACGGCCTGCTCGTCGTCGCTGGTGGCCCTGCACATGGCGATCCAGGCGCTGCGGCGCGGCGAGTGCTCGCTCGCCCTGGCCGGCGGCGTCACCGTGCTCTCCACGCCCAGCGTGTTCGTCGACTTCAGCCGCCAGCGCGGCCTCGCCCCCGACGGCCGCTGCAAGTCGTTCGCCACGGGCGCCGACGGCACCGGCTGGGCGGAGGGCGTGGGCCTGCTGCTGGTCGAGCGGCTCTCCGACGCCCGGCGCAACGGCCACCCGATCCTGGCCGTGGTGCGCGGCACCGCGATCAACCAGGACGGCGCCAGCTACGGCCTGACCGCGCCCAACGGCCCCTCGCAGCAGCGGCTCATCGAGGAGGCGCTGGCCGACGCGCGGCTGACCACCGCCGACGTCGACGCCGTCGAGGGCCACGGCACCGGCACCACGCTGGGCGACCCGATCGAGGCGCAGGCCGTCGTCGCGACGTACGGCCAGGACCGTCCGGAGGACCGGCCGCTCTGGCTCGGCTCGGTGAAGTCGAACCTCGGCCACACCCAGGCCGCGGCCGGCGTCGCGGGCATCATCAAGATGGTGATGGCCATGCGGCACGGCGTGCTGCCGCGGACGCTGCACGTGGACGAGCCCACCACCCACGTCGCGTGGGACGCGGGCGCGGTCAAGGTGCTCACCGAGGCCGTCCCGTGGCCGGAGACGGGCAGGCCGCGCCGCGCGGGCGTCTCCTCGTTCGGCATCAGCGGCACCAACGCCCACGTCATCATCGAGCAGGCCCCGGAGCGGGACGAACCCGCCGAGGCCGAGGAGACCCCGCGCCCGGTCATCCCGTGGGTGTTGTCGGCCAAGAGCGCGGAGGCGCTGAAGGCGCAGGCCCGCAGGCTCCGCGACCACCTGGGCGCCGACCGGCGGGCCGCGGACGTCGCCTGGTCGCTGGCCACGACGCGGGCCTCGTTCAAGCGGCGGACGGTCGTCCTGGGCGCCACCCGCGACGAGCTCGTCGCCGGGCTGGAGTCCGCGCTCGCCGGCACTCCCGCCGACAACGTGATCTCCGGCTCGGCCGCCCGTGGACGGACGGCGTACCTCTTCACCGGCCAGGGCAGCCAGCGGCCGGGCATGGGAGAGGAGCTGTACGCGGCCTACCCCGAGTACGCCGCGGCCTTCGACGAGGTCTGCGCCCGCTTCGACCGGCACCTCGACCGGCCCCTGCGCGAGGTCATCACCGGCGACGCCGACCTGCTCGCCCAGACCCGGTACACCCAGGCCGCGCTGTTCGCCGTCGAGGTCGCCCTGTTCCGCTGCCTGGAGGCGTGGGGCGTGCGGCCCGACTTCCTGGCCGGACACTCGATCGGCGAGATCGCCGCCGCGCACGTCGCCGGCGTGTTGTCGCTGGACGACGCGGTCACGCTCGTGGCCGCCAGGGGCGGCCTCATGCAGGCGCTGCCGCCCGGCGGCGCCATGGTCTCGGTGCGCGGCGCGACCGAGGAGGACGTGCTGCCGCTGCTGGCCGGGCACGAGGGGCGCGTCGGCATCGCCTCCGTCAACGGCCCGTCGTCGCTGGTCCTGTCCGGCGACGAGGCGAGCGTGCTGGAGCTGGCCGAGCGGCTGGCCTCGCGCGGCTGCAAGACCAGGCGGCTGACCGTCAGCCACGCGTTCCACTCGCCGCTGATGGAGCCGGTGATCGAGGAGTTCGTGAACGTCGCCCGCGGGCTGGCCTTCCAGCCGCCGGAGATCCCCGTCGTCTCCAACGTCACCGGCGAGCTCGCCACCGTCGAGGAGCTGACCTCGCCGGAGTACTGGGCTCGCCACCTGCGCCAGGCCGTGCGCTTCTGCGACGGCGTACGGACCCTGCGCGACCAGGGCGTGTCCACCTTCATCGAGCTCGGCCCCGACGCGGTGCTGTCCGCCATGGTGAAGGACTGCCTGGACGGCTGGACCGGGGTGGCCGCTCCGGCGCTGCGCCGCGACCGGGCCGAGACCGGCACCCTGATCGAGGCCCTGGCCCAGGCGTACACGCACGGGGTCGGCGTCGACTGGGCCGCCGTGATCGGCTCAGGGCGGGCCGTGCCGCTGCCCACCTACCCCTTCCAGCGCCAGCGGTACTGGCCCGACCCTCCTCGCCAGGAGGAGGACGTACGGCCCGACCAGGGGCTCTGGGACGCCGTCGGCCGCGACGACCTCGACGGCCTGCTCGCGGTGCTCGGCCTGGAGAGCGGCGCCACGGTCGCCGACCTGCTGCCCGCGCTGGCCCGGCTGCGCGGCCAGGACGGCGCCGGCCACGGGGACGTGCGTTACCAGCTCGGCTGGCGCCCCCTCACGGATTTGCCCGCCCCCGCGCTCTCCGGTACCTGGCTGGTGGTGGGGGACGACGCCGCACCGGTGGAGGCACTGGCAGCGGGGCTGGCCGCCCACGGGGCGGACACGGTGGTGCTGCCCCAGATGCCCGGCTCTTCCGGCGGAGGCGCGGCTGACACCGTCGTGCTGCCTGGTACCTCCGACGGTGGCGTGGCGGGCATCGTGTGCCTGCTGCCGGACGGCGTGCGGGCTCCGGCGGTCCCCGAGGGTTCGGCGCCGGTCTGGTTCCTCACCCGCGGCGCGATCCAGGTGGTGCCGTCCGACCGCGTGGCCGGACCCGAGACGGCCGCGGGCTGGGGCGGCCTCCGGAGCGCGGCCGGCGAGGGGCTGCTGCGGCGCGGCGGGCTGATCGATCTGCCGGTCAGGCTCGACGACCAGGCCATCCGCCGGTTGTGCGGGGTCCTGTCCGGGCTGACGGGCGAGGCCGAGGTGGCCGTACGCTCCGGCGGGGTCTTCGCCCGCAGGCTGCGGCCCGCGCCGCCGCGCGGCACCCCGGTCGGTCGCGAGTGGCGGCCCGGCGGCACGGTCCTGCTGGCGGGCCACCTCGACGAGACCGCCACGGAACTGGCCAGATGGGCCGCCCGCAACGGCGCGGAACGGGTCGTCCTCACCGAACCGGCCGCCGGCCTCGAAGGCGAGCTGGGCGTGACCGTCCTCACCGGACCGGCCGCCGGCCCTCCGGGGGAGCCGGGCATGACCGGCCTCGCCGCGGCCATGGGCGTCCTGACCCCGGCCGCCGGGCTGAACGGGCACGTGGCCGGCGGCTCCGGGGTGAACGGGCATGCCGGCGGCGGGCCCGGGGTGAACGGGCAGGCAGGCGGCGGGCCCGGGGTGAACGGGCAGGCAGGCGCCGGAGGGGTGTCGGCGGTCGTGTGCACGACGGCGGAGGCGGCTCGCGTGTTGGACGAGCCGGCCAGAGCCGCCGGCGTGGGAATCTTCGTCATGCTGGCCCCCGCGCGGGCCGCCTGGGGCGGGGACGGCGCCGAGGCGTACGAGTTCTTCGCCGCGCTGGCGGACGAGCGGCTGGCCGCGGGACAGCCCGCGCTGGCCGTGGCCGCCGGGCTGAAGGAGCCCGGGGACGCCGCGTCGGCCATCCGCCACGCGCTGCACCAGGGCGACAGGACGCTCGTGCTCGCCGACACCGACTGGGCCGCGCTCAACGCGTCCGGCCACGTCCGGCTGCTGGAGGAGATCCCGCAGGCGGCCGGGGAGGATGACGGCTCCGGCGAGGCCGTCGACGACGCGGCGGCCTTCCGCCGGCTGCTGTCCGGCAGCCCGGCCGAGGAGCACCGGGACATCGTGCTCGGCGTGGTGCGCGGCGAGGCGGCGGCGATCCTGCAGCTGCCCATGCCCGACGCGGTCGAGCAGGACGCGGAGTTCTTCGAGCTCGGCTTCTCCTCGATGGCCGCGGTGGAGCTGCGCAACCGGCTCGTCGAGCTGACCGGCATCGAGGTGGCGGCCGACGCGATCTACGACTACCCGACCCCGGCCGAGCTGGCCGAGCACCTGCTCGCCGAGGCCATGAGCTGAGCCATCCCGGCTGAGATCGCGGTCGGCCCGCGAGGCCCCCGCCGAGGAAAGGACGGACACGTGCTGGATGGATGCACCCCCTGGCCTGAGGAGTTCGCCGAGCGGTACCGTTCGGCCGGCTACTGGCGCGACGAGACCCTGGGCGAGCTCCTGCGCGGGCTGGCCCGCTCGCACCCCGGCAAGACCGCCCTCGTGGCGGGCGGGGAGCGGTGGAGCTATGCCGAGCTGGACGCCAGGACCGACCGGATGGCGGCCGGCCTGCACCGGATCGGCATCGGCGCCGGCGACCGCGTGGTCGTGCAGCTGCCGAACATCCCGGAGCTGGTCACGCTGATGTTCGCGCTGTTCAGGATCGGCGCCCAGCCGGTCCTGGCGCTGCCGGCCCACCGCAGCAGCGAGATCACGTACTTCTGCGAGTTCACCGACGCGGTGGCGTACGTCATTCCCGACGTGCACGTCGGCTTCGACTACCGAGGGCTGGCCGCCGAGGTGACGGCGCGGGTGCCCACGCTCAAGCACGTGCTCGTCGCGGGGGATCCGGGGGACTTCGCCGCGCTTCCCCTGGACGGCGATCCGGTCGACCTGCCGAGGCCCGACCCCGCCGGCGTGGCGCTCTTCCTGCTGTCGGGCGGGACGACCGGCGTTCCCAAGCTGGTGCCGCGCGCCCACCAGGAATGGTCGTACAGCGGGCGCGCGGTGGCCGAGGCGTGCGACTACGGCGAGGAGACCGTTCACCTGGTGAGCCTGCCGCTGAGCCACAACTGGCCGCTGACCCACGGGCTGCTGGCCACCTTCCACGCGGCCGGGACCCTCGTGCTGGCCCCGGGCCCCAGCCCGGACGAGGCTTTCCCGCTCATCGAACGGGAAAGAGTGACCGAGACCGGGCTGATCCCTGGCGCGGCGCTGCTGTGGATGGAGGCGGCGGAGTGGGACGAGTACGACCTGTCCAGCCTGCGGCGGGTCACGATCGGCGGGACGAAGCTCCAGCCCGAGATGGCCCGCCGGGTGGAGCCCGCGCTGGGCTGCCGGCTCCAGCAGGCCTTCGGCATGGCCGAGGGGTTGTGCGGGTTCCACCGGTGGGACGACCCGCAGGACGTGGTCCTCGTCAGCCAGGGGCTGCCCGTCTCCCCGGCGGACGAGGTCCGGGTCGTGGACGAGGACGACAACGACGTCGCTCCCGGCGAGGTGGGCCGGCTCCTGGCGCGCGGCCCGTACACGGTGCGGGGGTACTACCGGGCGCCCGAGCACAACGCCAGGACGTTCACCGCAGACGGCTTCTACCGGACCGGAGATCTGGTACGGCTGCTGCCGACCGGGCATGTGATCTTCGAAGGACGCGTCAAGGACCAGATCAACAGGGGGGCGGAGAAGATCGCGGCCGAGGAGGTGGAGAACCACCTGCTCGCCCATCCCGGTGTCAGGGAGGTCGCCCTGGTCGGCCTGCCTGACGAGGTGCTCGGCGAGCGGACCTGCGCCTGCGTGGTGCCTCGCGGCACGGCGCCGACGCTGGCGGAGCTCGCCGCCTTCCTGCGCGACCGCGGTGTCGCGGCCTTCAAGTTCCCCGACCGCCTGGAGATCGTTCCCCGACTCCCGCTCACCCCGCTCGGCAAGGTCAGTAAGAAGACGCTCGCCGGCATGTTCCACTGACCCCACGCACGCAGAGGACGATCGCCGATGCACGTCGTAGACATCGACCTGCAGGGTTTCCGGGAAGTGCACGCCAAAGCGACCATCGAGGCGCGCAACAACGCGTGCCCCGCCCTGGCGATCTGGCGCCAGGACATCGGCCCCTTCGATCCGGCCGGGCTGCTCAGACCGCTGTTCGAGCGGTCCACGCGCACCTTCGTCTGGGTGTCGCCCGAGACCAGCGTCATCGCCATGGGCAGCGCCACGGACTTCACGCATCTCGGCCGCGACAGGTTCGCCGGCATCCGGCGCGGCTGGGAGAAGGCGGCCAGGACAGCCGTGGCCGACGGTCCCGGAGCGCGTGGCGTTCCTGCGCTGGTCGGCGGCTTCGCCTTCGCGCCGCGTCCCGGTTCGTTGCCGGAGGCCCTGATGTGGGTGCCGCGCGTGCTGATCACGCAGGACCGGGACGGCAGGGCCACGCTGGCGCTCAGCGTGTGCGTCGACCCGCGCGGCACCACGGCCGACGGTCCCGCGCGGACGGCCGCGGACGCCGCCGCCCTGCTCGGCTCCGCCGGGGTGCGGCCATGCCCCAGCCCGCAGCTCGCGGGCACGAACATGATCGAGGTCCCGTCGGCGTCGGAGTGGAAGGCGCTGGTCGCGCACACCGTCGAGCAGATCCGGCGCGGCCGGTTCGACAAGGCGGTGCTGGCCCGGCAGTTGCGGGTCACCTCGCCCTGCGGCTACGACCTGCCCTCGGTCATGGGGACGCTGCTCGACACGCAGCCGGGCAGCACCGCGTTCGCCGTGGCGGCGTACGGGCAGGCTTTTGTCGGCGCGACGCCGGAGCGGCTGGTCAGCCTGCGCGGCGGGCGGGCCGAGTCGATGAGCCTGGCGGCGTCCATGCCCCGCGGCGCGACCCCGGCGGAGGACGCGTGCCTGCGCGCGGCCCTGCTGGAGGACGACAAATCCCGGCGCGAGCAGAAGATCGTCACCGCGACGTTGCGGCGCGCGTTCGAGCAGGTCTGCGGCACTGTCACGGTGCCGGACGAGCCGCACGTGCTCGACCTGCCCAACCTGCGGCACCTGCACACCCGCATCGTCGGCGAGGTAGCCGACCCGGAGTCGGCCAGCGTGCTCGACCTCGTCGAGCGGCTGCACCCGACGCCCGCCGTCGGCGGGCAGCCGCGGCGCGCGGCTCTCGAGTGGCTGGGCGAGGCCGAGCCCTTCGACCGCGGTTGGTACGCCGGCCCTGTCGGGTGGATGAACGACGACCAGGAGGGCGACTTCGCGGTGGCCATCCGCTCGGCCCACCTGGAGGAGGGGACCGCCACGTTGTACGCGGGGTGCGGGATCGTGGCGGGTTCCGACCCGGACGCGGAGCTTGAGGAGACCCGGTTGAAGTTCCGTCCCATGCTTAATGCCCTGGCGGTTCCTTTATCGGAAAGGGCACCCTATAGACGGGTCGAGTGCAAAGATCTTGACTGATGGTGTGGAAGCAGCGCTCCATCTCCCGTCTGTGGAGGGACTGGAAAAATGATCGAAATAACCGATTTGACCAAGCGTTATGGCAATAAGACGGCAGTGGATGGTTTGTCATTCAATGTCCATCCTGGGCGGGTCACCGGTTTTCTCGGACCCAACGGGGCGGGCAAATCGACCACCATGCGGGCGATCCTCGGCCTCGACCGTCCCCATGCCGGGAGCGTGACGGTCAACGGCCGCGCCTACGTCGGCCTGCCCCGGCCGATGCGCGAGGTGGGCGCCCTGCTCGACGCCCGCGCCGTGCACCCCCGGCGCACGGCACGCAACCACCTGCTCTGCATCGCCCAGACCAACGGGATCCCCGCCAAGCGCGTGGACGAGGTCCTGCAGGTGGTCGGGCTGGAGTCGGTGGCGCGCAAGCGCGCTGGAGGCTTCTCGCTGGGCATGGGGCAGCGGCTCGGCATCGCGGTGGCGCTGCTCGGAGACCCGAAGGTGCTGTTATTCGACGAACCCGTCAACGGGCTCGACCCCGAGGGCATCAAGTGGATCCGCGAGCTGATGCGCGGACTGGCCGCCGAGGGCCGCACCGTCCTCGTCTCCAGCCACCTGATGAGCGAGATGGCGCAGACCGCCGACCACCTCATCGTCATCGGCAAGGGAAAGCTGATCGCCGACATCGGGATCGCCGAGTTCATCCGGCAGGGCTCCAACGTGCTCGTACGCGCCGACGACCAGGAGCGGCTCGCCACCAAGCTGACCGAGGCCGGCGGCACCGTGCTCCCCGGCGCCGACGGGGCGCTCATCGTCACCGGCCTGGAGGCCAGGGAAGTCGGCAAGGCCGCGCTCGACGCCAAGGTGGTGCTGACGGAGCTGACGCCGCAACGTTCCCTGGAACAGGCGTACATGGATCTGACCCGTGACAGCATCGAGTTCCAGGCGAGTGTGGCATGAGCGTGGCGTTCGCGGACACCGTCCGCTCCGAATGGACCAAGTTCCGGACGATCCCGTCCAACATCCCCACCATGCTGACCGCCGTCGCGCTCATGGTGTTCCCCGGCGCCCTGACCGCCAACGGCGCCAGCGAGAACTACCAGGCCGCCTCCGAGGCCACCAGGGCGGTGTTCGACCCCGCCTACATCAGCATGTACGGCGGGTTCCTGTTCGCCCAGATCACCGTGGGAGCGCTGGGCGTGCTCGTGGTGACCCACGAGTACGCCACCGGCCTGATCCGCACCAGCACGACCGTGGTGCCGCGGCGCGGCCGGCTGCTGGGCGCCAAGGTGGCCACGTTCGCGCTGATCGCCCTGCTGATGGGCTGGGTGTCCAGCTTCGGCTCGTTCTTCCTCGGGCAGGCCGTGCTCGGCTCCGGCGGCGCCCCCACCGCCTCCCTCGGCGAGCCGGGCGTCCTGCGCGCCGTCGTCGGCATGGGGCTCCTCTGGGTGCTGGTCGGCCTGTCGGGCGTGGCGCTGGGCGGCCTGCTGCGCTCCACCATGAGCGCCACGACCGTGCTGGTCGCGGTCAACTTCATCATCCCGATCATCGGGCCCAGGCTGCTGCCCGACGGGGTCGGCGCCTGGGTGCAGACGTACTGGCCCATCCAGGCCGGCCTGCAGATCACCACCACCGTGCAGAACGCCGAGCGCATGCTCCCGTGGCCGGGGTTCGGGGTGATGGCCGCCTTCACCGCCGTGCTGCTGATCGCGGCGTTCGCCCTGTTCCGCTCCCGCGACGCCTGAGCCGCGTCCATTCCCGCGTCGCCTGAGCCGCTCCCGCTCTCGCCTCGCCTGAGCCGCCTCACCCGGCACCCGGCGCGCCACCCCGCGCGCCGGGTCCGCGGCATGCCCGCGCCCTCCCGCACTGGGGCCGACCGGCCGATTTAGTGGGCTGCTAGGGGTTACCCGCCTTATCCCGTCTCGCAAATACTGATGTCGCTTGACCGGGAAATCCTGGCGGGGAGGAGCGTTAAACAATGGCGCCGAATTTCGCGAACGGTCAGTGCCGGTCCTTTCGGGGCGACGGGCTGCCGGATCTGCTGGTACGTGACACGGAAACCGGCGAGCTCTTCGTTCACCCGCACAGCGGTGAGTTCAACGGGACCGATACGTTCCGCGCGCCGGTGAAGATCGGGGACGGATTCGGCTGGTGGCGGTTCTTCTTCGTCCGCGCCGTGGATGCGTCCGGCGACGGACGCGCCGACATATGCGCTTTCAGCACCAGCGAATACGACATCAATCCCGGCGAGAACGGCGAATTCGGTTTCTTCCTGCTGCGCAACCTCGGCGGGCCCGGCGAGATCGGCCCGTTCGCCGAACCGCTCCGCGTGTCCAGCAAGCGCGACGACGGCCGCGAATGGGAGACCATCGGCTTCGCCGACGTGACGGGCACCGGCACCGACGACACGTTCGGCCGGGGCAAGAACGCCGGCAACATCGACCTCTTCCCGCACCGCGACCAGGGCGTCGTCAGGAACGACACCTACGACAAGGAGCCGGTGCGGCTCGTCGACGTCGACGTCGACGACTTCCCCGTCGCGATGGCCGACTTCACCGGCAACGGCACGCCCGACCTGCTGGTCCGCCGCGCCAACGGCGACATGGACCTGTTCGAGTTCGCCGGCAAGCCGGGCACGACGGCCGAGGGCACGTGGTACACCGTCGCCCGCGGCTGGCAGGACATGCGCATCATGACGCTCACGGACATCGACCTCGACGGGCGGCCCGACCTGCTCGGCCTGCGCCCCGACGGCACGCTCGACGCGTACGCGCACTCCGGCGCCTTCAACCCCTCAGCTCCGCTCGACCTCTTTCGTGAGCCGGTGACCGTGGCCACCGGATTCGGCAAGTACGACGTCGTCAGCTGACCACGCAAGAGCGTTTCCCCGCCCTGTTCCCGCTCCGTCGGAATTTGGATTGGTTCAATGTCCTACGAACTCTCCTCTCGTAGTTTTTCCGACGACGCGGTGGCGATCGTCGGAATTTCGTGCCGGCTCCCCCAGGCTCCGGACCCGCGATCCTTCTGGCGGCTGCTGCGCGACGGCCGCGACGCGATCACCGACGTGCCCAGCGGGCGGTGGAACGCGCCGGAGACGAGTTCCCTGCGCGGCGGCTTCATCGACGGGATAGCGGAATTCGACGCCGACTTCTTCGGCGTCTCCCCGAACGAAGCCGCGATGATCGACCCGCAGCAGCGGCTGCTCATGGAGCTGAGCTGGGAGGCGCTCGAAGACGCCGGCATCGTCCCGGCGAGCCTGCGCGACAGCGCCGCCTCCGTCTTCATCGGCGCCATGGCCGGCGACTACGCCCAGCTGCTCCAGGGCAACGGGCGCGCGGCGCTGACCCGGCACAGCCTCACCGGCATCAGCCGGGCCCTGCTCGCCAACCGCATCTCGTACACGCTGGGGCTCAACGGGCCCAGCATGACCGTCGACTCCGCGCAGTCGGCCTCGCTGACCGCCGTGCACCTGGCGTGCGAGAGCCTGCGCAACGGCGAGACCGGCCTGGCCATCGTCGGCGGCGTGAACCTCAACCTGACCGCCGACAGCACGCTCGCCGCGCTGCGGTTCGGCGCCCTGTCACCCGACGGCAGGTGCTTCACCTTCGACGCCCGCGCCAACGGCTACGTCCGCGGCGAGGGCGGCGGCGTCGTCGTGCTGAAGCCGCTGGCCCGCGCTCTCGCCGACGGCGACCGGGTGTACTGCGTGATCGCCGGCAGCGCCATCAACAACGACGGGGGCGGCGACGGGCTCACCGTGCCCGACCAGCGCGCCCAGGAGGAGGTCATCCGGCTGGCCTGCGGGCGGGCCGGCGTGGAGGCCGCCGACGTGCAGTTCGTCGAGCTGCACGGCACGGGGACCCGCGTCGGCGACCCGATCGAGGCCCGCGCGCTCGGCGCGGCCATCGGCACCGCCAAGGACTCCGGCACGCCGCTGGTCGTCGGCTCCGCCAAGACCAACGTCGGCCACCTCGAAGGCGCTGCGGGCATCGTCGGCCTGCTGAAGACGGTGCTGGCCATCAGGCACCGCACGCTGCCGCCGTCGCTGAACTTCGAGACGCCCAACCCGCAGATCCCGTTCGACGAGCTCAACCTGCGCGTCAACACCGAGACGTCCGCGTGGCCGCGCGAGGACGCGCCGCTGGTGGCCGGCGTCAGCTCCTTCGGCATGGGCGGCGCCAACTGCCACGTGGTGCTCGCCGAACCCCCGCAGGCGGCCCCCGCCGCCTCCTCCACGCACCAGGACAAGCCGCTGGCCGTGTCGCTGGACGCGCCGTCGGACGGGCGGGCGGACCGGCCGTCCGACGGGTCGCAGGTAGGGCCGGTGGCCGTGCCGGTGGTCGTGCCGGTGGCTGGGCAGAGCGAGGCCGCGCTGCGCGCCCAGGCGGGCCGGCTGCGTGACCACCTGCTCGACGGACTGCTCGACGAGCCGGGTGCCGGCCTCGCCGACCTGGCGTACTCGCTGGCCACGACCCGTACGGCCTTCGACCGGCGGGCGGCGCTCGTCGTGGACGAGCCGTCAGCGCCGGCCGACGTGCCGGTCGACGTGCTGGCCGGTGTGCTGGACCGGCTGGCCAAGGGCGAGCCGGCCGCCGGGATCGTGACCGGCCGGCCGAGCACCGGCGACATCGCCTTCCTCTACTCGGGGCAGGGCAGCCAGCGGCCCGGCATGGGCCGCGAGCTGTACGCGGCGCACCCGGTCTTCGCACGGGCGCTCGACGAGATCGCCGCCTGCTTCGACGGCACGCTCGACCGTCCGCTCCTCGACGTGATGTTCGCCGACGAGGGCTCCCATGAGGCCGGCCTGCTCGACCAGACCGGGTTCGCCCAGCCCGCGCTCTTCGCCTTCGAGGTCGCCCTCACCCGCCTGTACGAGCACTGGGGCGTGCGCCCCGCCCGGCTCATCGGCCACTCCATCGGCGAGATCTCGGCCGCCCACGTCGCCGGCGTGTTGTCGCTGGCCGACGCCTGCGCCCTGGTCGCGGCGCGCGGCAGGCTGATGCAGAGCCTCCCGGCCGGCGGCGCGATGGTCGCCGTGCAGGCCACCGAGGAGGAGGTACTGCCCTTCCTGGACACCACGGTCAGCATCGCCGCGATCAACGGCCCGGACTCCACCGTGGTCTCCGGCTCGGAGAGCCGCGTCATGGAGATCGCCGAGGAGTTCCGCGGCCGCGGCCGCAAGACCCACCGCCTGCGGGTCAGCCACGCCTTCCACTCCCCGCTGATGGACCCGATGCTGGCGGAGTTCAGGGAGGTGGCCGAGTCGCTCACCTACCGCGAGCCGGCCATCCCCATCGTCTCCAACCTCACCGGGGCCGTCGCGTCCGCCGAGGACCTGTGCTCGCCGGGACACTGGGTGTGGCACGTCCGCGAGGCCGTACGGTTCTGCGACGGCATCCGCGCCCTGGCCGACACGGGCGTCACCACGTTCGTCGAGGTGGGGCCCGGGTCGGTGCTGGCCGCCATGGGGCAGCACTGCCTGCCCGCCAGCCCGTACACGCAGTTCGTCGCCACGCTGCGCGACCCCGGGGCGGAATGCCGCAGCGCCGCGCTGGCGCTGGCCGGGCTGCAGGTCAGGGGCGCCACGCTCGACTGGGACGCCGTGCTGCCGGGCGCGCGCCGCGTCCCGCTGCCCACCTACGCCTTCCAGCGCACCTACCACTGGCTTCCCGAGGCGGACGGCTCCGCGCCGCCCCCGCCCCCGCACGCGGCTCCGGAGCCGTCCGCCTCGGGAGAGGAGACGCAGTCGCTCGCCGACCGGCTGCGCGGCCTGCCGGAGGCCGAGCAGGAGCAGGCGATCCTCGAACTCGTACGCACCTGCATCGCGCTCGTCCTCGGCCACGCCAACGCCGCTACCGTGGACACCGGCACCGCCTTCAAGGCGCTCGGCTTCGACTCCTTCAGCGCCGTCGAGCTGCGGAACCGGCTCAACACCGCCACCGGGCTCCAGCTGCCCAGCTCGCTGCTGTTCGACTACCCGTCGCCGCAGGCGCTGGCCGGCTTCCTGCGCGCCGAACTGGCCGGCGAGCACGTCACCCAGGCCGTGGTGGCCGCCAGGCCCGTGGCGGACGAGCCGATCGCGATCGTCGGCATGGCCTGCCGTTTCCCCGGCGGCGTGAGCTCCCCTGACGACCTGTGGAACGTCGTGATCCGCGAGCAGGACACGATCCGGGAGTTCCCCGTGGACCGGGGCTGGGATCTGGCGGCGCTGTACGACCCCGATCCGGACAGTCACGGGACCACGTATGCGCGGCATGGCGGGTTCCTGTACGAGGCGGGGGAGTTCGATCCGGCGTTCTTCGGGATCTCGCCGCGTGAGGCGTTGGCGATGGATCCGCAGCAGCGGTTGTTGCTGGAGGCGTCGTGGGAGGCGATGGAGCGGGCCGGGATCGATCCGGCGGGGTTGCGGGGCAGCAGGACCGGCGTGTTCGCCGGCGCCACGGCGCAGGACTACGGGCCGCGCCTGCACGAGGCCACCGGCAGCGCCGAAGGGTACGTGCTGACCGGCACCACGGCCAGCGTCATCTCCGGGCGGGTCGCGTTCACGTTCGGGTTCGAGGGCCCGGCGGTGACCGTGGACACCGCGTGCTCCTCGTCCCTGGTTGCCCTGCACCTGGCCGCGCAGTCGCTGCGGACCGGCGAGTGCGACCTGGCCCTGGCCGGCGGCGCCACCGTGATGGCCTCACCTGGCATGTTCGTGGAGTTCTCGCGGCAGCGGGGTCTGTCGCCTGATGGTCGTTGTAAGGCGTTCTCGGCTGGTGCTGATGGCACGGGGTGGGCTGAGGGTGTCGGGATGTTGCTGGTGGAGCGGTTGTCGGATGCGCGGCGGCTCGGTCATCGGGTGCTGGCGGTGGTGCGTGGTTCGGCGATCAATCAGGACGGTGCGAGTAACGGGTTGACGGCGCCGAACGGTCCGTCGCAGCAGCGGGTGATCCGGCAGGCGTTGGCGAATGCGGGGTTGTCGGCGGCTGAGGTGGATGTGGTGGAGGCGCATGGGACGGGGACGTCGCTGGGTGATCCGATCGAGGCTCAGGCGCTGATCGCTGCTTACGGTCAGGATCGGGATCGGCCGTTGTGGTTGGGGTCGTTGAAGTCGAACATCGGTCATGCGCAGGCGGCTGCGGGTGTGGGCGGTGTGATCAAGATGGTGATGGCGCTGCGGCACGGTATGTTGCCGAAGACGCTGCATGTGGACGAGCCGTCGCCGCATGTGGACTGGTCGGCGGGTGCGGTGGAGTTGCTGACCGAGGCCCGCTCGTGGGACGAGCTCGACCGCCCGCGCCGCGCCGCCGTCTCCTCCTTCGGGATCAGCGGCACCAACGCCCACGTGATCATCGAGCAGGGCGACCCGGTCGTACCCGCCCCCGACGAGGAGTTCGACCTCCCCGCGGTGCCCTGGATCCTGTCCGCCAAGACCCCCGAGGCGCTGGCCGGGCAGGCCGGACGGCTCGCCGCCTGGGCGACGCCCGACATCCCGATCACCGCCGCCGGCGCCGCTCTGGCCGCCGGCCGGGCCGCACTCGACCACCGGGCGGTGATCGTCGGCAGCGAGCGCGACGACCTGCTGGCCGGCCTGCGGGCGCTGGCCGGCGGCTCCGACGCGCCCGGCGTGCTCACCGGCAGCGGCCAGGCCGGCCGGCTCGCCCTGCTCTTCACCGGGCAGGGCAGCCAGCGGCCTGGCATGGGCAGGGAGCTCGCCGAGACGTTCCCCGTGTTCGCCGAGGCGCTGGAGGAGGCGTGCGCCCTCCTCGATCCGCAGCTGCCGTACCCGCTGCGCGAGGTGATGTTCACCGACCCCGGCGGTGTGCTGAACGAGACCGGGATGACGCAGCCCGCCCTGTTCGCCTTCGAGGTGGCGCTGTACCGGCTGCTGGAGTCGTTCGGCGTGCGGCCGGACGTGCTGATCGGCCACTCGGTGGGCGAGATCGCCGCCGCCCACGTGGCCGGGGTCTTCTCCCTCGCCGACGCCTGCACGCTGATCGCCACGCGGGCCCGGCTCATGGACGCGCTCCCCAAGGACGGCGCGATGCTGGCCGTCGCCGCCCCGGAGGCGGACGTCCTGCCGCTGCTCGACGGGTACGAGGACCGCGCCGGCATCGCGGCGGTGAACGGTCCGGCTGCGGTGGTGGTGTCCGGTGACGAGTCCGCGATCGCGGAGATCGAGGGCCAGGTGGAGGCGAGGACGCGCCGGTTGCGGGTGTCGCATGCGTTCCATTCGCCGTTGATGGAGCCGATGCTGGCCGAGTTCGCGGAGGCGATCAGCGGGATCGGCTTCCACGAGCCGGCGATTCCGGTCGTCTCGAACGTGACGGGTCGCCTGGCCGAGCCCGGCCAGCTGACCGACCCGTCGTACTGGGTCGAGCACGTGCGCGTGGCGGTGCGGTTCGCCGACGGCGTGGCCGCCGCCGACGCGGCCGTCCTCCTGGAGGTCGGGCCCGACGGCATCCTCACCGGCATGGCCCAGCAGGCGCTCGCCGACGGTGTCTTCATCCCCGCCGCGCGCAGGGACCGCGAGGAGGCCGGCACCTTCGTCCAGGCCCTCGGACGGCTCCACGCCAGCGGCGTCACCGTCGACTGGGACGCCTACTTCGGCGCCGCCCCCGCGCTCCACGTCGACCTGCCCACCTACGCCTTCCAGCGGCAGCGGTACTGGCTGGAGGCGCCCGGCCCCGCCGAACGGCCCACCGAGCACGTCGGGCTGTTCGAGGTCGACTGGGTCCCGGTGCCCGCCGCCGGAGCCGCGCCTGCTCCTGGGCCCGCGACCGGGTCCGGCGACGTGGTGTTGCCCTGGGAGAGCCCTGCCGACGACGGTGACGAGCCCGCCCGCGCCCGCGCTGCCGTACTGCGCGTGCTGGCCGCCGTCCAGGAGCGGCTCAGCGGGAACCGGTCCGCGTCCGGCCGCCTCGTGATCGTCACCGAGGGCGCGACCGGCGACACCCCCGACCTTGCCGCCACGGCCGTGTGGGGGCTGGTCCGGTCGGTCCAGACCGAGTACCCGGACCGGTTCGTGCTCCTCGACCTCGACGGGCCCATCGACAGCGCCACCGACGGCTCCACCGTAAGGGCCGCCGATGGCATCGTCGCCGCCGCGCTCGCCTACGACGAGCCCCAGCTGGCGATCAGAGCCGGCACGATCCACGTTCCGAGACTGGCCCGCCGGGACCGGCCGGCGGGCGACTCGCCCTGGAACCCCGACGGCACGG
This sequence comes from Nonomuraea sp. KM88, assembly GCF_052245635.1. NCBI lineage: Bacteria > Bacillati > Actinomycetota > Actinomycetes > Streptosporangiales > Streptosporangiaceae > Nonomuraea > Nonomuraea sp. KM88. Next base: position 147,317 of record NZ_JBQQCC010000020.1, on the reverse strand, counting down.
TGCTGGTCACCGGCGGCACCGGCGCGCTGGGCCGTACCGTGACCCGGCATCTCGTGGCCACGCACGGCGTACGGAACCTCGTGCTCGTCACCCGCGACCCGCGGTCGTCCGGCGCGGTGGCGCTGGCCGCCGAGCTGGCCGAGCTCGGCGCGCACGCCGAGCTGGTCGCCTGCGACGTCACCGACAGGGACGCGCTGGCCGGGCTCGTCGGCTCCTGCGAGAGCCTGACCGGCGTCGTGCACATCGCCGGCGTCCTCGACGACGGCGTCGTGCCCGCGCTGACCCCTGAACGGCTCGACACCGTGTGGCGTACCAAGGCCGAGACGGCCTGGCTCCTGCACGAGCTGACCCGCGACCGCGACCTGTCCGCGTTCGTGCTGTTCTCGTCGGTCGCCGCCACCGTCGGCAGCGCCGGCCAGGCCAACTACGCCGCCGCCAACGCCTTCCTCGACGCCCTCGCCCGGCACCGCCGCGCGCTGGACCTGCCCGCGACCGCCCTGGCCTGGGGACTGTGGGACAACTCCGCCGGCGGCATGGCCGGCACGCTAGCCACCGCCGACCTCGCCCGGTGGGCCCGGCTCGGCGTCGCCCCGATGCCGCAGGACAAGGCGCTGGAACTCCTCGACTCCGCGCTCGCCGGGAACGCCGTCACGACGGTGCCCGCCCGCCTCAGCCTGGCGGGCGTCGCCGACCCCGCCCCGGTCATGCTGCGCGCGATGTTGCGCAAGCCGATCGAGCGCCGCGCGGCCGGCGGGCCGGACGAGGTGCCGCTGGCGCAGGCCCTGCGCGGGCAGAGCCCCGAGGAGCAGGAACGCACGCTGCTCGACCTCGTACGCGGCCAGGCGGCCCTGGTGCTCGGGCACGTGACGCCGAACGTCATCAGCGCCACGGGCGCGTTCAAGGAGGCGGGCTTCGACTCGCTGACCGCCGTCGAGCTGCGCAACCGGCTCAACACCGCCACAGGCCTGCACCTGCCCAGCTCCCTGCTGTTCGACTACCCGTCGCCGCAGGCGCTGACCGAGCACCTGCGCACCGAGCTGCTCGGCGGCTCCGCCACCGCCGCCACGGCGGTCCGCACGACCGGGCACGACGAGCCGATCGCGATCGTCGGCATGGCCTGCCGCTACCCCGGCGGCGTGCGCTCGCCCGAGGACCTGTGGGAGCTGGTGGCGCAGGCCCGCGACGCGGTGGGCGAGTTCCCGACCGACCGCGGCTGGGACCTGGACCGGCTCTTCGACCCCGACCCCGGCAAGCGCGGCACCACCTACACCCGGCACGGCGGCTTCCTCTACGACGCCGCCGACTTCGACGCGGCGTTCTTCGGGATCTCGCCGCGCGAGGCGCTGGCGATGGATCCGCAGCAGCGGTTGTTGCTGGAGGCCTCGTGGGAGGCCCTCGAAGACGCCGGCATCGACCCCGCCACGCTGCGCGGCAGCCAGACCGGGGTGTTCACCGGCATCGCGCCCATGGAGTACGGCCCCCGCCGGTACGAGGGCGCCGACCACGTGGAGGGTTATCTCCTCACCGGCGGCCTGGCCAGCGTCGCCTCCGGGCGGGTGTCGTACACGCTGGGGTTCGAGGGCCCGGCGGTGACCGTGGACACCGCGTGCTCGTCGTCGCTGGTGGCGCTGCACCTGGCGGCGCAGGCCCTGCGGTCGGGCGAGTGCGACCTGGCGATGGCCGGCGGCGCGATGGTGATGGCCTCGCCGGGCACGTTCGTGGAGTTCTCGCGGCAGCGCGGCCTGTCCCCCGACGGCCGGTGCAGGGCGTTCTCCGCCGACGCCGACGGCACCGGCTGGAGCGAGGGTGTCGGCGTGCTGCTCGTCGAGCGGCTGTCCGACGCGCGCCGCAACGGCCACCAGGTCCTCGCGGTCATCCGGGGCAGCGCGATCAACCAGGACGGCGCCAGCAACGGCCTGGCCGCCCCCAACGGCCCGTCGCAGCAGCGGGTGATCCGGCAGGCGCTGGCCAACGCGGGACTGTCGGCGGCGGACGTCGACGCGGTCGAGGCGCACGGCACCGGCACGAAGCTCGGCGACCCGATCGAGGCTCAGGCGCTCATCGCCACCTACGGCCAGGAGCGGCAGGACCAGCCGCTCTGGCTGGGCTCGCTGAAGTCCAACCTCGGGCACGCCCAGGCCGCCGCCGGTGTCGCGGGGGTCATCAAGATGGTGATGGCCATGCGGCACGGGGTGCTTCCCCAGACGCTTCACGTGGGTGAGCCTTCTCCGCACGTGGACTGGACGGCCGGCGCGGTCGAGCTGCTGACCGAGGCCCGCCCGTGGGACCAGGCAGACCGCCCCCGCCGCGCCGCCGTCTCCTCCTTCGGCGTGAGCGGCACGAACGCTCACGTGATCATCGAGCAGGGCGATCCCGTCGGCGAGACCGTCCACGAGGACCGGCGGCTGCCGGTGGTGCCGTGGCTGGTGTCGGCGAAGGATGTGCGGGCGTTGCGGGCGCAGGCCGGTCGGCTCGCGTCGTGGGTGGAGCCGCGGTCGTCGGTGCCGGTGTCGGATGTGGCGTGGTCGCTGGCGACGGGCCGGGCGGTGCTGGAACAGCGTGCGGTCGTCGTGGGCGGCGATCGGGACGAGTTGGTGGCCGGGTTGCGGGCGCTGGCCGGCGATCCCTCCGCTGCGATCTCGGGTAGCGGTTCTGGCGGGAAGCTGGCGTTGTTGTTCGCGGGTCAGGGTAGCCAGCGGGTCGGGATGGGGGCTTCCCTCATCGAGGCGTTCCCGGTGTTCGCGGAGGCGCTGGAGGAGATCTGCGCTCGGTTCGAGGTGTTGTTGCCGCATTCGCTGCGTGAGGTGATGTTCGCCGACCCGGACGGTGTGCTCAACGAAACCGGGATGACGCAGCCTGCGTTGTTCGCTTTCGAGGTGGCGCTGTACAGGTTGCTGGCTTCGTTGGGTGTGCGGGCGGATGTGTTGGTGGGGCATTCGATCGGGGAGATTGCTGCTGCTCATGTGGCGGGGGTGTTCTCGTTGGAGGATGCCTGCACGTTGGTGGCTGCTCGTGCGCGGTTGATGCAGGCGTTGCCTTCTGGTGGGGCGATGCTGGCGGTGGCTGCCCCGGAGGTCGATGTCCTGCCGTTGCTGGCTGGTCGTGAGGACCGGGTGGGGATCGCGGCGGTGAACGGTCCGGCTGCGGTGGTGGTGTCCGGTGACGAGGCGGCGATCGCGGAGATCGAGGGCCAGGCGCTGGTGCGGACGCGCCGGTTGCGGGTGTCGCATGCGTTCCATTCGCCGTTGATGGAGCCGATGCTGGCCGAGTTCGCGGAGGCGATCAGCGGGATCGGCTTCCACGAGCCGGTGATTCCGGTCGTCTCGAACGTGACGGGTCGTCTGGCCGAGCCCGGCCAGCTGACCGACCCCTCGTACTGGGTCGAGCACGTACGTGGTGCGGTGCGGTTCGCGGATGGGGTGACGGCTTGCGGGGCGGCTCATTTCTTGGAGGTGGGTCCGGATGGGGTGCTGACGGGGCTGGCGCAGCAGAGCGTGGATGCGGTGTTCGTGCCGGCTGTGCGTAAGGACCGGGATGAGGTCCGGGCGCTGGTCGAAGCGCTGGGCCGGCTGCACGTCGAGGGCGTCACCGTGGACTGGACGGCCGCGCTGGCCCCGGGCCGGCTGGTCGATCTGCCGACCTACGCCTTCCAGCATGAGCGGTTCTGGCTGGAGTCGGGCAGGTCGGTCGGTGACGTGACGGCCGCCGGGCTGAGCGCGGTGGAGCATCCGATCCTCAGCGCCGCCGTGCCCGCGCCCGACTCCGACTCCATCACCCTCACCGGGCGGCTCTCGCTGGCCGCGCTGCCCTGGCTCGCCGACCACGTGGTCAACGGCACGGTCATCCTGCCCGGCACCGCCTTCCTCGAGATCGTGTTGCGGGCCGCCGCGGAGACCGAGGACTGCGAGACGCTCTCCGAGCTGGCCATCCAGGCTCCGCTCGTCATCACGCACGAGCACTCCGTACAACTCCAGGTGGTCATCGACGGCCCGGACGACGGCGGGCGGCGCGGCGTCGCCGTGTACTCCCGTACGGAAGGCGACCCCGCATGGCAGCGGCACGCCCAGGGAACCCTCGGCCCGGTCGCCGCCGAGCCCGCTTTCGATCTCGCGCAGTGGCCGCCGCCCGGCGCGCGGCCCATCGACGTCGGCGCCCTCTACGACGACTTCGCGGTGACGGGCCTGGAGTACGGCGACGCGTTCCAGGGACTGGCGGGCGCCTGGCAGCACGACGGCACGGTCTACGCCGAGATCGTGCTGCCCGAGCAGGCACAGGCGGGCGCGGAGCGGTTCGGTTTCCACCCGGCGCTGCTCGACGCCGTGCTGCATTCCATCACGCTGGGTGACCTGCTGCCGCGTACCGAGCCGGGCCAGCCCTACCTGCCCTTCGCCTGGTCCGGCGTCTCCCCGCACGCGGCGGGCGGGACGGCGGCACGTGTCCGTACGACGGTGAAGGGGCCGGGCGAGCTGGCGCTGAGCGTCGCGGACCACACCGGCGCGCCCATCCTCACGGTGGACTCGCTGGTGGTCCGGCCTGTCACGACCGCCCTGCGGGCCGGGAGCACCCCGTACACGCTGGACTGGGTGACCTCGACCGCCGCCGGGCCGGTGCCGGAGCGGGTGCTGATGCTCGACGACCTGTCGTCACTGGGCGATGCGGTCGGATCTGACCAGGCGGTTCCCGACCTGGTCCTGGCGCCGGTCGGGTCCGGCGACGGCCGCGACAGGACGTACGAGGTGCTCGCGCTCCTCCAGGAGTGGCTGGCCGAGGAGCGGTTCGCGCGGTCCCGGCTGGCGCTGGTGACCATCGGCGCGGTGAGCGTGACGGAAGGCGAGGCGCCGGACCTGTCCACCGCGCCCGTCTGGGGGCTGGTGCGCTCAGCCCAGTCCGAGCACGCCGGCCGCTTCGTCATCGTCGACACCGACGAGCACCCCGATTCGGCGGACGCGATGCTGCGTGCCTGCGCGTCCGGCGAGCCGCAGACCGCCCTGCGGCAGGGGCAGATCCACGTGCCCCGCATCGTCCCCGTGACGAGCCCGCCCGCGACCGAGCGTCCGGGTGCGGCGGCGGGTGGAACGGTGCTGCTGACCGGCGGCACAGGAGATCTCGGCGCGCTGGCCGCGCGGCGGCTGGTCACCGAGCACGGCGTACGTCACCTGCTGCTGGCCGGCCGGCGCGGTCCCGCGGCGCCCGGCGCCGGCGACCTGGTGAGCGAGCTGACAGAGCTCGGCGCGCAGGTCACCGTGGCCGCCTGCGACGTGGCGGACCGCGACGAGCTCGCCGCCCTGCTGGCGGGCATCCCCGCCGAACATCCCCTGACGGGCGTCGTGCACCTGGCCGGGATCGTGGCCGACGGCGCCGTGACCTCGCTGACGCCCGACCACGTCGACCGGGTCTTCGGGCCGAAGGCGGACGCGGCCTGGCACCTGCACGAGCTCACCCAGGACCTCGACCTGTCGTTCTTCGTGTTGTACTCGTCGGTCGCCGCCACCGTCGGCAGCGCGGGGCAGGCCAACTACGCGGCCGCCAACGCGTACCTGGACGCCCTGGCCCTGCACCGCCGGGCCCGGGGACTGCCGGCCGTCTCCCTCCAGTGGGGGCTGTGGGAGTCCGACAACGGCATGGCCGGCGCGCTCAGCCAGCTCGACGTGGCGCGGCTCAGCAGGGTCGGGCTCGCGCCACTCCCCGTGGCGGAGGGCATGTCCCTGTTCGACGCGGCGATCGCCCTCGACAAGCCCGTGCAGATCGTGGCCCGCCTGGACACGGCCGCGCTGCGCCGCCAGGACGAGATCCCCGCCGTCTTCCGCGCCCTGGTCAAGGCGCCGGCGGGGAAGACGGCCGCGCCCAGGTCCGCGAGCGCGCGGGCCGACAGGGGCGCGCTGCTGTCCCTCATCCGGACGAACGTCGCGCACGTGCTCGGCCACGCCAACGCCGACACGGTGGACACCGGCACCGCGTTCAAGGACCTCGGCTTCGACTCGCTGAGCTCCGTCGAGCTGCGCAACCGGCTCAACACCGCCACCGGCCTGAGACTGCCCGCCACGCTGCTGTTCAACTTCCCCACCCCCGGCGAGCTGGCCGAGCACCTGTACGCGGAGCTCAGCGGCGCCTCCAGGGCCGAGCAGGCAGCCGTGCGGACCGCGCCCGCCGACGAGCCCATCGCGATCGTCGGCATGGCCTGCCGCTATCCCGGCGGTGTGGCCTCCCCCGAGGACCTCTGGCGGCTGCTCACCCAGGCGGGCGACGCGATCAGCACCTTCCCCGACAACCGTGGCTGGGACCTGGAGGGCCTGTACGATCCCGACCCCGGCCACCACGGCACCAGCTACGCCCGCGAGGGCGGCTTCCTGCACGACGCCGACCGGTTCGACCCCGGGCTCTTCGGCATCTCGCCACGCGAGGCGACCGCGATGGACCCGCAGCAGCGGTTGCTGCTGGAGACGTCGTGGGAGGCGATCGAGCGGGCCGGGATCAGCCCGAAGGCCATGCGGGGCAGCCGCACCGGCGTGTTCGCCGGCGTGATGTACCACGACTACGGCACCCGCCTGCCGCAGGCGCCGGACGGATTCGAAGGGTTCGTGCTCAACGGCAGCGCGGGCAGCATCGCCTCCGGCCGGGTCGCGTACACGTTCGGCCTCGAAGGGCCGGCGGTGACCGTGGACACGGCCTGCTCGTCGTCGCTGGTGGCGCTGCACCTGGCGGCGCAGTCCCTGCGGTCGGGCGAATGCGACCTCGCCCTCGCCGGCGGCGTGACGGTGATGGCCACGCCCAACGTCTTCGTGGAGTTCTCCCGGCAGCGCGGCCTGTCGGCCGACGGCCGGTGCAGGGCGTTCTCCGCTGACGCCGACGGCACCGGCTGGGGTGAGGGCGCGGGCATGCTCCTGGTGGAGCGGCTGTCGGACGCCCAGCGCAACGGGCACCACATCCTCGCCGTCGTACGCGGGACCGCGATCAACCAGGACGGCGCCAGCAACGGCCTGACCGCCCCGAACGGGCCCTCCCAGGAACGCGTGATCCGGCAGGCGCTGGCCAACGCCGGCCTGTCGGTGGCTGACGTGGACGCGGTCGAGGCGCACGGCACCGGTACGAAGCTCGGTGACCCGATCGAGGCGCAGGCCATTCTGGCCACGTACGGGCAGGACCGCGAGCAGCCGCTCTGGCTCGGCTCGCTGAAGTCGAACATCGGTCACACACAGGCCGCCGCCGGTGTGGGCGGTGTGATCAAGATGGTCATGGCCATGCGGCACGGGGTGCTGCCCCAGACGCTGCACGCCGACGAGCCTTCTCCGCACGTGGACTGGACGGCCGGCGCGGTCGAGCTGCTGACCGAGGCCCGCCCGTGGGACCAGGCAGACCGGCCGCGCCGCGCCGGCGTCTCGTCGTTCGGCGTCAGCGGCACCAACGCCCATGTGATCGTCGAGCAGGGCCCGGCCGTTCCCGAGCCCGCCGACGCTCCCGTCCTGCCCGCCGTGCCGTGGTTGGTCTCGGCCAACGACGCCGGCGCGCTGCACGAACAGGCGGGCAGGCTCGCCGCCTGGGCTTCGGCGAACGACGTCGAACCCGCCGTCGCCGGTAAGGCGCTGATCTCCGCGCGGTCCATGCTGGAGCAGCGCGCGGTGGTCGTGGGTGCTGATCGGGACGAGTTGGTGGCCGGGTTGCGGGCGCTGGCCGACGAGGACGCGTCCGGAGTGATTTCCGGAGGTGGTTCCGGTGGGAAGCTGGCGTTGTTGTTCGCGGGTCAGGGTAGCCAGCGGGTCGGGATGGGGTCGGTGCTGGTTGAGCACTTCCCGGTGTTCGCGGAGGCGTTGGACGAGATCTGCGCTCGGTTCGAGGTGTTGTTGCCGCATTCGCTGCGTGAGGTGATGTTCGCCGACCCGGACGGTGTGCTCAACGAAACCGGGATGACGCAGCCTGCGTTGTTCGCTTTCGAGGTGGCGCTGTATCGGTTGCTGGCTTCTCTGGGTGTGCGGGCGGATGTGTTGGTGGGGCATTCGATCGGGGAGATTGCTGCTGCTCATGTGGCGGGGGTGTTCTCGTTGGAGGATGCCTGCACGCTGGTCGCGGCCCGGGCGCGGTTGATGCAGGCGCTGCCTTCTGGTGGCGCGATGTTGGCCGTCGCCGCGCCTGAGGAGCAGGTGCTGGCGTTGCTGGCTGGTCGTGAGGACCGGGTGGGGATCGCGGCGGTGAACGGTCCGGCTGCGGTGGTGGTGTCCGGTGACGAGGCGGCGATCGCGGAGATCGAGGGCCAGGCGCTGGTGCGGACGCGCCGGTTGCGGGTGTCGCACGCTTTTCATTCGCCGTTGATGGAGCCGATGCTGGCCGAGTTCGCGGAGGCGATCAGCGGGATCGGCTTCCACGAGCCGGTGATTCCGGTCGTCTCGAACGTGACGGGTCGCCTGGCCGAGCCCGGCCAGCTGACCGACCCGTCGTACTGGGTCGAGCATGTGCGTGGTGCGGTGCGGTTCGCGGATGGGGTGACGGCTTGCGGGGCGGCTCATTTCTTGGAGGTGGGTCCGGATGGGGTGCTGACGGGGTTGGCGCAGCAGAGCGTGGATGCGGTGTTCGTGCCGGCTGTGCGTAAGGACCGGGATGAGGTCCGGGCGCTGGTCGAAGCGCTGGGCCGGCTGCACGTCGAAGGCGTCACCGTGGACTGGGACGCCTACTTCGCCGGCGTCCCCACCCGATTCGTCGACCTGCCCACCTACGCCTTCCAGCGCCGCCGGTACTGGCTCGACGCCGGTTACGCCACCGGCGACGTCGCCTCGGGCGGCGGGCTGGCGGCCGTGAACCACCCGCTGCTGACCGCCACCGTGCCCGCCCCCGGAACGGGCACCCTCACGCTCATCGGCCGCCTGTCGCTGGCGGAACAGCCGTGGCTGGCCGATCACGTGGTGGCCGGTCAGGTGATCGTGCCGGGGACGGCGCAGGTGGAGCTCGCCGTACGGGCCGGCGACGAGACCGGCTGCTCGATGCTCGACGAACTCACCCTCCAGGCGCCGATGGTCCTGCCGGAGCGGGGGAGCCTGCATCTCCAGGTGGTGGTGACGGAGCCCGGCGAATCCGGCAGCCGCCAGGTGACCATCTACTCCAGGGCGGAGGAGAGCGCCGACTGGCGGCAGAACGCCCAGGGCGTGCTCACCCAGGCCGTCCCCGCGCCGGGCCTCGACCTCGCGCAGTGGCCGCCGCCCGGCGCTCAGCCCGTCGACACCGGCGGCGTCTATGACGACCTGGCCGCGACCGGCATGGAGTACGGCGACACCTTCCGGTGCCTCCAGAACGTCTGGCAGCGGGACGGCGCCGTCTACGCCGAACTCGCCCTGCCGGAGACGGCCCAGGCCGAGGCCCGGCGCTTCGGGCTGCACCCGGCGCTCCTGGACGCGTCCCTCCACGCCATTCCCATGGCCGGTCTGCTGCCGCGGGCCGAGCCAGGACGGCCGTACGTCCCGTTCTCCTGGAACCAGGTGACGCTGCACGCGGATGGCGCGACGGTCCTGCGGGTCAGGATCGCGCCCACGGGCAACGACGGTGTGGTCGCCCTGACCATGGCCGACACCGCCGGGGCGCCCGTCATGGAGGTCGGCTCGGTGACGCTCCGCCCGAGCTCCGCCGTACAGGAGACGGCCCGTCACGACAGCCTGTTCACGGTCGGCTGGGTACGGCCCGCCGGCCGCGCCGCTCGGTCCGAGCCGCCGTACGAGATCTTCGACGTGCCGGTGTCCGAGACGCCGGCCCCGGACACGACCAGGCGGGCCACGCACGACGTGCTGGCCGCGCTGCAGGAGTTCGGCGCCGCCGACGAGCCGGGGCGGCGGCTGGTCGTCGTCACGCGCGGGGCCTTCGCGGTGGGACAGGACGATGTCCCGAACCCGGCGCAGGCGGCGGCGTGGGGCCTGGTGCGGGCCGCGCAGTCCGAGCAGCCGGACCGGTTCGTGCTGCTGGACCTGGACGCGGACACCGACGCCGCGGAAGTGGTGACCCAGGCGCTGGCGACCGGCGAGTCGCAGGTCGCGGTGCGGGACGGTCAGCTGCTGGTGCCGCGTGTGACCCGGGTCGCCGATCCGGCCGATCGCGACCCGGTGTTCGGACCCGACGGCACGGTGCTGGTCACCGGTGGCACGGGTGGGCTGGGCGCGCTGGTGGCCCGCCACCTGGTGGCCAAGCACGACGTACGGCATTTGCTGCTGGTCAGCCGGCGCGGCCCGGACGCGCCAGGCGCGGCCGAGCTGGCGACCGAGCTGTCGGAGCTGGGCGCCCGGGTGGACGTGGCCGCCTGCGACGTGGCCGACCGTGACGCGCTCGCCCAGGTGCTGGAGGGCGTGGACGAGCTGGCGGGCGTGGTGCACACGGCTGGCGTCCTGGACGACGGCGTCATCGCCGCCCAGACCGCCGACCGCCTGGACGCCGTGCTCAAGCCCAAAACCGACGCCGCCTGGCACCTGCACGAACTCACGCAGCACCTCGATCTGAAGGCGTTCGTGCTGTTCTCCTCCATCTCCGGGGTGCTCGGCAGCGCCGGCCAGGGCAACTACGCCGCCGCCAACACCTCGCTGGACGCGCTCGCCCAGCTGCGGCAGGCCCAGGGGCTTCCGGCCACCTCGCTGGCCTGGGGTCTGTGGGCGACCGGCGGCATGGCGGGCGAGCTCGACGCGTCCGACCTGCGCCGCCTCGAACGCGGCGGCATCATGCCCATGCCCGTCGCCGACGGGCTCGCCCTGTTCGACGTCGCAGTACGCGCACAACACCCCGTCCTGGTCCCGGCCGTGCTGAGCATCCCGGCTCTCCAGGCCCAAGCACAGGCGGGTACGCTGCCCGCGCTCCTGCACGGGTTGGTCCGCGTGCCCGCGCGCAGGACGAGCACGGTGGGCACGAACCCGACCGACCTCCTCCAGCTGGTCCGCACCCATGCGGCAACCGTGCTCGGCTTCGACGGCGCGGAGGCGGTCGAGCCGGCCAAACGGTTCCAGGAACTCGGCTTCGACTCCCTCACGGCCGTCGAGTTCCGCAACCAGCTGAACGCGGCCACCGGGCTGCGCCTGCCGGCCACCCTCGTCTTCGACTGCCCGACGGCCGAGGCCGTGGCACAATTCCTGGCCGGCGAGCTGGCCGGTGGGCAGGCCGCCCAGGCCGCCGTGACCGCCACGAAGGTGGTCGACGAGCCGATCGCGATCGTGGGGATGGCGTGCCGCTATCCGGGTGGTGTGCTGTCGCCGGAGGATCTGTGGGAGCTGGTGGCGCAGGCCCGCGACGGGGTGGGGGAGTTCCCCTCCGACCGTGGCTGGGACCTGGACAAGCTCTACGACCCCGACCCCGACAGCCGCGGCACCTCGTACGCGCGGCACGGCGGGTTCCTCTACGACGCCGCCCAGTTCGATCCGGGGTTTTTCGGGATCTCGCCGCGTGAGGCCCTCGCCATGGATCCGCAGCAGCGGCTGCTGCTGGAGACGTCGTGGGAGGCCATCGAGCGGGCCGGGATCAGCCCGACCCGGTTGCGCGGCAGCCGGACCGGCGTGTTCGCCGGAGTCATGTACCACGACTACGCGCCCCAGCTGTCGGCCGTGCCGGGCGAGCTCGAAGGGCTCATCGGCACGGGCAGCTCGGGCAGCATCGCCTCCGGCCGGGTGTCCTACAGCCTGGGCCTGGAAGGCCCCGCCGTCACGGTCGACACGGCCTGCTCCTCCTCGCTGGTGGCCCTGCACCTGGCAGTCCAGGCGTTGCGGTCGGGCGAGTGCGATCTGGCGCTGGCCGGCGGCGTGACCGTGATGGCCACGCCCGGCACCTTCGTGGAGTTCTCGCGGCAGCGCGGCCTGTCCCCCGACGGCCGGTGCAAGGCGTTCTCCGCCGACGCCGACGGCACCGGCTGGGGCGAGGGCGTCGGCATGCTCCTGGTGGAGCGGCTGTCCGACGCGGAACGTAACGGGCATCAGGTGCTCGCCGTGGTGCGGGGCAGCGCGATCAACCAGGACGGCGCCAGCAACGGCCTGACCGCCCCGAACGGGCCCTCGCAGCAGCGGGTGATCCGGCAGGCGCTGGCCAACGCGGGACTGTCGGCGGCGGACGTCGACGCGGTCGAGGCGCACGGCACCGGTACGAAGCTCGGTGACCCGATCGAGGCTCAGGCGCTCATCGCCACGTATGGGCAGGATCGGCAGGAGCCGCTCTGGCTCGGGTCGGTGAAGTCGAACATCGGTCACACGCAGGCCGCCGCCGGTGTGGGCGGTGTGATCAAGATGGTGATGGCGCTGCGCAACGGCATGCTGCCCCAGACCTTGCACGCCGACGAGCCTTCTCCGCATGTGGACTGGTCGGCGGGCGCGGTGAAGCTGTTGACGGAGCCGCAGCCGTGGCAGGAGAACGGGCATGCTCGCCGGGCCGCGGTGTCGTCGTTCGGGATCAGTGGCACGAACGCTCATGTGATCATCGAGCAGGGCCCGGTCGCGGAGCCGGAGCCTGAGCCGGTGGGACAGCTGCCGGTGGTGCCGTGGCTGGTGTCGGCGAAGGATGTGCGGGCGTTGCGGGCGCAGGCCGGTCGGCTCGCGTCGTGGGTGGAGTCGCGGTCGTCGGTGCCGGTGTCGGATGTGGCGTGGTCGCTGGCGACGGGCCGGGCGGTGCTGGAGCAGCGTGCGGTCGTCGTGGGTGCTGATCGGGACGAGTTGGTGGCAGGCCTGCGGGCGCTGGCCGACGAGGACGCGTCCGGAGTGATTTCCGGAGGTGGTTCCGGTGGGAAGCTGGCGTTGTTGTTCGCGGGTCAGGGTAGCCAGCGGGTCGGGATGGGGTCGGTGCTGGTTGAGCACTTCCCGGTGTTCGCGGAGGCGTTGGACGAGATCTGCGCTCGGTTCGAGGTGTTGTTGCCGCATTCGCTGCGTGAGGTGATGTTCGCCGACCCGGACGGTGTGCTCAACGAAACCGGGATGACGCAGCCTGCGTTGTTCGCCTTTGAGGTGGCGCTGTATCGGTTGCTGGCTTCTCTGGGTGTGCGGGCGGATGTGTTGGTGGGGCATTCGATCGGGGAGATTGCTGCTGCTCATGTGGCGGGGGTGTTCTCGTTGGAGGATGCCTGCACGTTGGTGGCTGCTCGTGCGCGGTTGATGCAGGCGTTGCCTTCTGGTGGGGCGATGCTGGCGGTGGCTGCCCCGGAGGTCGATGTCCTGCCGTTGCTGGCTGGTCGTGAGGACCGGGTGGGGATCGCGGCGGTGAACGGTCCGGCTGCGGTGGTGGTGTCCGGTGACGAATCCGCGATCGCGGAGATCGAGGGCCAGGCGCTGGTGCGGACGCGCCGGTTGCGGGTGTCGCATGCGTTCCATTCGCCGTTGATGGAGCCGATGCTGGCCGAGTTCGCGGAGGCGATCAGCGGGATCGGCTTCCACGAGCCGGTGATTCCGGTCGTCTCGAACGTGACGGGTCGTCTGGCCGAGCCCGGCCAGCTGACCGACCCCTCGTACTGGGTCGAGCACGTACGTGGTGCGGTGCGGTTCGCGGATGGGGTGACGGCTTGCGGGGCGACCCATTTCCTGGAGGTGGGTCCGGATGGGGTGCTGACGGGGCTGGCGCAGCAGAGCGTGGATGCGGTGTTCGTGCCGGCTGTGCGTAAGGACCGGGATGAGGTCCGGGCGCTGGTCGAAGCGCTGGGACGGCTGCATGTTCACGGCATCGGCGTGGACTGGGAAGCGGTCCTCGCTTCGGGTCGGTTCGTGGACCTGCCGACGTATGCGTTCCAGCATGAGCGGTTCTGGGTGCCGGTCAGCCCTGACTCCGGTGATGTGGGCGCGGCCGGGCTGGGCGCCATCGACCATCCCATGCTTCGTGCCGCCATTTCCGCACCGGACTCCGACACCCACACCTTCACGGGCCGGTTGTCGCTCGCCGCGCAGCCGTGGCTGGCCGATCACCAGGTCAACGGCCGGGTGGTGGTGCCGGGCGCGGCGCTGGTGGAGCTGGCGCTCCGCGTCGGCCAGGAACTGGACTCCCCGCACCTGCTCGAACTGACCCTCCAGGCGCCCCTTCTGGTGCCGGCCGACGGCGGAGTACACGTCCAGTTGGTGGCCGGGCCATGCGATGAGTCGGGTGGCCGCCAGGTGAGCATCCACTCCCGCAACGCCGGCGCGGGCGAGTGGGTCCAGCACGGGCAGGGCATCCTGGCCGGACAGACGGAGCAGCCGCTGCTCGGGCTGGCGCAGTGGCCGCCGGCCGGTGCCCGGCCGGTTGATGTCGAGCACCTGTATGACGACATGGCGGCGATCGGTCTGGAGTATGGGCCGTTGTTCCAGGGTTTGGTGGCTGCCTGGCAGGACGGGGACGCGGTGTTCGCCGAGATCGCCCTGCCCGAGCAGGGGCACGCCGATGCGGGACGGTTCGGGTTGCATCCGGCGTTGCTGGACGCGTCGCTGCACGCCGCGGCCCTGGGCGGTCTGGTGCCGAGAGCGGAAGGGCGGCCGTATCTGCCGTTCGCCTGGAGCGGCGTGTCGTTGCACGCGGCGGGCGCGACCGGCCTGCGGGTCAAGGTCACCCGCGGCTCCTCCGAGACCAGCATCACGTTGAGCATCGCGGACGAGACCGGCGCCCCGGTGGCCGAGATCGACGCCCTCACCCTGAGGCCCGTGTCGACGGCCGAGCTCAGCGCGGCTGAAAGCCAGGGCCTGCTGCACCAGCTCGAGTGGGCGGCGGCCCCGGCCGCCGCCGAGCAGGACGCGGCCCGGTGGGTCGTGCTGGGGACCGACGACCTGGGCACCGGGGCAGAGATCCACCCGGATCTGGCCTCCATCGACGCGGCGGACGTCCCGGACGCGGTCGTGGCCCGCTGCGCGGGCGCGGACCTGCACGCCACGACCCGCGCGGCGCTGGCCCTGGTACAGGAGTGGCTCGCCGACGAGCGCCTGGCATCGTCGCAGCTGGTGATCGTCACCCGTGGCGGGGTGGCCGTGCAGGCGGACGAGGACGTGGACCTCGGCCTGGCACCCGTGTGGGGCCTAGTACGGGCCACGCAGTCCGAGCAGCCCGGCCGGTTCGTGCTGCTGGACGCCGACACCGAGCTGCTGGACGCCGAGACGGTCGGCCATGCGCTCGCGACCGGCGAGCCGCAGGTCGCGGTGCGGGATGGCCGGCTGCTGGTGCCGCGTGTGGGCCGGGTCGCGGAGCTGGCCGATCGTGCGCCGGTGTTCGGCCCCGACGGCACGGTGCTGGTCACCGGTGGCACGGCCGGGCTCGGCGCGCTGGTGGCGCGTCACCTGGTGGCCGAGCACGACGTACGGCACCTGCTGCTGGTCAGCCGGCGCGGGCTGGACGCGCCTGGCGCGGCCGACCTGGCCGCGGAGCTGTCCGAACTGGGTGCCGAGGTGGACGTGGCGGCCTGCGACGTGGCCGACCGTGACGCGCTCGCCCAGCTGCTGGAGAACGTGGACGGGCTGGCTGGGGTGGTGCACACGGCCGGCGTCCTGGACGACGGCGTCATCGCCTCTCTCACTCCCGAGCGCATGGACGGGGTGTTGAGGCCCAAGGCCGACGCCGCCCACCACCTGCACGAGCTCACCCGGCACCTCGACCTGAAAGCGTTCGTGCTCTTCTCCTCGCTGGCCGGGGTGCTCGGCAGCGCGGGCCAGGCCAACTACGCCGCCGCCAACACCTATTTGGACGCCCTGGCCCACCACCGTCAGGTGCACGGCCTGCCGGCGACCTCGCTGGCCTGGGGGTTGTGGGCGACCGGCGGCATGGCAGGTGAGCTCGACGAGTCCGACCTGCGCCGCATGGAGCGCGCGGGGGTGAAGCCGCTGTCCATCGACGACGGGCTGGCCCTCTTCGACACCGCCGTGTCCTCGGGCAGGGCCGCGCTGATCCCCGCACGGTTCGTCCAGACCCAGGCCGGCAGCCGCGCTGCGGTGCGCCGCGCGGGTTCGTCCGGCGGGCTCGCACAGCGACTGGCCGCGCTGAGCCCGGCAGAACGCCTGGCGGCGCTCTCGGACGTCGTACGCGGCACCGCGGCCACGGTCCTCGGCTTCGCGGACGGGTCGGCGATCGACCGGCAACGCCAGTTCCAGGAACTCGGCTTCGACTCCCTGACGGCCGTCGAGTTCCGCAACCAGCTCACGGCGGCCACCGGGCTGCCGCTTCCGGCCACGCTCATCTTCGACTACCCGACCGCTGAGACGGTGGCGGAGTTCCTGGCGGACGAACTGTTCGGCGGGCAGTCGGCGCAGGCCGTCGTGGCGGCCACCGCGGTCGACGAGCCGATCGCGATCGTGGGGATGGCCTGTCGCTACCCCGGCGGCGTGCTGTCGCCGGAGGATCTGTGGGCGCTGGTCGCACAGGCTCAGGACGCCATCGGAGACTTCCCCGCCGACCGCGGCTGGGACGTCGAAGGAGTGTACGGGCCGGAGCCCGGCACGCCGGGGAAGACCTACACCCGCCAGGGTGGCTTCCTGTATGACGCGGCTGAGTTCGATCCGGGGTTTTTCGGGATCTCGCCGCGTGAGGCGCTCGCCATGGATCCGCAGCAGCGGTTGTTGCTGGAGGCGTCGTGGGAGGCGGTTGAGCGGGCGGGGATTGATCCGGTGGGGTTGCGGGGGAGTCGGACGGGTGTGTTCGCGGGGGTGATGTATCACGACTATGGGTTGGGGACGCCGGCGAATACCAGTGGTGGGAGTTTGGTGTCGGGCCGGGTGTCGTACACGTTGGGGTTGGAGGGCCCGGCGGTGACGGTGGATACGGCGTGTTCGTCGTCGTTGGTGGCGTTGCATTGGGCGGCGCAGGCGTTGCGGTCGGGTGAGTGTGATCTGGCGTTGGCCGGTGGTGTGACGGTGATGTCGACGCCGGGGATGTTCATCGAGTTTTCGCGGCAGCGGGGGTTGGCTGCGGATGGGCGGTGTAAGGCGTTTTCGGCTGGTGCTGATGGCACGGGGTGGGGTGAGGGCGTTGGTGTGTTGCTGGTGGAGCGGTTGTCGGATGCTCGCCGTAACGGTCATCGGGTGCTGGCGGTGGTGCGGGGGAGTGCGGTCAATCAGGATGGTGCGAGTAACGGGATCACGGCTCCGAATGGTCCGTCGCAGCAGCGGGTGATCCGGCAGGCTTTGGCGAACGCGGGTCTGTCGGTCGCCGACGTGGACGCGGTGGAGGCGCACGGCACCGGTACGAAGCTCGGTGACCCGATCGAGGCGCAGGCCATTCTCGCCACGTACGGGCAGGACCGGGAGCAGCCGCTCTGGCTGGGCTCGCTGAAGTCGAACATCGGTCACACGCAGGCCGCCGCCGGTGTGGGCGGTGTGATCAAGATGGTCATGGCGCTGCGTAACGGCATGCTTCCCCAAACCCTGCACGCCGACGAGCCTTCTCCGCATGTGGACTGGTCGGCGGGTGCGGTGAAGCTGCTGACCGAGGCGCAGCCGTGGCAGGAGAACGGGCATGCTCGCCGGGCCGCTGTGTCGTCGTTCGGGATCAGTGGCACGAACGCTCACGTGATCATCGAGCAGGGCCCGGTCACGGAGCCGGAATCGGAACGTCCTGGCGAGCGGCCGGTCGTGCCGCTGCTGGTGTCGGCGAAGAGCCCGGAGGCGCTTGAGGCGCAGGCCGACCGGCTCGCGTCGTGGATCACGGCGCGGCCGGAGCTGGACCCGGCGGATGTGGCGTGGTCGCTGGCGACGGGCCGGGCGGTGCTGGAACAGCGTGCGGTCGTTGTGGGCGGCGATCGGGACGAGTTGGTGGCCGGGTTGCGGGCGCTGGCCGGCGATCCCTCCGCTGCGATCTCGGGTGGTGGTTCCGGTGGGAAGCTGGCGTTGTTGTTCGCTGGCCAGGGCAGTCAGCGGGTCGGGATGGGGTCGGTGCTGGTTGAGCACTTCCCGGTGTTCGCGGAGGCGCTGGAGGAGATCTGCGCTCGGTTCGAGGTGTTGTTGCCGCATTCGTTGCGTGAGGTGATGTTCGCCGATCCGGACGGTGTGTTGAATGAGACGGGGATGACGCAGCCTGCTCTGTTCGCCTTCGAGGTGGCGTTGTATCGGTTGCTGGCTTCGTTGGGTGTGCGGGCGGATGTGCTGGTGGGGCATTCGATCGGGGAGATCGCCGCTGCTCATGTGGCGGGGGTGTTCTCGCTGGAGGATGCGTGCACGCTGGTGGCTGCTCGTGCTCGGTTGATGCAGGCGCTTCCTTCCGGTGGGGCGATGGTGGCCGTCGCCGCCCCGGAGACGGACGTCCTGCCGCTTTTGGCTGGTTGTGAGGACCGGGTGGGGATTGCGGCGGTGAACGGTCCGGCTGCGGTGGTGGTCTCTGGTGATGAGGCGGCGATCGCGGAGATCGAGAGCCAGGTGGAGGCGCGGACGCGCAGGTTGCGGGTGTCGCATGCGTTCCATTCGCCGTTGATGGAGCCGATGCTGGCCGACTTCGCGGAGGTGATCAGCGGGATCACCTTCCACGAGCCCACGATTGCGGTCGTTTCGAACGTGACGGGTCGTCTGGCCGAGCCTGGTCAGCTGACGGATCCCTCGTACTGGGTGGAGCATGTGCGTGGCGCGGTGCGGTTCGCGGATGGGGTGACGGCTTGCGGGGCGACCTGCTTCTTGGAGGTGGGTCCGGATGGGGTGCTGACGGGGCTGGCGCAGCAGAGCGTGGATGCGGTGTTCGTGCCGGCTGTCCGTAAGGACCGGGATGAGGTTCGGGCGCTGGTGGAAGGGCTGGGCCGGCTGCACGTTGAGGGTGTCGCCGTGGACTGGACGGCGGCGCTGGCCCCGGGCCGGTTCGTGGATCTGCCGACGTATGCGTTCCAGCATGAGCGGTTCTGGGTGCCGGCGGCTCTGGAGTCGCAGGATGTGGGCGCGGCCGGATTGGGCGCCATCGACCATCCCATGCTTCGTGCCGCCATTTCCGCACCGGACTCCGACACCCATACCTTCACGGGCCGGTTGTCGCTCGATGGGCAGTCGTGGCTGGTTGATCATCAGGTGGATGGCCGGGTGGTGGTGCCGGGGGCGGCGCTGGTGGAGCTGGCGTTGCGTGCGGGTCTGGAGCTGGGGTGTGCGCGGCTGGTCGAGTTGACGATGCAGGCGCCGTTGGTGGTGGCGGCCGGAGCCGGGGTGGATGTCCAGCTGGTGGCCGGTCCGTGTGATGACGCTGGTGGCCGCCCGGTGGGGTTGTACTCGCGTGAGGGTCAGGCGGAGTGGACGCTGCACGCGCAGGGGTTGCTGGCTGAGGAGGGTGAGCAGCCGGTCGGGGTTGCGGGGCAGTGGCCGCCGGCGGGTGCCCGGCCGGTTGATGTCGAGCACCTGTATGACGACATGGCGGCGATCGGTCTGGAGTATGGGCCGTTGTTCCAGGGTTTGGTGGCTGCCTGGCAGGACGGGGACGCGGTGTTCGCCGAGATCGCCCTGCCCGAGCAGGGGCACGCCGATGCGGGACGGTTCGGGTTGCATCCGGCGTTGCTGGACGCGTCGCTGCACGCCGCGGCGTTGGGTGATCTGGTGCCGAGAGCGGAAGGGCGGCCGTATCTGCCGTTCGCCTGGAACGGCGTGTCGTTGCACGCGGCGGGCGCGACCGGCCTGCGGGTCAAGGTCACCCGCGGCTCCTCCGAGACCAGCATCAGGTTGAGCATCGCGGACGAGACCGGCGCCCCGGTGGCCGAGATCGACGCGCTGACCCTGCGCGCCCTGTCCACCGAACTCACGGCGGGCAATCTGACGTCCCTGCACCAGCTCGAGTGGACCGCGGTCCCGGCCGCCACCGAGCAGGACACGGCCCGGTGGGTCGTGCTGGGGACCGACGACCTGGGCACGGGGGCGGGGGTCCACCCGGATCTGGCCTCCATCGACGCGGCGGACGTCCCGGACGCGGTCGTGGCCCGCTGCGCGGGTGCGGACCTGCACGCCACGACCCGCGCGGCGCTGGCCCTGGTGCAGGAGTGGCTGGCTGACGAGCGCCTGGCGTCGTCGCAGCTGGTGATCGTCACCCGCCAGGCCGTCGCGGCGGCCGGGGACGACGTTCCCGACCCGGCGCAGGCGGCGGTGTGGGGCCTGGTTCGGGCCGTGCAGTCGGAGCAGCCCGGCCGGGTCGTGCTCCTGGACGCCGACGCCGAGCGGCCGGACGCCGACAGCGAGCGGCTGGACGCCGAGACGGTGGGCCGGGCGCTGGCGACCGGCGAATCCGAGATCGCCGTCCGGGACGGCAGGCTCCTGACACCGAAGTTGAGTCGCGCGACGGACCTGGAGCAGCACGAGCCGGTGTTCGGCGCGGACGGCACGGTGCTGATCACGGGCGGCACGGGCGGGCTGGGCGCGCTGGTGGCCCGTCACCTGGTGACCGAGCACGACGTACGGCATTTGCTGCTGGTCAGCCGGCGCGGCCCGGACGCGCCAGGCGCGGCCGAGCTGGCGACCGAGCTGTCCGAACTGGGCGCCGAGGTGAACGTGGCCGCCTGCGACGTGGCCGACCGGGAGGCGCTCGCCCGGGTGCTGGAGAGTGTGGACGAGCTGGTGGGCGTGGTGCACACGGCTGGTGTCCTGGACGACGGCGTCATCGCCGCCCAGACCGCCGACCGCCTGGACGCCGTGCTCAAGCCCAAGGCCGATGCCGCCTGGCACCTGCACGAGCTCACGCAGCACCTCGATCTGAGAGCGTTCGTGTTGTTCTCCTCGCTGGCCGGGGTGCTGGGCAGCGCGGGCCAGGCCAACTACGCCGCGGCCAACGCCTACCTGGACGCCCTGGCCCACCACCGCCAGGTGCATGGCCTGCCGGCGACCTCGCTGGCCTGGGGCCTCTGGACGACCAGCGGCATGGCGGGCGAGCTCAACGCGGCGGACCTGCGCCGCATGGAGCGCGGGGGCGTGAGACCGCTGTCCACCGAGGAGGGGTTGGCGCTCTTCGACCTCGGCGTCCGCTCCGGCCGCCCCGTGCTGGTCCCGGCGAAGTTCACCAAGGCCAGGAACCGCACCAGACCCCGCCGTACCCGGCCTGGCCAAGGGCTGGCGGAACGGCTCGCCACGATGGAACCGGACAGGATCGAGGCCACCCTGTCGGAGGTCGTCAGGGGCCAGGTGGCCGCGGTGCTCGGGTTCGCCGACGAGTCGGCGATCGAGCCGCAGCGCCAGTTCCAGGAGCTCGGCTTCGACTCGCTGACCGCGGTGGAACTGCGCAACCAGCTCAACACGGCCACCGGCCTGCAACTCCCGGCCACGCTCATCTTCGACTATCCGACTCCCCACGACCTGACGCGGTTCGTCCTGGAACAGCTCTTCCCAGCCGTCGCGGCGGGCACGGCCGAACCCGCCGACGCCCGCAGCGACGCCGAGGTGCGGCAGCTCCTGATGACCATCCCGATCGAACGACTGCGTGCGGCCGGACTGCTGGACAGCCTCTTCCGCCTGGCCGGCCCGGAGGACGAGGAGACGAACGGCAGGACCGAGGAGATCGACAGCATGGACGCCGACCTCCTGATTCAGCTCGCCCTTGAAGGCGGGAGTTCCTAGTCAAAGGAAATGATCATGACTCTGGTTACCACTTGGACGACGCTCAAAGAATCCGGCTCGGGAAACCTCGTCCTCTGCGTCGACTTCACGGAGACCGGCCGGGCGGAGGCCGGCTTCCCTGACCTGCTGGCGAAGATGGACTACGACGGGACGTTCTGGCATGTCTCCCCGCCCGCCGTGACACCTGGCTCGGGTGTCGACGGCGCCGCCTACGTGCGTTCGTGGATGGAACCTCTCAAGGCGAGCGGCCGGAAGGTGCACGCGGTGATGGGCTACTGCATCGGCGCCGTCTACGCGGCCGAGCTCGTGGACCTGCTGGAGAAGGAGCAGGGTGAGGCGCCCCGGCTGATCGTCTTCGACCCGGAGCCCACCAGCCTGGAGAACATCTACTTCCAGTTCGGCAAGGTCTTCGGCATCCTCTCCTCGATCCTCAGCGAGGAGGACGTCGCCGAGACCCGCGAGGCGATGGACCGTCCGCTGCAGCAGGAGGGCGTCACGGTCGAGGGCTACGCCGCCCAGCTGTACGCGAAGTTCCGCGACGTCGGGCAGCGCGCGTTCGAAAGAGCCGGGCTCGACCCGGAGTACTCGGAAGAGATGTGGGGCACGTTCAGCGCCTTCCTGTCCTTCCTCACCTACGCCGACACCCTGGATCCCTGGGAGGGGTGGCAGCGCGCCACCGCGGTGAGCTCGAACAACCCGAACAACGGCCTGAACCGGCTGCGCGAGTCGGGCCGCGGCCCCGTCGTGGCCGAGGAGCTCAGGTTCGACAAGGGCCACGACGTGTTGCTCACCGACGACGAGATCGCCAGGGCCGTTACCAAGCTGCTGGAGAGATGATCATGGAGCAGATGCTGGGCCAGCGCGCCACCCGCAAGGAGCAGGCGCTGTGGTTGCTGGAAGAGCTCGTCCCCGGCGCCGGGGTGAACAACCTGGCCGTGGCGTTCAGCGTGACGGGCCGGGCGCGGCGCGACCTCATGCTGGAAGCGGTCAACCGCGTGGTGCACCGCCACGAGATCCTGCGCACGGTGTTCAGGGTCGAGCCCGAGGGCATGGTGCGTGAGGTCGTGCCCCCGGAGCGGGCCATGCTGCGGTTCGAGGAGGCCGGCTGGGACGACACGCGCGAGTGGCTGAGGGAGTTCGTCGCGCGGCCGTTCGAGCCCGGCGGCGAGCTGCTGGTGCGCGCCGCGGTCCTGGAGGAGGACGCGGGCGAGGTCTACTGCCTGGCCGTCCACCACTCGGTCTTCGACGGGCTGTCGACGGCGCTGCTGACGAACGAGCTCGTCACGCTCTACGACGCGCTGGTGGCGGGAGAGCCGCCGGCGCGCGACGTCGTACCGGCCTGGGAGGAGCCGGAGCCCGACCCGCGCAGCGGCGCGTTCTGGCGCGACAAGCTGGACGGGTTCCACGCCGGCGACCTCGACCTGTGGTGCGAGCAGGCCGAGACCTCCCAGACGACCCTCGTGGGCGACGTGATCAACTGGGAGCTGTCGCCCGCCGCGCGCGAGGCGGCCCGGCAGATGCAGCGCGAGCTGCGGGCGCCCGAGTCGGTCATCCTCCTGGCCGCGTACGGCGTGCTGCTGGCCGCCCACGGCGCCGGCCCCGACCTCACGATCGGCTCGCCCGTCAGCGTGCGCACGCCCGAGGCCGCCATCCGGATCGGCTACCACATCAACGTGCTCACCCTGCGCACGCGGGTCCACTGGGCGAGCACCTTCCGCACGCACGCGCGCAACACCCGCCGCACGTTCATGGAAGCCATGTCGCACGCCGACTACCCGGTGGACGACCTGCTGGAGATCGTGCCGCGCGACGGCTGGCGCAACAACCTGTTCCGGCACACGTTCAACTACGTGCCCGCCGACCTGACGGCCGGGTTCACGCTGGGCGGCCTGCCGGCCGAACAGGTGGTGATCGAGAACGGCTTCAGCAAGTTCGACCTGGAGTTCTTCGTCACCTCCACCCCGGACAGCATCAAGATCAGGACCGCGTTCTGCGTGGACGTGCTCGGCCGGTCCGACGTGGAGCTGCTGCTGGCCCGCTACGACGAGCTGCTCGTCACGCTCGCCGAGCAGCCCGACCTGCCGCTCGCGGACATCCCCGTCTGGTGCTACCAGGACCGCGCGGCCATCGAGATGGCCAACGCCACCGAGCACACCGTGACGCCCGCGACCGTGCTGGAGAAGATCGCCCGCAAGGTGTCCGCCGCGCCGCCCGAGGACGTCGTGGCCGTGGTGGACGGCGACCGGCACGTCGGCCTGCGCCGGTTGTGGGCCGCCGCCGAGGCCACCCGCGACGCGCTCCAGGCCGCGGGGGTGGGCAGGGGCGACGTCGTCGCGCTGCTCGCGCGGCGCTCACCCGAGCTGGCCGCGGCGGCGCTCGGCGTGTGGCTGGCCGGGGCGGCGTACCTGCCGCTCGAACCCGACCACCCGCAGCAGCGCCTCGACTACCAGCTCGACGACGCCGGCGCGGCCGTGGTCCTCGCGGGCGACGGCATCACCGTCTCCGGCGAGCGCACGGTCCTGCCGCTCGTGTCCGTCGACGCGGTCACGCCGGTGTCCGGGCAGGTGTCGTCGTTCAGCCCCGTCCGGCCTGAGGACTGCGCGTACCTCATCTACACCAGCGGCTCGACCGGGCTTCCCAAGGGCACCCTGATCGACCACTACAGCCTGGCCAACCTGATCGCGCACTTCGCGCACCAGCTGTCGGCGGGGCCGCGCGACACCGTGCTCTGGCTGACCACGTTCAGCTTCGACATCTCCGCGCTGGAGTTGTTCCTGCCCCTGACGACGGACGCCCGGCTGGCCATCGCGCCCGACGACGCCCGCACCCAGGGCGAGCCGCTGGCCGAAGCCCTGCGGCGCTACGACGTCACCATCGCCCAGGCCACGCCGACCACCTGGCGGCTGGTCGTGGACCAGGCGTCCGGCGAGCTGGCGGGCTGCCGCGTGTTGTGCGGCGGCGAGCCGATGCCCGCCGTCCTGGCCGAGCGGCTGGCCGCCACCGGCTGCGAGCTCTACAACGTGTACGGCCCCACCGAGACCACGATCTGGTCCACCGCCGGACGCATCGACCCCGCCGCGGACCGCATCGACGTCGGCGTGCCCATCGCCAACACGAAGGTGTACGTGGCCGCCCCCGACGGCCGCCCGCTGCCCATCGGCACCCGCGGCGAGCTCTGCATCGCCGGCGACGGCGTGGCCATCGGTTACCACAGCCGGCCGGAGCTGACCGCCGAACGGTTCGGCGAGCACCCCGTCTACGGCCGGTACTACCGCACGGGCGACCTGGCCCAGTGGACCTCCGACGGCAAGCTGGAGATCCTCGGCCGGCTCGACCGCCAGATCAAGCTGCGCGGCAACCGGATCGAGCTCGCCGAGGTCGAAGGCGTGCTGCTGGCACACCCCGACGTGCGGGCCGCCGCCGTCGTCGTCGTCGGCGACCCCAGCGCGGACGCCGTCCTGTGGGCGTTCGTGGTGGCGCCCGACCGGCCTGAGGTCACCTCGGAGCTGTGGGAGCACGCCAGCGCGTCGCTCCCGTACGCGGCGACCCCCCAGGAGTACGTCGCGGTGGACGCCTTCCCGATGACCGGCAACGACAAGGTCGACTACCCGGCCCTGCGCAACCTGGCCACGGAGCTGCGCAGCACCGCCGAGACCACCGCGGACGAGGCCGACCTCCCGGCCGGCACCGGGGACGCGCTGGTCGACTCCCTGGTGGCGCTCTGGAAGGCCATGCTGAACCGTGCCGATCTCGGCCCCGACAGCCACTTCTTCGCGCTCGGCGGGCACTCGCTGCTGGCGGTCAAGCTGCTGCAGGAGATCAAGAAGGCGACCCAGATCCGGCTCAAGCTGAAGGACATCTTCGAGGAGCCGACCCCGGCCGGTCTCGCCCGCAGGCTGCAGGCCGCCGACACAAATTCCTGACGAGGCGCGGCCGGGCGACCCCGCCCGGCCGCCGACACGACGTAAGCGGCACTAGTGGATAGGCGGGTTGTCTCGTGTTGGAGAAAGTCGAGGAAGTACGGGCTGTTCCGTCCGCGCGGCCGGGCCGCTCCCCCGGCGCGCCACCGACCATGGAATCGATGCGCGCCGACATCGCCGCCCAGCTCGACCTCGACCCCTCCGAGGTCACGGACGGCGCCGACCTGATCAGCCTCGGCCTCGACTCGCTCCGCGCGATGCGGCTCGCCGGGCGGTGGCGGCGGGCCGGGGCCCGGCTCGTCTTCGCCGAGCTGGCGACGGAGTTCACCCTCGCGGCCTGGTGGTCGCTGGTCCGCTCCCGGCTGACCGAGGCCGCCGCTCCGGAACAGGAGCCGGAGCCGGCCGTGGACGAGACGGCGCCGTTCCCGCTCACCCCCGTCCAGCTGGCCTACTGGATCGGCCGCGGCGACGGGCAGGTCATCGGGGGCGTCGGCTGCCACGCCTACCTGGAGTTCGACGGCTCGGGCGTCGAGCCGGACCGGCTGGAGCGGGCCGTACGCGCCCTCGTCGCCCGTCACGGAATGTTGCGGGCGATCTTCCACGACGACGGCACCCAGCAGATCATGGACACCAGCCCGTGGCCCGGCCTGACCGTCCACGACCTGTCGGAGCTCGGCGAGGACGCCGCCGAGGACATCAGGGAGCAGCTGTCGCACCGCCGCTTCGACGCCTCCCGCGGCGAGGTGTTCGACGTGCGGCTGTCGCTGCTGCCAGGCGGCCGGTCGAGGGTGCACTTCGAGGTGGACTTCCTCGTCGCCGACGTGCTCGGCCTCCAGATCCTGCTGAAGGACCTGGCCCGGCTCTACCTGGAGCCCGACGCGCCCATGCCCGCCCTGGCTTGCTCGTTCCCCCGCTACCTCGCCGCGAGGGGCGCGGAGCGGGCGGCACGGCGTACCCGCGACCAGGAGTACTGGCGCGGCCGGCTGGGCGAGCTGCCCGGCGCGCCACAACTCCCTCTCGCCACCGAACCGGCCATGATCGCCCGGCCCCGCTTCGCCCGCCGCGAGAGGTGGCTGTCGACCAGCGCGTGGCAGCGCATCCAGGAGCAGGCCCGCGTGCACGGGCTGACCCCCGCCATGGTGCTCGCCGCGGCCTACTGCGAGGTGCTGGCCGCGTGGAGCGGCGAACCACGGTTCCTGCTCAACCTGCCGCTGTTCGACCGGGACGACACCGTCCATCCGGACGTCGCCCACCTGGTCGCCGACTTCACCAACCTGATCCTGGTGGCCGCCGACCTCTCGGAGCCGCAGCCGTTCGCCGAGCGCGCCAGGACCCTGCAGGCCCGCTTCCGCGCCGACGCTCGGCACACCGGATACTCCGGCGTCGAGGTGCTCAGGGACCTGGCCCGGAACGGGGAGCACTCGGGCGCGCCGGTCGTGTTCGCCTGCAACCTGGGGACCGAGCTGATCGTCCCTGAGGTGCGCGAGGCGTTCGGCGAACCCGGATGGATGATCACGCAGACCCCGCAGGTCTGGCTCGACCACCAGATCAACGAGTACGACCACGGGCTCCACCTGGCTTGGGACGCGGTGGAGGAGTTGTTCGCGCCGGGGGTGCTGGATGCGATGTTCGGGGCGTATGGGGGGTTGCTGGAGTGGTTGGCGGAGGGTGATTGGTCGGGTGAGGTGCCTGCTCTGCTTCCTTCGGAACAGAGCATGGTGCGGGAGCGGGTGAATGCCACGGCTGGTTCGGTGCCGGATGGGGTGTTGCATGGTGGGTTCTTCGCGCGTGCGGTGAGTGAGCCGGATCGGGTGGCGTTGATCGTTGAGGGTGGGTCCGTTTCTTACGGTGAGTTGGCGGATCGGGCGTTGGGGGTGGCGGGTCATCTGGTGGGGGTGGGGGTTCGGCCGGGTGATGCGGTGGGTGTGGTGGTGCCCAAGGGGCCGGATCAGGTTGTGGCTGTGTTGGGGGTGTTGGCTGCTGGTGGTGTGTATGTGCCGGTGGGGGTGGATCAGCCGGTGGCGCGTCGGGAGCGGATTCTGGCGCGGGCGGGTGTGTGTCATGTGTTGACCGAGGTGTCGGTGGGGGAGCGGTTGTCGGGTCCGGTGGTGGTGTCGCCGGATGTGTCGGCGTATGTGATTTTCACGTCGGGGTCGACGGGTGAGCCGAAGGGTGTGGAGGTTTCTCATCGGGCGGCGTTGAACACGGTCGTGGACGTGAACGAGCGGTTCGCGGTGGGTGCGGAGGATCGGGTGCTGGCGGTGTCGGCGCTGGATTTCGATCTGTCGGTGTACGACATCTTCGGCCTGCTGTCGGCCGGCGGCGCGCTCGTCCTGCTGCGGGAGGACGAACGGCGCGACCCCCAGCGCTGGGCGGAGTTGTGCGCCGCCCACCGGGTGACGGTGTGGAACACGGTGCCGACCCTGCTGGACATGCTCCTGGTCACCACCCAGGAGCTGCCCCCGAGCCTGCGCGTCGCGCTGGTGTCGGGTGACTGGGTGGGTCTGGACCTGCAGGCGCGGCTGGCGGCGCAGAGTGGGGGGCGGTGCCGGTTGGTGGCGTTGGGGGGCGCTACGGAGGCGGCGATCTGGTCGAACGCGTTGGTGGTCGATCGGGTGCCGGCGCACTGGACGTCGGTTCCGTACGGGTTCCCGCTGCGTAATCAGCGGTATCGGGTGGTGGATGGCCGGGGTCGTGATTGCCCGGACTGGGTGGCGGGGGAGTTGTGGATCGGTGGTGCGGGGGTGGCGGTCGGGTATCGGGGTGATCCGGAGACGACGGCGGTCAAGTTCGTGGAGGGTGCGGGCGGGCGCTGGTATCGGACGGGGGACATGGGCCGGTACTGGCCGGACGGCACGCTGGAGTTCTTGGGCCGGGCGGATCATCAGGTGAAGGTTCGCGGGCATCGGATCGAGTTGGGTGAGGTGGAGGCCGCGCTGGAGGCGTTCCCGAAGGTGGGGCGTGCGGTGGCGGTGGCGGTGGGGGATCGGCGGCAGCGGCGGCTGGCGGCGTTCGTCACTCCTGGCGACGTGGACCAAGGCAAGCTGCGCGCGTTCCTGGCCGACCGGTTACCGGGTTACGCGATCCCGCCGGCGATCACCATGCTGGACGAGCTGCCCCTGACGGCCAACGGCAAGATCGACAGATCCGCGCTCACCGCACTCGTCGCCGACACACCGGAGACCACGGCGTACGAGCCGCCCGTCGGCCCCGCCGAGACCGTGCTCGCCACCATCTGGGCCGACCTGCTCGAACGCCCGGCGGTGCGGCGCAGCGACAACTTCTTCACCCTCGGCGGCGACTCGCTGCTCGCCACCCGCATGATCGCCCGGCTGCGCGCGGAAGGCGTCACCGACGCCAGGCTGAGCGTGCTGTTCCAGACGCCGGTGCTGGCGGACTTCGCGGCCACCCTCACCCTCGGTGAGGCGGCCCCGCCGGTCCCCGCGCTCGCCCCCGACGTGGCGCACCGGCACGACCCGTTCCCGCCCACCGAGGTGCAGCGGGCCTACTGGCTCGGCCGCGCCGAGCACTTCACGCTCGGCGGCGTCGGCTGCCACTTCTACACCGAGTTCGACGGCGACATCGACCTCGACCGGCTGGAAACCGCATGGAACCTGCTGATCGAGCGGCACGAGATGTTGCGTGCCGTCTTCGACCAGGACGGGCTCCAGCGGATCCTGCCCGAGGTGCCGCGCTTCGCCATCGCCGCCGCCGACAGCGTCGAGGCCATGCGCGAGCGGATGTCGCACCAGGTGCTCGACGTCTCGGCGTGGCCGCTGTTCGACGCGCGGGCCGTACGCCACGAAAGCGGGGTGCGGCTCGGCGTCAGCTTCGACAACATCATCGTCGACGCGCTGAGCATGATGGTCTTCTTCGCCGAGCTCGACCAGCTCTACCACGACCCCGACACCGTCCTGCCGCCGATCGGGGTGTCGTTCCGCGACTACCTGCTCGCGCAGGACCCCGATCCCGCCGTCTTCGAGACGGCCAAGGACTACTGGGCGGCCCGGCTCCCCGAGTTGCCGCCCGCCCCGCAACTGCCGCTCCGCGTCGACCCGGCGCTGGTCGACCGGCCCAGGTTCGCCCGGCGCGAGCTCCGGCTGCCCGCCGCCCGGTGGCGGGCGATCACCGACCTGGCCCGCCGGTACGAGCTCACCCCGGCCACCGTGCTGGCGGCGGCGTTCGGCGAGGTCCTGGGCACGTGGAGCGCCCAGCAGGAGCTCACGCTGAACCTCACGCTGTTCGACCGGCGCGAGGTGCACCCCGACATCCACCGCGTGCTCGGCGACTTCACCTCGCTGCTGCTCGTCGGCTACCGGCAGGGCGCCGGCTGGCTGGACGGAGCCCGCAAGCTCCAGGAAGAGGTCTGGCGCGGCCTGGAGCACGGCGAGGTCTCGGCGGTCTGGGTGATGCGCGAGCTAGCCAGGCGGAACGCCGCGATCGAGATGACCATGCCGGTGGTGTTCACCAGCACGCTCGGGGTCGGCGGCGAGGGCATGGCCGGGCCGTCGTTCGCCGAACAGGTCTGGGGCGTGTCGCAGACCCCGCAGGTCTGGCTGGACAGCCAGGTCGGCGAGATCGACGGCGAACTGCTGGTCCGATGGGACGCGGTGGAGGAGTTGTTCGCGCCGGGGGTGCTGGATGCGATGTTCGGGGCGTATGGGGGGTTGCTGGAGTGGTTGGCGGAGGGTGATTGGTCGGGTGAGGTGCCTGCTTTGTTGCCTGAACGGCAGGGTGTGGTGCGGGAGCGGGTGAATGCCACGGCTGGTTCGGTGCCGGATGGGGTGTTGCATGGTGGGTTCTTCGCGCGTGCGGTGAGTGAGCCGGATCGGGTGGCGTTGATCGTTGAGGGTGGGTCCGTTTCTTACGGTGAGTTGGCGGATCGGGCGTTGGGGGTGGCGGGTCATCTGGTGGGGGTGGGGGTTCGGCCGGGTGATGCGGTGGGTGTGGTGGTGCCCAAGGGGCCGGATCAGGTTGTGGCTGTGTTGGGGGTGTTGGCTGCTGGTGGTGTGTATGTGCCGGTGGGGGTGGATCAGCCGGTGGCGCGTCGGGAGCGGATTCTGGCGCGGGCGGGTGTGTGTCATGTGTTGACCGAGGTGTCGGTGGGGGAGCGGTTGTCGGGTCCGGTGGTGGTGTCGCCGGATGTGTCGGCGTATGTGATTTTCACGTCGGGGTCGACGGGTGAGCCGAAGGGTGTGGAGGTTTCTCATCGGGCGGCGTTGAACACGGTCGTGGACGTGAACGAGCGGTTCGCGGTGGGTGCGGAGGATCGGGTGCTGGCGGTGTCGGCGCTGGATTTCGATCTGTCGGTGTACGACATCTTCGGCCTGCTGTCGGCCGGCGGCGCGCTCGTCCTGCTGCGGGAGGACGAACGGCGCGACCCCCAGCGCTGGGCGGAGTTGTGCGCCGCCCACCGGGTGACGGTGTGGAACACGGTGCCGACCCTGCTGGACATGCTCCTGGTCACCACCCAGGAGCTGCCCCCGAGCCTGCGCGTCGCGCTGGTGTCGGGTGACTGGGTGGGTCTGGACCTGCAGGCGCGGCTGGCGGCGCAGAGTGGGGGGCGGTGCCGGTTGGTGGCGTTGGGGGGCGCTACG
Source organism: Nonomuraea sp. KM88 (assembly GCF_052245635.1). Lineage (NCBI taxonomy): Bacteria > Bacillati > Actinomycetota > Actinomycetes > Streptosporangiales > Streptosporangiaceae > Nonomuraea > Nonomuraea sp. KM88. The sequence continues at coordinate 116,366 of NZ_JBQQCC010000020.1, read as the reverse complement.
GAGGCGGCGATCTGGTCGAACGCGTTGGTGGTCGATCGGGTGCCGGCGCACTGGACGTCGGTTCCGTACGGGTTCCCGCTGCGTAATCAGCGGTATCGGGTGGTGGATGGCCGGGGTCGTGATTGCCCGGACTGGGTGGCGGGGGAGTTGTGGATCGGTGGTGCGGGGGTGGCGGTCGGGTATCGGGGTGATCCGGAGACGACGGCGGTCAAGTTCGTGGAGGGTGCGGGCGGGCGCTGGTATCGGACGGGGGACATGGGCCGGTACTGGCCGGACGGCACGCTGGAGTTCTTGGGCCGGGCGGATCATCAGGTGAAGGTTCGCGGGCATCGGATCGAGTTGGGTGAGGTGGAGGCCGCGCTGGAGGCGTTCCCGAAGGTGGGGCGTGCGGTGGCGGTGGCGGTGGGGGATCGGCGGCAGCGGCGGCTGGCGGCGTTCGTCACTCCTGGCGACGTGGACCAAGGCAAGCTGCGCGCGTTCCTGGCCGACCGGTTACCGGGTTACGCGATCCCGCCGGCGATCACCATGCTGGACGAGCTGCCCCTGACGGCCAACGGCAAGATCGACAGATCCGCGCTCGTCCTGGAGACGGAGCCACCACCGGACGGGGACGACCCCCCACGCCCGGGCGTGGAGCAGCAGCTCGCCGAGCTGTGGGCCGAGCTTCTGGAGATCCCGCCGCCAGGCCGTGGCCAGAGCTTCTTCGCCCTCGGCGGCGACTCGCTGCTCGCCACCCGCTTCGCCGAGATCGTCCGCCGCAGGCTCGGCGTCGAGCTGTCCCTGCGCCGTTTCTTCACCACTCCCACCATCGCGGACTGCGCCGAGGCGATCGGCCTGACGACGGACGACACCGAAGAGGAGGGCGTGCTGTGACCCAGGCACCGGCCGCACCAGAGCCGACCGTACGAGACCTGATCGCCGACATGGAAGCGGCGGGAATCCGACTGTGGGAGGACGGCGGTGGCCTGCGCTTCCGCGCCCCCAAGGGAGCGCTGACCGAGGAACGCCGGGCGGCGCTGCTCGGCGCCAAGCCCCAGATCATCGCCCACCTGCGCCGCGAGGCCGAGGCCGAGACCGTGCGCCCCGATCCGGGACACCGCCTCGACCCCTTCCCCCTCACCGACGTGCAGCAGGCCTACCTGCTCGGCCGCAACGACGCCTTCGGCTACGGCGGGGTCGCCTGCCACGGCTACGTCGAGGTCGCCTTCCCCGAGCTCGACCCCGGGCGGGTCCAGGCGGCGTGGCGCACGCTGATCGAGCGGCACGACATGCTCCGCGCCGTCATCCACCCCGACGGCCACCAGCAGGTGCTGGCCGAGGTGCCCGCCTACGACGTGCAGGTGAGCGACCTGCGCGGCACCGACCCCGAGCAACGGCTCGCCGCCATCCGCGAGGAGATGGCGCACACGCTCTACCCCGCGGGCAGCTGGCCCCTGTTCGAGCTGCGGATCTCGCTCACCGACCGCGGCGCGCTCCTGCACGCCTCGATCGACCTGCTCATCGCCGACTACGTCAGCATCCAGCTGCTGCTGGCGGAGCTGCACACCCTGCACGAGAGCCCCGGCGCCGACCTGCCGCCCGTCCCGGTCGGCTTCCGCGACTGCGTGCTGGCCCTGCGCGCGCAGCGCGAGAGCGGCCGGTACGACCGCGACCGCGCCTACTGGTGGGCCCGCGTCGACGACCTGCCGCCGGCGCCCGAGCTGCCCGCGCTCGACCAGCAGGCGGAGGCCAGGTTCCAGCGCTGGGAGAGCCGGGTCGAGCCGGAACGGTGGAGCAGGCTGCGCGCCAGGGCGTCGGCGGCCGGCACCACGCCGTCGCAGGCCGTGCTGGCCGCCTACGCCGAGGTCATCGGGCGGTGGAGCCGCCGGCCCAGGTTCACGCTCAACCTGACGCTGCTCGACCGCCCGCCCCTGCACCCGTCGATCGACCAGGTGGTGGGAGACTTCACCACGCTCAACCTGCTCGCCGTCGACACCACGCCCGACCGGCCGTTCGCCGACCGCGCCCGCGCCATCGGCGAGCAGCTCTTCGCCGACATGGAGCACCGCCGGTGCGGCGGCATCGAGGTCATGCGCGAGCTGGCCAGGAGGCGCGGTCGCGACGCCGCGCTGATGCCGGTGGTGTTCACCAGCGCCATCGGCCTCGGCCAGGACGAGGCGGAGCACGGCAGACCCGAGTACGGCATCAGCCAGACGCCCCAGGTGTGGATCGACTGCCAGGTCAAGGAACACCGCGGCGCGCTGCTGGTGAACTGGGACGTGCGCGCGGGCGTGCTCCCCGACGGGCTGGTGGACGACATGTTCGCTGCCTTCACCGCGCTCCTCGGCGACCTGTCGGCGGAGGAGACGTGGGCCTCCACGTCCCCCGTCGGCCTGCCCGCCGCCCAGGCCGGCAGCCGCGCCCGGGCCAACGACACGGCCGCGCCGCTCCCCGGCGGGCTGCTGCACGACGAGGTCGTGGCCCAGGCCCGCCGCACCCCCGGCCGCACCGCCGTCGTCACCTCCGAGGGCTCGCTCACGTACGGCGAGCTGCTCGGCCGGGCGACGGCGGTGGCGCGGGCGCTCGGCGCGGCCGGTCACGAGCCAGGACAGATCGTCGCCGTCGTCATGGACAAGGGCGCCGAGCAGGTCGTGGCCGTGCTGGGCATCCTCATGGCCGGCGGCGCCTACCTGCCCGTCGACACCGGCCAGCCGCCCGCCAGGCGCGACCGCATCCTCGCCGACGCCTCGGCCCGCCTGGTGCTGACGCAGTCGTGGCGCGCGGAGGACGGCTGGATCGCCGTCGACACCCTGCAGCCCGTCGACGCGGCGCCGCCCGGGGCCCGGCGACGGCCAGGCGACCTGGCGTACGTCATCTACACCTCCGGCTCCACCGGAGTGCCCAAAGGCGTGATGATCAGCCATCAGGCCGCCCGCAACACCATCGACGACATCAACACCCGCTTCGGCGTCGGCCAGGACGACCGCGTGCTCGGCCTGGCCAACCTGGGCTTCGACCTGTCCGTCTACGACATCTTCGGGCCGCTCGCCACCGGCGGCGCGCTGGTGCTGCCCGACCCGGCGCGCAGGGGAGACCCCGCGCACTGGGCCGACCTCGCCGCCAGGCACGCGGTCACCGTGTGGAACTCCGTGCCCGCGCAACTCCAGATGCTCCAGCACTACCTGGACGCCGAGCCGGCGGCCGAGCTGCCCGAGCTGCGGCTGGCGATGGTGTCCGGCGACTGGGTGCCCGTGGCGCTGCCCGGCCAGATCCGCCGCCGGCTGCCCGGCCTCGACGTGGTCAGCCTGGGCGGCGCCACCGAGGCCGCCATCTGGTCCATCCACCACCCCATCGGCGACCCGCTGCCCGGCTGGGTGAGCGTCCCGTACGGCAGGCCGCTGGCCAACCAGACCTTCCACGTGCTCGACGCCTCCATGCGGCCCAGCCCCGACTGGGTGCCGGGAGAGCTGTACATCGGCGGCGCCGGGGTGGCCATCGGCTACCTCGGCGACGAGGCCAAGACCGCGGAGCGGTTCGTCCAGCACGCGGGCGAGCGCCTCTACCGCACCGGCGACCTGGGCCGTTACCGGCCCGGCGGCACGATCGAGTTCCTGGGCAGGGAGGACTCCCAGGTCAAGATCCGCGGCCACCGCATCGAGCTCGCCGAGGTGGAGACCGCGCTGCAGGCGCACCCTGCGGTCGCCGCCGGCACCGTGATCGTCGACGGCGACCGGGCCCTCGAACGCCGCCTCGTCGGCTTCGCGCAGGCCGTACGGAAGGAGGATGGCGGCGGCGACGAGCCGGACGTCGCCGCGGCGGCCGAGGCGGCGGCCCGCGCCGCGCTCGAAGGCGTCGACCTGCCGCGCGTGGTGGCGGTCGCCGAGACGCTCGACGAGATCGCGCTCACCTCGATGGCGGCGGCGCTGCGCACGGCCGGGTTGTTCGCCGGCGGCGCCCGCCACGACCTGGCGGAGATCCTGGAGAGCGCCCGGGTCGCGCCCGACCATCACCGGCTGGTCCGGCGCTGGCTCGCCGCGCTGCACGAGCGCGGCCGGCTCGGCCGCGACGACGCCGGCCGCTACCACGACCTGCGCGAGCCCGCCGCCCTCGAACCGCTCTGGCAGCGCGTCGAGAACCTCACGACAGGGCTCGACTACGGCGCCGAGCTGGTCAGGTTCCTGCGCGTCAGCACCACGCACCTGCCGGAGCTGATGCGCGGCGAGCTCGACGCCCGCGAGCTGCTGTTCCCCGAGGGGGAGATGGAGACCGCCGAGGGCGCCTACAAGGACAACGTGCTCAGCAGGTACGTCAACCGCATCGTGCGCGCCGTCGTCGGCCGCGTCGCCGAGCGGCACGCGGGCGGGCCGCTGCGCGTCCTGGAGGCCGGGGCGGGCGTCGGCGGCACCAGCGCCGAGCTCATCCCCGAGCTGGCGGGGCACCACGTCGAATACCTGTTCACCGACCTGTCGCGGTTCTTCCTCGGCCAGGCCGCCGAACGGTTCGCCGAGCACCCATGGGTGCGCTACGGCCTGTTCGACATCAACGCCGACTACCGCGCCCAGGGATACGAGCCCAACTCCTTCGACGTCATCCTCTGCGCCAACGTGCTGCACAACTCGCACGACGCCGCCGCCGTGCTCGCCAGGTTCCGCGAGCTGCTGGCGCCGGGCGGGTGGCTGGTGTTCATCGAGACGACCCGCGAACACGTGCAGATCATGAGCTCGATGGAGTTCCTGATGAACCCGCACGACTACGCCGACGTGCGCCAGGGCCGCGACCGGACGTTCGTCGCCCGCGAGGAGTGGCTCGACCTGCTCGCGGCCTCCGGCGCCATCACCATGGCCTGCCTCCCCGGGCCCGACGACGCGCTCGCCTCGCTGGGGCAGTGCGTGTTCGCCGCCCGCTTCCCCGCCGACCGGGAGCACATCGACCTCGCGGAGTTGCGGGCGTTCCTGGGCGAGCGGCTGCCCGGCTACATGATCCCGACCCACGTCCAGGTGGTCGACGAGCTGCCGCTGACCGACAACGGCAAGATCGACCGGGCGCGGCTGCGCTCCCTGCTGCCCCGTACGGCCGGCGAGAGCACGCCCGCCGGCGAGGAGCCGCGCGACGACCTCGAACGGCGGCTCGCCGCGCTCTGGGCCGAACTCCTCGGCCTCCAGCAGGTCGGCAGGGACCAGGACTTCTTCGCGCTGGGCGGCGACTCCCTGCTGGTCACCCGGCTGGCCGGGCGCGTCCGCGAGGAGCTGCCCGAGGCGCACAACTTCTACTGGGACAGCCTCGTCCGCCAGCTCGTCAACCAGCCGACCGTCGCCGCGCTCGCCGCCCACCTCCGCCAGGCCCGCGACGACCGCGACCGCGGCCTGTCCAGGACGGACGTCAGCCCGCTGGTGCGCCTGTCCGGCGGGCAGGGCCCGGTGCGGGTGCTGCTCCACGACGGCACCGGCACGCTGACCCCCTACCGGGCGCTCACCCCGGAGCTGTCCGGCGGCCCTCTGCTCGGCCTGGTGATCAACGACGCGGGACACTACCTGGAGCTCGATCCCGCCGCCGCCGTGGAGTCGCTGGCGGGATCGTACGCCCAGGCGCTGCTCAAGGAGGACGCGCCCAGCTACCACATCATCGGCTACTGCATGGGCGGGCTGATCGCCACCGAGGTCGCCCGGCGGCTCACCGAGGGCGGCGCCACCGTCGACGAGCTCACCGTCATCAGCAGCTCCCGCTTCCCGTACCGGATCAGCGACGAGCTCATGCTCGAGTACGGCTTCGCCCAGGCGTGCGGGCTCGACCCCGTCCGGCTCGGCTACCCCGGGGAGGACCTGGCCCGCGCCCTGCGGGCCGTGCTGGAGTCCTCGCCGGGACACGTGGGCGAGGGCGCACTCGCCGCGCTCGCCGGCTCCGCCGACCCGGGCCTCGCCGCCATCGGCGGCCGCTTCGCCGAGCTGTCCGCCACCTCGGCCGCCGACCGCCTGGCCGCCGTCGCCCGTGGCCTCGACCATCCGCCCGAGCGCGTCGACCTCGCCTACCGGGTCTTCAGGCAGAGCTTCACCGCCGTCACCTGCTACGACCCCGAGCCGTACGCGGGCGACATCACGTTCCTGCGCCAGCGCGGCGTCACCAACCTCGTACCGACCCTCCAGGACGACATGACGGAGTTCTGGCAGGACCTCTGCCTGGGACGGCTCGCCGTGCGCGACGTCGGGGGCGACCACTTCACCTGCCTCGACCAGGGCCACGCCGCCGGAGTCGCCAAGCTGATCACCGGGACGACCGCGTGATCGGCGTCCTCGGCGGCTACGGAGCGGTCGGCGCCGCCGCCACCCTCCTTCTCGCGGGCCGCGCCGCGCGCGTGCGGGTGGGTGGGCGCGACGGTGCGGCGGCGCGGCGGTTCGTCGCCGGCGCTCTGGGCGGGGAGGGCGAAGCGTGGCAGGTGGACGCCTTCGATCCGGACGCGCTCGCCCGGTTCTGCCGGGGCTGCCAGGTCGTCGTCAACTGCGCGGGCCCGTCGTACCTGCTGCGGGACCGGGTGGCACGGGCCGCCTTCGAGGAAGGAGCCGACTACGTGGACGCCGCCGGCGACGCGGCGTCCTTCGCCGGGCTGGCCGCGACCGGCACCGGCGGCCGTACAGCGGTGATCTCCGCCGGGATGCTCCCCGGCCTCACCGGCCTGCTGCCCCGCCACCTCGCCGCCCTCTCCTCCGCGCACAGCGGCCCGGCGGTAAGGCTTGACGTCTACACCGGAGGGCTGGACCGGCTCACCCCCGCGGCGGCCGGGGACTTCCTGCTGGCCGGTGAGGAGGAGCGGGGCGCGGCGCTGGCCGGGTGGCGTGACGGCGGCAAGGTCGCCCGCGCCCTCACCCCCGCTCACGACGTCGAACTGCCCTACTTCCCCGGGCCGGTCACCGCCTACCCCTACCTGAGTGCCGAGGCGGAACGGGTCGCCGCCGACCTGGGGCTGGCCGAGGCCCGCTGGTACAACGTGATCGCCGGCGACCGCGTCCTCGCCACCGCGAGCACCGCCACGTCGGCCGCCGACCTGGCCCGCGTCGCCGAGCTCGAACTGGCCGGGCGCACGCCGTACTATGTCCTGCTTTTTCAGCTCAGCGGCCCGCACAACACCAGCACCCTCGTGGTGCGCACGGCGGACTCCTACGCGCTGACCGCCGCCGTCACCGCCCACGCCGCGCGGGCGGTCCTGGCGGGTGAGGTCCCGGACGGGCTGCACCACGCCGACGCCGTGCTCGACCCGGCCAGGATGCTGGCGGACCTCGAGGGCGTGGCGACGGCCGAGATCACGGACGCGGTCGCCCCCATCGACCTGGCCGCGCCGGCGTTCGAGGAGGGCGCGCTGTGAAACGAGTCGTGGTGTGCGGCACCAAGTTCGGCCAGATCTACCTGTCGGCCATGCGGGACGGCCCCTTCGAGCTCACCGGCATCCTGGCCCGCGGCAGCGCCAGGTCCGCCGCGTACGCCAGGGAACACGGCGTCCCGCTGCTCACCGACCCCGACCAGGTGCCCGAGCTCGCGGACCTGGCCTGCGTGGTCGTACGGTCGGGAGTCGTCGGCGGCGAGGGCAGCGAGCTGGCCGCGGCGCTGCTGTCCCGGGGCGTGCACGTGCTCCAGGAACATCCGGTCCACGCCGACGAGCTGGCCCGCACCCTGCGCACCGCCAGGGCCGCGGCCGCGGTGCACCACGTGAACACCCTGTACGTCCACCTGGACCCCGTGCGCCGCTTCATCGAGGCCGCCCGCCGCCTGCGCGAACTCCAGGAGCCGCTCTACGTGGACGCCGCCTGCAGCGTCCACGTGGCCTGCGCCCTGTTCGACATCCTCGGCCAGGCCCTGGGCGGTCTGCGCCCCTGGGCGTTCACCGCCACGGCCCCGGGCACGCCCTTCTCGTGCGTCACGGGTACGGTCGGAGGAGTGCCCCTCACCCTCCGGGTGCAGAACCAGATCGCGCCCAACGACCCCGACGCCCACCTCCACCTCCTGCACCGCATCACGGTGGGCACGGAGGGCGGCAACCTCACGCTGGTCAACACGCACGGCCCGATCGTGTGGACCCCGCGGATGTACGTCGCCCGCGACGCCGACGACCGCTTCGACACCGGCGCCGACCACCTGCGCCTGCCGAGCGCCACCACCATCGGGCCGGAGCAGGCGCCCACGTTCGCCGACATCGTCACCAAGGTGTGGCCGGACGGCGTGCGCCGGGCGCTGACCGGGCTGCGCGAGGCCGCCGAGGACGGCCGCGACCCGCTGCGGCAGGGCCAGTACCACCTGACGCTCAGCCGCCTATGGCAGGACGCCACCGCGGCGATCGGCCGGCCCGAGCTGCTGGTCCAGACGGCACCCCGCCCCCTGTCCGCGACGGAGCTCGCATGAACTGGTTCCACTGCTACCAGCCCAGGCCGTACGCGTCGTTACGGCTGTTCTGCTTCCCCCACGCCGGCGGCTCGGCGAGCTTCTACCGAGGCTGGCACGCGGCGGCGCCGCACTCCGTCGAGGTGCGCGCCGTGCAGTACCCGGGGCGGGGCGACCGCCGCGCCGACCCGTTCGTCGACGACGCCCACCACCTCGCGGGGTTCGTCGCCGACGCGATGGCGCCGCTGCTCGACCGGCCGGTCGCGCTGTTCGGGCACAGCATGGGAGCGCTGATCGCGTACGAGGTGGCGCGCACGCTGGAGGCCAGGGGCAGGGGCGTGACGCACCTGTTCGCCTCCGGCCGGCACGCGCCCCACGAGCACCGCCCCGGCGACACGCACGCCGGCTCCGACGACGAGCTGATCGACGAGATCGTCGCGCTCGGCGGCGTCGAGCCCGAGCTCATGGCCGACCCCGACATCCGCGAGCTGGCGTTGCCGGCCATCCGCAACGACTACCGGCTCGACGAGACCTACCGGCACCGCCCCGGCGGCGTGCTCGCCTGCCCCGTCACCGCCCTGCTCGGCGGCGACGACCCGGAGGTCACCCCGGAGCAGGCGGCGCGGTGGGGCGAGCTGACCAGGGCCCGCTGCACCGTCCGCACGCTGGACGGCGACCACTTCTACCTGGTGCCACGCCAGGACGAGGTGATCGCGGAGCTGTCCCGCGCCGTCACCACGGCCTGGGCGTCCACCCCCTGACCCCCTAGGAAGGACACGATGGACCAAGAGCTGATGCGCATCCTCACCGGAGGATGGGTGGCGCAGGCGACCTTTGTCGCCGTCCGGCTCGGGGTCGTGGACGCGCTCGACGGGCGCCGCCTGACCCCCGGTGAGGTCGCCGACGAGGTCGGCGCGCACCCCCAGGCCCTGCACCGCCTGCTCCGCCTGCTGGAAGGGGTGGGGCTGGCCGCCGCCGACGACGGCAGGTACGCGCTCACCCCGATGGGGGCGCGGCTGCGCCGCGACGACCTGGGCCCGCTCGCCGCCCTCTATGGCGAGGACTTCTTCGCCGCCGCGTGGAACGGCCTGGAGCAGTCCGTACGCACCGGCGAGGCGGCGTTCGAGCACGTCCACGGCGAGCCCGTCTTCGCGCACCTGGCCGCCGATCCCGGCAAGGCGGCGGTGTTCAACACGGGGATGGCGGCGGGCGCCTCCTTCTTCCGCGGGGTCCCCGACGCGTACGACTTCTCCGGGCCGCGCCGCGTGGTCGACCTCGCCGGCGGCACGGGAGCCCTGCTCGGCACGATCCTGCGGAGCAACCCCGAGGCCACGGGCGTGCTGTTCGACCTGCCCGAGGTGGTCGCCGCCGCGCCCGGTCACCTGTCGCGGATGGGGGTGCTGGACAGGTGCGAGCTGGCCGCGGGCGACCTGTTCTCCTCCGTGCCGGAGGGCGGCGACGTCTACCTGCTCTCGCGCATCCTGCACGACTGGGACGACGAGCGCTGCGCCGCCCTGCTGGCCACCTGCGCCAAGGCGATGGAGCCCGGCGCCGAGCTGCTCGTCATCGAACGCGTCGTCGGGCGCGGATCGTACGTGCCGCTCGCCTTCGACCTGCACATGATGGTGATGACCGGCGGGCGGGAGCGCACCGAGGAGGAATACCGCGCGCTGCTGGAGGACGCGGACCTGACTCCTGGCCGGCTGATCGACTTGCCGCTCGGGATGCGCATGCTCACCGCGACCCGCTGAGAGCAGCGAAAGGCGCCGGGCTCCCCGTCGAGCCCGGCGCCTTTCGCGCGTCCTCCGACGTTCAGCTCATCACGAGCTCGCCGGCCCGCTCCCGGATCACCTCGACGGTGCCGGCGCTCCCGTCGACGCGGATCCGGTCGCCGTCCCGCAGCAGCATGGTGGCGTTCCTGGTGCCGACGACCGCGGGGATGCCCAGCTCGCGCGCGACGATAGCGGCGTGCGACAGCGGCGCGCCGACGTCGGTGACCACCGCCGCGGCGCGCGGGAAGAGCAGCGTCCAGCCCACGTTCGTCACGGTCGTCACCAGGATCTCGCCCTCGCCCAGCCGGTCGCCGTCCGCCACGGAGGCGAGCACCCTGGCGGTCCCCTCCACCACGCCCGACGCGCCGGGGAAACCGCTGATGGTCCGCGACGGGGGCACCACGGTGGCGGCGGCGTCGAACACGTCACCGCGCCGGCCCGGGTCGGCGGCCCACCGCTCCGGGTCGAACCGGCCGCGGATGATGCCGGGGTACGGAGGCAACGACCGGTACAGCTCGTACGCCGCCCGGCGCCCGGCCACCCGCGTCAGCGGCCGTCCCGAGCCGCGCAGCACGTCGATGATCTCGCCGATCGTCAGGAAGAACAGGTCGTCGCCGTGCCCGGTCACCTCCCCGGCCCGGACCACGAAGTCGCGCACCATCCAGAAGCCCCGCATCATCTCCGACCGGGTCTCCTCGCGGGAGCGGACGATGGCCTCCCAGCGGTCGATCCTGCGCCGGAACTTCTCGGCCTTCCTCGGATGGCGCTCGCGGAAGCGCCGCCAGGCGGCCTCGCTCGCCTCGATCTGGCGGTCGAGCAGCTCGGCCGGGTCGACGGTGAGCCCGGCGAGCTGGTCGTCGAGCCACGCCGGATCCTCCACGGGCCGGGCCACCGAGATCTCGAACTCGTCGGGGCAGCGGTGGCCGTAGGAGCGGACGTACTCGTCGCGGGTGATCTCGCCCCGCTTGAGCCGGGCCAGGCCGAGCAGCGGGCCGAGGCTCTCGAGCCGGCCCTCTCCCGACTGGATGCCGGACATCAGCACGGTGGCGTCGGCCTCACCGACCAGCTCGGCCAGCTGGGCGCCGAGGTAGATGAGCGAGCCGGCGTCCTGGCGGGCCGCGGCGGCGAGCATGCGGTTGCACTGGCTGAATCTCGGCTCGACGTCGCTCTCCCACAGCGCGACCAGGTCGTCGCCGGCGGCGATCGCGGCGCGGATCTCCTCCGTACGCCGCTCCGCGTCCGCGATGTAGGCCGGGATGTGCTCCACGAGCTTCTGGATCTCGCGGCGGCCGCCCAGCATGGGCCTGGCCGCCCTGAGGGTCTGCCAGCGCGTCATCGGCAGCAGCGGCGTCTCGACACCTTCCGGCAGCCTGCCGTAGATCGGCTCCTGGGTGGCCTCGATCTTCTTGGTGATGCCGAGGGCCTTGCCGAGGGAGGCGTTCACGCTCATGTTCATGTAGACGCGGCCGCCGATGTTGCCGCACATGGGGTGGCCGCCGAGGTCGCCGACGACCATGATCTCGGCGATGAACGCCTGCACGAGCGACCAGGTGCACGGCGTCATGACGCTGGGGATGGCCTCGCCCAGGTTGCCGTTGCTCCACAGGTAGTCGCCCTTGACGGAGTCGTTCCACACCTCGCGCCTGCCGGTGATCGGCCGGGCCTGGAGGATGTGGGGACGCCCGTCGTGCAGCGCCCACTCGACGTCCATCGGGCGGCCGTACAGCTCCTCGATCGTCATCCCCAGCTCGGCCAGCCGCTCGGCCTGCGCCCAGGTGAGGACGGGCTCGTCGCGCAGGCCGGGCGGGACAGGGTCCTCGCGCGTGCCGTCAGGCGTGCGCACGGTCATGACGGTCTTGGACGCGATCGTCTCGTCGACGACCGTGCGCTCGGCGCGGTCGAGCGTGATCGTGTCGGGCGTGACCAGGCCGCCGACGACCGCCTCGCCCAGGCCCCACGCGGCGTTGATGGTCAGCCGGTCGCGGTCCTCGGTGAAGAGCACCCCCGCGGCGTCGGCGGGAACCAGCTCCTGGACGACGACCGCGATGGCCACCTCGTCGCGCGGGATGCCGTGCCGGTCGCGGTAGGCGATGGCCCGGTCGGTCCACAGGGAGGCCCAGCAGCGCTTGACCGCGTCGAGGAGCTGCGCGGCGCCGCGGATGTTGAGGTAGCTGTCCTGCTGGCCGGCGAACGACATCCCCGGCAGGTCCTCCGCGGTCGCCGATGACCGCACCGCGACCGCGGGCTCGTCGCCCAGCTCGGCGTACGCGGCCAGGATGTCGCCGGCGATCTCCGGCGGCAGCTCGCGGGCCGCGAACAGCGTCCGGATCTGCTCGGCGTCGCCGGTGAGGATCGCGTCCCGCAGGCCGTGGCGGTCCACGAACGCGCGGTAGGCGCCGGTGGTGACATGGAAGCCCGCAGGCACCGGCAGGCTGGCCCTGGCCAGGTGGGCGAGCGATTCGCCTTTTCCGCCGACGACGTCGAGTTCGGCCCTCGGATCAGCCAGGGCAAGCGTGTTCATACGCGATCTCCATTCCGATTCGGCGGCAGGCCGAAGACGCGAGTCAGGGAAGGGAAAAGCCGGAGGTCAGGCTCTGACCACTTACCTGACTCGTCGCTGGGAAAAAGGGAAAAGAGGGAACGGCCGCCTCTTCAACGGTAGGAAATCGCCGGCGGGCGGCCCACCCCTAGGCGCCCTTAATCAGCCGTCGGCGCCGGGCCTGAGCAGGCCGGTCTCATAGGCCACCGCGACGGCGGCGGCGCGGTCGTTCACCTCGAGCTTGGCGAAGATGTGCAGCAGGTGGGTCTTCACGGTGGCCTCGGTGATGAACAACTTCCTGGCGACGTCGCGGTTGGTCGCGCCCCGCGAGATCAGCGACAGGACCTCCAGCTCGCGGCGGCTGAGCATCTGCTGCTGCGGCGCGCGGATCTTCTGCGTCAGCACCCCCGCCACGGACGGCGACAACACCGTCTCGCCGCGCGCCGCGGCCTGCACCGCGCTGCGCAACTCGGCGCGCGGGGTGTCCTTCAGCAGGTAGCCGGTCGCGCCCTCCTCGATGGCGGGCAGGACGTCGACGTCGTTGTCGAACGTGGTCAGCACGAGCACGCGCACGCCGGGCGACTGCTCACGCAGCCGGCGGATGAGCTCGGCGCCATTCATCTTCGGCATGCGCAGGTCGGTGAGCACGACGTCGGGGTTGGTGCGCTGGACCACCGCCAGCGCCTCGAAGCCGTCGCCCGCCTCGCCGACCACCTCGAACTCGTCGTCGGTGAAGATGCCCCGCAGTCCGTCGCGGACGACCGGATGGTCGTCCACGATGATCAGGCGAATCGGCATGGTCACCCGGCGTCTCTCAGGCGGTCGGACGGTTCTGACATGGCGTCGGACATGGCGTCGGACACGGCGGCCGCGGGGATGGCCGGCACGGTCGCGGAGATGCCGGTGCCCTCGCCGGGCGCCGACTCGATCTCGAAGTCGCCGGCCAGCCTGGTCACGCGCTGGCGCATCGCGATGAGCCCGAACCCGCCGGCCTCGGAGGCGGGCGCGTGGGAGGAGATGTCGGGCGGCCCGGGGACGAATCCGGCTCCGTCGTCGCGTACATCCAGCACCACGACATCTTCCATGTACGACAGGGTGAGAGCAACTCGTCCGGCCGAGGCGTGCTTGGCGACGTTGGACAGCGCCTCCTGCGCCACCCGCAGCAGCGTGATCTCGACCTCGGCGTGCAGCGGCCGGGCGTCGCCGTTGACCGACAGGGAGGCGGCCACGCCGGTCGTCTCCGACCACCTGTCGGCGACGTCGCGCACGGCGGCGGGCAGCTGCGAGCCGGCCAGCGGCGCGGGGCGCAACGCCTGCACCGACCTGCGGGCCTCGTTGAGGTTCTCCCTGGCCAGGGTGCGTACGGTGTCGAGGCGGGCGAGCGCGGCCGGTGTGTCGTCGATCGCCTCCTCGGCGGCCTCGATCTGGGTGACGATGGCGGTCAGCCCCTGGGCGATGGTGTCGTGGATCTCCCTGGCCATGCGCTGCCGCTCGCCGAGCACCCCCGCCTCGCGCGCCTGGGTGAGCAGCCGGGCCTGCAGGCTGGCGTTCTCCTCGGCGAGCGCGGCCAGCTTGGCGCCGGTCTCCCGCAGCTGCTCGATCATCACCTTGCGGCTCTCGTTCTGGTCGGAGATCGTCTGGATGACCAGCCCGATCGCGGAGGCGATCAACGCGGCTATCAGGAAGGAGAAGAGCATCTCGCCCGGGCTGCGCCCGGCCTCCGGCCGCATGGAGACCAGCACCCCGGCCGTCGCGGCCACCCCGCCGTAGGCCCACCAGCGGGGCAGCAGCCTGAACGACTGGATGAACGCCGCCGGGCCGGTCACCGTGAAGACCGAGTCGATGCTGACCAGCGCCCCGATGGCGGCGAGCAGGACGGCGAAGTAGACGATCGCCACCACCGGGTGCCTGGTCCAGTCGGGGTGCACGCCGATCAGGAACCAGTGCCAGGCCATCGCGAACGACGCCAGCACCAGCGTGTCGAGCCGCCAGTTCTGGGCCAGCGAGAAGGCGGCGGGCAGCAGGATGAACAGGTAGGGGAGCGCGGGCCAGACCCGGTCCCAACGCGAAAGGCCGGGTCCGGTGGAGGCGACCACCGATCCCGACCCTTCACGGCGGGCGCTGCTTACCACCGGAACGCCTTGACCGCGATGCTGGCGGTGACCAGGCAGATCCCCATCATGACCAGCATCGCCACGGGGGAGGCCGCGTGGCCCTCCCAGCCGTTGCGGATGGTCTGCACGGCCGGTGCCATGGGCAGCATGTCGCCGATGGCTCGCATCGAGCCGCCCATCGACTCGCGGGGGATCACCGCGCCGGAGATGAAGACCATCGGGAAGAAGACGCTCAGCCCGAGCACGGTGGCCGTGCGGCCGGAAGGGACGACGGCGCCGAGCAGGAAGCCGATGCCGCTGAGGCTCAGCGCGCCGAGCACCCACGCCAGCACCACGATTCCCGGGTTCGCGGGGGCGGACAGGTCGTAGCCGATGGCGCCGATGGCGATGAGCAGCACCGTGCCGAGAAGGGCCATCAGCATGTGGGCGATCCACTGGGCGCCGAACAGCATGCCGGGGGAGGCGGGGGTGGCGAGCAGCCGCTTCAGCACCCGGCGCTCGCGGTACTGCGCCAGGGTGGCCGGCAGGATGACCAGCGTGGCCAGCCCGATGACGAAGATGCTCAGCATCGGCACGTTGGCGTCGACCGACGGCAGCCCGCCGGGAAGGGGCTTGCCGTTGCGCAGCTTGACCCAGATCATGATCGTGGGGAAGGCCAGCGCGAAGAACGCCGACATCGGGTCCCGGATGATCAGCTTGAGCTCGACCGCGATGACCTGTGTGATGCCTTTCATGCCGCCTGCCCTCCCGTCAGAGCGAAGTAAGCGTCCTCGAGCGATTCCGTGCGGCCCTGGGTGATCAGCTCGCCCGGGGTTCCGTGGGTGATGACGCGGCCCTGGTCGATGATCGCCATGCGGTCGCACAGCGCCTGGGCCTCGTCCATGAAGTGGGTGACCAGCACGACGGTCACGCCGCGGTCGCGGACCTCGCGGACCAGGCCCCACGTCATGCGGCGGGCGGACGGGTCGAGGCCGGTGGTGAGCTCGTCGAGGAAGACGACCTCCGGGTTGCCGACCAGGGCCAGCGCGATGAACAGGCGCTGCTTCCAGCCGCCGGACAGGCTCGCGAAGCTGGATCGCTGCCGTTCGGTCAGGCCCCACTCGTCCATGAGCTTGCGCCAGTCGGCCGGCTTGTCGTAGAAGGAGGCGTACATCTTCAGTGCCTCGCCCACCTTCAGCGCGTCCGGCAGGGCGGCCTCCTGGAGCTGGACACCGATGCGGGGAAGCAGTTCGCGACGGTCGCTCTGGGGGTCGAGGCCCAGGACCCGCAGGACGCCGCCGTCCCGCTCGCGCAGGCCCGACATGCACTCCACCGTGGTGGTCTTGCCCGCTCCGTTGGGGCCGGCGATGCCGAAGATCTCGCCTTGTTCCACCTGCAGGGACACGTCCGTCAGCACCTGGCGGCCTTTGTAGCTTTTACTCATGCCCTCGATTTCGATGACTGTCATGTTTAAAGAATCATCGGGATCAGCCGCGTGCGACATCCCCCGAACGGTTGATAGGGGGTCAGCCTCCCGATTCCGGGTCCGACCTGCGGAATGGCTTCACGACCAGGTGAAACCCTAAATAGGGGTGTCGTACGCGGCGCTGATCCCCAACTCTGAATGCATGAGCGATACAGCGGTGCGCGTGCGTGAGCTGCGCAAGCGATACGGCGACCTGGTCGCCATCGACGGCGTTGACCTGGATATCGCCCGTGGCGAGGTGTTCGCGCTCCTCGGCCCCAACGGCGCAGGCAAGACGACCACTGTTGAGATCCTGGAAGGCCATCGCCGGCGAGACGCCGGCGAGGTCAGCGTGCTCGGCGAGGACCCCGGCGTGGCCGGCCGGGCGTGGCGCTCCCGTCTCGGGATGGTGCTGCAGTCGGCCACCGACGCCGCGGAGATGACCGTGCGCGAGATGGTCCATCACTACGCCCACTACTACCCGAGGCCCCGCGACCCCGAGCACGTGATCGAACTCGTCGGGCTCGCCGGCAAGGCGGACGCCCGCACGCGCAACCTCTCCGGAGGTCAGAGGCGCAGGGTCGACGTGGCGCTGGGCGTGCTCGGCAACCCCGAGCTGCTCTTCCTCGACGAGCCGACCACCGGTTTCGACCCGGAGGCCCGCCGCCAGTTCTGGAGCCTGATCTCCCGGCTGGCCGACGAGGGCACCACCATCCTGCTGACCACGCACTACCTGGACGAGGTCGAAGCGCTGGCCAACCGGGTCGGCGTGATCGTGCAGGGCAAGGTCGTGGCACTGGGCGAGCCGGCCACGCTGGCCGGACGCGCGCAGGCCATGGCGACCGTCAGCTGGACCACCGCCGACGGCGACCACAGCGTGAAGACGGCGACGCCGACGCAGGTCGTCGCCGAGCTCAGCGGCCAGTTCGACGGCGAGATCCCCGAGCTGACCGTGACACGTCCGTCTCTCGAAGACGTCTACCTCGGCCTAATCGGAGATCACTCGTGACCACCACGTTGTCAAGACCACCGGCCCGGACGGCCGCCGCGACGGCGGCGCCCCTGCCCAGCGCCGGCCGGCTGGCTCTCAAGCGAGGTGCGCTGGAGCTCAAGAGCTTCTTCCGCACCAAGGGACAGTTCATCGTCATCTTCTCGCTCCCGGCGATCATGCTGATGCTGCTCGGCGCGATGCAGTCAGGCAAGCCGGACTTCAACGGCGTCACCGGCGCCCAGATCCTCACCGCCGGCATGATCGGCGCGGGCATCATGGGCACGACCTTCCAGAACCTCGGGATCAACGTCGCGCTGGAGCGCCACGACGGCACGCTGAAGCGGCTCTACGGCATGCCCATGCCGCGGATCGCCTATTTCGGCGGCAAGGTCATCCAGGTCCTCGTGTGCATGGTCGCCGAGGTCGCCCTCCTGGTCGTGGTCGGGGTGCTGATGTTCGGCGTGCAGGTGCCCGGCACGCTCGACCGGTGGCTGACCCTCGCCTGGGTCCTCCTCCTCGGCGGCGTGGCCTGCACCCTCCTCGGCATCGCGGTCGGCAGCCTGCCGAAGTCGGCGCGCGGCGCGAACGCCATCATCACGCTGCCCTTCCTCATCGTGCAGTTCATCTCCGGCGTCTACATGCCCTTCTCCGACGTGCCCGCCTTTCTCCAGTTCATCGCGTCCCTGTTCCCGCTCAAGTGGATGACCCAGGGCATGCGTTCGGTGTTCCTGCCCGAGCACGCGGCGGCGCTCGAACCGGCCGGCTCGTGGCAGCTCCCGCTGATCGCCCTCGTGCTCGCCGCCTGGTGCGTCGGCGCGTTGCTGCTGTGCATGAAGACGTTCCGCTGGACCGCCAAGGACAGCTGACCGTAGTGGCAGGACAGGATTGCGCGGATTTGCTGACGAGGGGAGGGGAGCGCGGCGCGGACGAGTCCGGGTGACGGTGGCGGGTCCTTGAGGACGCCACCGTCATCCTCATGTCCGGCCGCATGAACGGCGGTGCTCGTACGCGGTGCGGTGTCCCTGGACGGGATACGGCGCCGCCTTCCGCTGCGGGGGCGTGGCCGCCGGCCCTTCACAGCCGGCGGGACGCCCTGGGACGGGCGCTGGAGAAGGTCCCCCGGACGAGCGCGCCGGAGAGGATCCTCGGACAGGACGCCGCAGAAGGGCGCGGACCCGGGGCCGCGGAATGGCGCCAAGGCGGGCGCGGGGGCGGGAGCCGGGGCTGCAGAAGGGCGCGGGACCGGGCGCCCGGGCCGGGCATGGCGGGCGTCGGGTACGGCCTGCCGCGCCTCCCGGCCGGGTCAGGTCCTGACGGCGGCCGCGTACGGCGCGTCAGGCCCTGACCGGCTGCGGCACGGGTCGCCTGAGCACCGGGCGGTGGCGGCGGGAGGCCGTGCTGGCGGCCATGACGATGGCGGTGAGGAGCAGCCCGTCACGGGCCATGTACTTGCCGGTGAAACCCGTCAGCTGCTGCCCGCCCACGTGCGGGCCGGTGACCAGGAGCCGGGCGGAGAAGGCGCCCAGGACGGGGTTGAAGGACAGGATCGCGTCCTCGAAGTCCAGCCACCGCTTGGCCAGCGGGAACCAGGCCTTGTAGACCGACTCCTTGGCGGAGAACAGCAGGCGGTCCCAGGCGACCTCTGGGTGGTCGGCGGCGAGCGCGCGCAGGGCTTTGCGCTCCTCGGCCAGGGAGACCGCCTCCAGGACGCCGTTCGACAGCGGCTCGTTGGGTTCGGCGTCGATGCCGATCGTGATGGTGTCGCCGCCGGGGCTGACGACGGCTCCGCGGTAACCCGCGCAGTGCGTGATGCTGCCCACGAAGCCCTTGGGCCACTGGGGCTCGCCACGCAGGCCGGGCAGGAGGGGCTGCGCCGGCAGGCCGAGCAGGCTCATGGCCTGCCTGGCGCACATGCGCGCCGTGACGAACTCCTTGCGCCGGGTCTCCACCGATCGGCTGATCACCTCTTCTTCAGCGGGGAAGAGCATCGCGTCGTGGTCGTCGAACGTGTCCACGGCCACCACCCACGGGGGGAGGATGCTCCCGATCAAGGCATTGGTGTTCACCCTTCCAAGCTAGATACGGCCTTGCCGGGAGAGAACGTTTGACCAGGTCTTCTCGGGCCGTCCGGAGCCGGTTGCGGGGTGAACCCGCCCTCAGAAGGGGGTGCGATCGACGCAAATTGTCCACATTTATGGTCAATTGTCGGATCGTGCCCGCGATGGCGTGATCAGCGAGGCGTCGATCGCGCGGTTGACGGCGTCGATGCGCGACGCGGCCCCCAGCTTGACGAAGATGTTCCGCAGATGGCGCTTGACCGTGGCCTCGGTGGTGTTGATGCGGGCGGCGATCTGCCGGTTGCTGAGCGCCTGCGCCGCCAGTTCGAGGACCTCGCGCTCCTTGCTCGTCAGCACCTCGGCGGGCGCGCTCTCCATCTGCGCCAGGCTTTCGCGGGAGACGGCCAGGACGATGCGGTCCGGCTCGTCGTGCACGCTCCGGATCGCCGACACCAGCTCGTGCCAGTGGACGCTCTTGAGCAGGTATCCGCGGATGCCGGCGGCGAGGAGCCTGCGCAGCAGCTGCGGGCCGTCGTACATGCTGAGGATGATGATCTGCGTGTTCGGGACCTGGCTGCGCAGCCGCGTCACGGTGTCGGTGGCCGAGTCGCCTGGGATCTCCACGTCCAGCAGGAGGATGTCCGGCTTCTTGTCGGCGACCAGGCGGAGGGCGTCGTCGGAGGTGCCCGCCTCGCCCACCACGGCCAGCCCTTCCTGGGCTTCCAGGATCTCCCTGAGTCCTTCGCGGAACAGGGCGTGGTCGTCCACGATGGCGATCGTGGTGGGCGGGTCACTCCTGATCATCGAGGCGCCTCTGGATGGGCACGGCGAGATCGACCCTGGCGCCCCTGCCGGGCTTGCTGGCGATCGTCACCGTGCCGCCGAGTAACTGGGTGCGCTCCCTGATGGACGACAGCCCGAGGCTGCCCTTCGGCGGCTGGCCGTCCGGATCGAAACCGCAGCCGTTGTCGATCACGCACGCGACCAGTTCGTGCGGCGCGACGTCGATCCTGATGAGGATGGCCGACGGGTCCCCGTGGGTGAGCGCGTTGCGCGCCGCCTCACGCAGGATCAGCAGGCACTCCTCGCTGACGGTCGGGGGCGCCCAGGTCTGGTCGCCGTTCACGATCAGCTCGATCTGCACGTCGTCCGTCCCGATGATGTCCAGGTAGCTGAGCAGCCCCTTCTCCAAGGTGCTGCCCCCTGGGGGATGGAGGTCGGAGGTGACCTGGCGCAGGCTGTACATGGTCTCCTGGATGGCCTGCTGGGCCATCTCCAGCTTGGCCAGTGCCTTCGCCGGTTCCCCCGGGCGGTACATGTTCGACAGCTCCAGCTGGCGCTGGGCCACGCTGAGGCTGTGGCCGATGCGGTCGTGCAGCTCCCTGGCGATCCGCCGGCGCTCGGCCATCTGCGCCTCGGTCACCTTGTTGAGCAGGATGCCGGTGTAACTGTTCGCGGCCTCCCTGATGCGCAGGGAGATGCTCTGTTCCAGTGCCGTCACGACGAGCCTGAGCATGTGAGCGGCATGGGTGTCGTCCTGGAGCCGCTGGCTCAGCGTGGCGAACGCCGCGCGGAAGAACACCGAGGCCGCCATCAGCGACTCTCTCGGATGGACGCCCGCCGACGCCCGTGCCACGCCGATGTCCCAGGCCAGGAAACGGGACGTCTCGTCGTCGTCCTGCAGGCGTCCCGCACGCAGTGCCCCCGCCATCTCCGTCAGGATCTGGCCTGCGTTCGTCATGACCTGGGCTTTCGTCACCTGATCATTGATCAGCACGCTACCGATGGCCGCAAGTCCCTGCTCGTACTTGCTCAGTATGTCCGCTCGGCACTCCTCGATAAGGCTCGCCGGCCCCGTAGCGTCTTGCTCACCCGTATGCGCAATTTCTCCCACCGTGTCCCCTTGGAGAGTGCACGAATGCTTACATCTTGGGTCAACACTGGTGAGTAGGCAACTGTATGCCGATGGCGGGCATACGCGGAGTGTCCTCCGAGCGACCCTTGTCGGCCCCGTGACCTGCTGAAACGGGGCGCGACATGGAAATGTCAATATTGCGTGAACGGCGCGCCGCAGGCCCTGGCTGGCGCGCCAGCCCGTCGGAGTGGCGCGACGGGGCAGCGGTACACATGAGCGCGACTCGTATTAGCGCGATTCACGTTAATGACTCATAACGATACTCGTCGGTAAGGTTTGGGGCCTCTCCACCCCCTCCCGCGTGCGCCGGCGGCGGGGCCCGCGGGCCCGGGGATCCGCCGGGGGCGCGCCGCCCGGCGCGGGCCCGCGATGACTCGGACCTGGGCGTGGTCCGAAAGTTGAAGACCGGCTGGTCCATACGGAGCGACCCGCGTTATTAAGGATAAGCCGTATTGTGAGCCCCCAGAGCCGCACCTAACGTGATGAACGTCAACCCAGAAACGGGTGCGGAAGGGGTTGAGGTCATGCGGCGGGTGCGACAGTCCAAGACATCGAAGCCGAGAAAAGAGCAGAAAAGCTCGTTGGACCTCAGAACTCCTTCCGGTCGTAAATTGCCTTTCTAAAAGGGGTGTCCAATCATGGGGCTGTTCGAGAGAGATGCGGCCATGACCTCCATGCACGGCCTCCTCGCCGAGGCCGTTGGCGGCAAGGGCAGGGTCGCGATGGTGACGGGGGTCGTCGCGACCGGCAAGAGTGAGCTTCTGCATGCCTTCGCCGAACAGGCACTCGAACGGGGTGCTCTGCCGCTGGTGGCGTCCGCCACCCAGGCGGAGAGCGATATTCCGCTGGGCGTGCTCGGCCAGCTCTTCCAGAACGCGCCGCTGCGCGAGGACGTGCGCGCGGTCGCGGCCGACCTGCTGCGGGAGGGCGCGGAGATGGCCTCGCCCGCCAAGGGGGACCGCGTCGAGCAGGTGGACGTGCAGATCGTGCACTCGCTCTGCGCGGTCCTGCTCTCGCTGGCCGAGCGCCATCCGCTGGCGATCGTCGTCGACGACGTCCACCTCGCCGACAGGGCCTCGCTGCTCTGCCTGTCCTACCTCGTCCGCAGGTCCAGGTACGCGCCGCTGGTAGCGGTCTTCAGCCAGGCCGAATACCGCCAGCACATGCACGGCTTCTTCGCCACCGAGATGCTCCGCCAGCCCCACTGCACCGCCGTCAGGCTGGCGCCGCTGTCGTACGGCGCCGCGCTCAGCATGACGGCCGAGCGCCTGGGTGAGGCGGCGGCCAAGGAGGTGACGCCGGAGTGGCACGCGCTCAGCGGCGGCAACCCGCTCCTGCTCCGCGGGCTGATCGAGGACCACGAGAGCGGCGGGAGCGCTCCCGCCGAGCGCTACGGCGAGGCCGTGCTGTCGTGCCTGCACCGGGCCGACCCCGGGCTCATGCAGGTCGCCGGCTGGCTCGCGGTGCTGGACGACCCGGCGCTCCTCGAGCGCCTGCTCGGCTCCGACTCCGCGACGATGGCGCACGCCATGCACTGGCTGGAGACCGCAGGCCTGCTGGAGTCGGGCCACTATCGGGCCGAGATCGCCAGGAGGACCGTGCTGGCCGAGCTGAGCGACGAGGTGCGCCGCAGCGTGCACCGGCGGGCCGCCGAGCTGCTGCACGAGGAGGGCGCCGACGACATCGCGATCGCCGAGCACCTGCTCGGCGCCGACGCGACCGACCTGCCGTGGGCCGTGCCCGTGCTGGAGGCGGCGGCGCTGAGCCGGCTGGACGGCGGGTCCGTCACCTCGGCTGTCGACTACCTGAAGCTCGCCTGGCGCGGCTGCACCGACGAGCGGCACCGCACCACCATCGCCACGGTTCTGATGCGCGCCGAGTGGCGCATCAACCCCAGCACGCCGGCCGAGCACATCGCCGAACTGACCGACGCCCTGCACAACGGGACCCTGCGCGGCAGCGACGCGGTCGTGCTGGCCAGGGCGCTGCTGTGGCACGGCAAGGTCGACGACGCCTGCCAGGTGCTCGAGCACCTGAAGGAGAGCGGCGACACCGAGCCGCAGACCGTGGCCGAGCTCATCGGCACCCGGCTGTGGCTGCGCTGCTCCGCGCCGCCGCTGCTGGCCCACGTCAACAGGTCGACCAGCGAGCAGGCCAGGGAGGCCGTGCTGCCGGTACGCGTGAGCCGGCGGCTCGAGTCGATCAACGCGCTGATCTCGGTGCTCACCCGCGGGCCGCGCGAGCGCGTTCTCGGCACCGTCGAGCGCATCCTGCACAGCTCCCGCCTGGACGAGATGTCCATGGACACGGTCGAGAGCTCCCTGCTCGCGCTCACGTACGGTGGCTGGCCGGACAAGGCCGTGCCCTGGTGCGACGCCTTCATCGAGGAGGCGCAGTCCCGCAGCGCCCCTGCCCGGCGCGCCCGGCTGACCGCGATCCGCGCCGAGATCGCCATGCGCCGCGGCGACCTCGAGACCGCGGCGTCGTGCGCCCGGCAGGCCCTGGAGATCATCCCGCCCGCCAGCTGGGGTGTCACCGTGGGCGGCCCGCTGGCCAACCTGATGCTCGCCAGCACGGCCATGGGGCAGTACGACCAGGCGCTCGCCCAGGTCAACACGCCGGTGCCGGACGCCATGCTGCAGACCCGCTTCGGACTGCACTACCTGCACGCCCGCGGCCGCTACCACCTCGCGGTCGACCACCCGGCGGCGGCGCTGCGCGACTTCCGGTTCTGCGGCGAGCTCATGGCCGAGTGGGAGATGGACACGCCGGGATTCATCGCCTGGCGTACCGACGCGGCCGAGGCGCTCATCAGGATGGGCGAGCAGGCGGAGGCCCGCGCCCTGATCGAGGAGCAGCTCTCCCGGTGCGGCCCGATGGCCTCCCGTACGCACGGGATCGCGCTGCGCCTGCTGGCCGCCACGAGCGAGCTCCGGCACCGGCCCATGCTGCTGCGGCAGTCCACGGACCGCCTGCAGGCCTGCGGTGACCGCTACGAGCTCGCCCGGTCGTTGTTCGACCTCACCGAGGCCTTCCACAGCGTCGGTGAGTTCCGCCGGGCGGGGATCATCGCCAGCCGTACGCGCATCCTCGCGCAGGAGTGCGGCGCCCAGCCGCTGAGCCACGCGCTGGACGGCGACGGAGCCGCCGCCGAGGGGCAGGGCTCCGAGATCAGCAAGGTGGTGGCCATCCTCAGCGACGCGGAGCGACGCGTCGCCGGCCTGGCCGCGGTCGGCTACACCAACCGGGAGATCGCCGCCAAGCTGTTCATCACGGTGAGCACGGTCGAGCAGCACCTGACCCGCATCTACCGCAAGCTCGGGATCACTCAGCGCTCCGATCTCCCTCCCAATCTGGAGCTCAGCCCCACCCTGCGCTGACCTCTTGAGCTCCTCGAGCTGCCCACCGCGCGGATCCCGCGTGGTGGGCAGCGACATTAACAATGTGTATAACGAAGAGTTGCGTACAGTGTCAAGTGCGGATAAAGCGCAATGAGGTTTCCCATATTCGCCCGGTGTTCCCGGGGGATAGGGGTTGTGGCGCGAACTTGGCCCACAGATCGTATGTAGCAACGGTGAGGGCCAATGGGAGGGGGTGTCGTGGACAGCAGAAGGCTGGGCGACACAGGGCCGATCACCTCGTGTCTGGGCTTCGGATGTCTGGCTCTCTCCGGCGTGTACGGCGAAGCGGACCGTTCGGAGTCGCTGGCGTTGCTCCACAACGTGCTCGACACAGGTGTGACCTTGCTCGACATGTCCGACGACCACGCCCACGGTGAGATCGAACGGCTCGTCGGCGAGGCCGTCAGGCCCTGGCGCGACGACGTCCTGCTCTCGACCCGCACCCTCCAGCGCCGCTCGGGACACGTGCCGCTGCGGCACGCGTGCGAGGCCTCGTTGGAACGGCTGGGCGTCGACCACGTCGACCTCTACGTCGTCGGCAGGGAGCCGGGCGCCGTGCCCGTCGAGGAGACCGCGGGCCGGCTCGGCGAGCTGGTGGCGGCGGGCAAGGTGCGCTACGCGGGCCTGACAGGGGTGACGGGGGACGAGCTGCGCCGGGCGCACTCGGTCCATCCGATCACCGCCCTGGCCATGGAGTACTCCCTGTGGCACCGTGACGCCGAGCTCGACCAGCTGCCGGTGGCGCGCGAGCTCGGCATCGGGCTGATCGCCGGCCGGCCGCTGGGCCGCGGCTTCCTGGCCGGGCGCGGCGGCTCCGCCCGCGAGCTCGACCCGGGAGACGCCCGCCGTACCGACCCCCGGTTCGACCCGGCCAACCTGCCGGGCAACATCGCCAGGCTCAGGAAACTGGAGGCCGAGGCGGCGACCATGGACGTCAGCACCGGCCGGCTGGCGCTGGCCTGGCTGCTGGCCAGAGGGCCCGACGTGGTGCCCGTGCCCAGCACCCGCGACCCGGTCCACCTGGAGATGAACGCGGGTTCCGTCAGGCTGCTGCTGACCGACGCGACGTGCCGCCGGCTGGAGGCGGCCTTCCCGCACGGCGCGGCCGCCGGAGCACCGCTGCCCGGTTAGCCGGGCCGATCGGTCAGGCCCCGTCAGTCAGGCGGGACTCGCCGGCGGCCACGGTCAGAGGGCTCAGACGAGGGTCAGGATCACCAGGCCGTGCAGGGCGTACTGCGTGGCCATGAAGGCGCCGTACGGCTCGCGGCGGCGCCCCTGGACGCACAGGACCGTGATGGCGATCGCACCGGCGACCATGGCGAGAGCGCTGGGCCACAGCGGCAGCTCCAGCAGCAGCACCGCCGCCGTGAACGCGAGCGCCAGGCCGATGGCGACGGCGCAGATCGCCCGCCGCAGGGCGTCCTCGCCGTGCGTGACCGCGAAGGTCGTCCGGCCGGCCTGCGTGTCGCCCTCGATGTCGGGCAGGTCCTTGGTCGTCGACCCCACCAGCGCGGTCCAGAGCGACGCCGCCGGCACGAAGACGACCAGCATCAGGGAGACATGGAACTCGCTGGCGTAGGAGAGCGCGCCCGCGACGTAGGTGAGCACGGTGGCGGCGCCTCCGGTCAGGACCGTGCCGCCCGAGCTGCGCTTGAGCGGGAACGGCGGGCCCGAGTACAGGTAGCCGAGCACCAGCACGACCGTGAGCAGCAGGCCCATCCGCGGGTCGAGCGCGAAGCCGCTGAGCAGGCTGACCAGCGCCGCGCCCACCGCCACCGCGGTGGCGAAGGTGGGCGGCAGGTCGCCTCTGCAGATGGGCCTGCGCGAGCCGTTGAGGCGGTCCTCGGAAACGTCCATCACGCCGTTGAAGAGATAGACGGAGAAAATCATCAGCACCCATGTCAGGGCGCCCCAGGCCGTTCTGCCGAGATGCCCGTCGGCGCCGGCGACCTGCGCGCACAATGCGGTGCCGGTCAGAAAACGCAGTAAGAAGATTATTTGCACAGAAGGGCGAGACTCTGCCAGACACAGACCGCCGCGCCGCAGCGCCACGGTTTCGATGGTCGCCATGATCGGATTGTGCGCGACCGCCGGGAGGCGGAGAAGGGGGGTGCGCCTAAAGATACCGGGGTGGGCACTCTCGATACCCGGGCGGATATCTATGGGTAAGGACCGGCACTCTCATGATCCTCGCCCTATTCGGCGGCGCCCGGCCGATTGTACGTTGTGATCGGAGATCTCCTACAGGCAGACCATGACCAAGGCGAAGGAGATTCAACCATGGTCCCGACCCGCCCCGTAGAGCGCTATTCGGACTTTACTCCGTTGGCCCTGGCCGACCGTACGTGGCCGGACAAGAAGATCGTATCAGCGCCGCGCTGGCTGTCGACGGACCTGCGCGACGGCAACCAGTCACTGGCCAATCCCATGTCGCCGGCCAGGAAACTCCAGATGTTCGAGCTGCTCGTCGACATCGGCTACAAGGAGATCGAGGTCGGATTCCCGGTGGCCAGCCAGGACGACTACGACTTCGTACGCCTGCTCATCGAGGAGAACCGCATCCCCGACGACGTGTGGATCTCGGTGCTCGTGCCGGCGCGGGACGAGCTGATCGAGCGTTCGGTGAGCGCGCTCGCGGGGGCGCCGCGCGCCACTTTCCACCTTTACAACGCGACCGCGCCGCTGTTCCGGCGCGTGGTGTTCGACATGGACCGCGCGCAGTGCAAGGACCTGGCCGTGCAGGGCACCCGGATGATGATGAAGTACGCCGAGCGCGACCTGGCCGGCTGCGACCTGCGCTACCAGTACTCGCCGGAACTGTTCAACGAGACCGAGCCCGACTTCGCCCTCGAGGTCTGCGAAGCGGTCATGGACGTGTGGGAGGCCGGCCCGGGACGCCCGATCATCCTGAACTTCCCCACCACCGTGGAGCGTTCCCTGCCGTCGGTGTTCGCCGACCAGGTCGAGTGGCTGGACCGCCACCTGTCCCGCAGGGAGCACGTGTGCCTGTCCATCCACCCGCACAACGACCGCGGCACGGGGGTTGCCGCGGCCGAGCTGGCGATGCTGGCAGGCGCCGAGCGGATCGAGGGCTGCCTGTTCGGCAACGGCGAGCGGGCCGGCAACGTGTGCCTGGTGACGCTGGGCATGAACATGTTCACCCACGGCGTGGACCCCGAGATCGACTTCTCCGACATCGACCGCATCCGCGGCACGGTCGAACACTGCAACGAGATCCCCGTGCACCCCAGGCACCCGTACGGGGGCGAGCTGGTCTACACCGCCTTCTCCGGCTCGCACCAGGACGCGATCAAGAAGGGGTTCGACGACCTGGAGCGCCGGGCCGCCGGGTCCGGCGTCGGCGCCGACGAGATGCCGTGGACCATGCCGTACCTGCCGGTGGACCCCAAGGACGTCGGGCGCACGTACGAGGCGATCGTGCGGATCAACAGCCAGTCGGGCAAGGGCGGCATCGCGTACATCATGAGCGCCTGGCACGGGATGGAGCTCCCTCGCGAGCTGCAGCGGGAGTTCGCCAGGCTCGTGCAGGAGCGGGCCGACCTGCGGGGCAGCGAGCTCTCGCCCGACCAGGTGTGGGAGCTGTTCCAGGAGGAGTACCTCTCCCGCGACGAGCGGTCCGGCGCGCTGGGCGCGGGCGGCGACCGGATCACCGCGACGCTGCACATGGACGGCCAGCGCGAGCAGGCCGTGCGGGCCATCGGCGCCACGCTGGCGCCCCTGGGCGTGGACGTGCGCGCGGTGCACCGGTCCGGCGGCGCCGAGCGGGTCGCCAGCATGGAGACGACGGTGTACGCCGAATGCAAGGTGGACGGCGAGACGGTCTGGGGGGTCGGCGTCGCCACCAACGTGGTGGACGCGACCCTGATGGCGGTCGGCTCGGCCGCCAGGAGGAGCGGGCGGACGGAGGTCAGGCTCGCGAATGCAAGCTGACGCCCAGCGCGCGACAGAAGCCCGGCAGCGGCCGCCATCAGGCGGCCGCTGCGGCGTTTCCACGGCGCGGCGCGCTCGGTGGCCGATGATTCCCGGGCACGACGAAAGCCACCGCTCATTTTCTCGATGAGCGGTGGCTTTCGTTCTCGGAAGGCCTCGCAAAAGGGGTACGACGTCTAGCTCAATGCCTCACCTCGCCGGCGGGATAAACACCTTCAAAACTGTGTTACCTGTATTCAAGCGCCGCCCGGAGGCTTTTCCCACCCCTAGCTCACCCTTAGGGTGGACACGAATTCCCCGGTCAGCTTATTCGCCGCGGACGGCCCGGCTCGGTGGGCCGCGGGCGCCATTCGCGGGGATATCCCAGCGAGACCTCCTCGAAGCGCACGCCGTTGTGCCAGGTGGTGCGGGGAATGTGCAGGTGCCCGTAGACGACCGTGCGCGCGTTGAACCGCACGTGCCAGTCGGCGGTGCGCTCGGTGCCGCACCACAGGGCGAAGTCGGGATAGCGCAGGACGTCGGTCGGCCGGCGTACCAGGGGATAGTGGTTGATCAGCACGGTCGGCAGGTCGGCGGGCAGCTCGCCCAGCCGCCGCTCGGTCAGCTCGACCCGGGCCGCGCACCAGGCCTGCCGGGACGGGTACGGGTCGGGATGCAGCAACATCTCGTCCGTGCACACCACGCCACGCTCGTAGGCCTGCGCCAGCGCCTCGGCCCGGGAGTGCACGCCGGGGACCCGGAAGGAGTAGTCGTACAACACGAACAGCGGCGCCACGACGAGCGAGCCCTCCCAGACCGGGTAGGGATCTTCGGGCGTGACGATGCCCAGCTCGCCGCAGAGCCGCACCAGATGGTCGTAACGCTCGACGCCGCGCAACCGCACGGGGTCGCTCGGATGGGTCCACAGCTCGTGGTTGCCCGGGGCCCACACGACCTTGGCGAAGCGCCCGCTGAGCAGGCGCAGCGCCCATTCGATGTCGGCCATGAGCTCGGCGACGTCGCCCGCGATCAGCAACCAGTCGGTGGCGGACCGGGGCCGCAGTGCCTCCACGATCTCCCGGTTGTCCGCATAGCCCACGTGGAGATCGCTGATGGCGAGCAACGCCGACATTCTTACTCCGCGATGGCCGTCCGCATGATCCAGGTGTAGACGGGAAGCTCCTGCCCGTCCACGCGCGTTCGCTCACCTCTGTGGAGGAAGTGCTCGTACCCACTGCCGAAAGGCAGTTTGATCTTCTCGCAGCCCGGCGCGACGGTCAAGAACCGCCGTTCGGTCGGCAGGTGGTTCGGTCCCCCGATGAGCATGACTTTGACGTACGACATGGGTCACCTCGTTTCATAGCGGGATGTTGGAGTGGCAGCCGCGGGACTGCGGCGCCCGTGCGAGTGCTTCCGCCAGCCGGAGCCGGGTCTCGGAGGGGGAGATGACCTCGTCCACCACGCCGAGTGCCATGGCCCGCTCGACCCCGCCGGCCGTGCGCTGGTGCTCCTCCACCAGGCGCGCGTGCAGGTCCGCCCGCTCGGGCTCGGGCACCGCGGCCAGCTTCTTGCGGTGCAGGATGCCGACCGCCGCCTCGGCCCCCATCACCGCCACCTCCGCGTCGGGCCAGGCGTACACCGCGGTCGCGCCCAGCGACCTGGAGTTCATGGCGATGTAGGCGCCGCCGTACGACTTGCGGGTGATCAGCGTCACCCGGGGGACGACCGACTCGGCGAAGGCGTGCAGCAGCTTCGCGCCGCGCCTGACCACGCCGCCCCACTCCTGCTGGACGCCGGGCAGGTAGCCGGGAACGTCGACCACGACCACCAGGGGGACGCCGAGCGAGTCGCACATCCGCACGAAACGCGAGGCCTTCTCCGCCGAGAGCGAGTCGAGGCAGCCGCCCTTGCGCAGCGGGTTGTTGGCGATCACGCCGACGGCCCGGCCGCCGAGCCGCCCGAGCCCGACCACCATGTTGGGGGCCCATCGCGGCTGCAGCTCCAGAAAGTCGGGGTCCAGCACGGCGCGGACCAGCGGCCGGACGTCGTAGGCGCGCCGTGGCATGTCGGGGAGCAGCGCGCGCAGGTCGCGCGGCTCGCTCAGCGCGGCGAAGTCGTAGCCGCCCGGCCGGGTGAAGAACCCCGTCAGCAGGCGGGCGCGGTCGTACGCGGCCTCCTCCGAGTCGACCGTGACGTGCGCGACGCCCGACTTGGGGCCGTGCGCGTCCGGGCCGCCCAGCCCGGCCATGTCGATGTTCTCGCCGGTGACCGTACGGACGACGTCGGGGCCGGTGATGAAGACCCGGCCGGCGTCCGACATGATGATCACGTCGGTCAGCGCGGGCCCGTACGCGGCCGCGCCCGCGGCCGGCCCGAGCAC
Organism: Nonomuraea sp. KM88; assembly: GCF_052245635.1. Lineage (NCBI taxonomy): Bacteria > Bacillati > Actinomycetota > Actinomycetes > Streptosporangiales > Streptosporangiaceae > Nonomuraea > Nonomuraea sp. KM88. Next base: position 85,480 of record NZ_JBQQCC010000020.1, on the reverse strand, counting down.
GACCGAGATCTGCGGGATGAGGCCCGAGGCGGCCGTCATGGCGGCGAACATGCGCCCCACACCGTCCATCGACTCCACGCCGTCGGCCAGCCGGGCGCCGCCGGAGTGCCACAGCCCGATCACCGGGCAGCGCCGGCGCACGGCCAGCTGGATGGCCTCGACGATACGGTTCGCGCCCGCCCAGCCCAGCGCGCCGCCCATGATTGTCGCGTCGGTGCAGTAGGCGATCAGGGGCGAGCCGTCGATCTGCCCGTGCACGGCCTGCACGCCGCTGCCGTCGTCGCCGTGTATCGGCACCACCGAGCCGGGATCCAGGAGCCGCGAGAAGCGCACCGATGGAGTCCTCGGATCGAGTATTGCCTCCGTGGGAAAAGCGGTCAGGACCGTCATCGTTGTCCTTTCGCCGGAATCTGTCCTTCGAAATGTCCCGGGCGACCCCTATCGCGGACAACCCCTATCGCCTCGTACCTCTAGCAGGGGAGGTCTCGGACGTAGGGGGTGCGTGGGGTGACCGGTAAATGGACGCCGTGTGACACTCGGCTTGTGTTGTTCGCCGAATTCCAGCGTGCCGGCCGGTGTACGGCAGGCGCAGAAAGGTGCGCAAATCATGAAACGCACACAGCTCAAGAAAAGCCGGCAGACCTCACGTGATCCCAGGTTCGAGGCGCCGGACACGCGCACCCCGTCCGGCCGGCTGCTGCGGTTCTAGGAGCATGACATGACTACCGAAATCACCGCACCGGCCATCGGCCTCGCCGCACTCCTCGACCAGGACCCGGCCTTCCGCCTGCACGAGGGCGGCAAGCTGGAGACGCGCCCGTCCGTCCAGGTGCGCGACCTGGACGATCTGTCCCTCGCCTACACGCCGGGGGTGGCCCGCGTCTGCACCGCCATCGCCGAGCGGCCCGAGCTGGCCGACGAGTACACCTGGCGCTCCAACGTCGTGGCGGTCGTCACCGACGGCACCGCCGTGCTCGGGCTCGGCGACATCGGGCCCACCGCGGCGATGCCGGTCATGGAGGGCAAGGCGCTGCTGTTCAAGCAGTTCGGCGGCGTGGACTCGGTGCCCATCTGCCTGGACTGCACGGACGTCGACGAGCTCGTGGAGACGATCGTCCGGATGGCCCCGTCGTTCGGCGGCATCAACCTCGAGGACATCAGCGCGCCGCGCTGCTTCGAGGTGGAGCGCCGGCTCAGGGAGGTGCTGGACATCCCCGTCTTCCACGACGACCAGCACGGCACCGCCATCGTGGTGCTGGCCGCGCTGCGCAACGCGGCACGGGTGACCGGCCGGCGGTTGTGGGATCTCCGCGCCGTCGTGGCGGGGGCGGGCGCCTCCGGCCTCTCCGTCGCGAGCATGCTGCTGAACGCCGGCATCGGCGAGGTCGCCGTGTCGGACAGCAAGGGCGTCCTGCACACCGGCCGCGACGACCTCAACCGCCACAAGGCCATCATCGCGGGCTGCACCAACCGGTCCGGCCGCACCGGCACGACCGAGGAGGCCCTGGCCGGGGCCGACGTCTTCATCGGCCTGTCGGGCTCGACGATCAGCGAGCGGGCCATCGCCTCCATGGCGCCCGGTTCTATCGTCTTCGCGCTGTCCAACCCCGAGCCGGAGATCCACCCCGGGATCGCCCAGGAGCACGCCGCCGTCGTGGCCACCGGGCGCAGCGACTTCCCCAACCAGATCAACAACGTGCTGGCCTTCCCCGGCGTCTTCAGGGGCGCCCTGTCGGCCCGCGCCTCGGCCATCACCGAGAACATGAAGATCGCCGCGGCTCACGCCCTGGCCGCCGTGGTCGAGGAGGAACTGTCGGCCGACCGGATCATCCCGGAGCCGTTCGACCCCCGGGTCGTGCCCGCCGTCGCCGCCGCGGTCGCCGACCAGGCCCGCCGCGACGGCGTGGCCCGGCTCCCCGGCCTCTGACCCGCCTGTCCCCGCTGGTCAGCGGTAGTAGCCCTCGACCGGTACGCGGGCCTCGGCGTAGAGGGCGGGCCCCTCGCCGGGAGGGTCGGTGAAGGCGGTGCCGGGCGGCTTGAGCCCGTCGAGCTGCTCGCCGGACAGCGCGTAGACGACCCGGCCCAGGCCCGAGCGCGCGATGGCGCCCGCGCACATGCCGCACGGCTGGCAGCTCGTGTACATGGTCGTGGCGGCCGCGGTGGCCGGGTCGAGCTCGCGGCCGGCCCAGCGGGCCAGCTTGAGCTCCGGGTGGGCGGTGATGTCGCGGTCGGTGAGCGAGGAGTTGCGCTCCTCGGCCAGCACGGTCCCGTCGGGCCCGGCCAGCAGCGAGCCGAACGGCGGATTGCCGCCGGCGCGGGCCTCGGCGGCCAGCGCGATGGCGCGGCGCAGGAGTTCTTCTTCGTCGGGTGTCATGGTTTCTCCTCGGACCTTCGCCTACGGCTCCAGGCGGCGGATCACGGCCTGCTTGGCCGTGGTGAACTCCTCGTCGGTCAGCACGCCGGCGCGGTGCAGCTCGCCGAGCTCGGCCAGGCGGCGCAGCACGGCGTCGTGCACGTCGTCGGAGGCGGGCGCCGGCGCGGGCGGCAGCTCGGGCACGTCGCGCGGCAGCCGGGCGAGCACGGCGGCGGCGACCAGGGCGGTGGCGCCGCCGAAACGCTGGATGCCCCAGGACACGCAGCGCAGGTCCTTCTGCGGCGGCTGCTGGATGGGCCGTTCGCCCTTGATGCGGAAGCGCAGCGTGCCGGAGCCCATGCCGGACTGGGGTTTCCACTCCACCCCGGCGATGTCGGACAGCGGGAACTCCTGCGGCCCCGCCTTCTCCTTGTCGGTGCTCGCCCAGCCGGTCCACTCCAGCCGCACCCGCTCGCCGTCGAACAGCGCGGTGCCGTCGCCGGCGGTGGCGGAGATGGGCACCGGAGGGGGCGGCAGCAGGTAGTCCTCGCAGGGTGCGCTCGGCGTCTGGTAGACGAGCAGGGTGTCACGAACCTCATCGGCGAAGTATTCGCCCGCGCCCGCGCGGTTCTTCGGCACCGTCAGCCGGTAGGGGTCGGCGGGCGGCTCCAGCAGGCCGGCGACGACGTCGGACAGCGCGTCGGCCCCCTTGCGCAGGCGCAGGCGTACGTGCCCGCCCTTGCGCCCCGGTTCGTACGTCACGCCCGCGATCGCCGTCATCGGGACCACGACCTCGCCCAGCGTCCTGCGCAGCTCGTGGACGTCCTTGTCGCTGCCGGGCACGATGCGCAGGACTTCTCCGTTGAACGTCCACGACCCGTCGGGGACGGCGATCTCGGCCATAGTGTTCAGCCTAAGACACCTCGGGGCACGGCCATATCGAGAGGAACGGGATGGAGACCTTCACGAGCTGGACGTCCTGGAGGCAGGCGGAGGGGCCTCTCCGTGCGGCGCTCCCGCCGGAGACCGTGGGCGCCCTGCGCGACGCGGTGACGTTCGCGCGGAGGTGGCACGGGGCGCAGCAGCGGCCCACCGGGCGACCGTACCTCGACCATCTGCTGGAGGCGCTGGAGGTGGCGGTGGCGGGCGCCGGGGTGGAGGACAGGGACGTGCTGGTGGCGATCGTGCTGCACGACGTGCTGGAGGACACGTCGTGCACCGAGGCGGAGATCGCGGGCAGGTTCGGGCCCCGCGTGGCCGCGCTCGTGCGCTGGGTGACCAAGCCGCGCGGGGGGAGGAAGGCCGACTACCTGGCTTCTCTCGTCAAGGCCCCGCCGCAGGCCGTGCTGGTGAAGCTGGCCGACCGGGCGAGCAACGTGCAGGAGCTGCAGCGGATGCCGTGGCGCTTCCAGCGGAGCTACTACCTGGAGACGGTCGCCTACGTCATGCCGCTGGCCGGGTCTCATCCCTGGTTCGCGAGGTGGTACGCGGACTGGCGCGAACGCTGGCGCCGCGTCGAGCGCTGGCGCCGCGTCGAGCGCTGGCCCGCGCACTGACCCCGCCGCGCCCCCTGCTGGTCCCGCACCGTACGGCTAGCCGCTGATCCTGCCCACGCGGTTGCGCACGCCCTTGAAGTGGGCGAGTACGGCGGCCACCGCGGCGGCCCGGTCGCCCGCGAGCACGGCGGTGTAGATGTCGCGGTGCCGCGTGACCACGTCGTCGGGCGACTCGTCCGGCACCCCGAGCTGGTCGCGCAGCTGGTAGTAGACGTCCCAGAACGCGCCGAGCAGCTGGCCGACGAGCGGGTTGCCGAGCGGCCGGTAGAGGAGGTCGTGGAAGAGGCGGTCGGTCTCCGGCGAGACGGGCCCGGCCTCCGCCTCGGCCTCCATCCTGACGATGACGTCGGCCACCGGGGTCAGGTCGGCGGCGGGGTCGAGCTCGATGAGGCGTTCGACGAGGCCGCTCTCCAGGATCTCGCGGATCTCGATGAGGTTCGCCAGATGGTTCTTGCCGTTCTGCAGCGTGATGCGGCTGTGGAAGGTCAGTTCGTTGACGAGCCCAGCGAGCGACATCCGTCCCACGAACATGCCGAAGCCGTGCCGGATGTCGACGATGCCGACCGCCTGCAGGGCTTTCAGCGCCTCTCTGATCGAGTTGCGGCTGACCTGGAGCTCTTCCATGAGCTCCGACTCGGTGGGCAGGGGGTCGCCCGCCACCAGCCCGCGCCTCACGATGAGGTCCTTCACGCCCTCCTGGGCCTCCACGGCCCTGCTCGGACGTACCGGGCGCGGGACTGTCGTCATGAAGAGTCACCTTCTCTTAGCCACTTACGTAACATTACGGAAATCTTTGGTTGACCTCAGGCCGGATTGCCATCTAGCGTCCCACTTACGCAAAAGATAGGACATGGGACGTCCCATGTTCTACCCTCAGGAGGCATCCGTGAGCTCTGACTTCAGCCGCCGCGACTTCCTGCGTTACAGCGGAGCGACGGGTGCGGCGGCGTTCATCGCGGCCACCCTCTCCGCCTGTTCCGGAGGCCCGGCGTCGACCGGCTCGGTCGGCGCCGGAACCAACAAGGACCTGATCACCGCCGTCATCGGCTACGGCAACGATCAGAGCTGGGACCCGACGCAGACCGCGTCCGCCTTCGCGATGGCGGGGATCAGCCACGTCTACGAAGGGCTGCTCGACACCGATCCGATCACCCGCGAGCCGTACGCCGCGCTCGCCACCGAGCTGCCGTCCGACCTGGACGCGACCTCATGGAAGTTCACCCTCCGAGAGGGCGCCACGTGGCACGACGGGAAGCCGGTCACCGCCGACGACGTCGTCTTCACCTTCGAACGGGTCCTCGACCCCGAGGCCAACGTGCTGATCGGCAACTTCTTCAGGTCCTGGCTGAAGGAGGTGAAGAAGATCGACGACCGGAACGTCGAGCTGGTCTTCACGTTCCCCTTCGCCGACGCCGCTCCCCGGCTGACCATCGCCAAGATCATGCCCAAGCACGTGTTCTCCCAGGCCGGCGCCTGGGACCAGGCCAAGGGCGGCAAGGCCGTGGGGTCGGGGCCGTACAAGCTGGCCGCGCACAACCCCAAGTCCAACACCTCCTTCGAGGCGTACGACGGCTACAACGGCCCGCGCCCCGCCACGGTCAAGAAGATGAACTGGCTGACGATCGTCGACGCCGCCGCCCGCGTGGCCAAGATCTCCGGCGGCTCGGCCGAGGCGCAGATCGCCGACAACATCCCCTACGCCAACGTCGACCAGCTCAAGCAGCAGGGGCTGACGGTCGAGGGCGGCAAGGGCATGAACCACATGTTCCTGATGTTCAACACGGAGGCCAAGCCGTTCGACGACGTACGGGTGCGCCAGGCGCTGCACTACGCGATCGACAAGCAGAAGATGATCGACGTGGCGCTCAAGGGCCACGGCACGGCCTCCAGCTCCTTCCTCAACGAGGGCCACCCCGACCACAAGCGGGCCTCCGTCGTCTACGACTACGATCCCGACAAGGCGAAGGCGCTGCTGAAGGAGGCGGGCGTCAGCGACCTGACGGTCAACCTGATGGCCGTCAACGTGAGCTGGATCGCCGACTGCCTGCCGACCATCGCCGCCTCGTGGGAGGCGGTCGGCATCAAGACCACGCTGGAGCCGCAGGACACGGCGGCGTTGTTCACCAAGATGGACCAGGACCAGGACTACCAGGTGGTCGCCGCGGCCTCGAACCCCAACCAGTTCGGCATGGACGCCGACCTGATCTGCCGCTACAACTTCGTCAAGGGCGGCCTGTGGATGAAGTACGCCGGCTACGACGGCAGCAAGGACGCCGATGCGCTGTTCGCCCTGATGGACGAGGCGACCAAGGAGCCGGACAAGGAGAAGAAGAAGGCGACGGTCCACAGATACCTGGATGTGATCGCTGAGCAGGCCGTGCTCTACCCGGTCGTCCACACCGAGCTCATGACCGCCTGGGACGCGAAGAAGCTGTCCGGCGTCGAGGCCCAGCCGTACCCCGGCATCAACCTCCTCCAGGCCAAGAGGACATGACGCTCGTCGCCCGGATGCTGCTGCGGCGGCTCCTCATCCTGATCCCGCTGATGCTCGGCGTGATCGCGTTCGTGTTCATCGTGATGCGCTTCTCCAACAGCAAGCCGGAGTACGCGTACTTCCAGGGCGCGAACCCGACCGCCGAGCAGATCCGCCAGTTCCAGCTCGAGAACGGGCTGCTGGACCCGCTCCCCGTGCGCTACGTCCGCTTCGTCATGGACCTGGCGCAGGGCGACATGGGCACCGGCGTGCTCACCAGGAAACCGGTCATCGAGTCGGTGACGACGGCCCTGCCGCTGACGCTGCAGCTGACGCTCCTCGGCCTGGTCGTGGGGCTCGTGCTGTCGTTCGTGTTCGGCGTGGTCGCGGCGCTGTACCGCGACCGCTGGCCGGACCAACTCGTCCGCCTGGTGTCGCTGATCGGGGTGGCGGCGCCGTCGTTCTGGCTGGCGCTGCTGATGATCCAGTGGCTGGCGGTCGGTGAAGGGCTGTTCCCCACCAGCGGCTACATCAACCCGGCCGACTCGTTCGCCGGCTGGCTGCGGTCGATGACGCTGCCCGCCCTGTCGTTGTCGTTGCCGATCGCCGCCCAGCTCACCCGCATCATCCGCACGTCGGTGGTGGAGGAGCTGGACCGCGACTACGTACGCACCGCGTACGGCAGCGGACTGCCGCCGATCGTGGTCATCGGCAGGAACGTGCTGCGCAACGCGCTGATCAACCCGCTGACCGTGCTCGGCCTGCGCATCGGCTACCTGATCGGCGGCACCGTGGTCATCGAGACGATCTACGGGCTGCCCGGCATGGGACAGCTCATGATCAACGCCGTGCGCGACGGCGACCCCGCCGTCGTCCAGGGCGTGGTGCTGACCATCGCCGTCGGCTTCATGATCGTCAACCTGGCCGTCGACGTCCTCTACCTGCTGGTCAACCCCCGCCTCAGGAGCGCCTCATGAGACGCGGACTCACCGACCGCCTGGCCCGGCCGGGCGTGACGTTCCGCAGGCTGAAGCCGCTGTCGTGGATCTCGCTCGGCCTCATCGCCGCCGTCGTGCTGGCGGCGGTGCTGGCGCCGCTCATCGCGCCGCACTCGCCGTTCTTCCAGGAGGCGTCCGGCGGCGGCCCGTCGGCCGAGCACTGGATGGGGCTCGACAGCGCCAACCGCGACATCCTGTCCAGGCTCCTGTACGGCGCCCGCTGGTCGCTCATCATCGGCCTCGGCGCGACCGGGCTCGCCCTGGTGGCCGGCGCGGCCATCGGCGCCGTCGCGGCCACCTCGCGCAGGGCCGTCGACGAGACGATCATGCGCCTGCTCGACGTCATCATGGCGTTCCCCGGCATCGCGCTGGCGGCCGTGCTCGTGGCCGTGTTCGGCGGCAGCATCCCCGTCCTGGTCATGGCCATCGCCTTCCTCTACATGCCGTCCGTGGCCAGGGTCGTACGGGCCAACGTCCTCGCCCAGTACGGCGAGGACTACGTCGCGGCCGAGCGCATCATCGGCGCCCGCACCCCGCACATCGTCATCAAGCACGTCGCGATCAACTGCGCGGCGCCGGTGCTGGTGTTCTGCACGGTGATGGTGGCCGACGCCATCGTGTTCGAGGCGTCGCTGTCGTTCATCGGCGCCGGCGTGCGGCCGCCGGACCCGTCGTGGGGGAGCGTCATCGCCGACGGCAAGAACCTGGTGCTGCTCGGCGGCTGGTGGGGCACGGTCTTCCCCGGCCTGCTGATCCTGCTGACCGTGCTCGCCCTGAACATCCTCTCCGAAGGCATCTCCGACGCCTGGGCCGCGCCCGCCGCCCGCAAGGCGCCGGTCAGGAAGGACGAGGACGCCTTCGAGCGGGCCCAGCCGGGCTCCGGCGAGGTCGTCGAGCTGCCCGGGCTGGCCGAGGCCGCGCGCCGGCTGGCCGAACGCGCCCGCCCGCTGCCCCAGGGGCGGCCGATCCTCACGGTGGAACGGCTGCGCATCGGGTTCGCCGAGGGCGTGGACATCGTCGACGGCATCGGCTTCGAGGTGCGCCCCGGCGAGGTGCTCGGCCTGGTGGGCGAGTCGGGCTGCGGCAAGTCGCTGACCGCGCTGACCATCATGGGCCTGCAGCCCCGCGACGCCCGCGTCAGCGGCCACGTGCGCTTCGACCAGCGGGAGCTGCTCTCGCTGCCGCGCCGCGCCCGCCGCCGGCTGCTCGGGCACGAGATGGCGATGATCTACCAGGACGCGCTGTCCTCCCTCAACCCCGCCATGACCATCAACGCCCAGCTCAAGCAGCTCACCCGCCGCGGCGGCCGGCGCACCCCCGCCGAGCTGCTCGAACTCGTCGGCCTCGACGCCCGCCGCACCCTGACCTCCTACCCGCACGAGCTGTCGGGCGGGCAGCGGCAGCGGGTGCTCATCGCGATGGCGCTGTCGCGCGAGCCCAAGCTGATCGTCGCCGACGAGCCCACCACGGCGCTCGACGTGACCGTCCAGGCGCAGGTCATCGAGCTGCTGCTGAAGCTGCGCGAGGAGCTCGGGTTCGCGCTGATCCTCGTCTCGCACGACCTCGCCCTCGTCGCCGACGTCACCGACCGCGTGGTCGTCATGTACGGCGGCCAGATCGTCGAGACCGGCGCCACGCCCTCCCTCGTCGGCGCGCCCGCCCACCACTACGCCCGCGGCCTGCTCGGCTCGGTGCTGTCTCTGGAGGCCGGGGCCGAGCGGCTCACGCAGATCCGCGGCGTCGTGCCCGCCCCCGCCGACTTCCCCAGCGGCTGCCGGTTCGCCGACCGGTGCCCGATGTCCACCGACGTGTGCCGTACCGAGGCCCCCGTCCTGCGGGGCCCGCTCAACGGGGACGCCACGCACGCGGTGGCCTGCCACCACCCGGTGACCGCCGCACCGGACCCGAACCGCGAGACGAGGAGTGAACAGCGTGCTTGAGCTCGACGACGTGCACGTCGTGCACAAGGCCCGCTCCGGCGGCCTCTTCACGCGGGACCGCGTCTACGCTCTGACCGGCGCGAACCTCACCGTCGCCGCCGGCGAGACCGTCGGCATCGTCGGCGAGTCGGGCTGCGGCAAGTCGACGCTCGCCAAGGTGCTGGTCGGCCTGCAGCGGCCGACCTCCGGCACCGTGACCTTCCGCGGCAAGGACCTGTGGGGCCTCAAGGAGGCCGACCGGCGCGCACTCGTCGGGTCGAGCGTCGGCATGATCTTCCAGGACCCGTCCACGGCGCTCAACCGGCGCCTGCCCGTCCGGCAGATGCTGCGCGACCCGCTCAACGTGCACCGCCGCGGCACGCCCGCCCAGCGCGACGCCCGCGTACGCGAGCTGATCGACCTGGTCGGGTTGCCGTCCAGCGCCGCCGAAGCGCTGCCCAGCCAGCTCTCCGGCGGCCAGCGCCAGCGCGTGGCCGTGGCCAGGGCACTCGCCCTCGAACCCGAGCTGGTCGTGGCCGACGAGCCCACCAGCGCGCTCGACGTGTCCGTCCGCGCCCAGATCCTCAACCTGCTGCTCGACCTCAAGGAACGGCTCGGGCTGGCGCTGGTGTTCGTCTCGCACGACATCCAGACCGTACGCAGGATGAGCGACCGCGTCGTCACCATGTACCTGGGCCGGATCGTCGAGCAGACACCCGCGCAGGCCGTGCCGCTGAGCGCCCGGCACCCGTACACGCGGGCGCTGTTCTCCGCCACCCCCGGGTTGATCTCGCCGATCAACCCCATCCCGCTCGTGGGCGCCGTGCCGTCGGCCACCAGGCCGCCGAGCGGCTGCCCGTTCCGCACGCGGTGCTGGCGGGCGGACGACGCCTGCGCGGCGGAGATGCCCGCGGCGCAGACGGACGACGACCATCTGTTCCACTGCCACCATCCGGTGGCGGCAGGAGCGACCGACCTCGAACTGATCCAGGAGCGCCCATGAGGCTTACCGGTGTGATCCCCCCGGTGTGCACCCCCATGACCCCCGACCACCAGGTGGACACCGCGTCGCTCACCCGGCTGGTCGACCACCTGCTGGCCGGGGGAGTGGACGCGCTGTTCGTGCTGGGCTCCTCGTCGGAGGTGGCGTACCTGACGGACGCGCAGCGGCGGGTCGTGCTGGACACCGTGGTCGGGCACGCGGGCGGTCAGGTGCCGGTGCTGGCCGGGGTGATCGACATGACGACGCCGCGGGTGCTCGAACACGCCCGCGTCGCGCGCGAGGCAGGGGTGTCGGGGCTGGTGGCGACCGCGCCGTTCTACACGCGCACCCACCCCGACGAAATCCGCACGCATTTCCGTACGATCGCCGCGCGGGGCGGGCTGCCGGTCTACGCCTATGACCTGCCCGTCTCGGTGCACACCAAGTTGAGCGCAGAGCTGGTGCTCGGACTGGCCGCGGAGGGCGCGCTGGCCGGGGTCAAGGACTCCAGCGGCGACGACGGCGGCCTGCGCGAGGTCATCATGGGCCGTACGGCGCCGTTCAGCGTGCTGACCGGGTCGGAGGTGACCGTGGACTCGGCCCTCTGGATGGGCGCCGACGGAGTGGTGCCCGGGCTGGGCAACGTCGACCCGCACGGCTACGCCGAGCTCTACCGGTGCGCCTCCCGCGGCGACTGGGAGGCGGCCAGGGTCGAGCAGGAGCGCCTGGTCAGGCTGTTCGAGATCGTCCGCGTGGGTGGCTCGCGCATGGGCGGCAGCTCGTCCGGCCTTGGAGCGTTCAAGGCCGCGCTGCACCTGCGCGGGATCATCGACTGCCCGGTCACCGCGCTCCCGCAGACCCCGCTCAACGACGACGAGACCGGCGAGATCGGCAAGCTCCTGGCCGCCGCCGGCCTGCTCTAGCCCTGGTGAGACGGCCGGCCAGGCCGGCGGGTCAGGCCCTGGCAGCTGGACAGGGCCGGCTGGACAGGGCCGGTCAGGCTGGGCCGGTCAGGCAGTGCCGGACAGCTGGGCGACGTCCTCCGCGCCGTCCTGGATGAGCTTCGCCGACAGGTCGGACAACGCCCGCCCGACGGCCAGCTCGTCCCCGATCCCGGGTACGGGCCGGTCGACGGGATTGCGCCGGGCGCGCCCGACGCTCTCGTGCCGCTTGCCGTCCGCCGTGAACAGGACCACCGTGGCCGTGGTCACGGCGTCCTCGTCGTCCTCATGGATCCAGATCTGCACGTTCCACTGCTTGTCATCCATCGTGGGCACCTCCCTATGCCCGAGCCCTACCCCAGAGGCCCGGACATAAAGTGGCAGGTCAGCGCTCGGCGTGCGCGGCGCGCCCGTTCGGCACGCAGTGCGTCATCTTCAGCCCCTCGACGTCGCGAGGGCCGTTCCTGCCCAGCTTGGCCAGCCGGTCACGGTCCTCGTCGGTGAGGTCCTGGCTCTTCAACGGCTCCAGCCCCGCCACGTCGTCGGGGCTGATGCCCAGCCCCTCGCCCACGCGCAGCCCGAGCTCGTCCTCGGCGAGCAGGAAGTGCCAGACCATGCGCTCCTGGATGCCCCGGTCGCACTGCCGCAGCGCGGAGACGAAATTGTGCACGAGGTCGTCGCGCTCCCACTGCTCCATGAGCAGGTAGCGCTGCCCCGGCTGGACGTAGTCGTTGGCGCGCGGGATGCGCTTGCGGGTGAGCCTCCCGCTGACCTCGGGGCCGACCTCGTCCGGATGCGGGTACTCGGCCTCGCGCAGGCCGCCGCGCAGCGACGGCTCGTAGTTGATGTGCGGGTCCTCGCCCCCGGTGTCGACGAAGTACGTCATCAGCCCGTCGCGCTGGTTGGTGCGGATGGCGGCGTTCCTGGCCTGGTTGACCGGCAACTGGAGGTAGTTGGGCCCGACGCGGTAGCGCTGGGTGTCACTGTAGGAGAACGTCCGGCCGATGAGCATCTTGTCGTCGGAGAAGTCGAGCCCGTCCACGAGCACGCCGGTGCCGAACGCGGCCTGCTCGTTCTCGGCGAACTGGTTGTCCACGTTCCTGTCGAGCACCAGCCGGCCGACCGGCAGGGCGGGGAACTCGTTCTCCGGCCACACCTTGGTGTCGTCCAGCGGGTCGAAGTCGAGCTCGGGATGCTCGTCGTCGTTCATCAGCTGGACCAGCAGCTCCCACTCCGGATAGTCGCCGCGCTCGATGGCGTCGTGCAGGTCCTTGGTGGCATGCCCGAGGTCGTTCCCCTGGATGACCGAGGCGTCGGCCTCGGTCATGCTGCGCACGCCCTGCTTGGGCATCCAGTGGTACTTCACCAGGAACGACTCGCCCTGCCGGTTGACCCACTTGTAGGTGTTCACGCCGAACCCCTGCATGTGCCGGTAGCCGGCGGGGATGCCGCGCGGGCTGAACAGGTTGACCAGCATGTGCAGGCTCTCGGGCGTCTGCGACATGAAGTCGAAGATGCGGTTGGGATCCTGCCGGAACGTGACCGGGTCCGGCTTGAGCGAGTGGATCACGTCAGGGAACTTGATGGCGTCCCTGATGAAGAAGACCGCCAGGTTGTTGCCGACAAGATCCCAGTTGCCGTCCTCGGTGTAGAACTTGACCGCGAAACCGCGCGGGTCACGGGCGGTCTCCGCGGAGTCCCGGCCGCCGATCACGGTGGAGAAGCGCAGGGCGACGTCGGTGCGCTTGCCCGCCTCCTGGAAGAGCTTGGCCCTGGTGAACCGGCTGATCGGCTCGTCGCCGAGCTTGCCGTACGCCTCGAAGAAGCCATAGCTGGTCGTGCCCCTGGCGTGCACCACGCGCTCGGGAATGCGCTCCCGGTCGAAGTGGCTGATCTTCTCCAGGAACTGGTAGTTCTCCAGCGTCGCGGGGCCGCGCGGGCCGATCGTCCGCTGGTTCTGGTTGTCGTAGACCGGGTGTCCCTGCCGGTTGGTGAGCACCTCGCGCTCGTCGTTCGGCCCGGAACCCATGCCGGAAACATCAGTCATCATCGTTCCTTCCCCCGGACGAGTCCTCCCCGCCTGCCCCCAAGCCCGTAGCGGAAACAGGGAAAGGAATGGCCCCGATGACGCGGGCGCCGGATCCGGCCCGGGGCTGCTCGCTAGGCCCGGTGGCCCTTGGGGGACAGACCCGCAGCGCGGCCTCCAGCGCGGTGGCCTCCTCGGGCGTGAGCCGCTCCAGGAAGTGGACCAGAGTGGCGGCCTGGTTGCCGCTGGCGGCCAGCGCGTGCCGCATCAGCTCCGCGGTGTAGGCCTCCTTGGTGAAGATCGGCTCGTAGACGTAGGCCCGGCCGACCGGCTCGCGCTTGAGCAGGCCCTTGGTGTGCAGCTTGTCCATCACGGTCATGACCGTGGTGTAGGCGATCTCGCGCTCCCGGCGGAGGTCTTCGAGAACGTCACGGACGGAGGCGGGCCGGCGGTAGGACCACATCCTGTCCATGATCGTGGACTCGAGCTCTCCCAGCGGGCGCTTCATGGAGGCCATGCTACGGGCCGGCGTACGAGTCAACCGTTTGACAACCGGCGGCGAGGTGGCGTGATCACCTGCTCACACCGTCGGCGGGCCGCCGCAGCAGGTTCAGGTCGGCCCGCCGCGGCAGGCTCTCCCAGTCGCCCTGCGAGGTCACGGCGAACGCCCCCGCCGCGCACGCCGTGCTGAGCCGTTGCGCGGGCTCCGCCCCAGCCAGCCAGTCCGCCAGCCAGCCGGCCGCGAACGCGTCGCCGGCCCCCACGGAGTCGACCTCGGTCACGGCGTAGGGCTCCGCCCGCCGCTCGACGCCGTCGGACAGCTCCATCGCGCCCTCGGCCCCGAACTTGATCAGCACGTGCCGCGGGCCGAGCTTCGCCAGCGCCCCGGCCAGCTCGGTGGCGCCTTCGACGTCGGCGATCAGCCGGCCCTCGGCCTCGGTCGCGAACAGCACGTCCACGTCGCCGACCGTCTCGCGCAGCCACGCCCCCGCCTCGGCGGGCGTCCACAGCGCCCTGCGGTAGTTGACGTCGAGCGAGACGAGCACCCCCGCGGCCCGGGCTTCGGCGATCGCGTGGTGTACGGCCTCGCGGGCCGAGCCGGAGAGCGCGGGCGTGATCGCGGAGACGTGCAGCACGCGGGCCGACCGGATGAGCTCCGGGTCGAGGTCGGCGGCGCGCAGCCGCGAGCCCGCGCTGTCCTTGCGGTAGTAGCGCACGTCGATGAGGTCGGCCGTGCGCCTGCCCTTGATCATCAGTCCGGTCGGCGCGTCGGGGTCGGCGATGGCCCGCGCGTCCACGCCCTCGCCCTGCAGGGTCGAGCGGATCAGGTCGCCGAACTCGTCGGCCCCGACCCTGCCGATCCAGGTCGCGCGGTGGCCGAGCCGGGCGACGCCGATCGCGACATTCGACTCGGCGCCGCCCAGACCGAGGTCGAAGTCGCGGGCGAAGCGCATCGGCCCCGTGCGGCGGGCGGCGAACAGCGCCATCGTCTCGCCGAAGGTCACCAGCTCGGTCGTCGGCCCAGTCGTCGGCCCAGTTCTGCGTTCTGGCACGTGGGCCAACATACCGACAGAACCACCTTTGCAGCACATCGTCCTCACATGCGGGGCGGCCCGCCGGCCCTCAGGACGACGTCACGATCGGGAGGGGCCGTCCGCGACCGCGATCGCGTGCTTGTCGTCAGGGGCCAGGAACTCCAGCAGCCGCCGGCCCTCCTCCTCGGCCTCCTCGATGACGGAGATCGGCTCCCACTGGTGGAGGGTGAGCGTGGAGGTGCCTCTGGCGCGGGTGACCGTCCAGTCGCCGGCCGTGACACCGTCCACGAGGATGATCCGCGGCAGGATCGCGTTCCTGCCCATGCACCCCTTGTTGACGGCGGCGCCGCGCTCCGTGATGACCCTGGACCGGTCGGCGTGCGACAGGAACAGGTTGTCGAAGTCGTACATCAGGCGGACCGGCGCCGAGGCGCCTTCGGAGGGGCGGGCCGCGCCGCGATGGACCGCATCGGCCGTTCGGCGCGGTGCTGCCGTACCGTGTCACCATCGTGCTGACCTTCCGCGTGCTCGGCCCGCTCGCCGCACACCTCGACGGCGAGCCGGTCGCGCTGGGCAGGCCCCGCCAGCGTTCCGTGCTCGCCCGCCTGCTGGCCGCCGGTGGCCAGGTGGTGCCGGTCGACCGCCTCATCGACGACCTCTACGCCCACGAGGTGCCGCCCAAGGCGCTCGCGGCCGTGCAGTCGTACGTGTCGAATCTGCGCCGGGCCCTGGAGCCGGGCAGGTCGCCCCGGGCGCCCGCCGGCGTGCTCGTCACCCAGCCGCCCGGCTACGCGCTGCGCCTGGAGGCGGGGGCGGTGGACGCGTGGAGGTTCGAGAGCATCGTGAGCGACCCGGCGGCCGGCCACGAGCGGCTGGCCGAGGCGCTGGCACTCTGGCACGGCCCCGCCTACCAGGAGTTCGCCGGCGCCCACTGGGCCGACGCCGAGGCGGGACGGCTGGAAGAGCTGCGGCTGTCCACGATCGAACGCCACGCCGACGCGGTCATCCGGCTGGGCCGGGCGGCGGGGGCCGTACCCGATCTCGAACGGCTGGCGGGGGAGCACCCGCTGCGCGAGGCGGTGTGGGCGCTGCTGGCCAGGGCGCTCTACCGGTGCGGCCGGCAAGGTGAGGCGCTCGGCGCGTTGCGCAGGGCCCGCGCCCACCTGGCCGAGGAGCTCGGCGTCGACCCGGGTCCCGAGCTGCGGCGGCTGGAGGAGGACATCCTCGCCCAGGCCGCGCACCTCAGCGAGGCTGCGCCGCCGCCCGCCCCCGCGGCGCGGCCCGCCGCGGTCGCGCAGCCGTACGTCGGCAGGCGCGCCGAACTCGCCGGCGTGACCGCGCTGGACGGCGGCGTCGTCCTGGTCAGCGGGGAGCCGGGCGCCGGAAAGACGGCGTTCATGGAGCAGGTGCGCGACGCGCTGGAGGGCAGGGGCTGGACCGTCGGGTGGGGCCGCTGCCCCGAGCACGAGGGCGCCCCCGCGGGCTGGGCCTGGGCCGAGCTCCTGCGCGAGCTCGCCGCCCGCTTCCCGCCCGGAGATCCTGAGGCGCTCGCGCCGCTGCTGTCCGACACCCCGGTACGCGGTGACGTCCCGGGGGCCAGGTTCCGGCTGCACCGGGCGGTCGGCGCGTTCGTCACGTCGATCGGGCGGCCACTGCTGCTCGTGCTCGACGACCTGCACCGGGCCGACGCCGAGACGCTGGCCATGCTCACCCACGTGATCGGCGCCGCCGCCGGGCTGCCGGTCCTGGTCGCGGGCGGCTACCGGCACACCGAGCCGAACGACCACCTCGCCGACGCGCTGGCCGCCATCGCCGCCCGCGAGCCGCACAGGGTGGAGCTCGACGGCCTGGCGGCGCCCGAGGTGGGCGAGCTGATCAGCCTGACCTGCGGCCGTCCGGCGGACGCCGCCACGGTCGCGCAGGTCGCCGAGCGCACCGGCGGCAACCCGTTCTTCGTCAGGGAGACCGCGCGCCTCCTCGACGCGGAGGGCGTGGCCGCGGTGCCCGCGGGCGTGCGTGACGTGCTGCGCCGCCGCGTGGCCAGGCTGCCCGCGCAGGCCCAGACGATCCTGCGGCAGAGCGCGGTCATCGGCCGCGAGAGCGACATCGACGTGCTGACCGCCGTCAGCGGCGCCGACGAGGAGTCCGTGCTGGCGGCCATCGAGTCGGGGCTGGTCACCGGGCTGCTGACCGAGCCGGAGGCGGGGCGGCTGAGGTTCGCGCACGTGCTCATCCGCGACACCCTCTACGACGACCTGTCCCGCATCCGCAGGGCCCGCCTGCACCTGCGCGTGGCCCGGGCCATCGAGGAGCACGACCCGGGCGACGTGGCCGCGCTCGCCCACCACTACGCCGCCTCGGCCGCCGACCCGGCCAGGGCCGCGCGCTACGCCGGGCTCGCCGCCGAGCAGGCCGAGCGCCGCTTCGCCCACCACGAGGCCGCCGCGCTCTGGCAGCAGGCGCTCGACGCGACCGGCGACCCGCGCCGGCGCCTGGAGCTCACCCTGTCCCTGGTGTCCGCCCTCGCCAACACCGGCCGGCTCGTCACGGCCCGCACCCACAGGGAACGCGCGCTCCGCGACGCGCTGCCGCTGGACGACCCCGACCTGCTGGCCCGGGTGATCGTCTCGTTCGAGGTGCCGACGTTCTGGAGCAGCCGCGAGTACGGCACCCTCGACACCACCCTGATCGAGGCGGTCGAGCGGGCGCTGACCCGGCTGCCGCCCGGCGACGGCACGACCCGCTGCCGGCTGCTCACCACGCTGGCGTTCGAGCTGGAGGGCGAGCCGACCGAACGCGGTTACCTCGCCTCCCAGGAGGCCGTCGCGATGGCCCGCCGCCTCGGCGACCCCGCCCTGCTCGTGCTCGCCCTCAACGGCCGCCTGCACCAGACCTTCCGGTACGGCGGCCACGCGGAACGCGCCCTGATCGGCGCCGAACTGCTGCGCCTGTCGGGCTCCGACGTGACCGTCGAGGTGCTCGGCCACCTCATCCTCATGCAGGCCGCCATCAACCGCGCCGAGCTCTCCGTCGCCGACCGGCACGCCGCGAGGGCCAGGCAGCTGGCCGACCTTCACGACATGCCGCTGCCCCTCGCCGTGACCGGCTTCTACGACGGCCTGCGCGCCGCGCTCGCCGGTGACTTCGACACCGCCGAATCCCGTTACCGTGCCGCCGCCGAGCTCGCGGGCCGGCTCGGCATGTGGCAGCACGAGGCGGGGCTGCTGCTGCTCAGCAGGTACGCCATGTGCCTGATGCGCGGCGACCTCACGCCGATCCTGCCCGACCTGGAGCCGTTCGCGACGGCGGGGCCGTGGCGCGAACAGTGGCTGGAGCTGTACGCGCTCGCGCTCTGCCGCGCGGGCCGGGCCGGCGAGGCTCGCGCTCTGGTGCCCGCCGAGCCGCCTCCCGTGCGGCGCGACTACTTCTGGCACCTGCTGACCGCGGTCCGGGGGCTGCTCGGCGTCGCCCTCGGTGACCGGGGGCGGGCGCAGCGGGCGTACGACGCGTTGCTGCCGCTCTCGGCCGAGCCGGTGGGGAGCACCGGCTATCTGGCTGTCTGGCCCACCGCCCAGGTGCTCGGCGACCTGGCCGCCTTCCTGGGGCGCCCGGCGGAACCCCACTACAGGGAAGCGCTGGAGGTGGGTGAACGGGCGAACGTCAGGCTCTGGATCGACGCCGCCCGCGCACGGTTGACCTCGCCACCCTCCTGAGCAGTATGGGAGCTCTTGTGGTGAAACGCTAAGATCGGATCACCGTCGGGGGGAGCGTCATGACTGAGGTGCGGCCGAAAACCCTGCTCGCCATGGGGCGGCAGGTGGCGGGAAGGCTCTTCACCGGGCAGGCGCGCGACCGGCTGACCGCCGTCGCCGACACCGACCCCGGCCTGGTCGCCGACGACTTCGCCGACCCGGCCGTGGCCGGCGCGCTGGCCGAGGCCGAGATGCTCTGCACGAGCTGGTGGTGCCCGCCGATCACCGGCGACGTGCTGGCCAGGGCGCCGAGGCTGCGGGCGATCGTCCACGCGGCGGGCAGCGTGAAACACCACGTCACCGAGGCGTGCTGGGAGCGCGGCATCCTCGTCTCCTCCGCGGCGGCGGCCAACGCCGAACCCGTCGCCGAATACACGCTGGCCTCGATCCTGTTCGCCAACAAGCGCGTGCTGGACATCGCCAGGCTCTACCGCGAGCAGCGGACCTCCCTCGACCTGGAGGGCCTCTTCCCCGGGTTCGGCAACTACCGGCGCACGATCGGCATCGTCGGCGCCTCCTGGATCGGCCGGCGGGTCATCGAGCTGCTGCGGCCGTTCGACCTCGACGTGCTCGTCGCCGACCCGTACCTGACGGAGGACCTCGGCGTGCCCCACGTCGAGCTGGACGAGCTGTTCGAGCGGTGCGACGTGATCAGCCTGCACGCGCCCGCGATCCCCGAGACCAGGCACCTCGTCGCCGCCGCCCGCCTCGCGCGGATGCGCGACGGCGCGACCCTGATCAACACCGCCCGCGGCGCGCTCGTCGACCACGACGCGCTCGTCGCCGAGCTGTCCAGCGGCCGGCTGTACGCGGTGATCGACGTGACCGAGCCCGAGGTGCCGCCCGCCGGCTCACCCCTCTACGACCTGCCCAACGTGCTGCTCACCCCGCACATCGCCGGCTCGCTCGGCGGCGAGCTGGGACGCATCGCCGACCTGGCGCTCGACGAGCTCGCCAGGTACGCCCAGGGCCTGCCCTTCCGGTACGGGATCGAGGCGGACGCGCTGGCCACGAGTGCCTGACCGCGGAAGGATAATCTGCTCCTCATGCACAGACGGGTGATCGACGGCCGTTTCGAGCTCGTCGAGCGGCTCGGCGGCGGGGGCATGGGCCTGGTGTGGCGGGCCTGGGACGTGGCCCTGCACCGCGAGGTCGCGCTCAAGGAGGTACGACCGCCCGACCCCGTCATGGACGAGCACAATCCCGCCGGCGCCCGCGAGCTGCGCGCCAGGGTGCTGCGCGAGGCCAGGGCGCTGGCCCGGCTCAACCACCCGCACGTGGCCGTCATCCACCACATCGTCGACCCGGGAGAGCACGACTACCCGTGGATCGTCATGGAGCTGGTCCCCGGCGGTTCCCTGCAGGACCGCATCCAGCACGGCCCCATGCCTCCCGACGCGGTGACCCGCCTCGGCCGCGAGGTGTTGTCCGCCTTACGCGCCGCGCACGCCGTCGGCATCCAGCACCGCGACGTCAAACCCGCCAACGTGCTGCTGCGCGAGGACGGCCGGTCGGTGCTCACCGACTTCGGCATCGCGGCGGTACGCGAGTCCACGACCCTGACGGCCACGGGCGCGTTCATCGGCTCGCCCGAGTACATGGCGCCCGAGCGCATCAACGGCGTCGAGGGCGAGCCGGCCTCCGACCTGTGGTCGCTCGGCATGATGATGTACGTGGCGGTGGAGGGGCGGCATCCGCTGCGCAGGAGCACGGCGCTGGCCACGCTGGCGGCCGTGCTCAACCAGGAGGTGCCGCCGCCCGAGCGCGCCGGGCCGCTCGCGCCGGTGCTCGCCGCCCTGCTCGTACGCGACCTGGAGGCCAGGCCGGACGCCGCGACCCTGGACCGCATGCTGGAGTCGGCCGGCGGAGCGCCACCCGGCTCCTACCCGCCGGCGTTCTCGGACACGCCCGGCCCCGGCGCCCCCTCCGGCCCGCCGGCACCGCATGCCCCGATGTCCTCAGGACCGCAGCTGTCCGGGTCGCACTCGTCGGGGTCCTGGGCTGCACGTCCGATGGCGGGTGGTGCCGGCACCGCGCCGCCCGGGCACGGCGGGGCGCCGCACCCGCCCCCGCAGGGTGGGACGCCGGTCGCGAAGGCCGGCGCCCGTCCGCGCAAGGGCGCCCGCACCGTGGCGATCACGGCGTCCACCGCTGTGGTCGTGGCGGCCGGGGTGCTGGTGTGGCAGTGGTTCCCGTCGCTGGGGACGGCCGGCCCCGGTGCTTCGCGCTCGCTCGGGAACGCTCCCGTGACCGAGCCCTCAGACCGGGAGCCCTCCGGCGGCGACTCCTCCGGCCGCCGGCCCACAGCTTCCGGGTCCCCGAGCGCCGGCACGCAGGCCGCGAAGGAGAACCTGCTCACAACCGCCGGTGTCCGCGCCATGATCGCCAAGGTCAAGCCCGTCATCGGCGGGACCAAGGTGGTCAAGATGGTCGTATATCCGGAATATGCCTCCGTCGACGTGCCGGTGAAGGGCGACCCGGAGATCTACCGCAGCTTCTCCTACCGCGACGGCGAGGTCAGCCAGTCGCCCATGGGCGGCAAGGTGCGCGGCCCCACGGTGGACCTGTCCACGTACAACTGGGACGCCCTGCCCGCGCTGGTCAGGAAGGCGACCAAGGACCTGGGCGTGCCCAAGCCCACCTCGCGCTACGTGATCGTGGACCCCGACTACGGGTTCGACGGCATCCGGCAGGCGCTGCTCGTCTACGCGTCCGACGGGATCCGGTCCGGCTATCTGGTCGCCAACCGGAAGGGCAAGGTGCTCAGGATGTTCCCTGACGACTAGCCGAAGGCCGCGCGCTCGCGCCTGGCGTACCGGCCTCTGGTCAGGGCGACCAGCACCCGCAGCGGCGCGCCGGCGCCCGCCAGCAGCCGCTCCGCCTCGTCCTCTGTGGCGTGGCGCAGCAGCCACGGAGCCGTGAACGTCAGCTGCCCGAACGACGCCCGCTTGGCGACCTGCCTCTCCGTCCAGGCGTAGGCCTCGTAGGGCACGAACCTGGAGATGATCGGGAAAAGGTCGGACTCCTCCTCCGCGATGTGCTCGTCCAGGAAGCCGAGCAGCTCGGCCAGGTCGCGCTTCAGCACGTGGCGCTCGCCGTGCAGCGCGGCCCGGCAGCGGTCGAGCACGGGGCCGAGCGCCTGGTGGTCGTCGGTGTACGGGCTGAGGTCCACGGCGTGGCCGGCCGTGCGCTCCACGATCGGCCACAACAGGTCGTCCTCGTTGGCATGGTGGTGGTGCACCTCGGCCAGGACCGAGGCCGCGTACGCGCGGGCGGCCCGGTTCCTGCCGCCGGTGAGCGGGGCGGTCCCGCCCAGCACGCCGATGAGCCGCCGCAGGTCCGCGAGCATGGCGCGGTGGATGACGTACATCGATGTGAGGTCGGGTTCGCGCTCCCCGTCCTCGCGGGGGGAGACGGCTGGGATTCGCACGGTTTCCATGCGTCCAGCATGGGCGGGAGCACTTTGCGTTCTCTGGTCGCCGGCTTGTCGTCGAGTCAGCAGATGTCTCTGTAGCCGCTCTCCGGGATCAGGCGGCTCCACTCCTCCTCGCTCAGCGGGCCGTCGGCTCTGGCGCACACCTCCTGCGCCGTGAGCGCGGGATCGACCGGGGTCTCGCGAACGGTGCCGTCGAGTGCCACCCCGCGCAGCCGCCTGCCGTCCTGGCTGAACGCCGGCCCGGCGGCCCAGGATCCCAGCTCGCCGACCTCGCGCAGCGTGCGCACGTCCCAGAGCGACGTGCGGGCGGCGTCGATCGCGAGCAGGTCGCCCTGCGGCGAGAAGCGCAGCTCGTCCACCGGTGTCGTGCCGGTGCCGATGGTGCCGCGCGGCTCGCGCTCGTGCACGTCCCAGAGGAGCACCCGGCCGCCCTCCAGCCCGAACGCCAGGGTGCGGCCGTCGGGGGAGAAGGCGAGGGCGGTCGGCGTGGTCCGGGCGTTCCGCGCCGCCGCGAGGTCGAGCGGGGTGATCCCGCCGGTACGGAGATCGAGCAGGTTGGCGCCCGCGGCCAGCGTCGAGCCGTCGGGGGAGAAGGCCAGCGCCGGGTCTCCCGCGCCCTCGTACACCTTGATCCGCCGCCCCTCGCGCACGTCCCACGTCTCCAGGGTGCTGCCGCGGGCGGTGGCCAGCGTGCCGCCGTCGGGGGAGAGCGCCACGGCGACAACGTCGCCGCCCGCGTCGATGGAGGTCACCTGCCTGGCGCCGGCCACCTCCCACACGGTCACGGGGTCGCCCGTGACGGCGAGCAGGCGCCCGCCCGCGTCGAAGGCCAGGTCGCCGGCGGCGGCGATCCGGCCGAGCGTCCTGCCCGCGACGGTGTCGGTGAGCTCGATCGCGTCGCCGACCTCCTTGGCGGCGAACCGGCCGTTGCCGCTGAAGGTGGCGGTGCGGCCCGCGTCGGAGGGGGCGGGGAGACCTGCGACGTCCAGCGAGACGACCGAGCCGGTGCCGCTCAGGTAGCGCAGGCTGCGCCCGTCCGGGGAGAACGCCAGGCCCTGCCCGGGAGCCTTGAGCGGGTAGGAGCCGGAGACCCGGCGTTCGGCCACGTTCCAGACCCGCACCTCACCGGCGCCCGGCAAAGCCAGCAGGCGGCCGTCCGGGCTGAAGACGGGCGGGCCGTCCAGCGGGCCATCCACCGTGCCCAGGGCCAGGGTGCCGGTCTCGGTCGGTGCCCGCTGCTCCTCCGCACGGAACATCTCCGCGCCGTTCTCGGGGCTGGGACTCCTGACCCTGTCCACACCGCCAGGCGTCGTGCCCTCATCGCCGGGCACCTTCACCTGCGAGAACCGCGCACTGTCCGCACCCGGCCGCCCGCCGCCGGGAAGGGCACCGGTGGAGGGACGTCCGTCGCCCGCCGCCGGCGGTTTCTCGACCGAGGAGGGCCGGGTGGAGGGCGGGGAGGAAGGCAGGGCGGAGGGGTGCGAGGACGGCGGGGTGGAGGGCAGGGTGGAAGGCGGGGTGGAAGGCGCAGGGGACGCCGGGGCCGTGGCGGTGGTCAGCGGCGCGGAGGGCTGGGAGCGCGGTGTACGGGCGGTGTCGCGGCCGGCGGCGACGAGCGTGACCCCCTCGCGCCCCGCCACGGCCAGCGTGGTCCCGTCGGGGCTGAACGCGAGGGCGGGCGCCGCGGCGTCCGGGCCGGTGAGCGGCTGGACCTCGATCGTCCCCGTCCGGGCCTTCGGCGCCAGCTCCCAGATCTCGACCCGCCCGTCCAGCCGGGAGAACGCCGCCCTTGACCCGTCGCGGGCGAGCGCCACCGTGCGGTCGGCGACGTCGAACAGCACCTGCGACCCCCGGTAGACCCGCGTCCTGCCGGCTCCGGCGATCGCGAACGTGGCGGCCGGGGACGGCGGCCGGCCGGTCGCCACGTCGAACGGCCGCCCACCCGCCCCCTCGGCGTGGCGCCCGTCGTCGCTCAGCGCCACGATCCCCGCCGGCAGCCGGTACGAGGCGAGCCGCCGCCCCCGGGCCACGTCCCAGACGGTGACCGTGCCGGTGTCCCACCGGACCAGCTCGTCCCCGCGCAGCAGGTAGCGGGCGCGCAGGTCGGCGGCCGGGTCGGTGAACACGCCCAGCTCCGGCTGGACGAGCGAGGCCTGCAGCGCGGCCCGCGCCTCGAAGACGGGTGACAACCGCCAGGCGGCCACGCTGAGCCGCATCGCCGTGCGCGGGTCGCTCGACCGCATCGCCTCGGCCCTGGCGGCCACGGACCGCGCGTCGGCGTCGAGGAGCCGGTCGCGCAGGTCGTACTGGCCGTACACGGACACCACGGACATCGTCACCGCCGCGGCCAGCAGCGCGCCGAGCGTCGCCACGGAGGGGGCGAGGAGCTTCCTGCGCTGCTTGGACAGGGCCACGCTGTCGTTGATGAAGTCGCGTTCGAGCTGGTTGAGCCGCAGGTGGCGGCGCTTGGTCGCGGCCCAGCCGAGCGCCGAGTCGAGGGCCTTGCCGCGCATGAGCCGGCTTCGGCCCCGCTGGTGCTCCGACCACTGCCGGGCGGCCACCCGGATCCGGCGGTGCACGTGCATGCTCTCGCGCTCGTCCGCGGCCCAGCCGCGCAGCCTGGGCCAGGCGCGGTAGAGGGCGGCGCTGGCCGGGGCCACCCGGTCGTCGCTGAGGGCCACGAGCTTGCCCATGGACGTCTCGACCGGCGCCACGCGCACGCTCCGGCGTACCAGCAGGCCGGCGTCCATGAGCGGGCCGAGCACCTCGCCCTCGTCGTGCGGGTTGTCGCCGTCGAGCAGGCGCAGCAGCAGCCCGGGCACCTCCTCCTGCTGCCGGGGCGTGAGCGACTGGTAGACCTCCTCGGCCACCTCGCCGAGCGAGCGCGGGCGCGCGTGGCCTTCCGGGGGGCGAAGCACCTCTCCTGCCCCGATCAGCAGCTCGGCCGCCGCGGGCCGGTCGGCGGGATCCTTGGCCAGGGCCCGTCCGACCAGGTCGCGCAGGGGTTCGGGCAGGTCGCTCAGGTCGGGGTCGAAGGTGAGCAGCCGGTGCATGATGCCGCCCAGGCTCTCGCCGCGGAACGGATCGCGCCCGGTGGCCGCGTACACCACCACCGCGCCCCAGGCGAACACGTCGGCCGGCGCGCCCGCCTCCTCCCCGGTCAGGACCTCGGGAGCGAGGTAGGTGCACGTCTCGCCCACCGGCCGGCAGGAGGGAAGGCCGAGCTCGATCACCTTGAGACCCCCGGCGGCCAGGAGCACGCATTCCGGGTTGATCCCCTGGTGCGTCAGCTTCTCCTCGTGCAGCGCGTCGATCGCGGCCCCCAGCGAGCCGGCCAGCGCCAGCAGCTCGTCGCGTTCGTACGGCCCGTGCAGGGCGATCGCCTGCCGCAGGTCGGGCCCGTCGACGAACTCGCTCACCACGTAGGGGACACCGCCGTCGACCCCCGCGTCGACCACCTCGGCCAGGTGGCGGCAGGTCACCCGCTCGAACCGGCGCCCCGCCTCGCCCCGCGACTCGGGCGCCGCCTCGCCGCGCGGCACCGTGACGGCGAACCTGCGCCCGTCGTCGTCGTAGGCGTCGTAGACGACGCCGCGCCCGCCCGCGCCGAGCCTGGCGGCCAGCCAGTAGCCGCCAAGCCTCTCGGGGTCACCAGGCACCAGGCGCATCGTCACTGAGGCTTAGATGCACGACACCGTCCAATGGTTGTCCGAAATGACGCGACAGGTCCCCCGCGCGCCTCGGGGGACCCATGCGTCATGATCATTATGCCAGGGTTCCGGATCTTGCCTGCCACCCGGGGCGGAGCATCGCCATGATCACGCAGTCGTGCCATGCGCCGCCCCACAACAAGGAGTCACGTTTCACGCCCTCCTCCACGAAGCCGATCTTCTTGTAGACGTGTCGTGCGCGGTCGTTGAAAGCGTAGACCTCCAGCGCGATCCGGTGCAGTGGGGTCGTGCCGAAGGCGTGTCCGAGGACCAGCTCGATGGCCTCCGTGCCGTAGCCCCTGCCGAACGCCCGGGGGCCGATCAGCGCGATGCGCAGGTTGCACGACAGGTTGGCGCGGTCGAGGGCGTTGAGGACCACCTCGCCCGCGTAACCGTCGCCGGTCATGATCGCCAGGTCGAGCCGGTCGGCGTGCTGCGCCCGGCTCGCGCACCACCGGCGGGCGCCCTCGAAGTCGAACTCGCCGTGCGAGCCGGTCAGCCGCCGCACCTCCGGGTCGCGAACCAGCTCGTACAGGCCTTCCGCGTGCTCGGGACCGACCGGGCGCAGCGTCACGCGCGCGCCCTCCAGGACGGGTTTCTCGGCGAACATCTCCCTTGCCTATCGGTCGCGATCACCGGCGGGCAAACCCATTTCCCGCACAACCTTGTCGCGCACCTGCTCGGGGCTGAGCTCGCTGACGTCGCACACCGTGTCCGCCACCTCACGGAAATAGCCCTCGCGGCGGGCTCGCATGGCCGCCGGGTCGAAGTCGGGACGGTGGTCGCTCGAACGCATCCGCTCGGCCAGCACCTTGTCGGGGGCGTCGACCCAGACCACGAACGCGGCCCGCAATGCCGCCCGGACCTCGGGGTCCTCGACCGTGCTCGCCGCCGCCGCGATCACCTTGGGCGGGCTGGCCAGTTCGCGCAGCACGTGCTCGGCCTCGTAGAGGTGCAGCGCGGCCGCGCCCTCGCGGGCGGCGATCTGCGCGGCGGTGCCGCCGT
This sequence comes from Nonomuraea sp. KM88, assembly GCF_052245635.1. NCBI lineage: Bacteria > Bacillati > Actinomycetota > Actinomycetes > Streptosporangiales > Streptosporangiaceae > Nonomuraea > Nonomuraea sp. KM88. The sequence goes on along the minus strand of NZ_JBQQCC010000020.1, from coordinate 58,794 downwards.
ACCTCGACTTCAGAAACGGATCGCTGTCGCTGAACTCCCGCCCCAGCGCCTCGGCGATCAGCACGCCCGCCGTCGTCTTGCCCGATCCCATGAGCCCGATCACCACGACTGGTTTGTTTTTCGACATGTGGATAGAGGTCCTTCGTGTTAAGGAGGTAAATCAGATGACCATCGCCGGAAGCATCATCCTCATCATGCTCGGTGCGATCCTCACCTGGGCCGTCGAGTTCGACCTCGCCGGTCTCGACATCAACGTAGTGGGTCTGGTCCTCATGCTCGGAGGCCTGGTCGGACTCGGGTTCGGCATCTACCGGATCAGCGTCACCCGCCGGGCGGTCGGCCCCATCGACGAGCCGGTCCACCGTCACGAGATCTACGAGGAGCCCGAGGCCAGGAGGACGACCGTCTACGAAGAACGGCGTCACTACGACGAACCACCGCTGTAGGAGGTGAAGCGACATGCCAGCAGTCGAAGAACTGCCGTCGACCATCAGGCGCTCGCCGAAGAAGGCACAGAACACGTGGATCAAGGCGCACGACTCGGCAGTGCAGGAGTACGGCGAGGGGCGGCGCGCCCACATGACGGCGTTCGCGGCGCTGAAGCACTCCTTCGAGAAGGTCGGCGACCACTGGGAGCCGAAGTCGAAGAAGGGTCCTTCCGACAAGGGCGCCACGGACCGGTCCGGCAGGACGGCCGAGGGCGTCGACGCCAACGCCAGCAAGGAACACCTGCAGGGCGTGGCCGCCAAGCTGGGCGTGCGCGGCCGGTCGAAGATGACCAAGCAGGAGCTGGTGTCGGCGATCAAGAAGGCCAACAGGAAGGCCACGGCGAAGGCTCGCTGACCGGCGCGCAGTCCGGAGGCGGCCGGCTCGTCACGAGGCCGGCGGGAGAGGGAGGCGGCACCGCGCCACCCCCTCGACCGCCGGCCTTTCCATGCCCCGCCTAACACCCGGCCGCCCGGCCGCGCGAGCACCCGGCCGCGCGAGCAGCTCGGCCTGAGCGGGTCACAGCACCCGCTTGACGGCCTCCACGATCGCGCGGCGGTCGATGCCGGCGTCGGCGAGCTGCTCCTCCGGTTTGGCGGACCCCGGCAGCCCGGTCACGGCCAGCTTCACCACTCGCGGCCCGAGCTCGCTGACGGCGTCCAGCACCGCGTCGCCCAGCCCGCCTTCGAGCCGGTGGTCCTCCACGGTGATCAGGTTGCCCGTGGTGGTGGCCGCCTCCACCAGCACCGCCGAGTCGACCGGCTTGACCGAGTACAGATCGATCACTCCCACGGGGACTCCCGCCGTCTCCAGCTCGCCGGCCGCCGCCAGCGCCTCGTGCACGGTCACCCCGGCGGCCACGATCGTGGCCCGGTCGCCGCTCGACTGCCGCAGCACCCGTGACCCGCCGACGGGGAACCGCTCGCCCGGCGGATAGATCACGGGCGTGCTGCCGCGCGTGGTCCTCAGGTAGGACACGCCCTCGACGCCGGCCATCTCGGCGATCAGCGAGGCGGTCTGGTTGGCGTCGCACGGGTAGAGCACGGTGCTGCCGTACAGGGCCCGCATCATGGCCAGGTCCTCCAGCCCCATCTGCGAGGGGCCGTCCTCGCCGATCGACACCCCGGCGTGCGACCCGATCAGCCGGATCGACGCCCGGCTGACCCCGGCCATCCTGATGAAGTCGTGCGCCCTGGTCAGGAACGCGGCGAACGTGGCGGCGTACGGGATCCATCCGCGGATCTGCATCCCGACGGCGGCGGCGACGAGCTGCTGCTCGGCGATGTACATCTCGAAGAACCGCTCGGGGAAGCGCTGCGCGAAGGACTCGGTCCTGGTGGAGTCGGCCACCTCGCCGTCCAGCGCCACGACGTCGCCGCGGGCCGCGCCGAGCGCCGCCAGCGCCTCCCCGTACGCCGTCCGCGTCGCGACCTGCTCGCCCACCTCGTACGCGGGCGGCTCCAGCGGGCCGGAGCCGAACCGGTACGGCTCGGCGGCCGCGTCCGGCCTGCGCACGGTGACGCGTACGTCCCGCGGCCCGCCCAGCTCGTCGACGGCCTTGTCGGCGTCCTTGAGCGGCTTGCCGTGGGCGCCCTCGCGGTTCTCGACCTCCAGCACGCCCTCGCCCTTGCGGGTCTTGGCCAGGATGGCGGTGGGGCGCCTGCGCGTCTTGCAGGCGTCCTGCAGAGCGAAGTCGATCTCCCCGGGGTCGTGCCCGTCGATCTCGATCGTGTGCCAGCCGAACGCCGAGAAGCGCCGCGCGTACGCGCCCGTGTCCCACCCGTGCCGGGTGGGTCCCCTCTGCCCGAGCCTGTTGACGTCGACGATCGCGGTCAGGTTGGCCAGGCCCTCGCCGCCCGCGTGCTCGGCGGCCTCCCAGATGGACCCCTCGGCGAGCTCGCTGTCGCCGCAGAGCACCCACACCCGGTACGGCATGCGTTCCAGCCGCCCGGCCATCGCCACCCCGACGCCCACCGGCAGCCCCTGCCCGAGCGAGCCGGTGGCCACGTCCACCCAGGGCAGCCGAGGTGTCGGGTGCCCTTCCAGCCGGCTGCCGCGCCGCCTGAACGTCAGGAGCTCCTCGTCCCCGATGACACCTGCCGCCTTGTACAGCGAGTACAGCAGGGGAGAGGCGTGCCCCTTGGACAGGATCACGTGGTCGTTGGCCGGGTTGTCCGGCTGGTCGAAGTCGTAGCGGAGGTGTCTCGCGAACAGCACGGCCATCAGGTCGGCCGCGGACATGGATGACGTGGGATGTCCCGAGCCGGCCGCGGCGGCGGCGCGGACGGAGTCGACGCGCAGCTGTGCCGCCAGCTCCGCCAGGAACTGCAGATCGTGTTCGACCATCATGACCTCCTGGAGAGTTTCGGCCCGCCCTACCCCCGCCGCCTCGCTCGACGCGGGCGGCCCCCGTCGTCTGTGGTGCTGTCGTGGACGGTCAGCGCCGCAGGCGCCGGCCGAGGGTGGCGAGGGCGCCGGCGGCCGTGCCCGCGGCCAGCGTGAGCAGGACCGGCCGGCGGTGCCGGGAGAGCCAGACCTGGGGACTGCGCGCGTGGGAGCGCTGGTCGAAGATGCCGTGGGCGCCGTAGTCCGTCGTCTCGTCGGCCGGGTCCCAGAGGTTGGACACGCCGCTGGGGGGCTTCTCGTCGGTCTGCTGCGAGCTCACTCCCGTCCGTGCCAGATAGCGGTCCACCAGGGCCGGGGCCACGCGCTGGGCCAGGAGGGTGGCCGCGGTGCTCATTCCCACCCAGTACTCCTTGCGCTCCGGGTGCTCGGCGGCGTACACGATCGCCCGCGCCGCGACCTCGGGCTGGTAGATCGGGGGGACCGGCTGGGGGTGGCGGCGGAGTTTGGACAGCACCCACTCGAACTGGGGGGTGTTGACTGCGGGCAGCTGGACGAGCGTGACCTGGATGTCGCTCCCGTCCGCCAGCAGCTCCGTGCGGACCGATTCCGAGAAGCCCTTGATCGCGTGTTTGGCGCCGCAGTAGGCCGACTGCAGCGGGATGCCGCGCTGGGACAGCGCCGAGCAGGTCTGGACGACGGCGCCGGTGCCGCGCGGCCGCATCAGGTCGAGGGCCACCTTGGTGCCCCAGACGTAGCCGAGGTAGGTGACGGCCGTCGTACGGCTGAACTCCTCAGGGGAGATGTCCTGAAATTTCGCGAAGACGGAGGAGAAAGCGGTGTTGATCCACACCGAGATGGGGCCCATCTCCGCCTCGATCTTCTCAGCGGCCTTGCGTACCTCGTCATAGTCCGCCACGTCCGCCTCGTAGACCTGCCCGCTGCCTCCCTCGACCCCCACGTCCACCGCTGCCGCGCCCAGCCCGGCCGTGCCTCTGGCGATCAGGGCCACCCTGGCCCTCCGCCGCCCGAGCTCGCGGACGACCGCACGCCCGACCCCGCCACTCGCGCCCGTCACCACCACTACGCGCCCGCTCAACTGCGCCATGTCGGGATCAGCCCGCCTCTCCGTCGCTCCGCTGCTTCTGGCGGCGTACGGCCAGCGTGATGTCGATCACCGTGAGCACCGCCAGCACGGCTGCGATGCCCGTCATGACCGGGGCGCCCGCGATGAGCCCGAGCACCGCGACCGCGAACAGGAACACCAGCAGGAACGAGCCCACCCTGATGTGCATCACGTCGCGAGGGGTGGCGGGCACCATGGCGTGACCTCTGCTGGACTTCTCCTCGTGCCACTCTCCGTGTTCAGACATGCCGCTCACCTGCCCGTCCCGTTTGCGAGGTAACGTCCTGGGTAGCCGTGCCCGGTGCCCGAGCCTGACCAGAACGTGGACCCGCGACCCCGCGCCGGCGGTCCCGACCTGCGGCCCAGCGACCAGAACGAGCCGGGGATCGTACGACGGCGGTGCGGCCGGGGATTCTCCTACGTGGCCCCGGACGGCGGGCCGGTGCGCGACCGCGCCACGGTGGAGCGGATCAAGGCGCTGGCGATCCCGCCGGCCTGGAAAGACGTGTGGATCTGCGCCTCGCCCGACGGGCACCTGCAGGCGGTCGGCACGGACGCGGCAGGGCGCAGGCAGTACCGCTACCACGACGTCTGGCGGGAGCAGCAGGACCGGGAGAAGTTCGACCGGGTGCTGGAGGTGGCCGAGCGGCTGCCCGCGTTCAGGAAGGCCGTGGACGACCAGCTCCAGGGCCGCGGCCTGACCCGGCGGCGGGTGCTGGCCGCCGCCGCCCGCCTGCTCGACATCGGCTTCTTCCGCATCGGCGGCGAGAGCTACGACACCTACGGGCTGGCCACGCTGAGGATGGAGCACGTCACCTGCGCCCGCGGCGTGGTCGTCTGCTCCTACCAGGCCAAGGGCGACGTCGCCCGCGAGGTCGAGCTGGCCGATCCCGGGGCGTGCCGGGTGCTCAGGTCGCTCAAGGCGCTCGGGGAGGACGGTGAGTTGCTGCGCTACCGGCACGCGGGCGGCTGGAGCGACATCAGGAGCGAGGACATCAACGACTACCTGCGCCAGATCATCGGGTACGAGGTCACGGCCAAGGACTTCCGCACCTGGCACGCCACGGTGCTGGCCGCCGTGGGGCTGGCGGTGTCCGGGCCGGCCGGCGCGGAGGGGCGGACGAAGAAGCAGAAGGCGATCGTGCGCGTCATGCGCGAGGTCGCCGAGTACCTGGGCAACACCCCCACCGTGGCGCGCGCCTCGTACGTGGATCCGCGCGTGGTCGAGGCGTACGAGCGGGACAGGACCATCGCGGCGGTGCTGACCGAGCTCGGGGCGGACGCCGACTTCGGGCAGCTGGCCACGGCGGGCACGGTGGAACGGGCGGTCATAGACCTAATTCGTGCCGTTTGACCGGTTTATACCCGGGAATGCGGCGACAGGGAAGGAGACAGCGATGGAGGCTCCGCAGTACGTCGCGGCCCGCGTTCAGCAGGCGCTGGCCGAGGACGGGCGCACCAACGAGCTGGGCATCCGCGTGGACATCAGAGGCGACCAGCTGTTCCTGCGCGGTCAGGTGAGCGAGGCCGAGCAGCGCACGCGGCTCGGCCAGGTGGCGCACGAGACCGCGCCCGAGCTCCGCGTGCACAACGAGATCAACATCGTGGACGCCACCGAGCCAGGAGAGGATGAGCATCTTGACTGACCTGCGCATCGCCGCAGTGGGCGACATTCACCTGGGCGAGGACGGCAGGGGCCACTACCGGCGCAGGCTGGAGGGCATCGAGGAGCGCGCCGACGTGTTCATGCTCGCGGGCGACCTCACCAGGCACGGCACGCTGCAGGAGGGAAAGGTGGTGGCCGACGAGCTGCGCGACCTGCCGATTCCGGCCGTAGCCGTGCTCGGCAACCACGACTACCACTCCGACCTGCAGGACGAGATCGCAGATGAGCTCCGCGACGCCGGGGTGATCGTGCTCGACGACGACGGCGTCGTGCTCCAGTGCGGTGACACGAAGCTGGGGGTCGTCGGCGGGAAGGGCTTCGGCGGCGGGTTCGCCGGCAAGTGCGCCAGCGAGTTCGGCGAGCGCGAGATCAAGAACTTCGTCGCCCACACCCGCTCCATCGCCGAGGCGTGGAAGGTCGCGCTGAAGGAGATCGTGGCCGACGAGCGCGTGGTGCTGTCGCACTACTCGCCCGTCAAGGAGACGCTGGAGGGCGAGCCTCCGGAGATCTACCCCTTCCTCGGCAGCTATCTCCTGGCGGAGGCCGTCGACACGGCCGGCGCGGACCTGATCCTCCACGGGCACGCGCACAAGGGCAGCCCGAAGGGCATGACGCCGGGCGGCATCCGGGTGCGCAACGTGGCCCTGCCGGTGCTCGGCCGGGCGTACGGCGTTTACTGCCTCGAATGCGAGAACGGGTTCTGACCCGCAGGGTGGACAGATGCGATGGAGCCATCGCGCTCGACAGGCCGAGTCCTCCGGTGGCCGAAATCCGGTGTCGCGGCGATGCCCCCACCTGCTAGAACGCTGGAATGACAGATCGCAGCATCGTCGTGGTCGGCGCCGGCATCGTCGGGGCGTCACTGGCGTACCACCTGGCCGGGCACGGACGACCCGTCACGTTGATCGATGCGGGCCTGCCTGGTTCGGGCGCCACCCGCGCTTCGTTCGCCTGGATCGGACGACCGGCCGTCAGCGACCTGCCCTCGGCGCCGCTGCGCTATCTCGCACTGGACGAGTACCGGCGGCTGGAGACGGAGCTTCCCGGACTGTCGATCCGCTGGTCGGGCTCGATCAGCTGGGACGGCTTCGACGAGGGCCCGGGGGCGCGCACCGACGACGTCGGAGCGCTGGAACCGCATCTGCTCCATCCGCCGGCCGAGGCCGTCCATAGTCCGGAAGATGCGGCGTTCGACCCGGTCGCGGCGACCGAACTCCTGGTCGCCGCCGCACGAAACCGAGGCGCGCGGTTGCTGACGGGCGTGCTGGCGACTGCCCTCGACCACCAGGCGGGCACGGTGAGCGGCGTCCGGACGACCGCCGGAACCGTTCCCGCTGAGACCGTCGTCCTGGCCGCCGGTACCGGCACGGTGGCCCTGTGCTCGGGGATCGGCATCGACCTGCCCGTCGAGCCGTCGCCCGCTGTCCTTGTCCGGTTGCGCGCGACGCCGGGCCTGGTCCGGACGATCGTCGCGACGCCGTCACTGGAGGTCCGGCAGCTCGACGACGGCACGGTCCTCGCCCCCGTGGCGTACGGCGGGGAGACGGACCAGGCCGCGCTGCTCGGGACCGCCCGGCGTGCCCGCGACCGGTTCGCTGCTTCCTTCGCCGGCGCCGCCGACACGAAGATCGTCTCCGGCGAGATCGGCTGGCGCCCCATGCCTGCCGATGGCGAACCGGTCATCGGCCGCCCCGCCGGCACCCGGGGTCTGTACATCACCGTGATGCACTCGGCGATCACCCTGGCCGCCGCAGCCGGCCGCCTTGCCGCTTCCGAGATCCTCGCCGGCTTGCCGGCCCCCGAGCTCGCCGGTTGCCGGCCGGACCGGTTCCGCTGAGTTCCCCAGCGACGACCTGACCGTGCGATGCGTTCCTGCCCGAGGGCGCCGCGGCTTGGCGCAACGCTCTATTGACGGCCCTGTTCAACTTCTCTAGGCTGTCGGAAATCGATTTCCCCGTCCGCTCCCGAAGGGACTCCCTCCATGGAGGAAACCACCGGCGGGCCGGCCGTCGGACCGCCCGGCGGCCGGGGAGGCGACCCGACCAGGCGCGGCGTGCTCAAGGCCGCGGCAGCCGCGGCGGCGCTCCCCATACTGACCACCGCGTGCGGCGGGACCGGCGAGGGCACGCTGACCTTCGTCTACATGGGGGACGCCAACCAGCAGGCGCAGTTCCGTGCGCTGTTCACCGAGTTCAACAAGGTCAACCCGAACATTCGACTGGTCGCGCAGGCCATCCCCGCCGGCAACTGGGCCGTGTTCGCCAACACCGTGGCGACGCGGATCGCGGGCGGATACGTTCCCGACATCATCCAGGTCGCCACCGAGGGGCAGCGCATCTTCGCCTCGAAGGGACTGCTCGAACCGCTCGACCCCTACATCAAGGCGGACCAGAAGATCGTCGACGACTACTTCGCCGACATCGATCCCAACCTGATCGACTGGAACACCCGCTATGCCTCCCACGACGGCCGTACGTACTACATGCCCGGCGGGTACAACACCGTGGTCCTCTACGCCAACACCGAGGTGTTCGCCCGTGCCGGCGTCGAACTGCCCGAGGACGGCAAGTGGACCTGGGACGAGTTCCGGGCCGCCGGCGAGCGCGTCAAGGCCGCGACGGGCGCCTTCCTCGTCCCCACCGACCTGAGCTATTTCGGCGGCATCATGCCGTGGCTGGCCACGAACGGCGCCAGCACATTCGACGCCACCTGGCGGCGGCCGACGTTCGACAGCCCCGAGGCGATCGAGGCGGTGACCTTCGTCAAGGGCCTCATCGACGCGGGTCTCGCGCCCAAGCCGGGAGGTCAGTTCGACGCGGCGACCGCGCTGGCCCAGGGCAAGCTGGCGACGCTCAACGGCGGCCGGTGGCCCGTCATCGACCTGCGCCGGCTCGGCATCGTCGGCAAGACACTGGTGGTCTCGTTTCCGACCAGGCGGACCGACGGCTCCCCGGTGGGCTGGGACGGCTGGCCCATCACTCGAGATTCGAAGAACAAGCAGGAGGCGTGGACCTTCATCAAGTTCCTGATCTCCAAGCAGGCGGCCACGTTCTTCGCGTCGATCGGCGGCACCATCGTCCCCGCACGCAGGTCCGTCGCCGAGGGCCCCGCGTTCACCGGCAACGCCTCCGAGCGCAGCGAGCGTCTGGCGGAGGCGATCTCGTACGCGACGCCGATCCCCTCCCCCGACCGCGGCCCGGAGGCGCAGAAGATCATCGAGGAGGCGTGGCTGAAGGTGTTGAGCGGCAACGGAGAGCCGGCTGCGACGCTCGCCGAGGCCAACCGGCAGTTGGGCGGGCTGCTGTGACCGCGCCGACTCTCGCCTCCGGCCGGATCTCCTCCGGCGGAGCGCGGCGGGCCGCCCGGCCACGACGGTCACTCGCCGGATACGTCTTCATCAGCCCGGCCCTGCTGCTCTTCCTGATCTTCGTGGCCGGCCCGCTGGTCTTCGCGTTCGCCCTCAGCCTGTACTCCTGGGACCTGCTGACCCCCGCACGGTTCGTGGGATTCGCGAACTTCGCCAACCTGTTCGCGGACCCGCTGCTGATCAAGGCGCTCGGCACGACCTTCGCCTTCGCCTTCGCGTCCGTGGTCACGCACATTGTCGGCGGCCTGCTGCTGGCCGTGGCGGTGAACCGGATGAAGAACCGGGTGCTGTCCTACTTCGTGCGAACCGCGATCTTCTTTCCGTTCGTCATCTCCTGGGCGGCGGTTTCGCTGCTCTGGAAGTACGTCCTGGACCCGAACTTCGGGCTGGTGACCCACTATCTCGGGGTGCTCGGCATCACCGCGCCGTCGTGGTTCGCCGACCCCGCCTGGTCACTGCCGGCGATCATCGGCATCGACTTCTGGCACACCATCGGGTTCACCTTCATCATCATGCTGGCCGGACTCCAGGCCGTGCCGGAGCGGCTGGTGGAGGCGGCCCGGGTGGACGGGGCGAGCAGCTGGCACGTGTTCTGGCACATCACCGTGCCGATGATGTCGCCGACGCTGTTCTTCGCCACGGTGATCACGTTCATCGGCGCATTCCAGATCTTCGACCCGATGCAGATCATCACGCAGGGCGGACCGGACAACTCGACGATGAGCATCGTCATGTACCTCTACCAGACCGGGTTCGAGAGCTTCAGCGTCGGTTATGCCTCGACGGTCGCCGTGGTGGTCTTCATCGTGATCATGAGCGTCACGGCTTTCCAGTTCTGGATGTCGAAACGATGGGTGCACGAGCAGTGACAGCGACGACATCGACGACGGTGGGCACGCCACGGCGGAGGCGGTGGCGGACCGGCTCCGTGGTGATCGACGCGGCGCTGCTGGTCGTGGGGATCGTCATGGTGGCACCGCTGGTCTGGCTGGTCAGCAGCAGCCTGACCGCGGCCGGCCAGGCGTTCACCCTGCCGCCCAAGTGGATTCCGAGCCCTTTCACGCTCGACAACTTCGCCGAGGTGCCGGAGCTGCTGCCGTTCGGCCGGATGGCGATGAACTCGCTGGTGGTCGCCGTGACGGCCACCGCCGGGTCACTGTTCACCAGCGTGCTCGCGGCCTACGCGTTCTCCCGGCTGGAGTTCCGCGGCAGCCGCGTGATGTTCATCGCCATGCTCAGCGCGCTGATGGTCCCGCCGCAGCTCACGATCATCCCGGTGTTCCTGATGATGCGGAACCTGGGGCTGGTGGACACCCTGCCCGCGCTCTGGCTGCCCGCCCTGATCAACGTGTTCGCGATCTTCTTCCTGCGGCAGTACTTCAACACGATCCCGAGGGAACTGGACGACGCGGCGAAGATCGACGGAGCCGGTCACCTGTGGATCCTGTTCCGCATGCTGGTGCCGCTGTCGGGCCCGGCCCTGTCGGCGCTGGCCATCCTCGCGTTCGAGGCGTCGTGGAACAACTACTTCGCCCCGCTCATCCTGGTCTACAGCCCGGACAACATGACGCTCCCGCTGGGCCTGGTCACGCTGCAGAGCAGCTTCGGCACCAGCCCCACCGTGGTGGTCTTCGCGGCCATCACCATGGTGGTGCTGCCGGTGCTGATCCTCTTCCTGGCGTTCCAGCGCAGCTTCGCGGCCAGCATCGCGATCTCCGGGATCCGCGGATGAGCGGTGCGTCCCTGCCCCGGCTGTTCCGGGCCGCCTGGCCGTCCTTACCGGCGCTGCTCGCGGGCAGCGTCGCGGTCTGCGCCGGAGCGGCGGCCACCGCGCTGACCGGCCCCGGCCTGACACCGATCTCCGTGGCCGCCGCCGCCGTACTCATCGGCGCGCCCCTGGCCGCCCTCGTCCACCTCGCCGTGCGGATGTGGCACGGCGAGGAGCCCACCGTACGCGACTGGCTCGGCTGCCTGCGCTCCGCGCCCGCGCGCGGCGTCGCGGTGACGGCCGTTCCGGCGGGGATCGCCGCGCTGACGCTGGTCAGCCTGGAGGTCTGGGCGCAGTCCCGGCAGGCGTGGGTGCTGGTGCCGCTCGCGCTCGGCGGCGCCCTGACCGTGGTGACCGGGCTGGGCGCCTGCGTCGCACTCCCGCTGGCGCTGCACCGGCCGGAGCTGCGCGGCGCGCCTCTGTGGGCGGGTGCACTGCACCTGGTGGCCCGCAACCCGGTGAGGGTGCTGGCCGTACCGGCGGTGGCGGTGCTGGCGGCGCAGGCGGCCACCGGCCTGACCGCCTCGCTGCTGCTGCTCTTCCCTGCCCCCCTCGCCCTGGTGATGGTCGCGGCCGCCTTCACCTCGACCACGTCCGCACAACCGACCATGGGGAGGACCACCCGATGACCCCGTGCAACGCCGCCCGGCCGGATGCCGCCGCACCGCGACGCATCGAGCACGCCGACGGTCGCCACATCGCCATGCCGCTGGGCGGCATCGGGACGGGCAACGTCGCGCTCTGCGCCGACGGGGCGCTGCGCCAGTGGCAGCTCCACAACATCGGCAACCACAAAGGCGACCTGCCAGGGTCGTTCTTCGCGCTGCGCGCCACGCGGATCGAGCCGCCGCTGGACGAGGTGCGCGTACTCGCCGCTCCGCCAGTGGACGGGCCGGGCACGCCATTGGTCACGGACGACCACGTGCCCGGCTGGCAGCGAGACCTGCTGGCCCGCGAGCGCGGCGTGGAGGGGACGACCTTTGAGTCGACCTACCCGTTCGCGCGGATCGACTACCGCGACGCCTCGCTGCCGGTGCGGGTCTCCCTGGAGGCGTTCACCCCGCTGGTGCCGCTGGATGTGGCGCGTAGCTCGCTCCCCGCGGCCCTGTTCACCTTCACCCTGACCAACATCGACGACCTGCCGATCCACGGCCAGCTCGGCGCGACCCTGCAGAACGCCGTCGGCCACGACGGGGTCAGCCCCATCACCGGCACGGCCGGCCCCGGCTACGGCGGCAACACCAACCGGGTGCGCCGACACGGCGGGTGGACCGCCGTGGTGATGGAGAACGCCGGGCTGCCCGCCGCCCACCCGGGGGCCGGGCAGATGGTGCTCTGCGCCGACTCCGCCGCCGCGGGCGCGCTGCCGCAGTGGAGCGAGCCGGAGGAGTTCTTCGCGTACCTGCGGGGACGCGCGCCCGCGGTGGACGCCGCCCGGAGCCGGCACGTGCCATACCTGGCGGACACCATGGTCAGCGGACCCAACCCGGCGGAGGGTCCGAGCCCGGCCGGGCGCACCTGGAACGCGGGCCTGGCGGTGCCGTTCCGGCTGGCTCCGGGCGAGCGCGTCCAGATCCGGTACGTCATGACCTGGTGGTTCCCCAACCGCTACGTCAACTTCACCCAGTTCGGGCCGCAGCACACCGAATGGGGACCGACCCGGTTCTGGCTGGGCAACGCCTACGCCACCGCGTTCCCCGACGCGGTGGCGGTGGCGGAGCACCTCGGCGCGAACTGGGCGGACCTGGAGGCCGACTCGCGGGCCTGGACCGACACGCTGACCAGCGGCTCGCTGACCGCGGACACCGCCGAGCGGATGGCCGCGCAGGCCGCGATCATCCGCAGCCCGAGCTGCTTCCAGACCGCCGACGGCGCGTTCTTCGGGTTCGAGGGCGTGCAGGGGGCGTCGACCGTGATGTGGGCGGGCGACGTCGGCGGATCGTGCCCGCTCAACTGCACCCACGTGTGGAACTACGAGCAGGCGCTGGCCCGGCTGTTCCCCTCTCTGGAGCGGAGCATGCGGGAGACCGAGTTCGACGTGATGCAGGCCCCGGAAGGCTACATCCCGCACCGGGTGATCTCCCCGACGTACCTGCCCCAGCTCTGGGACGTCCTCATCGGCGGCCCGGAGGAGCCCGCGCTGGACGGCATGCTCGGCACGGTCCTGAAGACCTACCGCGAGGTACGGCAGGGCGCGGGCGAGGACTGGCTCCAGCGGTACTGGCCGAACGTGCGCAGGCTGCTCGACCACATCCGCGCGAAGTGGGACCCGGACGGCACCGGTGTGCTGCGCGGCATCCAGCCGAGCACCCACGACATCGACCTGTGCGGCGTGAACAGCTTCATGGGCACCCTGTGGCTGGCGGCGCTGCGGGCGGCCGAGGAGATGGCGCGGCTGACCGGCGAGCCGGACTTCGCGGCCGAGCTGCGAGGGTTGTTCGAGCGGGGCAGCGCCGCGTACGACGAGTTGCTGTGGAACGGCGAGTACTACACGCAGGTCCTGGAGCCGGGCGAGTCGCGGGAGTTCCAGTGGGAGTCGGGCTGCCTGGCCGACCAGGTGATCGGCCAGTGGTGGGCGCACCAGCTCGACCTGGGCTACCTGCTGCCGCGCGAGCACGTGCTCTCCGCGCTGCGCGCGGTGGTCCGGCACAACCTCCGCACCGGGTTCAAGGACTTCGACCACGTCTTCCGGGTGTTCGCCGACGAGGACGACACCGGCCTGCTGATGTGCACCTGGCCGGAGGGGGGACGGCCCGCGGTGCCGACCCGCTACGCCGACGAGGTGTGGACCGGGATCGAGTACCAGGTCGCCGCGCACTGCCTGTACGAAGGGCTGCAGGAGGAGGGCGACGCGATCCTCTCCGGCCTGTGGGCGCGCTACGACGGCAGCCGCCGCAACCCGTACAACAAGATCGAGTGCGGCGACCACTACGTGCGCGCGCTGGCCGGCTGGAGCGTCCTCGACGTGATCACCGGGCAGAGCTGGGACGCCACCACCGGCACGCTGCGCGTGGCGCTGCCGCCGGACGGGGGGTCGTGGCCGGTGGTGACCGGCACGGGCTGGGGCACGCTCCGCCGCAGCGGCGTGGCGGTGACGTTGGAGTGCGCGTCGGGCCGGTTCGACCTGAACCGCCTCGCCCTGGTCGGCCCGGACGGTGAAAGCGCCGGCGAGCACGCGCAGCCCGTCGTCGTGGCGCGTGGTGAGGAGCTGACCGTAGAAGTCTGAAAGCGGGACTGCTGCGGTTCCTGGCGATCGCGTACGGCGATGCCCAGCTGGCCCACATCCCCGAGCAGACCATCGGGGACGGCGTCATCCCCGACCCGCGACGGCACCCCGAGCACCGCCTGACCTGGTCCATCTGGCGGCGACGACACCAACACCGCGCTTCTCCGCAGAACGCACAGGGAAACGTATGCGTACTCCGGTTATTTGTTGCGTTATTCCGGCAAGAAGGAGAACCGCTGGACCGTTCTCGGGGAATCGGCCCAGCGGTCGGGTCGGGCGGGGAGCCATTCGGGTGGCGCCCCTAGACATTGAAGATGCTGACCCCGCCGGGCCCGACCAGGAAACCGAGCACGATGAGCACGATCCCCCAGAGGAGGTCGCGGCGGGCGAGGATCACGTAGATCCCGGAGATGACGAGAATTACCGCGATGATCCAGAGCAAAGTAGCCATGACTCCGCCTCTGCCCTGAGGGGGTGGCCGCTTAACATGTTTTTCCGCTCGGAGGCGAGAACGAGAAACATCGGGCCGCGCCTTTATCGCCGCGTCATTCATGAGGCCGACTTCATCAATTTCGCGTAGGCGAGCTGCAGCCAGTCGGAGATCGCCACCGCGGTCATCGTCGCCCCCACGAGCCGGGTGACCTTGGGCGCCAGCACCAGCCCGGCGGCGTACGCGGTGGCCACCCACTGCGACAGGCAGAACGGGCAGGTGAGCTGAGCAGCTCGCCCACCGGGCCGCGGGGCTTCTCCTGCACCTCGGCGGGCCCGCCGCCGCCCTTGTAGCGGGTGAACGGCGCCCGGAGCGGGCTGGTGACGGGGTCCTTCGCCAGCCGCCGAGCGGCCGGTCGTGGTCGCCGCCATAGGCCTGTTCGGCCTTTTCCAGGATTTCGGTCATAGCTCCTCGCTCTGCCCCCAGGCCCAGGGCGTACTCGCGCGAGAGCCCTTATAACACAACGCCTAGTGGGGGATCGTGTGGGTAGCCCGAAACCATGAGCAGCCACGGTCACGCGGTCACGGACGCGATCCTCGACACCCTCAAGCGCGCCAGCTCCGGGTTGAAGGACGCCGGAGTGAAATTCGCGCTGGCCGGCGGCTGCGCCGCCTACGCCAGAGGGGCCGCGCCGTCGCTGCACGACGTGGACTTCGTGGTCACCGAGCACGACGTTCCCGCCGCCCTGGAGGCGCTGCGCGGACTGGGCTTCCAGACGGCCAAGCCGCCGGAGGACTGGCTGGTCAAGGCGTACGACGAGGGCCGCCTGGTGGATCTGATCTTCCGGGTGTCGGACCTGGCGATCACCGACGAGCTGCTCGACAGGGCCGAGCCGCTGAAGGCGTCGGCCGTGATCGTTCCCGTGCTGGAGGCCACCGACTTGGTGATCTCGTGGCTGCTGCCGCTGTCGGAGCACGCCTGCGACTACGGTGCGCTGCTGTCGCAGGTGCGCGCGCTGCGCGAGCAGGTCGACTGGCCGCGGGTCGCGGCCGTGATAGAGGACTCGCCGTACGCGATGACGTTCCTCACCCTGCTGGAGCGGCTGGGCGTGCTGGAAGGGCCGGTCGTGCCGTCGGGCGACCCCAAGTGGCCCTGACGGTCTCCTGCGACGCGCTCAGCCGCGCCGGGTGGCGGCGGTGACGCGCTTGAGGATGCGGTCCCACTCCGTGCCGAAGGGGTTGTCCTGCACGAGGTAGGTCCACGTCGCCGTGGGCCGCCGCAGATCCGGCTCGGGCGCCTCGAACGACTCCAGCGAGCGCCGCTCCACCTCGGCCAGCAGCGATTTGTACTCGGCCACGGCCTCCCTGTGGAACTCGTCGACCGGGCTCATCCGGCCGAGCGCCCGCAGGTGGATGCCCTCGCGCAGGTCGGTCAGGAACGCCAGGTGCTCGGTCCAGCAGCGGTCGATCGCGTGCAGGACGATCTGGCGGGCCGTCTCGTCACGGGCGTCCTCGGGCAGCGACTCCCAGCGCTCGGAGTCGGCCTTCGCCAGCGCCTCGGAGGCGGCGTCGCCGTGCAGGACCTTGTCGCGCCACTCCAGGATGAGCTCGCGCTGGTGCTCGAGCAGGCGGGTGTAGCGCCACGTATTGCGGTGGATCTCCAGGTTGACGCCCTCGGCGACGCGCTGGGCGTGGCCGACGAGGTAGGCCCCGCGCCGGTGGCGGACGATGCCGTCGGGGTCGGCCGCGGGCGGCCGCTCGTCGGGGACGAACTGGGTGATCAGATCGTCCTGCATGCTGACGAAGAAGACCGAGCCGCCCGGGTCGCCCTGGCGGCCCGCCCGGCCGCGCAGCTGGTCGTCGAGCCGGCTGCTGGCGTGGCGGCCTGACCCGATCACGTAGAGGCCGCCCAGCTCGGCCACACCGTCGCCGAGGCGGATGTCGGTGCCGCGGCCGGCCATCTGGGTGGAGACCGTGATGGCGTCGCGCTCGCCGGCCTTGGCGATGATCGCGGCCTCTTCCGCGTCGTTCTTGGCGTTGAGCACCACAGGCTCCAGGCCGCGCCGCTGGAGGAGCTTGGCCAGGTTTTCCGACTCGGCCACGTCGAGCGTGCCGATGAGGATGGGCCGGCCGGTGGCGTGCACCTCCTGGATCTCCTCGACCAGGGCGGCGTCCTTGTCGGGCACGGTCGGGTAGATGCGGTCGGGCTCGTCGGTCCTGACACACGGCCGGTTGGGCGGGATCACCGCGACCTTGAGGCCGTAGAACTCGCCGAGCTGCTCGCTGACGGCCACGGCCGTGCCCGTCATGCCGCAGATCTGTGGATAGCGGCGGATGAGGCCCTGCACGGTGATCGAGTCGAGGATCTCGCCCTTCTCGCTCGGCGGCAGCGCCTCCTTGGCCTCCACGGCCGCCTGCAGGCCGTCGGGCCAGCGCTGGAGCAACGCCACCCGGCCGCGCGAGGGGTTGATGAGCTGCACCTTGCCGTCGCGCACGATGTAGTCGACGTCGCGCGCGAGCAGGGCGTGGGCGTGCAGGGCCAGGTTGAGCTCGATGAGGGTGCCGGGCTCGTGCTCGTCGTAGAGCTCGACGCCCAGCAGGTTTTCCACGCTGTCGGCGCCCTTGGGCGTCAGGTAGACGTTGCGCGCCTGCTCGTCGATCTCGTAGTGGTAGCCGCGGACGAGCTGCCTGACCAGCGCCGCCATCTCCGGCACCGCGTTGCCGGGGTCGGCCGCGCCGGCCATGACCAGCGGCACGCGGGCCTCGTCGACGAGCACGGAGTCGGCCTCGTCGACCAGCGCCACCTCGGGCGCGGGCACGATCAGCTCGGCGGCGTCGGTGCGCAGCCGGTCGCGCAGGACGTCGAACCCGATCTCGCTGACCGGGCCATAGGTGACGTCCTTCGCGTACGCCTCGCGCCGCTCCTCAGGCGTGGAGTTCTGGCCGATCCAGCCCACGCTGACGCCGAGCGCGGCGTAGAACGGCCCCATCCACTCGGCGTCGCGCCGGGCGAGATAGTCGTTGACGGAGATCACGTGGACGCGCTTGCCCTGCAACGCGTAGCCGGCCGCGGCCATGGCGCCGGAAAGCGTCTTGCCCTCACCGGTCGCCATCTCCGCGACCTTGCCGTCGAGCAGGGCCAGCGTGCCCAGCAGTTGCACGTCGTAAGGGCGCAGCCCCAGCTCGCGGTCCGCGGCCTCGCGCACGATGGCACAGAACCCGGCCAGATCGTCCATCTCCGGCTTGGGCAGCTCGTCGAGCTCACCAATCTTGGCGGCTCGCGCTCCGGCGGCCTTGACGGTCTTCTGGTAGGGGGCCAGAGGCACTCCGCCCGGGCGATCCAGCAGGTTCCTCAGCATTCCCGAGATTGACGCCACAGTTCCTCCAACGCACGCTTCGCCGAGACCGTTCCCTCGGCCAAGGGGTGGGAGCGGAGCGACGATACGGCAAGCGCCGCCGTACCGGACCTTAACTCATCCGGCGGCCTGTACCGTCACAACGCACCCGCCCGAGTCACCCCTCTTCGGCCCGGAGCGCGAGCACTGTCACCGCGGCCAGCAGCAGAGCGCAGCCGGTCCAGGCGAGTGGCGTGAGCCGCTCCCCGAACAGCGCCACGCCGAGCAGCGCCGCGCCCACGGCCTCGCCGAGCGAGATGACGGCGACCGTGGTGGCCCGCAGCGCGGTCAGCGCCACGAAGTACAGCCCGTACGCGAGCGCCGTCGGCACCGCGCCGAGATAGATCAGCAGTGCCATGGACGGCCAGCTGATGTCCGGCACCACGCCTTCCGCCAGGGCGAACGGAGCCAGGCACACCGCGGCCACGGCGAACCCGCCGATGGCCGTGGTCCGCGGGTCGCGGTCGTTGTGCCGCCGTGACAACAACGTCACCCCGGCGTACCCGGTGGCCGAGGCCAGCGCGAAGGCGACCCCGGCGACGGGGGAGCCCGCCGAGGGAGTCGCGGCGTGGTACGCGGGCTCCACCGTGAGCAGGACGAGGCCGGCCAGCGCGGCGGCCAGCGCGAGGAGCGCTCCGCGGCCGAGCCGCTCGCGCAGGAAGATCCGGCTGCCCACGGCCGTGAGGACGGGCGTCGCGCCCATCGTCACCACGGTCGCGACGGCCACGCCGGAGTGGGCGATCGCGGCGAAGTAGGCGGTCTGGTAGACGGCCATGCCGGCCCCGACCGGCAGGACCCGCCAGTCGAGGTGGTCGGCCAGGACGAAGCGGCGGACGATCACGAGGAGGAAGAAGGCGCCGAGAAGGTGACGCCACAGGGACACGCCGACGGGGCCGAGCTGGCCGGCCTGGAAGAGCAGGGAGCCGGCGGCGCCGCCGGTGCCCCAGGCGGTCGCGGCCATGGTCACGTAGAAGGCGCCCCGCCGCGCGGAGACATGGGTCATGACAGATTGCTCCGGATGGAGTGGTTGGGATGGGCCCGGCGTGCGGGCAGCAACCACTCACGGATCTGTCAGACCCGTGAAATGCCAGGAAAGCCGCCCGCTAGCGGGCGGGCGGGGGAGAGCAGATGAGCATGCGTCGCGGCATGGGGTTCACCTTACCGTCAGCGACGGTCACCCGGATCGCGGGGACTCACGGCTTGCGGGCGACGCCGCCCAGGAGCAGTTCCTCCCACGGCGCGAGCGGGCCGGGGACGCGCTCGTCGGGGTGCCACTCGGGGAAGTGCACGACTCCCGGCTCCACCAGCACGAGGCCGTCGAAGAACGCGGTGATGGCGGCGCGGTCGCGGAAGAAGCCGGCGCCCATGGTGGCCTGCAACATCACCTCGAGCGCCTTGGCCTTGGGGCTGGGGGAGGCGAGCATGTTGGCGGCGGCGAGGTAGCTGCCCGGCGGCAGCGCCGACATGTATCTCCTGACCAGGGCGTGGGGGTCCTCCTGGTCGGGGAAGAGGTGCAGCAGCCCGATCGCCATGATCGCCGTCGGCTGGGACAGGTCGATGAGGCCGCGCAGCACCGGGTGGCCGAGCACGGCGTCGAGGTCGCGGGCGTCCGCGGTGATGGCGCCCGCGTGGGGGTTGGCGCCCAGCAGGGCCCGCGCGTGCGGCTCCACCGTGGGGTCGACGTCGACGTAGACGACCTTGCACGCGCGGTCGGCGAACTGGGCGACCTCGTGGGTGTTCTCGATCGTGGGCAGCCCGGCGCCCAGGTCGACGATCTGCCTGATGCCGGCCTCGCGGACCAGGAAGTCGACCACCCTGCCGACGAAGGCGCGGTGGCACCAGAGGAGGTCGACCACCTCGGGCACCGTGCCCTTCAGCTTGCGTGCCACCGAGCGGTCGGCGGCGAAGTTCTCCGTGCCGCCGAGCAGCGCGTCGTGCACGCGCGCCACGTTCGGCCGCTGGGGATCCACACCGGGCGGAGCCCACGCCGGCTCGTCCGTCTCACTCATCCGGCCCCCTTCACTCTCCGTGACGCGGATCGTATCCGCACCTGGAGCCCGGATGCCCGGCGTGCCGGCCGGTTGTCAGAAGAGTCAGCCCACCCTGTCCGACGTCGGGCGGGGCGTCTCGCGCTGGGCGTGCCTGGGGACGTGGGCGGACGCGCCACCTGCCAACATGGCCTTCAGCCTGGGCGCGAGCGGCCGCTCGACGAACCTGTACACCAGGTACGCGGCGCCGAGCATGACCACGATCAGCCCGCACAGCAGCACGTACTTGTTGACCGAGTCGCCCAGCCTGGTGAAGAGCACGAAGCCGACGTGCGCGTGCAGCAGGTAGAGCGGGTACGTCAGCGCGCCGGCCGTCACCAGCCACGGCCTGCCCAGCCCTCGGGTGGCGCGCAGCGCGATGAGCGTCATGACGAGGAAGAGCAGCACGACCACGGTGATGATCACGGCGTGCGAGTACGTCACGGAGTACCGTTCACCGACGGCGTCGGCGTACCCGATGGCCCGGTAGACGGCGTTGCCCAGGCAGATCGGCAGCAGCAGGGCGATCTGCACGTTCAGCCCGAACTTGTAGAGCATGAACAGCGCCATGCCGGCGATGAAGTAGTGGGAGAACTCCGACTGCACGACCAGGTCGGCGATCCCCGGCAGCAGCCCCGCCTGCACGAGGAACGTCAGCCCCAGCCAGGCCCAGAGCCCCACCATGACGCGGGTCCGCGTCATGCCGATGAAGGTGAAGGCCAGGATGAGGAAGTAGAACCGCATCTCGGCCCAGAGCGTCCAGTAGACGACGTCCACGTTCGCGATGTTCGGCACCGACTGGAACATCGTCAGGTTCGCCAGAACCTGAGGCAGGCTCACCTCGAACACGCCCTGTCCCAGCGTCACGGTCACCACGCTGGTGACGGCGATGCCCACCCAGTACGCGGGATAGAGCCGCACGAAGCGCGAGACCACGAACGCGCGCGGGCTCCTGCCCCATGCGCTCATCAACACGACGAAGCCGCTGACCAGGAAGAACAGGTCCACGCCCAGGTAGCCGTACTTGGACCAGGCGCTCTCCGCGGCGAAGACGACCGGGCTGTGGTCGCCGGCCCAGCCGGAGAACGTGTAGTGGAACAGCACGACGCAGAGCGCCGCCAGTAGCCGGAGGCCGTCGATCTCGTAAAGACGGTCTGAGCTAGTTGGCATTCTTATCACCCTTCTTGTCCAAGAAGAGGGTGGCGTAGACCGCTTGCTGACCGATGAATGATCGCTTGCTGTTAACCGCTTTGTTACCGGTTTACGGAGCTCTGTTCGGGTAGCGGATGGGGGCCCGAGAAGGACGGAAGAGGAGAGGACGAGTTCCCATGGAGCTCTGGGACTACCGACCTGACGTCTACGACCGTGGCAGGAGCCTGGATCTGGCGGGCTTCCGCGTCCAGGCGACCGACGGGAAGATCGGGACCGTCGACGAGGCGACGTACGAGGTCGGCGAGAGCTACATCATCGTCGACACCGGCCCCTGGATCTTCGGCAAGAAGGTCATGCTCCCGGCGCAGGTCGTCACGAGCATCGACCCGCAGGAGCGCGACGTGCACGTGGCGCGCACCAAGGCCGAGATCAAGGACGCGCCCGAGTTCGACGAGGCCACGTTCAAGGAGCCCGAATACCGGACCCGGCTGGGTGACTACTACGGCCGCTTCCCCCGGTGACTCCGTGTCGTGACGGGAGGGCTGCGTCCGAACCCGGGGCGCGGCCCTTCGCCGTACCTGACACAAGATGGCAGGTACGGCTGGAACGCTCGACCCCATGACGACGAAAGCGAAGCTCCTGGCGGTCACCATCGACTGCGCGGAGCCCAGGAAGCTGGCCGCGTTCTACCACGAGGTCACGGGGCTGGACATCCAGTACTCCGAGGACGAGTACGCGGCCGTGGGCGACGGCACCACGAACATCTACTTCGGCAGGAACCCCGATCGCGAGCCGGCCGCGTGGCCTGGCCCGGCCAAGCAGTTCCACCTGGACTTCCGGGTGCCGGACGTGGAGAAGGCGGTCGGCGAGTACATCGCGCTGGGCGCGACCAGGCCAGAGTTCCAGCCCGGTGTCACCGAGGAGGGCACGGGCTGGGTCGTCCTGCAGGACCCGGAGGGCCACCTTTTCTGCGTCTGCCCCGAGCGCTCCTAGCGCGGGCCGGTAGGGCCTGACCGGCCCCAAGAATGAGCCACAAGTTCGTGCTGTTCAGGATGGGTCCAGGTGGATTTATCAGCCTAAAGGTGGATTCTAGAAGCTCGCCGGGCTCATAAGCTGGAGCAATGCCTCTGAAAGGACGCCTGCCCCTGCGCGGGCCGCGATGACCTGGGTCGGCCTGCTGATCGCTCTGGCCGGCGCGCTGGGCTACGCGCTCGGCGCCGCGCTGCAGCAGTACGAAGCCGTCGCCGAGGGCGCCTCGCTCCGGCTGGTGCGGCGCCCTCGCTGGTGGATCGGCGGCATCATCGGCTTCACCGGCGCGTGCCTGCACGCGGTGGCGCTCAGCTTCGCCCCGCTGGTCGCCGTCCAGCCGATCAGCGTCGCGACCCTGGTGTTCGCGGTGCCGCTGGCGGCGTTCCTGTACGGCCGCCGTCCGTACCGCGCGGAGATCTTCGGATCGATCGCCGTGGCCGTGGGCCTGCTCTGGCTCATGATGCTGGTGCCCGAGCACAACGTGCCGCCGCACCTGGGCGACGGCGCGGCCATCGGGTTCATCGCCGTGATCGGGGTGGTCACCCTGGTCACGCAGCTGATGGCGCGCCGGGTGCACGGCGCGGCCAGGGCCGCGCTGCTCTCGGTGGGCGCGGGGGCCGTCACCGCGAGCGTGTCCACGTTCGTCCGCGTGGTCGGCGGCGGCCTCCAGGGCGACCTGGGGCGGCTGGTCCACTGGTTCACCCTCGCAGTGCCCCTGCTGCTGGTCTGCGCGGTCGTGCTGCTCCAGCGCTCGTACGCGGTCGGCTACTTCGGCATCGCCTACGCGGGCGTGCAGGTCGTCGACCCCATCACCTCCGTGCTCGCGGGCGCCATCCTGCTCGGCGAGCCGCTGCCCACGTCCCCCGCCACGGCGATCCCCGCCCTGCTGGCCGGCGCGCTGACCATCGGCGGCACGATCACGCTCGGACGCCTGGCCCCCGACCACCGCCCGGCACCGGCGGGCACCTCGGCGGGCAGCGCTGAGGACGGCGCTGAGGACGGCGCAGGGGCCTCCCTCCCCGTGTCGGCGACGTCGGACGTGAACTGAGGCGCGGCCCTCTCGCGGCCGTCCCTGCGGGCGGCCACCCGCATTGGTCAAACGGTTGAATTGACATGGCCTGCAGGGTTACGGTGCATCGGCGATGACCTTTGTGGTCTGTCACATTGCATTGCCCCGGAACGAGCGGAGTGCACGAGCATGCCGAGAAGAGCGATGGGTGTCCTGATCGCGTCCGTCCTGGTGGTCACGGCGGCCGGAGCGCCGGCGTCGGCGGAGCCCGGCTTACCCGCCGGCAAGACCGTTGTCTACGTGGCCAAGGACGGCGATGAAGGCGCCACCGGTACGAAATCCGATCCGTTCGCGACGGTCGAGCAGGCCCGCGACGCGCTGGCGGGACGGACGAGCGCGCGGCGGCCCGGCGTCGTCTACATCAGGGAGGGCGTCTACCAGACGTCCAAGACCGTCCAGCTCAGCGGCGCTGAGCACTCCTACGTCACCTATGCCGCATATCCGGGCGAGCAGGTCGAGTTCGCCGGAGTCACCACCCTCGCCCCCGGCGACTTCCGCAAGCTGAGCGACGTGCCGGACGAGGCCAGGTGGTCGTCGAAGGCGCGCGTCCCCGACGCGGCGGCCGGCCACGTCTACGTCTACGACCTGGGCGCGAAGGGCATCCCCGCTGGGGTGATCATGAAGAACGGGTTCAACTGGAAACCCCAGCCGTTCGCCCCCGAGCTGATCACCGACGACGCGACCCAGACCCTGGCCCAATATCCGAACGGCGACGAGAAGCTCGACAGCGCCGCCATCACCGTCAAGGAGGCGCCGAAGGGCGCCAGGGACTACTTCTCGGACAAGACCGAGGACGGCACCACCATGCCGTACGAGGACATGCTCAAGCTTCCGGGGCCCGTCTACACCCCCGTCGACGCCACGCTCAAGGAGCGCTCCGCCACGTGGGCGCCGCCGCAGGGCCAGGAGGCCGACAACACCGTTCACGAGACCGATGGCTGGCTCTCCGGCTATTTCGGCAACAACTACGCCAACGACCGCGTCCGCATCGCCTCCGTGGACCCCGGTGCGGCGGAACTGCGCACGACATATCCCACGATGTACGCCGCCACCGACAAGTGGACGTCGTTCGTCGCCCAGAACGTGCTCAGCGAGCTCGACACCGAGGGTGAGTACTACATCGACCGCTGGAACGACGCCGGCACCCTCTACTACTACCCGCCGGGCGGGACCGTCGAGGGCAAGGAGATCAGCCTGACCTCCTTCGACGCGCCCTTCTTCCAGCTGGAGAACGTGCGCGGGGTGACGCTCAAGGGCCTGAAGCTGAACGGCACCACCGGCACCGCCGTACGGCTGCTCGACGCGGAGTCGTGCACCGTCGACGGCCTGGAGATCCTCAACGCCAGCATGGACGCGGTCGCGATCGGCGAGGCCAACGACGCCATCACGGCCGTCGCCGAATACCGCACCAGCCGAGGCGGCCACCGCAACAAGGTGATCAACAGCCGGCTGCACGACCTCGGCGGCGGCGGGGTGTTCACGGCCGGCGGCGACCGCGACTCGCTGGAGCGCGGCGACCACGTCGTGGAGCACAACGAGATCTACGACTTCTCCAAGCTCGCCACCTACACCCCCGCCGGCTACATGTACGGCGTCGGCAACACCTTCCGCTACAACCACGTCCACGACGCGCCCCACATGGCGATCCAGATCATGGGCAACGACATGGAGATCAGCCACAACAGGTTCGAGCGGCTGGTGACGCACGCCTCGGACCAGGGCGTGATCTACGCGGGCCGCGACTACACGTACCTGAACAACCTGGTGGCGTACAACCTGTTCAAGGACATCGGCGCGGACGGCAACCAGGCCGTCTACATGGACGACGGAATGTCGGGAATGGTCGTGCGCCACAACGTCTTCGACAACGTCCAGCACGGCCTGTTCTTCCAGGCCGGCCACAGCAACGTCGCCTCGGACAACGTGTTCAAGGACGTGACCTACCTCGGGCACGACAAGCTCTACCACGAGGACGACCTGCCGGTGCCGAACTCGAAGGTCGTGGTCGAGCGCTTCAACGACATGCTGAAGCCCGGCGACGGCACCGGCTTCACCAACACCAGGGAGAACATCGAGAAGTGGTACCGCCACTACGGCAAGCAGTATCCGAACATCCGTGACTGGTACGTCCCGTCGAAGGCGAACGGCGAGCTCTGCACCTCGATCGACGCCACCGAGTGCACCGAGGCGTACGTGTGGACCGACCCCGACTCCCTGTACGTGCCCGCGCACAACGTGCTGACCCGGTCGGTCAGCATCGCGACGGGCGACTTCGCCTACACCGACGACGCCGGCGGGCTGAGCGTCAAGACCTTCAACCCGGACTTCGACTCGTACAACGTCAAGAAGGACAGCGCCGCCGCGTTCGCCTTCGATCCCGCCACGGGGAAGTTCGACGCCAGGTCCACGCCGCTCAACTCGGCCGAGGGCTTCGGCCCGAAGTGGGTGCGCGAGTGGAACAGGAATTTCACCCTGGACGGCATCGGGCCCCGGTGAGGAGCCCGGCAGCCGGCTCGTGACGGGCTCATGACGGGCCTGGCGGCGGCGCCCGCCTCAGCCGTCAGACGGGACGCTCGGTGCTTTCCTTCGGCCGGTCGCCGCGGGGCGGGCGCCAGCCGAGCACGTCGTGCATGGAGCGCAACATCAAGTCAGGGCTGAGCCGGGCGGCCGTGGACATCCCGAGGTCGCGCAGCCGTACGGCCAGCGGATGGCGGAGCCTGGTCATCCGGTTGATGGTCATGGACTGGCGGACGACCCGCCACGTGCGGTCGAGGCGGGCGGCGGTGTAGGCGGGGAGCACCTCCTCGACCGCGGGGGAGCCGCCTGCCAGGCGGGCCAGGACGACGGCGTCCTCGATCGCCTGGCAGGCCCCCTGGCCGAGGTTGGGCGCCATGGGGTGGGCGGCGTCGCCGACGAACGCCACCCTGCCGATGTGCAGGGCCGGCAGCGGCGTGCCGAACGAGAAGATGTCGTTACGGATGATGTTCGCGGGGTCGGCCGCGCGCAGCAGCGAGGGGATCGGCTCATGCCAGTCGCCGAACCTGCGCAGCAGTTCCTCCCGCTCGTTCGCGTGGACGGCTCCGGCGGGGGACACGTCGGTCGCGTACACGTACACGGTGTCCTCGGCGTGCCCGGCCTTCCCGATGTCCCCGGCCTCTCCCGCCAGCAGGTGGACCCCTATCACGAGCCCTTTGCCCCAGGTCTCCGTGCTCTGGATGGGCAGGTCGGACCTGGGTATGAGGGCGCGCCAGGCCGTCACGCCGGAGTAGGCCGGGCCTGGATGGCCGGGGAAGAGTGCCCCGCGGGTCGCCGAGTGGATGCCGTCGGCGGCGACGACCAGGTCGGCCTCCAGGTCGCCCTCTCCGGTCCGGACGACCCCGCGGGCGGCGTCCACGTCCGAGACGGTGACGCCGAGCCGCAGGCGGGCCCCGCCCAGGGCGTCGGCGAGCACGTCCATCAGCGCGGCCCGCAACAGGACCACCATCGAGTCCCCGTAACGCGCGAGCGCGTCGTCCTCCGTGGTGTGCACGAGCCACCGCCCATCGGGGCGGCGGATGCCCACCTGCCCCTCGACCCTGCCGAGTTCGCGGATGCGATCGCCCAGGTCGAGCGTGTCGAGCGCCTTCAACGCGTTGGGCGCCATCGCCAGCCCCGACCCCACGGGGGCGAGGTGGGCGGCCCGTTCGAGCACGGTCACGTCCCACCCCTCGCGGCGGAGCGCCACACCGGCGGTCAGCCCGCCGACACCTCCGCCGATCACCACGGCCTTCGGCATGTCCCTGCCTCCTTCGCACTACGTCTGTAGTTTCTCATACTACGCGTGTAGTCGGGTGGTTGTAGGATCGGGTCCCGTGAAACGCTCAGAGCTGGTCGCGGACACGGCCATCACGCTGCTGGCGGAGCGCGGCATGCGCGGCCTCACCCATCGGGCCGTCGACGAGGCGGCCGGGCTGCCGCCGGGGTCGACGTCCAACCTCGCCCGCACGCGCGCCGCCCTGCTGGAGCTGACCCTGTCCCGGCTCACCGAGCTGGAGATACACGCGCTGGGCCCGGCTTACACGACCGCCAGGAACGGCACCCTGGGCGCCCAGGCAGGCATGGCGGACACCGTGGCCGAAGGGCTGCACATCCAGATCAGAGACCGCAGGCGCGCGCTGGCCCGCTACGAGCTGGCCCTGGAGGCGACGCGGCGGCCGGAGTTGCGCGAGATCTACGACGCGGCGGGCAGCCGCTTCCGCGACCCGGCGGTGGCGCTGCTGGCCGCCCAGGGCTCCCGCGATCCGGTCCGGCACGCCCGCCAGCTCGTGGCCTTCAGCGAAGGGCTCATGTTCGACGCGATCGTGGGGGCGGGGGGCACGCCCACCTTCGAAGAGCTCCGGCAGGCCGTCGAGGACTTCCTGGCCGGCATGCTCGGCCGGCCGTCCAGGGGCCCGTGAGAGTCAACCGGGCCCTGGACGGTCTAGGGGCCCGTGAGGGTCACCAGGCCCTGGACGGCCTAGGGGCCCGTGAGGGTCACGAGGCCGTAGCCGCCGGACAGGACGGCCGTCAGGACGGGATGGGCCTGCTCGTCGACGTCGAGCCGGGCGCCGACGGCCGCCAGCGCCGCGCGTACGGCCTCGGCGTCCGGATGGCCGCCCGCCAGCGACACCAGCTCGACCGCGGGCAGCCCCTGCCCGGCCGGATGCGGGGTGTCGCCCCACTCGATGAGGAACGGCACCAGCCCGTCGTGCCCGGCCCGCTCCGGCGGCGTGAGCCGCCAGCTGAGCAGGTCGCCGGAAGGGGTGCGCCGCGACATGTCCCGCGGGTCTCCGGGGTCGTGGCCGCGGGCCCGCGCCCTGGCCGTGACCGCGTCGATGTCCTCGACCGCCACCGCCCAGCCGACCAGCGCCGCCGCTTCCAGCTCGTCGATGCCGAACGGCCGTGGCGCGGCCGGGGCCTCCTGCTCGGGATCGGGTCCGATGATCTCCAGGTAGCTCGTGCCGCCCAGGCCGAGCAGCCGGTTGTGCGTTCCGAACCCCGGGTGCCGCCCGCCGGCCGCGGGGCGTACGCCGAGCAGCCGTTCCAGCTCGGCGGCGGTGGACTCCAGGTCTGGGGTGGCGTAGACGAGGTGATCGAGGCTCATGGGTGCAATTGTGCGTGACGGCGGGTCACCGGCAGGTCAGGCGCCGCCGTCCCGCGGCGTGCCCAGGCGGGCCCGGTGGTGCGGCCACTCGTCGTCGAGGATGCCGAAACAGACCGTGTCGCGCCAGGTGCCGTCGGGCCTCCTGCGGTGGCGGCGCAGCGTGCCCTCGTGCACGCCGCCGATGCGCCTGATGGCGTTCTGCGACCGGATGTTGAGCACGTCGGTCTTGAGCAGGACCCGGTTGTGGCCGAGCGCGAAGGCGTGGTCGATGAGCAGGAGCTTGCACGCGGTGTTCACCGCCGTACGCCAGACCGCGCGGCCGTACCACGTCCAGCCGATCTCGACGCTCTCGTCGAAGCCGGGCACGTCGCAGTAGGTGGTCCAGCCCACCGCGCGTCCGCTCTCCTTGTGCACGACCGCCAGCGGGACGTGCCGGTCGTCGTCGACGAGGTGGCGGGCCACCTTCGCGAGCTCGGCCTCGGTGCGTGGCGTGCCGGCGGGCAGCCAGCGCCAGACCTCCTCGTCCCCTCCGCCGGCGGCGAACAGGTCGGGCACGTGCCCCATGGCCAGCGGCTCCAGCCGGACGACGGCGTTCTCGAGCACCACGGGCTCGGGCAGCTTGGAGGTCATGGCGGCAACCCTACGGAGGGCCGGGCGGTCGCGGTGATGGCCACCTGTGCCTTTTTACGGGGAACCACTGTCGACACTCATACCGGCCGGTCGGTAGGCTCACGGCATGGACTTCGCTTACGACACCGTCACCGAGGACCTGCGCGAGCGACTGCTGCGCTTCATGGACGAATGCGTCTATCCCGCCGAGCCCGCTTTCGAGGAGCAGGCGGCGACCAGCGGCTGGAGCGCGCCGCCGCTGATGGCCGACCTCAAGGACGAGGCCAGGAAGCGCGGCCTGTGGAATCTGTTCCTGCCCGGCGAGCACGGCGCCGGGCTGACGAACCTCCAGTACGCGCCCCTGGCGGAGATCATGGGCCGGAGTCCCACGCTCGCCCCGACGGCCACCAACTGCGCCGCGCCCGACACCGGCAACATGGAAGTGTTGTCCATGTTCGGCAGCGAATGGCAGCGCAAGGAGTGGCTGCGGCCGCTGCTCGACGGCGAGATCCGCTCGGCGTTCGCCATGACGGAGCCCGACGTGGCCTCCTCCGACGCCACGAACATCGCCACCTCGATCGTCCGCGACGGCGACGAGTACGTCATCAACGGCCGCAAGTGGTTCATCTCGGGGGCGATGAACCCCGACTGCAAGATCTTCATCGTCATGGGCAAGACGAACCCCGACGCGCCCAAACACCGCCGGCAGAGCATGATCCTCGTGCCCCGCGACACCCCCGGAGTGCACATCAAGCGGGGCATGCACGTGTTCGGCTACACCGACGCCGACCACGGCGGCCACGCCGAGATCGTGTTCGAGGACGTCCGCGTCCCGGCGGAGCACCTGATCGGCGAGGAGGGCGGCGGCTTCGCCATCGCCCAGGCCCGGCTCGGCCCCGGGCGCATCCACCACTGCATGCGCCTGATCGGCATGGCCGAGCGCGCCGTCGAGCTGATGTGCGGGCGGGCGCTGGCCAGGAGCACGTTCGGCAAGCCCGTCGCCCAGCAGGGCGTCGTCCAGGACTGGATCGCCGAGTCGCGCATCAGGATCGAGCAGCTGCGCCTGCTCGTGCTCAAGACGGCCTGGCTCATGGACACAGTGGGCAACCAGGGGGCCCACACCGAGATCCAGGCCATCAAGATCTCCACCCCGATCACCGTGGAGTGGATCCTGGACAAGGCCGTCCAGGTGCACGGCGCGGGCGGCGTCTCCCAGGACTTCCCGCTGGCCGCGCTCTGGGCGCACGCGCGCTCGCTGCGCCTGGCGGACGGCCCCGACGAGGTGCACAAGAGGTCACTGGCCTACCGCGAGCTGAAGAGGTGGATGTGAACGAGGCGGAGATCAGGGAGCGCGTGGCCGCGTTCCTCGGCGAGCATGACCCGAGCGGCGACCGGCTGGAGTTCCTGCGGGCCAGGTACGACGCCGGGCTGGCCTGGGTGTGGTTCCCCGAAGGGCACGGCGGGCTGGGGGCGCCTCGGGAGTTGCAGCAGGTCGTGGAGCGGGAGCTGGCGCACACCCCGCAGATCGACGGCGGCATCCAGGGCATCGGCCTCGGGATGGCGGCGCCGACGATCCTGGCGTTCGGCACCGACGAGCAGAAGCGGCGTTTCCTGCGGCCGCTGTGGACGGGGGAGGAGA
The DNA here is from genome assembly GCF_052245635.1 of Nonomuraea sp. KM88. Classification (NCBI taxonomy): domain Bacteria; kingdom Bacillati; phylum Actinomycetota; class Actinomycetes; order Streptosporangiales; family Streptosporangiaceae; genus Nonomuraea; species Nonomuraea sp. KM88. The sequence goes on along the minus strand of NZ_JBQQCC010000020.1, from coordinate 28,341 downwards.
TCTGGTGCCAGCTCTTCAGCGAGCCCGGCGCCGGGTCCGACCTGGCCACGCTGGCGACCCGGGCGGTCAGGGACGGCGGCGAGTGGGTGATCGACGGCCAGAAGGTGTGGACGTCCGGCGCCCACCACTCCCGGTGGGCCATCCTCGTCACCCGTACCGACCCTGACGTGCCGAAGCACCGCGGCATGACGTACTTCATCTGCGACATGCACGCGCCGGGCGTCGAGGTGCGGCCGCTGCGGCAGATCACCGGCGAGGCCGAGTTCAACGAGGTGTTCCTGACCGGCGTCCGGCTCCCCGACGAGCTGCGGCTCGGCGCGGTCGGCGACGGCTGGCGGGTCGCGCAGACCACGCTGATGAACGAGCGCGTCGCCATCGGCGGCGGGCCCGCGCGGCGCGGCGGCGGCATGATGGCCCCGGTGCTCGACGCCTGGCGCGAGCACCCCGAGCTGCGCAGCCACGACCTGCACCAGCGGTTGTTGTCGCTCTGGGTGGAGGCCGAGGTGACCCGGCTGTCGGGAGCGCGGTTGCGCGAGCAGCTCGCCGCCGGGCAGCCAGGGCCCGAGGGCTCGGGCATGAAGTTGTCGTTCGCCCGGCTCAACCAGGCACTGACCGGGTTCGACGTCGAGTTCCGGCGCGATCTCGGCTACGACGACTGGACGTTCCGGCGTTCCGAGAACGTCGACTTCTACGGCCGCGGCCCCGGCTACCGCTATCTGCGGGCCAAGGGCAACTCGATCGAGGGCGGCACCTCCGAGATCCTGCGCAACATCATCTCGGAACGGGTGCTCGGCCTGCCCTCCGAACCCCGCATCGACAAGGACGTTCCCTGGAAGGACCTGCCGCGATGAGCCGCGACCGGATGACGTTGCTGTACACGGACGTCGAGGAGGAGCTGCGGGCCGCCGTGCGGGGGGTGCTCGCCGACCGGTGCCCGCCCGCCGCGGTGCTCAAGCGCGCCGAGTCCGAGCCCTACGACCTGGACCTGTGGAAGACACTGGCGGGGGAGATCGGGGTGGCCGGGCTGCTCATCCCCGAGGAGCTGGGGGGCGCGGGCGCGTCGGCCAGCGAGGCGGCCGTCGTGCTGGAGGAGCTGGGCAGGGGAGTGGCGCCGGTGCCGTTCCTCACCAGTGCGGTGCTGGCCACGCGGGCGCTGCTCCCGACCCGTGACGCCCTGCTCGGCGAGCTGGCCGAGGGCAGGCGGACGGCCGCGCTGGCGGTGTCGTTCGCCGCGTCCCCCTACCAGCCGGAGCGGGGTGCGTCGCTGAGCGTGGACGGCGCGGGGCGGTTGTCCGGCAGCGTCACCGGCGTGGCGGGGGCGGACGTGGCGGACGTGCTGCTGGCACCCGTGGACGGCGGCCTGTACGCGGTGGAGACGGGCGCGGCGGAGGGAGGTCCGGTCACGGGAGGCGCGGTCGAGGTCGTGCCCTCGCTCGACCTGACGAGGCCGGTCGACACGGTGACGTTCGACCGGGCGAGCGCCCGCCGGGTGGGGGCGTGCGACCTGACCGGGGTGCTGCGGTTCGGGGCGGGGCTACTGGCGTCGGAGCAGCTCGGCGTGGCCGAGTGGTGCCTGGACACGACGCTCGCCTACGTCAAGGAGCGCCACCAGTTCGCCCGGCCGGTCGGCTCGTTCCAGGCGATCAAGCACCGGCTCGCGGACCTGTGGCTGGACGTGGTCAGGGCCAGAGCCGCCGCGAGGAGCGCCGCCGCCGACACCTCGGCCGTCACCGTGGCCGTGGCCCAGTCGTGGAACTCCGGCGTGGCGGTGCACGCGGCGGAGGAGGCCGTGCAGCTGCACGGCGGGATCGGCATGACCTGGGAACACCCCCTCCACCTGTTCCTCAAGCGTGCCAAGGCGAGCGAGATCGCGCTCGGGACGCCGGGCGACCACCGGGAGGCGCTGGCCTCACTGGTCGACGTTCCCGGCCCGGAGTGAGGTGAGCAGCAGGTCGGCGAAGTGCCTGCCCACCTGGGCGCCGGTCAGCGGGCCGTCCGCGTGGAACCAGGTGCCCAGGTGGTGCACGGAGCCGAAGAAGTAGTCGACGACCAGCTCGGCGGGGACGCGGTCGCTGAAGACGCCCGTGCGCTGCCCCTCCGCGACGAGGTCGCGGAACCGCTCGTGGTAGCGGCGGCGCTCGGCGCGTACGGTCTTGCGCGTCTCGGGGGCGAGCAGGTGCATCGACCGGAAAAAGATCTTGGAGTCGTCGAGGTTGGCGGTCGTGGTCTCGACGACGTCGGCCGCGGCCCGGCGCAGGCGCTGCTCCAGCGTGCCGGGGCCGTCGGCGATCTGCGCCAGCCGGTCCGTCTGCATGCGGAGCACCCGGCCGTAGATCTCGTGCAGCAGGTCGTCCTTGGAATCGAAGTAGTGGTACATCGCACCTTTGGTGACGCCGGCCGCCACCACGATCTCCTGCACGGAGGTGCCCTCGAAGCCTCGATCGGCGAACAGCCTGGTCGCCTCGGCGAGGATCCGCTGCCTGACCGGTTCTTCTCTCACGTGGTCCCCCTTGGTCACCCGCCCTAGCATACCGACTGGTCGGTTGAGCTCATTGGGTGGTCTTGCAGGTACTAATTCCGTCACCTTAGGCTCGCCTTGGTTGGGAGCGGGTATCTCTTGACCGGCGAGGGATCTTCGGCGTGGCAGATCCTGCAAGACACCTACTCATTCGGGGAGTTTGCCGTGCCAGGTGGCTCTATCTACGTGAAGCAGGACGAAAAGTACACAGGCTCATCCCCGCAATGGTGGTACGAGAAGTTCTGGCGCGAGGACGCCCAGAACCGGCGCAGGTCCCGGTACATCAAGGCCGGGGTGGGGCTCGTGATCGGCGTCGCGCTGGCGCTCAGGTTCGACCTCACCGCCCTGTCACCGCTGTTCGGCCTGCTCTTCGCCGGCCTCGTGGCCGGGGGAGACTGGTTTCTCCACTGGCGCTCCTTCCACGCCACGGCGGTCTGGCGCGGAGCGCGGCGCGGAGAGGCGATCACCGGCAGGCACCTGCGCAGAGCGCTCCGCCGCCAGGGCTACAACGTCCTCGACGGTCGTGCCATCCGCGGGAAGGCCTCCATCGACCACCTGGTGATCGGCCCGGGAGGCGTCTGGGTCGTCGACAACGAGTCGTGGAGTCCCGACACCGAGATCGCCTGCTACGCGGGGCGGCTCTTCTTCGGCGAGAAATACGGCTCCAAGACGGCCAAGCCGCTGGTGGAGGCCGCAGAGGCGTTCGCCGAGCTGCTCAACCGCGAGACGGGCATCGCGGTGACCATCACGCCCCTGCTCGCCGTCCACTGCGGGCTGCTGCCCAAGGGCGGCTTGGTGCACGCGGAAGGGCTCACGCTGCTCAAACCCCGCCTGGCCGGCAAGCTGATCAGGGCGGCCGAGGGCGGCGTGCTTACCGCCGAGCAGATCGAGGTGCTCACCCGCACGGCGGCCAGGGAGCTCCAGCGCGTCTGAAGGTCAGGCCAGCGTCTCGACGAACGCGGCGAGCTGGGCGACGTTGCGGCACTCGTGCATCGGCACGACCTGCCCGTAGTCGCTCGCGAGCGAGTCGCCCGTGTCCCACTGCCGGCGCGGCTCCGGGTTGAGCCAGTAGGCGTGGCGCGCGCGGGACACGAGGGACGCCAGCACGTCCAGGGCCGGCGGCTGGTAGTTGGAGCGGGCGTCGCCGAGGATCAGCAGCGAGGTCTTCGGGCCGATCGCGTCGCCGTACCGCTCGGCGAAGCGCTCCAGCGCGTGCCCGTAGTTGGTGCGGCCGAAACGCACCATGTCGGCCTCGTCCGCCAGCCTGGCCATGGCCTCGACGGCGTCGGCGCCGGGGGCGAAGAAGCGGGTGATCTCGTCCACCGTGTCCACGAAGCCGAACGCCCGCACCCTGGCGAACTGCTCCCTGAGCGCGTACGTGAGCAGCAGCGTGAAGTGCGCGAACGACGAGACCGAGTCGCTGGTGTCGCAGAGGATGACCAGCTCGGGCCGGTGCGGGCGCGGGGGTTTGAGGTGGACGGCCAGCGGCACGCCGCCGCTCTGCAGCGAGGCCCGCATCGTCCTACGGAAGTCGAGCCGGCCGCGCCTGCCCTTCCTGTGCTTGATCGTCAGGCGCGCGGCCAGGCGCCGGGCCAGCGGATGCACCTCCCGGCGCAGCCTGGCCAGGTCGGCCCTCGTGATGCGCAGGAAGTCGATCTGGTCGAGCGGCGGGCGTACGGCGGAGCGGGCGATGCGCTCGATGCCGGAGTCCTCGGCGATCCGGCGGCGCACGTCGGTGGCCACCGCCTCCTCGAAGCGCCGCAGGCCGGCGCCGACCCGCTGGCGCAGGGTCTTCTCGGCCAGGCCGCCGCGCTCGCCGTCCCGCAGCCCGGCGCGGAGGATGCCGGCCATCAGCGTCTCGGGCGACAGGGCGCGCATGACGCTGTAGGAGAACCAGTTCTGGCGCCCAGGACCGGACTCCTGGCGGCCGAACCGGCCGACCATGGCCTGGGCGAACGCGCGCACCTCCGGGTCGGAGCCGCCGGTCAGCAGCCCGGCCAGGTGCTCGCGCAGCTCGGCGACCGTGGCCGTGTCCGGGTCCGCCGCGCCTGCGGGCCGCGCGGTTCCCAGCCCGGTCGTCGACGCCGGGAACCACAGGTCGAACAGCACGTCGAACCCCGGCCGGTAGGCGGGCTTCTTGACCAGCGTGGCCGCGTACGCGGCGCGCAGCGACTCGCGGTCGCCCAGCTCGATCGCCCGCAGGGCGTTGGCGGCGTCCAGCCCTTCCGCCACCGAGACCGGCACCCCTGCCTCGCGCAGCGCGTGCACGAAACCCACGTGCCGGTCGACCAGCGACTCGCGGTCAGGCATCCGGCAGCCCCAGCTCCTTGATCGCCCTGGTCTGGTCGGAGGCGTGCTTGAGCACCACGCCCAGCGTGCCGGCGACGGTCGCCTCGTCCAGCTCCGCCCGCCCGAGGGCCAGCAGCGTGTTGGCCCAGTCGACGGTCTCGGCCACCGACGGCGCCTTCTTCAGCTCCAGCGCCCTGAGCGTGGCGACCGTCCTGGCCAGCTGCTCCGCGAGTCCGGCCCGCAGGCCGGGGACCTGGGCGAGCACGATGTCCCGCTCCCGCTCGGGGGTGGGGTATTCGATGTGCAGGTAGAGGCAGCGCCGCTTGAGCGCCTCCGACAGCTCGCGGGTCGCGTTGGAGGTCAGCACCACGTACGGCCGCCGTGTCGCGGCGATGGTGCCCAGCTCGGGGATCGTCACCTGGAAGTCGGACAGCAGCTCCAGCAGCAGCCCCTCGACCTCGACGTCCGCCTTGTCGGTCTCGTCGATGAGCAGCACGGTGGGCTCCGCGGACCTGATCGCCTTGAGCAGGGGCCGCTCCAGCAGGAACTCCTCGGTGAAGATGTCGTCGTCGGCGCTGGTCGCCTGGATCCTGAGCAGTTGCTTCTTGTAGTTCCACTCGTAGAGCGCCCTGGCCTCGTCGAGGCCTTCGTAGCACTGGAGCCTGATCAGCCGGGCGCCGGTGGCCTGCGCCACCGCCTTGGCCAGCTGCGTCTTGCCCACCCCTGCAGGCCCTTCGACCAGCAGCGGCTTGCCCAGCGCCGCAGCCAGGAACACCGACGTGGAGATGGCGTCGTCGGAGAGGTAGTCCACGGCGGCGAGCCGCTCCGTCACGTCGGCGGGCGAGTCGAACATCGATGCTCCTGTCTCGAGGCCGAACTTTATTCTAGCGGCTCGGGTCCGGCTGATACCGATTCGACCAGGATGCGGATCACCGGTATATTCCTCTCTGCCAGCGCCGCTAGCTCAGTTGGTCAGAGCAGCTGACTCTTAATCAGCGGGTCCGGGGTTCGAGTCCCTGGCGGCGCACCGCATCGAAACCCCAGTTCAGGGCGCTGAGCTGGGGTTTCTCGGTTTTCGAGTGACTCCGGCCGCGTTGAGGTGCTCCTGTGGTTGCTCGCCGGATGCTCTTCGGCACGTTTCCGGCACGTGGCCGGGCGTTCCGTGAACCCGTTCGTCAGGTCAGACCCGTAAGACGATCAAGAGAACGCCAAACCGGAAGGTGCAGCGGGCATGCCGGGCTGGGAGGCGGTTTCCTTCCGACAAAGAGTTGATCAAGCTGTCTGAAGCGCATGTTCCGCCGCTTCGGGCGGAGCTGTTCTGACCTCCTCTGCGGAACAGATCTGCTTCTTCCTCTGCGAAGCGTCGTCTTCGTCCTGCTCGGGCCCCGGCTGTTGCTGCCCCGTTCCTTGGGTGGACTAGGCGAGCTCGAGGGGAGTTGCTGGGTCTCGGCTGATCGCACGCGTGTCACGGCATGCGACCGGAGCAACCGAGGCCGCGACAGGAGGGGAGAACCCATGCGGCGCCACACCGTCCGCTCGGCCAACCCCAAAGCCGCCGCTGTCGCGGCGACTTCAGCGCTCAGTGGTGCGCCCTGTCCGGCCAGCCGTCCCAAGCCGATGCAGCGCAGCCGCCCGCTGCTCCCGCGTTGGCTGGCTCACGAGCGCCATCAACCCCTGCCGGGCCGGGGACGGGCGGGACACGGGCGAAGTCAGCCCTGCTGTGGCCAGTCGGTACTGGTAATGGGGGTAAGGCGAGGGCGGGCGGTGCCGGTAGTCGCCGGGCAGGCCGTCGCCGACGGTGGTTTAGAACGGCTAGAAGTCGCGGAATGTGGCCGCCGAAGGAGTGCCAGGACATGCCCGGGTGCTCGGCGCGCAGCTGGGCCAGGGCGGGATCACCTGGTGTGGTGTCCACCCCGGCTCACTGGAAGTGGCACAAACCCCGACGCATGCGGCGATTGAGTGATGTACCGTGGATAGCGTCGCGCCCTTGGCAGGGGCGATGCATCACCCCGGAGATCGCTCCGGGGGCTCCCAGAAGGAGCCATCGGGTACACGTTCGGCCGGTGACATGAGCCGCGCCGCGCGATGTGACCAGGTGTGGGGTACTTTCGGATCTGCCAAGCGACGCAGCGCGGACCTTCATGATCCCCGCGTCCCCCAGACGGCGTATGCACGCGCTAGCACGAGGGGCAGGGCCCCGGTGAGTGCCGGATGGTGCCCAGGATCACTGAGAGGACAGACGCACATGTCTGTTGACGCCCAGTTCCAGGCACCGCAGTTCGACACGGTCCACCACCCGGAACGGCCGGGTACTCACGGCGACGAGCGGTGGGACCCCATCACGCTGAAGGTCGGCGACGACACGCTGACCGTCACCAACTTCAGCCATGAACTGCCCGCTCCGTCAGAAGTTCGCGATCGCACCCGGCTGGTGCGTGTCGGTCAGAACAACCCCTACTGCGCACTGCCGGAAGACGGCTGGCACGCGCTGTCGCGGGCGGTGGTTCACCCGCCCGCACTGACGGCGCAGCTTCTGTACCAGTCCGGCACTGGTGGCTCCTCGCTCATCGAAGAGCACGTCGGCGGAGCGACGCTGCGCTCCGGCAACGGCCGCGTCTGGCTGACCGAGGTCTTCCCGCTGGTGCAGCCGCGCATCGGGCAAGACCCGCACGCGGAGTCCGACCCTGAGATCGAGGGCGAGCTGACCGGCGACACCGCACATGCGATGTTGGTGTACCGGTTTCGGGACCATGATCATCTGCGTGGTTACCTGCGCCAGACGATCATCGCGACCCGGAACTCCAACAAGCAGTACGACGAGTCCATCCTCAGCCGGCGCATCACCCGGGCGATCGTCGCGCATGTGGCCCGCATAGAGTTCTCCGACGGATCTGAGCCTATCTATGTTCTGGTCGTCCGCGACGGAATCACGCGCGTCGTCAGCGCCTGGGGCGCGCTGTGCGGGGACCAGGCGACTCCCGAAGAGATCGCCGAGCGGGCTATCGAGGTCCTGCTTGCTGAAAAGCCCGCGCGTCGTGGCGCGGACAAGCCACTGACCCAGCGCATGGCGCTCGGCCGGCAGGGCGAACTCGACAAGCTGCGGGCCTCCTTCATCGCCGGCCTGAGCGGTGCCACCCCCGCCGAGGAATCGATCAGGATCGGGCAGAGCATCGTTGTGCCGGCTCAGATCGCCGTGGGGCTTCAGGTGCACCCCGGCTCCGGGCTGCCGCCCGGCGAAGTCTTCGATGATGCCGTCCGCAGCATCCTGTCGTCGATCCACGTCGAGTTCGGCATGTGGGACTCGGCCGCGCAGAACGCCGAGATCGGCTCCCGGGCGCTCAAGCGGACCATGCTCGACGGCGTCACTGACACCACCGGAATCAGCGTCGCCGACGTCTACCGGTTGGCCATCGGTCAGTATCACCCCCAGCACACGCCCCAGGTCTTTGGCGACCAAACCATCCCCGGCACGCCCCTCTGGCGTACGGTGTTCCTGGTCCACTACCTGACCCGCCCGCCTGTATTCGAGGTCATGAAGAAGCACGTGAAGGCGATTGCGGGCAAGCAACGGCTGCGTACCAACACCTACGCGGAGATCCTCGGACCCATCACTGACCTGCCGTGGCGGCTGGCCAAGAAACAGACCCTGCGGCAGGCGCGCAACGCCTGGGGCAACGGAGGCGTGCTCACCAAGGAGGTCACCGACGCGGACTGGCAGCCGGTGCCCTGCTCCGACTTCACCACGCTGGTCGAACCGGCCGCCTCCGGCGACCTCGACGCCAGGCTCACCCTGGCCGTCGCCGGCGGTATCGCACTGATCACCGACAAGCTGCTGACCCGCAACGTCGGCTCGGCGGTCGGCATCACCGTCCCGTTCCGCGCCGACGTCGACGACGTCATCGCCGGGCTGGCGCGGGCGGACAACCCTGCCGGGCTGCTCCTGCTTGCCCACGCCGCCAACAGGTTCGACGCCGATCGGGTGGCGGTGAACTCCTTCACCGACAAGCAGCTGATCAAGGAGGGGGCCGAGGACGACCGCTACATCCTGGTCGACGTCGATCTGGAGGCCCACGACGGCATCGCCCGCGACGGCGCGGGCGTACCCCGCCGCCTCGACGAGTACACCGTCGTCAAGTTGTCTGACCCCCAGCGCGCAGCCCAGGAAGAGGAGGGGCGTGCCGCCGCCGACGACACCGCGCCCAAACCAGTCCTCGATCAGATGGCCGACCATCGGCGCAAGCTGCTCGGCACCCTCACCGATGCACAAGAGGCCCTTACCCAGCTCATCCGGCTGAGCCAGACACCGGAGGCCGCAGGCGCCCATCCGCTCGGATCCCGCCGCGAATGGGCCAAGCTCTCCAAGCTCGCCGTCAAGGTCCAATCGACGATCTACTCCAACGAGCCGGACCTCGACTCCGGTGAGGAAGACGACGATGCCGCTTAACCTTGACCCCACCAAGTAGGGCATGCAGGGCCCACCGAAGATCATTAGTGGTGGGCCCTGCTGCTGCCTCCAGCGGTTGTAGATACCGGTGCCGGGAAGCCATCCAATCTCCCACCTCTACAAGTGGCTGGCCGCATCCACACTGGGTACAGAGAAGCCACCGACGTGACCAGGTGCGTGGCTTCCTCGCCCGTTCACCAGGAGTCGGGGGCGCTGACAGCAGGTGTGAATCCGCACCGAGGACGGCGTCCTCTACCTGGCCCCCGAACAGTCCGGGCGCGGCCTAAGCTGGGCCTACGGCGGATCGGGGTCCACTGCCCTGGCCTACTGATCCGCCTTCTCCTAGGGCGCGTATCGAGTCGTGATCAACTGGTGGTCCGGGTGAGGTCCTTGACCCAGATCATTGAGGCGCGCAGATGGAGGCCGGCCAGGTAGCTGTCCGGGGTCTTGTCGTATCGGGTGGCGACGCCTCGTCAGGCCTTGAGCTTGTTGATCAGGCGCTCGACGGTGTTCCTCTCCTTGTAGAGGTCGGCGTCGTGGCTGACAGGCCGACCGCCCATGGAGCCCTTCTTCTTCCGATTGGCGGCCTGGTCTCTCTTCTCCGGGATCACTGCCTTGATACCGCGTCTGCGCAAGTGGGCCCGGTTGCCCCGAGAGGAGTAGGCCTTGTCGGCGGCGACCGCGTCCGGCCGGGTGCGGGGGCGGCCGACAGGGCCGCGGACCCGTATCTTGCCCAGCACCGGGATGAACTGTGGGCTGTCCGCGGTCTGGCCTGCGGTTAGCACGAACGCCAGTGGACGGCTCTTGCGGTCGGCGGCCAGGTGAACCTTGCTGGTCTGCCCGCCCCTGGAGCGTCCCAGGAGGGCGGCCTTCAGCCGGAGTTTTCGGCGGCGCCGGATGCGTCGCCGCTCCTCCCGCTCGGGATCAATCTCGGTGTCCCGTCCGTCTTGTCCGTCTTGTTCTTCGAGGCTGCCCCTTTTGACCTGGCCTTCTCCGCCTCGGTAGCTGCCTTCTCCAGTGCGCCGAGGACGTCCTCGCCCAGGTGCATCCCGGCCGCGTCGTGGTGAGCACGCGCGGTGGTGGAGTCGATGCTGACCAGGGACAGGTCCACATCACCCCGCTTGGCCGCTACCGCGATCAGGCCCTCCAGCAAGGCCTCGAAGACACCGGCGTCACGCCATTGCCGGAAGCGGTTGTGGACGGTCGACCAGGCACCGAACTCCTCCGGCATCTCCCGCCACTGTCCGCCGGTCCTGAACCGCCAGATCACACCCTCGAACTGCTGCCGTAACCGCTCGGGATACGGGCCGTACTCGCCGATCGGCAGGTACGGTCCGATGAACTCCCACTCCGCGTCCGTCAGTTGCGCTCGCGTCACGGAACAAGATCTACCGGTCCAGGCCCTACCACGAGGGCGAATCGACAGATTGATCACGACCCAATACGCGGCCTAGACGGCATCACCGGCGTCGCTCCACACGGCGGCCTCACCAACGACACCTTGCTGCCCAACGGACTGTTGGAACTCATCAAGAACCATGCCCCAGGCCAAAGGCGCCACCTACACGCGCCCAGCTCCTCTCCGCCCGCGACACCTGATGTGTGCCTCGGCCAACCAGATCGCTACCGGCTACGCCCGCTAGAGCGCCACCGCTGCCACCGGCTCACCGGTGGCGTTTCTGGACGGTCTGTGACCTCCTCCATGACTGCGCTCGAAACCACGGTGCGAAGGTCGGCACCGAGTACCGCGGTACGGATTGCGGCCCAGTCCTCCGCGCGCCACCAGTGAAACAGCTGCATAGTGCTCACGACCGGCACAGGCAGCGCGGCAACGAACTCGGGTCGGGAGTAGACGTGTGCCGCCCTCTGGGACGGGTGCAACTTGTGTTGGTGATTGACGACCAGGACGCCGCCGCTGACTGGCTCGTTGGGGCGCAGCTGGGGCCAAGTCTCGAGGTGCCGCTGCAGGTGGCCGACCAGGTGTTCCTGGGCCCCGCCGCTGGCGGCCTTGACTTCAACGAGGCGTCCGGGCAGGGAGTCGGCGCTTACGAGCAGGTCTGCCGACTTGGTGGCGCCGAGCTCCTCGTCCAGATCGACGGTTTGCAGGCCCGCTTCGGTCAGCACGACCGCAACCGCACGGACCAGTTCGGCGCCAGTGCCATAGAGCAGCCCGTACCGTACCGGCTCGGCACGCGCTTCGGCCTCCCGCAAGTCCTGTTCAAGACGCAGCTTCTCCATGATGTAGCGCGCCTCCAGCTCCTCTAGGGCCTGCCGAGTTGCCAACTCGGTGGTGGTCTGTAGGTCAGGCTCGATGAAGTGGGGGGAGCGCGCCCGGCGTAGGGCATCGGGCACAAACTCGGGCAGGGCGCGATGTATCAGCCAGCTCAGAACGTTGTCCCAACCGGTGGCGTCCGGGATGATGTACCAGCGCTGATCGCACGAAGGTGAGGTCCAAGCCGCGACCACCGGGTCCCCCAGCGGGTCAATGAGAACAGGGTGCAATTGCCCCTCTGCTTCGTGGTTCACAGACCCGGAGCCGGCACCGCCTTCCAGCTGTATGCCACCGAGGTGCAAGCTCCACCACGGGGCGTCCGGCGGGCGAGTGAGCAGCCGGATCGCCAGGTCGCGGTCAGCAGAGCTTAGGTCTGGGGCGATCTCGGGCCGAGTCCCGACGGGGAGGCGCCGACCGTTTACGCTGGTTAGCGTGGTGTTGAGGTAGACGGACGAGTCGAATTGTGACAGGACGCTGCGAGCGCTGTCGTCGTCAACGTCACCGATCACGGCGACTACCAGGGCAAGTTCGTTGCGCCGTCGAGCGCCAGCGAAGAAACGGTTCCGTTCGTCAGCGCCACGGTTGTGGAAGAATCCCGGCTCCAATGCAACGACACAGTCGCTGGTCTCCATGCCGAGCCACCGCGGCTGCAGGCCGTGCTTCTGCCAATCCAGCTCGCCCGGTACTCGCGGAGGTCGCTGCTGGCCATACCGGGCGCGCATGCGCTCCTGCTCCTCCAACAGGATCTGCTCTTCCTCGGAACCCGGCTCCGGTTGACCCACGTGCACCGGGACCAGGCCGGGCGCTGAGAGACTCATTCTGGTCAGGCTAATGCCCAGCGGGTCCTACACAACTGCAATATCGTGGCGGAACCCCCCATCAACCCGCGAGCGCGGGCGTGGGCACATCGCCGCTCTTGGTCGTCGCCCGTGAGTTCGGCGGCTAGCTCCGCCACACAGCGCGTTGCTCGCTATGGACGTGGACCGCGCTCACGCGCTGGTGCCCGGGCCAGGTGTCCGATTGGCAACGTGACGGCTGCGGGGTGGCCGACTCATCGACGGCTGACGTAGGTTCGCTCGACTCGGAGGTAGGTCAGCAGCGGTTCGCGCGGGCTGGCCTACCTTCCGCTCTGGTTTCCGGGATGGCTGATCAGTTGGTGGGCAGATGGATCACCGCTCCGTCTGCCTCTGTGGTGGCGGTCTGGCGGCCTGCGCTGGGACGCGCTGCGCCGTGTCGAGGCGGGACCGGTGACGGTTCTGGGTGTGGGTGCGAGGTGAGTAGGGCGGCGGTGGCTTCGGCTGCTGCGGCGGCTGCTTCGGGGTAGATGCTGGTGTAGGTGTCACGCGTGAAGGCCGAGGATGTATGCCCGAGGGTCTCCTGCACGATCTTGATATCGACCCCGGCCGCGAGCATGGCGGTGGCCGCTCCGTGGCGCAGGTCATGAAGCCTGATCGGCGGGAGCCCTGCCTGGTAGCACAGCCAGTAGAAGCGGTCGGTCACATGCTGTGGATGCAGCGGCCGGCCCAGCTCATCGGTGAAAACGAAGTCGCTATCGACCCAGTCTTCGCCTGCGGCCAGCCGTTCCCGGGCCTGACGCTTACGGTGCTGCTTGAGGAGGGCCATCGTCTCGGCGTCCACCGCGATCTCGCGGTCGCTGGCATCGGTTTTCGGGCTGCCTTGGATTGGGGTCCAGCCGAGTTGGGTGATCTGCCAGTGGATGCCGATCCTTGATGTCGCGAAGATGATGTCCGGCCAGCGGAGGCCGGCTCCTTCGCCGCGTCGCAGGCCGCGTACGGCGATGAGTCGGTACAGGGCGAATAGCCGATCTCGGCGGGCGTAGGTGAGGAAGGCCGATGTCTGTTCGGTGGTCCACACCATGACGGGCGAGGGCCGGGGAGTGCTGACGTAGGCGGCGATTGGGTCGACGCGCTTGCCGTCGCGTGCGTGCTTGAGGCGGTCCCGGTGTTCGGCCTGGTCTTTACGCCATTGCGTCACCTTCTCTTCGGTCCAGACGACTGGCTTGGGCCGGTCGATCGGTGTCATCTCGACGACGGCGGCGGGGTTGAAGTCCAGGAGTCTGTCCTGGCGGATCGCGATGTTCAGGGCGTGCCGCAGGGTGGCCCGGATGCGGTGCATGCTCGTAGGGCCGACCGGACGCCGATATTTGACTGCTGCTACGCGAGTGGGGTCGCCGCTGGCGCGTTCGGTGGCGATGATGTCGTTGAACTCCTCGATTGCATCGAACATGCTGGCGATGTCGGAGACGCGTAGCCGGTCCAGCCGGATGTCGCCGAGGTAGGGGTTGAGGTAGAGGCGGACGTGGGATTCGTAGGAGCGTTTCGTTGTCGCCTCGATGGCGCGCTTGCGCTTGAGAAATTCCTCCAGCCACTCGGCTACGGTGATGTGCCGGTTGAGGTCTTGGCGGGTGCGGACCTTGCGCCTCACTTCCTCGGTGTCGGGCAGGGTCTTGGTGTCTTTGAGGACCGACAGCATCAGCTTGGTGATCTGCCGCCGGACGGCGGGGTCGGTGTCGAGGGTGAGCAGGCCGCGGGCGTGGTCCAGTTCGGCCCCGGCATCCTCTAGCGTGGCGAATCCGCTGCGCCGCAACGGGTTACGCCGCTTGCCGTCGGTATGGGCGGGCAGTTCCAGCTGGTAGCCCCAGGAGCCGTGCGTGGTGCTCCACCGGGCTCCTCCGTCGTCGTGCGGGCGGCGCAGCTTCGGGCAGTTCTTCCCGAGCCGCTTGCCGGTGGCCGGGTCCTTGCAGGAACACGTTTTGAAGGTGGTGCCCTTAGCTACGGTCGGCTCTTTGACTGCCGTCGTTCCCGGAGCTTTCGCCATCGAGGTCATCCTTCCTTGCTTGCCAGACGGGCTTGTCTGCCGTCCGGATGGGTGTGGTCGAGTAGCGCCCACAGCCCGCGTACCGGTACTGCGTACTGGCCACCGATGCGCAACACGCGGCACGGAAACTGCCCCGCGCGGGCGAGGCGGTAGGCCTTGGTGCGGCCCATGCCGAGCAGCCGTCCGGCTGCGAGCAGGCTGATCACCTCTGGCATTGCCTGCTGCGTGGGGTGGCTGGTTGGGGTTGTGCTGGTCATGCATCACCTCCGTGACGTGGATGGACAGGCCTGCGGCCGTATGGGCCGTGTGTTCCTGGCGGGCTGTGGTGGGCGCTACGCCCCCGACCCGCCCCCGCGTGGCCCCCGGGGCGGGATGTGGCTGCCGGTCATCGACGGGCGGCCACAGCCCTGGGTTCGGGGTGCGGTAGCGGGGCGGCGGGTGCGTGGGCGGGTGGTATCGACGCCCACCTCCATAGCCCGCGTCAAGCGAAATCCACAGGTTCAGCCCGCGCTCCAGCGCCCGGCCCGAATCCGGGCCCGAACGCCGGAACAATCCGCGCTACTCCAGCTCAGGCTCAGCTCTACGAGCGGATGTGCCCATGTGTGGCAGCCCCGTACGGGTGAGGTGAGCACCAGCGCCGCCCGCCCGGCCAGATCCGGCGGCAGTCGGGCGATGCGCCGGGATCCCCGGCCACCGCTCGTCCGAAGCCGGACGCCCCCTGCTTGCGGGCGTGGCCGAGGTTCGCCACGGCCAGCCGCGCCCATCTCTCCTCGTACTCCACGCCCACGGCGTATCTGTCGAGGTGAGCGGCCTCGACCAGGGTGGTGCCGATCCCGCACATCGGGTCGATACCCAGCTCTCCGGGTGCGGTGTAGGTGGCGATCGTCCTGGCGGCGATGTCGGGCAGCATCGTGCCCGGATGCCGCATCGACTCCGGCACGTACCGGCCCCACCGTTGCACCCGCGACGTTCTGCTGGCCGGTCGCCCACACCGACGTTGTCATCTCGATCATGAACGCTCACTTCCGTCCGCGCTGCCGTCGCCGACGCGTTTCGCCCGCTGAGTGGCTCCGCAGGCCCCCGTTTCCGTTCGGATGAACTCGGAGGTCTTCGGCCGGGTGAACAGCAGCACGTCACTGCGCACGTGCGCTCGCAGGCAATCCGGCGCACTCCGGCAGCTCGTGCGAAGCGGCCAGGCCACGATCGGAGACGTCAGGGTGGATGTGCTCGCCCTGTGCGGGCCGGCGTAGGGCGATGAGGTACTGCAGATACACCAGGCCCGCGGCGCGTGTTTGGGCGAGGTCACGCCCGCCCAGTTGGCGTCGGTGAAGACGGCTACCGGCAGGCGGCCTGCCGTCAGCGCGGCCGAGATGACCTGATGATCGGTGGCGCCCAGGTGAGTGATCGTCTCGCCCATGCGAGTGCAAGTGGCGATGCGATGGCGGGCTGGCCGCCCGCTGACCGGATGACAACAACCGCTCTCGCAGGTGCTGGCTGATTCGGTGTCGGCTGCGGCCAGCCAGACGGTCAGTGGCAGATGTCCCCCCGTGGGGTCGTGAACCTCGCGACGTACGGTGAGTGCGCCGCAAGAGTGGCTGGTCGAGGCAGTGGTGGCCGAGGTGATGGGTTCGGTCATGTGGGTGTGGCCCGAGTACCGGGTCAGCGATCCCTGTCACTTATCCAAATACCTGTCTCGAGGCCCGAGTTAGGACAAGCCGCCAAGCAAAGATCTCGTAATGCCTGTCCGTGCCGCGCTTGTTCTGGGCTCCGCCGCGCAGTCGTTCGCCTGGCTACAACCAGGCTGGGGTGGCAGGCGGGTGCGTCGCGGCCCGGCCGTCTTCCGTCCCGGGCCAGCACCCAGAACCATCGTGGTTCAGCCGCCAACACCACTCCGCCTTGGGCCTTGTTTTCGCAGGTCACAGCGTTTTCGGGCAGTCTCCGGACAAGATCCGTCACCAATCACACGACGGAGTATCCTGATCTTTTGCAGCGAAGGTTGAGCATTATCACCGAAGGCTGATGACCGCCCGGTTTCTCACCGATGGTTAAGCACGCAGGCCAGGTCAGAGCGCGCGGCGGCGAACCTCGGGATAAGAGAACCGGGCGGCCCCAGGCGCATACGCGACCGTGCCGCCACGTCCCGAAGGCGCTGCACAGTCCTCTCACCTGCGGCGTTCCCCCTCACTCAAACTTCGCTGACTCGCGCTGCCTGGACATGATGAAGGTGTGGAACGACTAGGGGAAGCTTCAGCCCCACGACATCCATCTCGTGCACCGGGGCTCGCCTTGAGCATTGATCTTGGCAGGAAGGCAGCGCTGCAATGGGCAGCAGGGCGGTGCGAGGGCCAGTGACCGATGTAGCTCGCGCCGCTTGAGCCCGCTCATTGTCGGTTACTGTCGGATGCTCCCTCGGCTACTGTCTTCACGCCGTCCCGGTCGAGGGCCTCCACAAGATCCGCAAGTGTGATGAACACGTTGGGAGTTACGCCTTTGCTTTTCATGATCTGCCGGAGCTGCGTTCCCGTGTGACGCTCTGCAGCCACGTAGTCGCAGTAACCTGCTGCGCACGAGAGGTACATCATGTCGATCAGGTCGTTTCCCTTCCATCGGTTCTGGCGATCGAGGTAGCGCAGCCGGAATAGCGCCGACAAGTTCGACACGAATGGCATCGTCTCGGTCTGATGGAGCAACTCTTTGGAATCCTGGGCAAACGATGTTGGGGCGACGCCGACCCGTGCTGCGGCTTTGGCGAGCACCTGGATATTGTCGGTCCAGAAGAATCCTGCGGCCTGCTTTCGCCGATCTGTATCGGGGAGTCGCTGTCCGGCGAAGTAGTCAGTAATCTCCTGATTGCGCTGAACCCATGCGGACACGTCGCCCTTCGCCTCAGCGGTGGTGTCGATCAGGCACGACAACGTGGTGGAAGGTTCGGAGAGGACGAGCTGGAACAGATCCCAGTCGTTGTCGATCTCGTATGCTCGCACGCCGTTGGCGAGGAAGGCCTGTGGCTCGGTGGTGACGACAGGCAGCTGCGAGAATGCCGGCAACGGAGCGTCTTCGTGCGTTGCCAGCATCATGGCCACTTCGTTGTCCCAGACCGTCATGGGGGAGCGAAGCTCCCAGCCTCCGGCCAGCTTGGCCATCGCGAGTCCCAAGTTGTAGCGACGATCACCATGGAGCGGGTACGTCTCGGTAAGGTGCGCCGACGAGAGCGGCAGGACGATACCGGCGTCGGTGGCAAGTTCGATGATCCGCATCGCGGCGGTGAGTTCATCCTTGTTCGCAACCTTACGGGGGTCAACCATCGCCCATGCGAGCTTGCTCCAGTGATTCTGGTCGAGGTAGACGGCCGGTCGCCCCTTGTCTGTGCTGATAGGGCTGTACGCCTCCGACACGAGCGTGTCGCCCCTGCGTGTCGTGCTGATCACCCACCAGTGCTCCCAGTCGAAGACCGACTGTGCGACCTGGTTATCTGGCCAGGCTGTCGTCGGTAGCGTCCCGGCGAGACGTTGTCCGTCCGTCGTGACCACCACATATTCATTGCGCACGAAGTCGACCGCCCAGTGCTGGAATCGGTCGGCAGAAAGGACAGGTACGTCGGCCATGAGTCGATAGTGCCGCGCTGGTGCGACAAGACAACCGCGCAACCCCCGGGATCCTTTAGTCGCACTGCTGCGAGGCATGAGTCGTGCCAGCCTGTAGATCTTCTCGGGGCGGTCGCGGGTCGTCGACGCGCCTGACGGTCAGCAGGGGCCGACGGAAGAAGGAGCCGAGGAGATCCCGCAGTACATGACGGGCATTCGCCTGGGTAAGGGGGCTGCGCAAACAGCGCCCTCCCGATGGCCGGGCGATGGTAGGACGCCGAGCTGGTTCATCGACCCCCTGTGCGAGTCGCCGAGTCGTTTCGCCGTTTCGACAGCTACGAACCGCGAAGCCGCTCCACCTCCGCCTCCAACTCGCGAACCTTCGCCTCCAACTCAGCTCTCGTGGGCTTCCGGGTCGCAGTGGGACGGCGAGGCGACTTGGCAGGCACCCGCTTCGCTACGCCGGGTGGCTCCTCCACGAGGCCGATGGCCTCACCGTCCACGATGGTCGCCGGATCGAGGCCGCACTCAGGGCACGATGTGGAACCTGTGAACGCCGAGTGAAGCGTCTTGTGTGTGTAATGCGATCGCTTCTCCACGACGTGGCCGCAGTACAACCGGAGGCGCCATCGCATCAGTTCATGGGGCTGCTTTGGAGCGCCGAGGATACGGCCGAGATTCTCGATTTGCCGTGGCGAGAGTGGCGGTGACGGGCAACACTTGCCGCAGTGCATGGTCAGCGATCCCGAGACCGAGTGGCGCATCGCGTGACAGTCGCCGTGCACCTTTCTGAACCGGGCCTCCTCAGCGTCGTAGCGGATGCGCTCTTCTTCTGTGAAGTACATGGTGCCCTTGAATTCCCATGGCTTCTCGTCTCGATACGGAAGACCGCAACCGGGACATGGCTCGCCCGCAATGTAGGCCTCCCACGTCAACGGACCGATATCGCACCGCACCGCCTCGCGGATACGCTCGGACTCCTTCTGGACACGCTCGTGCTTTCTGGTCAGTTCGAATGGTGCGTCGAAGTCGCCGCGCCGCTCGTACTCAGTAAGGTCAACCATGACTTCGACCATAGGGGCACCTGCGTCCGAGTTCGAGGGGTTATACCTGAAGGCTCTTCCGATCCATGGAGGTGCACCAGCCAAGCGGCCTGCGCCTTAGCCTGGATCCACGGCTTGACATTTGCTGTATGTGTTGCGAAATGAGGCGATTTGTCCTCTGACCTGGGAAGATTGGAGTTCTCTACGCTTCAATCAGCCAGCTTAGGAAGGCACCTTGTAAATGCGATTTTCCCACGCCGGAGCAACACCCACGCGATCTTCGATGAAGAGCAGTTGATCTCCTACGGCGGCCTGGCCACAGCGCTGCGGCTGGTCGAGCGGGCGGGCCTGGAGCACCTGGTCGGCGAGCAGATGGTTCCAGCAGCGGCAGACGGGGTGAACGCTTCCGCGAAGCTCGCCTTGATCGTGGCCGGGATGGCCTGCGGCGCCGACAGCATCAACGACCTGGACACGCTGCGGCACGGCGGGATGGGCGAGCTGTTCGACGGCATCAGCGCGCCGTCCACACTGGGATCGTTCCTGCGCGCCTTCACCTGGAGCAACGTACGACAACTGGACAAGGTCGCCCGGCAGATGCTCGCGGCGCTGGCCCAGCACACGCCGCTGCTGCCGGGCAAGGAAGTCCTGGCGTACTTGGACATCGACTCCATGCAGCGATGCACCTACGGCCATGCCAAGCAGGGCTCTAGGTTCGGCCATACGAAAGAATCCAAGGCAAAAGTGTCCTGGTCCGCGGGCTGAACGTGCCTGCTGAACGCGTCTGACCGGCCGCCGCACAGCCCGGCACGGGCACGTGGGCGAACCCACCGCCCCGGCTGTGGCCACGGCGGATCGCGCGGATGACGGTCCTCTATGGCCGCAACGGGCACCTTCATCGTGTTGTCCGGCACGGCGAGTGTGGCTATCCGCCGGGTGAGCTGCTCGTTTCTTCCTCGGAACACATGGTTGCGCAGAGCGATGTGTCCGATACTGTTCGGGAATATCTCGTGGTGGCATCAGGTGAAGGAGACGCCCGCGTGTGTGCGATGCGGTTCGCCCCGTCCCAGCTCATCGTCGGCCTCTCCTACGATCTGAACAACCCGATGAAGATCCGCGCCAAGCACAAGGTCGCCGGCATGCTTCTCCTCGACCGTGACCACGTCCGCCGCCTGGAGAAGGGCTGGAACGTGCCCGGCGTCTATCTCCTGCTCGACCGCCTGGACAGCGAGGGCCGGTGGGGCGCCTACGTTGGCAAGGCCAGCATCCCGGGCTCCGTCACCGGATGCTGCAGCAGCTTAAGGATCGCGCTCACTGGTACCGGGCGCTGCTCATCCGCTACGAATCCAACAAGGACGAGAGGCTTAACAGCAGCGAAGCCGGATGGTGGACAAGCCTGATCCGGTGGTGCAGGAGGTGTGCCCCGTCCAGCACAATTCGTCTGTGCTGGACGGGGCATGCCACCTACGCCACCGGATCAGGCGCTACCAGCCACATCCTTCTCGTCGTCTTCGTTGAGATCCTCGATGTCCTCTTCGGCCGGTTCTTCGCCACCGCAGATCCGGCAGGCGCGTTCCTCCTCGGCGGTGAGCACCACCGCGGACAACTCCTCGACGCCGATGGTCACGGCCTTGCACAGGCGGTGCCAGCCGTCGATGATCAGCATCCCGCCAGTCGGGACCGTGGCTACGATCAACGGTCGCGACAGATCCACCCGCGCCGCGTGCTCGGCGTCGATGACGATCAGGTTGAGCATGCCCGCCCACCATTCGGTCACGATCCGCCCCTCAGGGACCCGGCCCTGGGTGATCTGCTTGGCGGCGGTGATGTCCCACCGCCAGCCGAGCATCTGGAAGATCTCCATCCGCGAACTGTCCGCCCGCCTCGGCACGAGCTCGGCGACGGTGGCGCTCTCCGGCGCGGTGGGTGCGGGGTCGCCGGTAGCGGTGTCGTGGCGGGTCATGCCGTGGCCTCCTGCCCGGCCGAGGCGCTCGGAGACTGCTGCGGGGAGCAGGCCGGCACGAGTGTCTCGGCTTGGGTGAGGAAGGCGCGGGCGGCGTCTTGCCGGATGAGGGCGAGGCTGTGGTCGAGGTGGGCCAGCGCGAACGCGCGCTCACCGTCCTGCCCGCGCGTGCGCCCGTCCTGGCTGGGGTCGAGTGAGGTGGGGTCGGGCGGTGTGGGGTTGGGCGGAGTGGGGTCGGTGGCGTACGGGCGGATCCAGGAGACGAACCGGGCCACGGCCTGCGCCGGGTGCAGGCCGCCGCCGTCGGCGTGTTCGAGGTGCCGGGCCACCAGCCGCCACCACGTGCACAGGGTCTGCGCGCGCAGGGTGTCGTGCACCTGCACGGCGCCCAGCCGCTCGCCCCGGCCCAGCCGCCGGAACAGGTCATCGAGGTGATCCTGACGGTCGCGTTCGGCCTGCCGGATGATCGCCTCCAGGCAAGCCATACTCTTCTCCGGCGGGGCGCCGGTGTGGGGGTGCTGCTGGGGGTTGTTCATGACAGGGTGTCCCTTCGTTCGGGGGTGTCGCCAGTGCCGGGATGCGCTGGCGTACTCGGCTGGCTGGTCATGGCCCCGCCACGGTCGAGGCAGGCGGGATGAGGCTGTCTGGCCGGTGGTGGTCGTGGTCGGGGGGTGTGGCCGCGAGCGGGTGGGCTGTCTGGTCGATGAGGTGCTGGGTGAGCAGGTGGCCGCTGTCGCGCAGGAAGTCACGGGCGGCCATCCGTGCGGCGTGCGCGAGGGCGTGGTCGAACAGCGTTCCCGGCCGGGTGAGCGGGGGTTCCCCGGTCAGGTAGTGGCGGGCCCACGAGCGCACCCGCCGGAGCGCGTGATCGGAGCTCAGCCTCTTGCCGGTGATCTCCTCGGCCACCCGGTCCCACCAGGCGCGGGACGCCTGAGCGTGAGCGGTGACGAACAGCTGCTCGCCGGTGAGCCGTTGCCCGTTCTGCAAGGCGAAGATCGCCTTCGCCGCTGCCGTGTAGAAGGCGTGGCGGACGGTGGTCATCTTCTCGGCGGTCAACTGATCGCACGAGGCCCGCGTCATCTCGTGCAGCCCGCCGGGCGGGGGTAGCGGGCCGGGCTGACAGGGGTCGTTCATCGTGGGTCTTCCCTTTCTCTGGATGGCAGGAGCTAGTGAGGGGTGAGGGGCACGGGATGGCCGCCCGGCTGGCGGCTCGATACCGGCCCCGCGCCGATCGGGGGAGGGGCGGGCGAGGCAGGCAGGGAGACGGGTGATCGCCGTCTCCGGATAAAGGCATGTGTGCTCGCGCACGCCCTCACCGGCGGTTGCCCATCCCAGCCCTGCTCAGTCGTGATGGCCGGGGTGCCGTGGTCGGCGGAAGGAGCATCGAGATCGGAGGGCAGCGCCAGCGCTTGGGCGAGTTTGTCGGTCGCGTCCAGGAAGGCCCGTGCGCCGCCTCGGCGGGACTCCTCCATCGCTTGGGCGAACAGGCCGCCGTTGGTCACCGGGCGGGCGTGGAGCAACAGGGCGTGGGCGTGTTGCCGTACGGTCAGCAGCGCGGTCGCGCCGTCGACGGTGTCCGCGCGGCCGTGGGTGAGGTCGGTGACCTGCTGCCACCACGACAACCGCTGGTAGGCATAAGCGATCCGACCCAAGTCCTTGTCATGCAGCGTGCCCTCCTCATCGAGACAGACAATGCGGGTCAGGGCCTGCCTGAGGTCCCAGCGGGCGGCGTTGGCGTACTGGACGGTGAGGTCTTCGAGTCGACCCATGATGATCTCCTTCGGTAGCGGTTGATGACGTACGCGGGGCGGCGGTATCAGCCTGAACCGGGTAGTCCTAGGCCCGGTGCTCGCCGCCTGCCGGGCAACCCCGGTGTGAGGGGCGGCGGCGGCCCGTGGGCCCGGTCCGGGGTGGATCGGGTTGGTCGGTTGCGGGTGCGGTACGGCCCCTGTGCCGGGGCCGTACCGGACGCCCGGAGATAGATGGCGGGTCAGGCGGTGGCCAGGAGCCGGAACGCGCGGGCCTTGACCTTGGCGTTGTCGTGGTCATCGAGCAGCGCCCGCTCCGCCCGCACCATCGCCACATCACGGCCGCCGAAGACCGGGCTGCGGTGATCCAGCCGCTCGGTCACCGCGTTGTAGGCCGCCCAGCGCGTGTTGCGGATCGGCTCCTGAGTCGGTGCCTGCGCGAACAGGTGCTCCAACTGGCGCAGGGTCAGCTCGCGGTTCTTACGCGCCAGGTCCTTGGCCCCCGGCGGCAGCGGGTACAGCACGCTGGCGAACTGACGGAACTCGGCGAAATCCATCGGCGTCGCCAGCAGCTTCTCCGCCTCGGCCGCGAACGCCTCCCCGTGCTTCCAGGTCAGCTTCAGCGCCTCACGCGCCTCGGCGATCCGCCCGGCCACGTTGCCGGTATGCCGGACGGTGAACTTCGAGGCGTGATGGGCCAGCGCGGCCCGCTCGGTGTTCGCACAGACGACCCGGACCGGGGTGGCGACGGTGACGAACGACCCCCACCCGTCATGCCGGGAAAACGCCGCCAGATACAGGTCGATCTGATCGAACCCGCCGACCATGAGCGGCTCGGGAAGCCGCATGGTGACGAACACCCGGCGTCCCTCGTTCAGCGACCCGCCGGTGTCGAAGACCGCCCCGGACTCATCGACCAGGGTTTGCAGGAAGCCGGTGACGTCTTCGTTCTGCAGCACCTGGTAGTCCCGGCCGACCCGGCCCAGCCGTTCCGGCGCCCCGGTGACCGGATTGGTGCGCACCACCAGGAAGTCCTCATCCGTGACCACCGGCAGACCGGTGACCGGATCGCTCACCTGGCCGACCGGCACCTTGCGCACGTTCCACCCGGCGAGCTGAGCGTGGGACAACAACTCCTCGGCGGACATCGGACCCGGCGCGGTATAGCCGAGCCCATGCCAGCCCGGCTTACCAGCGGCGGCGAACCCAGCCGAACCGTTAGCGAAGATCTCGATCTCGTGAGCCATGACAGTTCCCTTTCTGATGGGCGGTTCTGATCGGTTGTGGTGAGGGGCGGTGAGGTGCGGGCAGGCGAAACAGACGCGACGCCGCGATGGGGTGTGGTGGGGTTCCGGTCCTGCCGTGTCAGAGGCCGGTACGCCGGTGATCAGCGGGTGGCAGGGGCGTGTCGCAGCCCGGCGCGGAGGGTGGGGCGGCCCGTCCCACCCGGCTCAGCCGTCGTAGGTGTCGGTGGCCGTGTGGCCCGGCTCAGCCGGGCTTCCGGCGGAGGCGTCATCGGGCATGTCGTCGGTGGGGGCGAGGGCGAACCGGCGGGGCCGCTCACACGTCAGCACCGCGTCCTCGAGACTGACGAGCCGGTCCAACGCGTTGGCCACCGCGCCGGAGGAGGCCTCCAGGACCTTGCCGATCTCGTACGGGGTGAAGTCCTTGCCCGGGAACGCGAGCAGATGCGCGTGCACCCGATCCCGCAACGCCCCCGGCCGCACCCCACCCTCCACACCGCTGGCGCTGGCGGTGCCCGGCCGGGTACCGGAGGCAGGGCGGGCCGGGGCGGCGGCGGTACCGGTCAGCACCGCCCGCGCCTCACGGTGCACGGAGGCGACCCGCGCCATCGCCATCTCCAGGCACCCCAGCGCCATCACATCGTTCCCCTCGGCCTTGGCCAGGGCGACCCCGCCGAACAGATCGGAAAGCTCCGCCAGCTCAGCCCGCACCCGCACCCAGGCCGGATCATCCGCCGTCGGCTCGGACACCGGCCCAGACGCATCAGGCTCGGACACGTCAGGCTCAGACAGCGGCCTAGTCACCGGCTCGGATGTGTCAGCGTCGGCAACCGGGACCGGTGCGTCGTCGGCCCGGTCCGTACCCTCGCCGGGCGCGTCATCGCCGGTCACATCCTCCGGCAGGTCCGGCATCTCCTCGATCAGGTCCTCCTCGCCGGTCGGCTCGGCCGCCGGGGCGGGGTCGGCCGAATCGGCGGCGTCTGGGAGCGTCTCCTCCGGCGCGGGCACGGCGTCAGCGTCCGGGATGGCGCTGGCGGTGCCGGTGGCGTCAGCATCCGGGACGGCGGGCGCCGTCTCCGGCATATCGACATCCGAGGTGCCTCGGGCGGTACCGTCCGAGGCGATGGTGTCCGAGGAGGCGGCGTTACCGCTGTTGACGGTGATCGGGTACCACCGGTCGGCGGCGCGGCCCCGTGTCTGACCGTCATTCACCCCCGGCTCACGGCGAGCCCGCTCCTCGGCCTTGAACTGGTTGAGGATCTTGCCCGCCACCATCCGGCTCAGCCCGGCCGCCGCCCCGATCACCGTAGCCGACCCACCCGGCTCGGCGTTCAGCGCCGCCCACACCGCCGTCACACGCCCGTCCGCGTCCGGGGCAGGGTCGGTGTCCGGGGCAGCGGCGTCGGGGCCGTCAGGGGCCACCACAGGCCCGGCGTCGGCGGGAATCGCGACGGCGGTTTCCGTATCAGCGGGGATGATTTCAGTAGCGGCAATTTCCGCGATGTGAATAGCCATGGTGTGAGGCCCTTTCTGGTCGCATCACCGGCCCCCGTCCGGGCCGGTGCTTTTTCGTTTGCATCACGACCATCCCTCGCACGAAACGCGGACGGCAAGTCGACCGGGCCATTTTTTGTATCACCCCAACGGCTGGAGAGGCTAACCTAACAAAACAACCGCTGATCTGTGGAAACATCTCGCGGGAAACTCATGGGATCAGCCTTGACGTCACACGCGCGTCCGGCTCTTCGCCTTTCGTCGGACCACGGCGAACGATGCCCGAATGCCGCGCGAAAGAATCTGCGAGAATAATATGCATCCCGGTTGACAAGCGGTGTTTATCGAGCCTTCATTGAATGAGGTGGTAACACCGTCGACACGGCACCGGAATAACATGCCGAGACATCGACAGGCACACCACATGGCACACGCCAACATGACCGCCGCCCGTCCCATCGTCAGCCCCCGGCAGCCCGCGCTCACCGACCATGGCCCCGGATAGGCGATCATGAGGGGCCCCCGCCACGTTCAACCCGTCATCGTCCGCCTCGAACGCGGCGACGACGGCAGCCTCCTCGAAATCTGCACCTACGAGGAGATGTTCACCTTGGGCGGCGAATGCGACCCCATCGAATACAACCCCGGCGAAGACGCCCCCACCTGCCGGGCATGCACGCCGAGCGCACAACCCGACTCGACATGATCGCCGCCCACATGACCGACATCCTGGGCGACTACCACCACGACCGACACGGCAGGGTGAGGGACATGTACGCGGCGATGTCGGCGACGACGCGGGGCCAGGGGAACCGTCGGGTGTTGGGGGTTGGCGGCACGAAGGCGTCACCCGTCACACGCGCCGGTCACACGCGTGCGACGCACCCATGACCACCTCAGACGAAGACGCTGCTCGCCGCTCAGACCGAGGTCAACACCGAGACCGGCCCGCGGCTTAGCCGCGAGCCGGCCAGACTGCTGGCAGTCCAAGAAGAACCAAGGGATGCAGGCAAGCCGCCGCCGAACAGGACACGAGCAGCACGACCAGCCCCTTCACACACGTGCACACATATTCAAAGGACTCGTCCTTAGACGAGTCGGGCCGCCCATCGCACCGTCCGAAACCGGGAAGGCCTGCGAAAACAACACCTGAGAGGGGTAGCGGCCTTAACCGCAGCAGGGAACGCCACCCCTATTTCCAGTACGGAAATCTCCCCCCATCCGACACACCTTCGCTGCCGCACACGCCCCGATAGCGAACGCGGGAACCGAGGTCGGTGCGGCCGCTCCCCGGCCCCAACGAGTGGGGAGGGCGGCGAAGAGAACCTGCTCACCCACCACCTTCTCGGCAAGGGCCTCACCAGGGCCGGCCGGCAGGCAACCACATGGTGGGCCACGGTAGGAGCATCAGCGAGAGGGGACGGGAAAGTAGCAGATGATGGGAACCACTACGGCAGAGGAGGAGGCAGTGCCGACGTGCCCGCACATATATTCAAGGAGTCGCCTTAAAGCGATTCGGGGCGGCCATCGCAACAGCCGAAACCCGCCTAACCTGAGCAGAGGGCACACCGATGGGTGTGGCGCTCTTAGCGGCGACACTGAGCGCGAGAGCAATGATCGAAACCTGTGGATCTGCCGGGAAGGGGTGTACCTTCCCGGATCATCCGATGATGGTTTCGAGATAAGGCCGACGTTGCAGCGTCGGTCGGGAAGGCACACCCGTGCCGCTTACCGTAGTGCCCGAGCCGCCCGCTGACGACAGCCCGCTGCCCACGTCGGCTTCGCTGATCGATCAGATCGTCCGCGAGGGTGCCCGCCAGATGCTCGCCGTCGCGTTGCAGGCCGAGGTGGACGCCTACGTTGCCGCCTTCGCCGGTGAGCGTGATGAGAACGGTCGCCGCCTGGTCGTGCGGAACGGATACCACGCCGCCCGTGAGATCCTCACCGCGGCTGGTGCGGTCGAGGTCAAGGCCCCGCGGGTCAACGACAAGCGCATCGACGAGGACAGCGGTGAGCGCCGACGGTTCTCCTCGGCCATCCTGCCGGCTTGGGCGCGCAAGAGTCCGCAGATCACCGAGGTGCTGCCGCTGCTGTATCTGCATGGGCTGTCGTCAGGCGATTTCGTCCCCGCGTTGGGGCAGTTTCTCGGCTCGGCCAGCGGCCTGTCCGCCTCGGTCATCACTAGGCTCACCGAACAGTGGAAGGCCGAGCAGCGCGCGTTCGCCGCCCGTGATCTGTCCGGCGTGGACTACGTCTACCTGTGGGTGGACGGCATCCACGTCAACATCCGGCTGGAGGAGCACAAGCTGTGCCTTCTGGTGATGATCGGCGTGCGCGCCGACGGCCGCAAAGAGCTCGTCGCGCTCACCGATGGCTACCGCGAGTCTGCCGAGTCGTGGGCCGACCTGCTGCGCGATTGCGCCCGGCGTGGGATGCGCGCTCCGGTGCTGGCGATCGGTGATGGCGCGCTCGGTTTCTGGTCGGCGCTGCGGGAGGTGTTTCCGCAGGCCAGGGAGCAGAGGTGCTGGTTTCACAAAATCGCAAACGTCCTGGGAGCGCTGCCGAAGTCGGCCCATCCATCAGCCAAGAAGCACCTGGCCGAGATCTGGAACGCCGAGGGCAAAGAACACGCTCAGGCCGCGGTGACCGACTTCCAGGCCGCCTACGGCGCCAAGTACCCCAAAGCGGTCGCCAAGGTCGTCGACGATCTGGAGGAGCTGCTCGCCTTCTACGACTATCCGGCCGAGCATTGGGTGCATCTGCGCACCACTAACCCGATCGTTATCTTGAGCGCTCCTCAATGTGTCTGTCATGTCCAGCATGGTCGAGTGAGAGCCGGTTCCGGGTGTCGTGGATGTGGTTATCTACCGCCGTCCACAACACAGAGGGGCTGGAGGAGCGGTGCTG